>JAUNEG010000021.1 GCA_030525685.1 Atopobiaceae bacterium | reverse complement strand
GGACGGCTCACCGCCGCCCTGCTGCGCGCGCCTCTTGCGCGACGGCTGCATGCCGCGCGGCGCGGTGCCGGCCGCCGGCTGGCCGCCCTTGTCGCCCGGGCGGCGGCGCCGCGTGGCGCCCTGGCCCTGCGAGGGCGCGCCCTCGGCCGAGGCGCCCTCGGCGGCCTGGTGGTGACGACGGCGCGCGCCGTTCTGCTGCGTCTCGGCCGGGGCCGCGACTGCCTCTCCCCCGCCGTCGCCCGGGCGGCGCTTGCGGCGGCGGCGCGTCGCGCCGGAGCCTCCCTCGCCGGACGGCGCGGAACCGATCGCGGGGCGCTCGCTCTTCTCGCCGGATGGCGCGCCGGAGGACGCGCGACGGCGCTTGCGCTTGGGTTCCACGAAGATGTCCGAGGCGTCCACCTCGGGCTCGGCGAGCACGCCGTTCTTGCGATCGAGCTCGGCGAGGGCCATCTGCACGTCCGGGGACTCCAGACGGTCGAGCACCTCGCGCGTGACGGTGTCCGGGCGGCACGGGCAGCCCAGCTCCTCGCTCTTCTTGTGCGCGGCCTCGGAGGCCGTCATGTCGGCGAGCGCCACACGGATCTGCTTGCCGCTCTCCAGGCGCAGACAGAGCTGCTCCTTGGGGGTGTCGTACTCGATGATCTTGGCCTTGCCGAGCGGCGTGTCGATGACGGCGTTCTTCTTGGGCGCGCGGCTCTTGAAGTCGCGGTAGGCCTCGAACTCGTAGCGCAGGCAGCACATGAGGCGGCCGCACGCACCGGAGATCTTGGTGGAGTTGAGCGGGAGGTCCTGCTCCTTGGCCATGCGGATGGAGACCGGGTCGAAGCCCGTGGCAAAGCGGCGGCAGCAGAGCTCCTGGCCGCAGTGGCCGTAGCCGCCCACGATGGCCGCCTCCTCGCGCACCCCGATCTGGCGCATGTCGATGCGGACGTGGAACTCGCGCGAGAGGTCGCGCACGAGCTGGCGGAAGTCCACGCGCTCCTCGGCGGCGAAGTAGCAGACGGCCCTCTCTCCGTCGAAGAGGTACTCCACGCCCACGGGTTTCATGTCCAGGCCGGACTCCGCCACGTGGCGGCGGAACTCGGGCATAGACTCCTCGCCGCGACGGGCGAGCTCGTCGGCGCGCTCCAGGTCCTCGTCGGTGGCGATGCGCACGACGTCGCGCAGCTGCGCGTGGCCGATCGTGGACGAGAGCTCCTCGGGCGCGACCTCACGGGCGTCGGCGGTGGCGAGGCCGATCTCCTGGCCGCGCTCGGTCGCGCAGATCACGTGATCGCCCTCCTGGGCGCCGGTACCGGCCGGGTCGAACCAGAGGTCACGCGCGGCGTAGGCGAACTTCACCGGAATGACGGTGGGCATGTGAGTGCCTCCTTGACAGAGAGAAGCATGACCTCGAGGGTCAGCTGGGGTGACACGTTGCGGGCCAGGTCGTCCGCGGCGCGGGCGACGGCGTCCAGCGCGGCCACCACGCGGCGCGTGGAGGCGCGGGCGGCGAGCCGGTCGACCACGGCGGCGGCGTCCTCGCTGACGATGGCGTCCGACAGGCCCTCCGAGCGCACGAGCACGTCGCGCAGGATGGACTCCACGGCAGCCAGGACCTCCATCATACCCGAACGCTCGCGGGCCGTAAGCTCGCGCTTGTTGGCGTCGGCCACCTGCTTGAGGGCGGCCGAGGTGAGGAAGTCCTGGGTCTCCTGCAGCGCCTCCTCCTGCGCCTTCTTGACGTCGGCGAGCGGAACGGACACCGCGCTCACGATCTCGCGCGCGGCGAGAAGGACGTCCCAGGAGTCGTCGCGCGGGAGGGCGTCCAGTGTGTCCACGACGAGGCGCCGCACCTGGCGGCGGCTCGCGGAGCCCAGGTACTCGACGGCGCGTGCGGGCGAGCCGGTCACGGAGAGGGCGATGCGGGCCTCGGTCTCGGTGCAGGGGCAGGCGCGCGTCACGGCGCGGACGCCCGCGGCGGCCGAGGGGGCGGCGAACGGCACCTGCTGGCAGCGCGAGACGATCGTGGGCAGCAGGGCGTCGACCGTGCGGCCGCAGAGGACGAACATCGTGTTGGCGGGCGGCTCCTCGAGGGTCTTGAGCAGGGCGTTCGCCGCCGCGCCGCGCAGGAGCTCGGCGCGCTCGAGCACGTAGACCTTGGTGCGGGCACGCACGGGCGCCAGGCCCGCGTCCTCGATCAGCTCGCGGACCTGCGTGACCAGGTAGCCGGTCGCGCTCCCCGGGACGAGCCAGCGGACGTCGGGGTGGGTGCGGTGCGCCACGCGGCGGCACTCGTCGCAGGTGGCGTCGCCGCCGTTCGGGCAAACCACGCACTTGGCGAGTGCCTCGGCCGCCTCGTGCTTGCCGGCGCCCGGGGGGCCCAGGAAGAGGTAGGCGTGGGAGAGGCGGCCCTCGGCGAGCGCCGTGGCGAGGAAGTCGCGCACGCGCGGCTGGTCCGCGAGGGCGTCGAGGGCGGCGGGCACCCGCGTGGGGGCGGCGGCGCTCATAGCAGGTCCCCGAGGGCGTCGAGCGCGCGGGCGAGCACCTCGCCCTTCTCGCCCGAGGCGTCCACCACGCGCACGCGGTCGGGCTCGGAGGCGGCGAGGCGCAGGTAGGCCGCGCGGACGCGCTCCTGGAAGGCCAGGCCCTCGGCCTCGAGGCGGTCCGCGCCGCCGGCCGTGGCGCGCGCGAAGGCGACGGCGGGCTCGAGGTCGAAGACGAGCGTGCGGTCGGGCACGGCGCCGCAGCTGCCGAGCGCATTGGCGGCGTTCACGAGGTCGTCCGGCAGCTCGCGTCCGCCGGCCTGGTAGGCGTAGGTGGAGTCGTAGTAGCGGTCGCACAGGACCACGGCGCCGCGCGCGACGGCGGGCTCTATGACCTGGCGCGTGAGCTGGGCGCGGCTGGCCTCGTAGAGGAGGAGCTCGCACTCCGGGACCATCTCGGCGTTGGCGGGGTCCAAGAGCAGCGCGCGGACCTTCTCGGAGATCGGCGTGCCGCCGGGCTCGCGCAGGCGCACGACCTCGCGGCCGGACGCCTCGAGCGCGTCGGCGACCAGCGCGGCCTGCGTCGACTTGCCGCAGCCGTCAGCCCCCTCAAGCGTGATGAACACCCCGCGTCCCATGCGCCTCCCCTCGATCTCGTAGCCCCTCAATGGTACCGCGCCGCCCCGCCCGCCGCGAGAAAACCACGGCGGGGGCGCCCCTCTCGGCGACGCCGCGCGGCCCCACGGAGGGTTTGGGTTCGGGAATCGCGCCGCGTGTCGGACACCAGACGACAGAGTCGCAGGTCAGCGAAGTAGTATCAAATTGCTGGACCAGTTTCGTCCCGTTTTTCGAACCCAAACCCGAATCGAGTTTGGGTTCGAAAAGCCGACGACCGCCGACGTTTTCCCAGTTGGACCCCAACGATGCGCCCGATTTGCCCGTTTTTCGAACCCAAACCCTCCTGGAGGGCGCCGTCAGGGCCGCCCGGGCAGGGCCGCCGCCAGCTTGCTCACGCGGCGGTCGTAGGTGAGCAGGCCGTTGGTCTCCTCCTCCACGTCGCTGAGCTGCGTGTAGACGAAGCCGGCCAGGCCCTCGACCTCGAGGGCGTCCGCGCGGGCGAACAGGGCCCGCACCTCGGCGGCGAACTCCGCGCCCCCGGCGGCCTCCTCGTAGCCATACGACGTCGCCAGGCTCACGTGGCCCGGGACCGCCCAGCTCACGCCCCCGAACTCGGAGATCGCGAACGCGCGTCGAGCCCGGGCGCGGTCGCGCCAGACCTCGAGCGGGCGGAAGTAGTTGTGCACGCTGAAGAGGTCGCCGCAGCCCTGGTCGTACCAGCCGCTCGCGGCGCTCACCGGTCGCGAGGGGTCGAGCCCCCGCACGAGCTCCGTGGCGGCGCGGGCGTCGAACTGCCCCCAGCCCTCGTTGAAGAGCGTCCAGCCGATCACACACGGGTGCCCCGCGAGCAGGCGAACCGTCCCCTCGCAGGTCGCGCGCCACTCCGCGCGGTACGCGGGGTCGTCGGCCGCGAGCCGGCGCCACGCGCGCCCCCCGCGGTCGGACATCCGCGTCCAGCTCGCGCGGAAGAGCGTGGGCTTGTAGCTCGTGTGCCACGCGCCGTACGCGCCGCCGCCCGAGGGCATGTCCTGCCAGACGAGCATCCCGAGCCGGTCGCAGAGCGCGTAGAAGCGCGGCTGCTCCACCTTGATGTGCTTGCGCAGCAGGTTGAAGCCCAGGTCGCGCATCGTGCGGACGTCGTGCTCGAGCGCGCCCTCGGCGGGCGGCGTCATGAGGCCGTCCGGCCAGTAGCCCTGGTCGAGCACGCCGCGCAGGAAGAGAGGCTCGCCGTTGAGGTGCACACGGGACACGCCGGCGGCGTCCGGGCGCACCTCGACCGTCCGGAAGGCGCAGTAGCTGCGCACGCGGTCGGCGCCGAGGGAGACCTCCAGGTCGTAGAGGTGCGGGTCGCCCGGGCTCCAGAGACGCGGGCCGGCCACGGGGAGCGAGAGCTCCACGTCGCCCCCGCCCCGGACGAAAGCGGCCGCGCGGGCCACCTCGGACCCGTCGTCCAGGAGACGGGCCACGAGCTCGCCCTCCCCCGCCGCGCGGGCGAGAAGGACCACGCGCCCCTCGTCCGGTCGCGCGTCCGCGCGCAAGTCGACGACGTGCGCGGCGGGCACGACCTCCCACCAGACGTCGCGCCAGATGCCGCTCTGGGCCGTGTACCAGATGCCGCCCCGGGCGAGGCGCTGCTTGCCGCGGAGCTGCGTGCCGGCGTCGGACGGGTCGTGAGCGCAGACGGCGAGCTCGTTCTTCTCGCCCGGGCGCAGCGCGTCCGTGACGTCGGTCGAGAAGGGCAGGTAGGCGCCCGTGTGCTCGGCGACGCGCACGCCGTTGACGTAGACGGCGCACGCCCAGTCGACGGCATCCAGGTGCAGGACCGCCCGCTCGCCGGCGACGAGGGCCGGCGCCTCGAGCTCCCGGCGGTACCACAGCAGCTCGTCCGGCCTGAGCTGGCGGCCCACCCCAGAGAGCGGTGCCTCGGGCGAGAAGGGCACGCGGACGGGCTGCCAGCCGCCCTCGGGCGGCGCGGCCGTGCGCCAGGCGGACGCGGCGTCGGACTCGGGGACGAACGCGCACTCCCAGGGCCCGTTCAGCGATGCCCAGCGCTCGCGTGCGAGGAGCGGTCGCGGGTGCGAGACGGGCGCGCCGTCCGCCTCGCCCGCCATGACCCTCTCGCCCCACGGCGTCCAGAGCTCAGCGAGCTCGGCGTCCGGCGGCGGCTTGGGCTTGCTCGCGAGCACGCGCCTCAGGTCCAGCATGGCATCCTCCCCGCACCCCCGAACCGCGTCTCCGTGGCCCTAGGACTTCTTTCGGCCGCGCGAGCCGCCCGTGCGGCGCCCTCCGCGGCGCGGCGCGGCGGCCTTCTTCTCGCGGCCGGGGCAGTCCATGTTGGGGCAGAGCTTCCACGGGCCGCGGGCGGTGGTGACCACCACGAGCGGCGCGCCACAGTCAGGGCAGGTCTCGCCCGTGGCCTCGAGCGCCCCGCGCGCGGGCAGCGGGTAGCTCGTGCCGCAGTCGTCGTAGTTGGTGCAGCGGATGAAGCGCTTGCCGCTCTTCTCGGACTTGTGAGCCACCAGGCGCCCGGAGCGGCCGGCCTCGGCGCACGCCGGGCACGCGCCCACGTCCACGTCGGGCTCGCGGTTGGTGGGGCACGCGGGGTTCACGCAGGTCTCGTACGCGCGGCTGCGGAACGGCTGCACCTTCACGCGCGGCGCGCCGCACTCCGGGCAGACGGCGGCCTCGCCCTCGAGCGCGGAGATCTTGCCCTGGGGCAGCGGGTAGGTGACGTCGCAGTCGGGCCAGCCCATGCAGCCAACGAAGCTGCCGCGCGTCTTGGCGGAGCTCTTCACCACGAGGTCCTTGCCGCACTTGGGGCAGGTGCCCACCTTGGCGTCGGCCGTGACGGCGTCGGCGATGGCGTCGGAGAGGTCGTCGGTGTGCTCCACGAGCACGTCCATGAGGCCGGCGAGCAGCGCGCGGGAGTGGCCCACGACCTGCTCTTGCGCGCTCGTGCCCTCGGCCACGCGCGTCATGTCGTCCTCGAGCTCCGCCGTCATGTCGGGGCTCGTGATGCGCGGCGCATAGGTGGCGAGCGCGTCGATGACGGCCATGCCGAGCTGGCTCGGCTCCACCGGGTCGTTCTTGAAGTACTTGCGCTCGTAGAGCGTGTCGATGATGCTCGCTCGCGTGGACTTGGTGCCCAGCCCGCGCTTCTCCATCTCCTGGATGAGCTTGCCCTGGCTGTAGCGCGCGGGCGGCTCGGTCTGCTTGGCGAGAAGCTCCATGTCGCCGACGGAGACCACGTCGCCCTCGGCGAGCGCGGGGAGCTGGTCGTCCTTCTTGAGGCCGTAGGGGTAGGCCGCGCGGAAGCCCGGCGAGACGAGCACGCTGCCCGAGACCGTGAACGGCTCGCCCGCGACGTCGAGGGTCACCTTGGTGCCCTCGATCGTGGCCGGTCCCATGAGCGTGGCCAGGAAGCGGCGGGCGATGAGGTTGTAGAGCTTCCACTCCGCCGGCTGGAGGCTGTCCGGGGACGCCGGGGCCGTGGGGTAGATCGGCGGGTGGTCGGTGGTCTCCTGCTTGCCGCGGGTGGCGGTGAGCTTGTCCTGCTTCAGCAGCTCGTGGCACACGGATCCGTAGGTGGGCACCGTGGAGAGCATGCGGACGCACTCGCGCAGGTCGAGCGACTTGGGGTAGACCGTGTTGTCGACGCGCGGGTACGAGATGAGGCCGTCCATGTAGAGGCTCTCGGCCAGGCGCATCGTGCGGGCGGGGCTGATGCCCTCGGCGGCCGCGGCGGCCTGCAGGCTCGTGGTGTTGAACGGCGCGGGCGGGCGCTGGGTGCGGCTCTTGCGCTCCACGGCGGTGACGGTGCCCTCGGTGGCGCCGCTCACGTGGCCGAAGGCGGTCTCGGTCGCGGCCCGGTCCCAGAAGCGGGCGGTGGCGTGCGTGATCTTGAAGGGGCCGGCGGCGTCGCCGTCCTTCTCGGCCTGCCCCTGGATCACCCAGTAGTCCTCGGGCACGAAGGCGAGGCGCTCGCGCTCGCGCTCCACGACGAGGGCCAGCGTCGGCGTCTGCACGCGGCCGGCCGAGCGCACGGTGCCCAGGCCGCTCCAGCGCGCGGTGGTGAGGTAGCGCGTGAGGACGGCGCCCCAGATGAGGTCGATGTACTGGCGGGACTCGCCGGCGTCGGCGAGGTCCTGGTCGAGCTCGACGAGGTTCGCGAAGGCGTGGTCGATCTCGGCGCGGGTGAACGCGGAGTAGCGGGCGCGGGCGACGGGCACGTCGGGCGCGACCTCACGGATCTGGCGCAGCGCGTCGGAGCCGATGAGCTCGCCCTCGCGGTCGAAGTCCGTGCCGATGATCACCGAGTCGGCCTTCTTGGCGAGGTTCTTGAGGGCGCGGATGATCTCCTTCTCGGCAGGGAGCTTCTCGATGGGCGCCCACACGAGGTACGGGAGGCTCGCGATCTTCCAGCCCTTGAGGTCCACGCCGTCGGCCAGAAACGGCTTGCGGCGGGACTGGTAGGGCGGGCGCGCCAGGCCGTCGGGGACGTCTGCCGGGAGCAGCTCGCCGTCGGCGGTGAGGCCCTGCCAGCCGTTCCTGTCGTCGAACGTGAGCTGGACCGGGAAGTCCACCTTGAGGATGTGGCCGCGCAGGCCGATGGTGACGCAGTCCTCCCCGTCCCAGGTGAAGCGGTAGACCGGCGTGTTGTAGACCTTGTCGGCCTTGGGCTTGCCGGAGGTGGAGAGCAGGCGCGCGATCTGCTGCGCGGCGTCGTTCTTCTCGGTGACGATGAGCCTCACTGCGTCACCGCCCTAGAGCTTCTCGAGGTCGCGGTTCTCGTAGTCCTCGCGGGACCACTTGAGCGCCTCCTTGCCGTCACGCGCGACGATGATGAAGCGCGCCACGGCGAGCGCCGCCTCGTAGAGGAAGACCAGCACGGCGAACATGAGGACCATCGTGACGGGCGAGGCGTCGGGCGTGACCACGGCGGAGAGCACCATGAACGCCACGTAGACGATGCGCCACTGCGAGCGGAACGTCTTGTAGGGCACCAGGTGCAGGATCGACAGGTAGAAGATCACGAGCGGCAGCTGGAAGGCGATGCCGAAGCCGATCTCCAGGAGCATGTAGATGTCCAGGTAGTCGCTGGCCTCGGGCATGAGCGTGCCGATCTCGCGGGACTGCTCGAGCAGCCAGCCGAAGGCGGCGGGCTGGATCACGAGGAAGCAGAAGACCATGCCCAGGAAGAAGAGCAGGACCATGGCGCCCACCGTGGGCACGACCCAGCGGCGCTCCTTGGGCTTGAGGGCCGGCAGGAAGAAGGCCATGACCTCCCAGATGATGATCGGGCAGCAGATTATGACCGAGAAGAACAGGGCGACCTTGAAGCGGATGGTGAAGCCGCCGAGCACCGTGGTGACGACGAGCTTTGCCCCGTTCATGGCCTCCTCGATCTGGCCGATCATGAGCTCGATCAGCGTGGGCGTGGCGAAGTAGACGACGAGCGCGCACAGGAAGACCGCCGCGACGACGATCGTGAGGCGGCGGCGCAGCTCGCCGAGGTGGTCCATGATGGGCATGCGTGCGGGACCGATCGGCATGGCTTAGGCCTCCTTCGTCTCGTCGGTGGCGCCGGCGGTGACGCTGGGGACAGCCCCAGCCGCTCCACGCTCGTCGCTGCGCTCCTCGCTCACTTCGTGAGTCGCGCTGGGGCTGTCCCCAGCGTCCCCGCCGGTGCGGGGCTTCGAGGAAGGCGTCATCGCATACAGGTCGGCCAAGGAGGGCTTCTTGGGCTGGGACTCGTCGGCGCCGTCGGCCGCCGGCTCCGCCGGGGCGGCCTCGGCGACAGCGGTGTCGGGGGCGTCGGCGTCCGACTCGGCGGCGGCTGCGGCCTCGTCGGCCTCGCGGGCGGCCTTCTCCTCGGCGAGACGCTTCTTGCGCTCGGCGAAGGTCTCGGCGCGCTTGGGGCGCGGGGCGTCCTCGCCCTCGGGGGCGTCGAGGTCGGCGTCCTCGTCGAGCTCGGCCGCACGGTTGCGGGTCGGTTTCTTGGGGCTGTCGCTCAGGGCCTCGGCGGCCGGGTCCACGATGTTGGTCTGGACGACCTCAGTGAAGCCCTCCTGGGCGCTCTTGAACTGCCGCAGGGCGCGACCGAGGGTGCGCCCCATGCCCGGCAGCTTGTCCGGGCCAAAGACCAGAAATGCGAAGAGCACGATGAGGACGAGCTCTCCCTCTCCAATGCCAAACACCGAAGGCATCCTCCCGATTCTGTGGTCGCGTCAGCGGGCCGCCTAGGCCTCGCGGATGTTGAGGTCGGACTGGACGCCGAGAAGGGCGAGCACCCGGGCGACGTTGCGCTGCGGGCGCGCGACGACGAACGTCGCGCCCGCCTCGGAGACGCGGTGCGCGGCGCCCACGAGCACACCGATGCCCGTGGAGTCGATGTAGGGGACGTCGGCGATGTCGACGACGAGCTCGCCCGCCACGCCCTCGGCGATCTGGGCGTCGATGGCGGAGCGCAGCTCGTCGGCACACGAGACGTCGACCTCCCCCGCGACGCGGACGAGGCGGTCCTCGCCGGCCGCGGTCGTCGTGATCTCAAGGCTCATGGTCTCTCCCTTCTCGCAGGCGGGCTACTCGCCCGTCTCCGAGGAATCGTCGTTTGTGGCGTCGTCGGCGCCCTCGTCGTCCGCCGCCCCCGTGAGCTCGTCGATGCGGGACTGGGCGCTGGAGCCCACGCCCTGCTCGTCGTCCGGGTCGAGCTCGACGGCCTTCTGGTAGGCGGCGAGGGCCTCGTCGGTCTGGCCCTGGCCCTCGTAGAGCAGGCCGAGGTCGTACCAGCCGGTCGCGTACTCGGGGTCGTCGGTCGTGAGCGCCTCGAGGTCCGCGGTCGCCGTCTCGGCGTCGCCGAGGTAGTACGCGCACATGGCGCGCTCGGCGCGAGCGTCGGAGGCGTTGTCGAGCGCGAGGTAGCGGTCGTAGTAGCCGACGGCGCGCTCGACGAGCTCGGTGCCGTGGGCGGTCTCCGCGTCGTCCGCCGCGAGCATCATGACCGTGGTGCCCCACGTGGAGCACGCACGGGCGGTGGCGAGCAGGGTCTCGGCGTTCTCGGGGTCGCCCTCGAGCTGGGACTCGAGGTCGGCCACGTAGTCCTCGTACTGGGAGTCGACGTAGTCGACGTCGTACTCGACGTTCTGGCCCTGGGTGCTCTGGAAGACCGACGCCAGCGCGCCGGCGAGCGTGGAGAGGGCGAAGATTACGATGAAGACGGTGACGACGGCCTTCTGGAAGGTGGAGAGCTCGCCGGGGCGACGCTCCCGCCTCTTCGCGACGGGCGTCGCCTCCGAGGCCTGCGGTCTCGCCTTCTGCTGTGTCGAACGACGCTTTGACATCCGCATGAGTTCTCCCTGACAACTGCCGGCGCCCGACGCGCCCACGAAATCTAAGAGTATGCCACAGGCGCCCGCCCGCGCGGGGTCGGGCGCCCGACGCGGCGAGAATAACAGAACTTCGCCAGAGGCTGGGCGGCTGCCCGGCTAGGCGCGCTCGGCCATGGCGAGGCGCGCGGAGACGAGCTTGACCGCCACGACGAAGACGTCGAGCGCCTGGCCGAGCTCCTCGAGGCTCGGGTAGGTGGGGGCGATGCGGATGTTGGTATCCTCGGGGTCCTCGCCGTAGGGCCAGGGGGCGCCGGCCGGGGTCAGCGTGACGCCGAGCTCCTTGGCGAGGCTCACGACGGCCTTGGCCGAGCCGCGCGGGCCCTCAAAGGAGACGAAGTAGCCGCCCTTGGGGTGCGTCCAGGTGGCGCAGCCCAGCTCGCCGAGGCCGGCGGAGAGCTTCTCCTCCACGAGGGCGAAGCGCGGGGCCACGAGCGCGGCGTGCCTCTTCATGTGCTCGGCGACGCCCGCGGCGTCCTTCAGGAAGCGCACGTGCGCGAGCTGGGAGATCTTCTCCGGAGAGACGCGCATGGCCGAGAAGGCGCGGCGCAGCTCCGCCATGTCCGCCGGGCTCGCGGTCACCCACGCCATGCCGGAGCTGGGGAAGGTGACCTTGGCCGTGGAGGCGAACTCGTAGACGAGGTTCTTCTCGGCGCCCTGCTCGACGAGGGCGTCGAAGATATTGAGGAGCTCGTCGCCCTCGCCCTCGAAGGTGTGGACGGCGTAGGCGTTGTCCCAGAAGATGCGGAAGTCGGGCGCGGCAGGACTCAGGGCCGCGAAGGCGCGGACGACCTCGTCGGAGTAGGTCACGCCAGTGGGGTTGGCGTATTTGGGCACGCACCAGATGCCCTTGACCGTGGCGTCCTTCTCGACGTACTCGCGGACGACGTCCATGTCCGGGCCGTCCTCGCGCATGGGGACGGGCACGTTCTTGATGCCGAAGCTCTCCGTCACGGTGAAGTGGCGGTCGTAGCCGGGCGCCGGGCAGAGGAACTTGACCTCGCCCTGCTGGCACCAGGGCTTCTCGCCGCCGATGCCGTGGACGTAGCCGTGCTCCACGCAGTCGTACATGATGTTGAGGCTCGAGGAGCCCATGACGGAGACGTTGGCCGCGTCCACGCCGAGGAGCTCCGCCGCGAGGGCGCGCGCGGAGGGCAGGCCGTCGGGCGCGCCGTAGTTGTCGGCGTCGACGCCCTGGTCGGTGAGGTCGGAGTCGGCGGTGAGCAGGTCGAGCATGGGCTTGGAGAGCGCGGTCTGCTCGGGGCTGGGCTTGCCGCGGGCCATGTCGAGCTTGAGGTCGAGGGCGCGCAGGTCGGCGGCCTGGGCCTCGAGCTCCGCGATGGCGGCGTCGAGGGCGGCGTTGGTCATGTTCTGGTAAGCGTTGGGCATGAGTCCTCCTCTTGGTTGGTCCCGTCTGAGTATAGAGGCAAACGGGGCCGATGCTGCTACCATGTTCTTCACGAAAAGGAACGCTTACAGGGAGGGCACATGGACATGCGCTCGGAGGACTACGGGGAGCTGCAGCGCCTGGTTGACTCCGTGTTCCCCCCGGGCGTCTCCGCTGCGGCGACGGCAAGCCGCCTCGACGTGGAGATGCGCGCGGAGATCCTGGACCTCTGCTCCGACCTCATGGAGGTCGTGGCGGCGCTGCCGCCGCGCGCCTACACCCGCCAGCGCCTCTGCGACCAGCTGAACTCTATTCTCACGGCCCGCGGCTGGGGCAACGTCTACGGAACGGTGGAGTAGCTGCGGGAGGTTCTTCTCGGCCGACGCGCGTTCAGAGAAACATGGACTTGTGTACCGGTCTGACCCGGAGGGCGCCCCTCGACCCATACGCAGGCCGCCCGGCCCTTCTCGCCCAGCGCTCCTCGTGGCCCGCGTTCATTTGTGCACGAGTTAGGCTATATGCCGTGTGTTCGATAGCAGATGCCAACTGGGAAAGCTCCGGCTCTGCCGCCGCAAAAGTGCCCCGTTTTGCCCGACGCGGAGAATAACTCGTGCACAACGTGAATCGAGGCGGCGCGGGCGAAAAAACGGCGGCGCCCGGACTCCCCGGACGCCGCCGCGTCAGTCAATGCTGCAACCTGCCGACTACTCGTCGGCCTCCAGGGCCTCGGCGATCTCGTCGGTCATGTTCATGGTGTGGTAGACGTTCTGGACGTCCTCCAGCTCGTCGAGACGGTCGACGAGACGCTGGACCTTCTTGGCGTCAGCCACGGAGACGTCGGTCGGGGTGGTGGGGACCATGGTGAGCTCGGAGCCCTTGACCTCGATGCCCTGGGCCTCGAGACCCTTCTGGACGTCCTGCATCTTGTCGTAGGCGGTCCAGACGATCCACTCCTCGCCGGCGTCCTCGTAGTCCTCGCCGCCGGCCTCGGCCACGGCCATCATGAACTCGTCCTCGTCGACGGCGTTCTCCTTGTCGGCGACCTTCTTGTCCTCGGACTTGATGACCTTCTCGACGGCGATGGAGCCCTTGCGCTCGAACTGGAACGCGACGGAGCCGGAGGTGCCGAGCGAGCCGCCGGAGTGGGAGAAGGCGGAGCGCACGTCTGCCGCGGTGCGGTTCTTGTTGTCGGTCAGGCAGTCCACGTAGACGGCAACGCCGGCGGGGCCGTAGCCCTCGTAGGTAATCTCGGCGTAGTTGGCGGCGTCGGAGCCGGAGCCGAAGGCCTTGTCGATGGCGGCCTTGATCTTGGCGTTGGGCATGGAGACCATGCGAGCGCGGGCGACGGCGGCGGCAAGCGTCGCGTTGTTGTCGGGGTTGGGGTCGCCGCCGAGCTTGGCCGCAACGGTGATGTTACGGGAGAGCTTGGAGAACAGCGACGAGCGCTTGGCGTCGATGGCCGCCTTCTTGTGCTTGGTAGTTGCCCACTTAGAGTGTCCGGACATGCGCATCCCCTTCGTTGATTCATGGCATGAAACGTGCCTACGGTAGCGAAGAGCGGACGAAATGTAAAGGGGCGTCGCGTGGTTTCGCTGGTTGGGGAGGGCGGCGCCTCCGCTCCCTTCTCGCCGGGCGCCTCTTGTCGCGCGGGTTGGGAATTCGGCTGCGTCCCCGTGCGAGGTGCCGTCCCGGGTTAGGAATCAGCGCCCGTCCCCGTCAAAACTGCGAGAGGGACGGGGACGCGCGGCGTTTTCTAACCAAAGTGCCTCAGAGGACGGGGACGCGCGGCGTTTTCTAACCAAGACGCCCGGGCGACGAGAAGGACGTCGACTCAGAGGCCGTACTTGTCGACGGCGCGCCGGATCGCGCGGCCCCACGGCAGCCAGATCGCGGCGAGAAACGCAACCGTGGCTATGCCGTGCGTCACGTCGAGCGGCAGGCTGGCCGCGCAGGCGAGCAGCGCGGACTCCCAGGTGAGCGGCTGGACGTAGCCGAGGACGTGGTAGCCGTTCAGGATGAGGCCGTAGACCAGGCCGGACGCAAAGCCCCAGACGTAGAGCGCGGGCGCCCGGTCGAGCAGGCCGCGCTCGCCCAGCACGCCGCCGACATAGCCGACGAGCCCCCAGGCGTACATCTGCCAGGGAGTCCACGGCCCCTGCCCGAAGAAGACGTTGGAGGCGAGCGCCGCCACGGCACCCACCACAAAGCCGCTGCGCCGGCCGAGCGCCGCACCCGCGAGGATCGCGATCGCGGAGACCGGCTTGACGTCCGGCAGCGGGGCGAAGAGCACACGGCCGGCCGCGGCGACGGCGGCGAGCACGGCGGTGGGCATGAGCTGGCGCAGGGCGGGCCGGGACGCCTCGAAGCTCGCGAAGAGCAGGCCCAGGGCAAGAAGCGCCACGGCGAGCGTGAGGCCAGCGGTTGCCGGCACCCCCGCAAGCGCGAGCGCGACCATGGCCGTCGGCACCGCTAGCAGGGCCGGAATCTCCAGTGCGGCGAGCGCCCGGGCCCACGGTGTTTGTCTCTCCCCCATCATGGGTACCAGTTTGCCATAGGCCCGCGACCGAGGAGGCACCATGCTGTACATCGGCAACTTCAGCTACAACGACGACACCGACAGCAAGGACAACTACTGCCTCATGCCCATCGTCGTGGAGGCGGAGAACGCCGACGAGGCGATGGAGAAGTTCGCGGCGCACCTCCACGAGGTCCGCAAGACGTCCGACCTTCTCGACGGGGCACACGAGATCTACCTCGACTCCCTGACCGAGCTCGAGGGCGTTCCCAGCGATCCCGTCATCTGCCAGTGGCAGAAGATCGTGCCGGCGATGGACGGCCTGTGCTCGATCACGAGCGCGCTGCCCGTGGCGGACGAGGACAGCGACCTCGCAAACGCCTACGCCTGGGGCGACGAGGACGACGAGCACGAGCACGCCCACCACGACGACCTGGACGACCTCGACGAGGAAGACCTCATGGACCAGGAGCCGTTCCTGCTGTTTGAGTAAACTCCGGCCCGACGATCTACGGGCGAGAAGGTCGAGCGCATGATCAGGGCTCGTCCGCACCCTCCGTTATCTTGGGCTGCGGGCGAGCCCTCCTTGTCTTGGCAAGGGCCGCAAAGACGAGGGAGAGCTCGTCGCGCGAATGGATGCCCAGCCTTTTGTAGACGAGGCGCAGGTGGGCATTGACGGTAGTCCGGCTGATGGTCAGTTCCTCCGCAACCTGCGCCCGGCTCAGACCGCGAGCTGCGAGCACCGCGACCCGCGCCTGACTTCTGCCAAACCCCCACTCCTCGACAGCGCGACGCGAGAGCTCCTCGTCAGTGAGACTCCAGAGCCCCCGCCTGCGCAGCAGAGTTCGTCTGTGCGCAACCGCGGCAAAGACGCCCAGTACCGTGAGGGCGGTCCCGAGAAGCGGCATGAGCGCATCCCACCCATAGCCACGCATGACGAGCACGACTCGTTCGCTGAAGAAGACGCCGGCGAGAAGGGCGGCGGCAGGAGCCGCTCCCACAGCATGGGCAGGCGCCCCGATGTCACGAGCCAAGAGCGCAAGGGCAGCCATGGCGCCCAGCAGCACGGCAGTGAAGAGCCCCCAGACAACAAGCTCGTGCACGGGTACGTCGAGAGAGGGGGCACCGACGGCAGAGCACCAAGAGGCGAGAAGACCCACGCCCATTCCGCTCGCGCCAAAACCGACGTGGCAGGCAGGTGACGGAGCGAGAGTGACGGACACGCTGTCGCACCCTTCTCGACCCCCGCGCATCCCGACGACCGCCATCGCATCCGACGCTACGAGGGCCCCCATGATCGAAACCCCCAGATAGGCGGTCGCGACAAGCGTCGATGACCCCGGCGCGGCAAGAGCTCCTGCGGCACGGAGCCCCAGGGACCTCATGCAAAGAAACCGCGAGGACGAGCCATGCGGTAGCGCCGCGAAGGAGCGCCCCAACGGGCAGGGAGACGCCCTCGCCATCTTCATCTCGAGGCTCTTCTCGTCCATCAGGGCGTGTCAGGTCCTCGAGGCGCGCGAGCGCGGCCGCTCGGTTGTTGGCGCCGAGCTTGCCATAGGCGCGCTGGCAGTAGGACCCCACCGTTGACCGGGAGACCCCCAGGCGAGACGCCATGTCGGACACGCTGGCTCCCCCACGCATCTCCAGCATGACGCGTGATTCGCGCTCAGAGAGACCCCGGTCTGTCAGCGCGGCCGCGAGGAGACTCTCTTCTCGCCGCTCCATGGGGCGATGACCCGCTTGGGAGCGTTGCGCAAGCGCCAGCAGAGCTGCGACCGCGGCGGAGAGAATGAGGGCACAGACAGGCTGCGCGGACCACGTGCCGCCATCGCCCCAGGGCCCCGACGAGAGCGGCGCGGCGACCACTGGCCACGCGACGAGCAGCGACATGAAGCCGCTGGGGCCCCACGAGGCGCGCGCCCACCGCGCTCCCCTCCCGCAGGCGAACGCTGAGAACGAAAGTGCGAGACCGGCCATGGGCACCATGATCTTTGCAATGGCAAATCCCGGGGCGCCACCGAGGGGCCAACTTCCCGCCGCCTCAACAAGCTGTCCATCAGGGCCGATGGTCGTCACGAACGCCATGGAGCGACCGATGACGAAGAGGGCGCCCCCAGCAAGCAACAGGAACATGGCCAGCGGCGGCACGCGCGGCGAAGGGGTTTCCGGTGAAGCCTCGGCGGATGGGTCCTTGGATCCCAGACAGAGCAGGCAGGCGGGGGCTATGAAGAGAGGGGCGAGCGGGCACGCCACGAGGGCGGCCAACAGCATCGCCCCGATGCAGGGAACCGCCCGTCTCAGGCGAGGAGCAAACCCTGCGAGCCGCCGCGCCACGAAGGGAGCCGTCAGCGCACAGAACGCAGCCTGCACCGAGAGGGCGACCCAGGCAACCCACGCGTCACGAGTTGCCAGCAGGAAGGCCATGGAAATGGTCGACGTGAGAAAGCCACCTGCGAGGACCGGCTTCGAGCGTTCGAGCGCCGCTATGACACGGCGAAGGCTCGACGAGACCTACCAGGCAAGCCCCGCGCAGAAGAGCGTCGTTGCAACTGCGTCGCTCGCATGAGCCCCGGCATGCGCCGTGTACGTGAGAGCCCTTCTCGCCATGGGGAGATAGTCAAAGCCAAGCGAGAGGAGCAGGAGGCTCGTAGCCCATGCCAGCCAGGCAGCGAGCCCGATCGCCAGCATCGCGGACTCAGCCCTCTGACGTGCCTGACCCGACCTCAGAAACATAGACCTCCTCGAGCAGGCCATCGCTCAGGAAGCGATCCTCAACCTGCCGCGCGCAGCCCCCGTTGACCAGATAGACCTTCGTGCAAATCCGCTCGAGCTCATCCAGGAGATGGCTCGACACCACTACGATACGCCCCGTGGCAGAGAGCTCCGCGATCTTTTCTCGCATCATAATCATCCCGAGCGGATCGAGCCCGTTCATTGGCTCGTCGAGCAGGTAGACCTGTGGGTCGGTCTGGAGCGCCTGCGCAAAGCCCAGGCGCTTGCGCATCCCCTGGGAGTACGCTCCCACGGCCGTGCGATCCTTTGGGTCTAGGCCAACCATCCGCATGAGCTCCGCAGGAGGAATCGGCGACGGACCTCCCACCTTCTCCAGCAAGGCAAGGTTCTCCTCCCCCGTTCTATGGTCGATGAACGGCGGGATCTCGAGCATGAGGCCCACGCGCCCGGCGGCACCCCCGCCGAGAGGCCTCCCGCAAACAGAGCCCTCCCCCGAGCTCGGCACAACCAGCCCTGCGAGCATCTTGAGCAGAGTGGACTTGCCCGACCCGTTGGGTCCCATGAGACCGATCACGTCCCCGGGGTCGGCGTCGAGGTAAACCTTCCTAAGGATCGCACGCCCTCCCAGCCGCACGCCGACGTTGCGGAGCCGTATTCCGTTGTCCCTGGCCGACGATCCCTCATCATGCCGAGTGTTAGCTCTCATGTTTCCGCCCCTCACGCAAAATGCCTTCCGCCTGACCCCTCGCGCCCAAGCAGCCTCTCCCGTTCGGGACAACACGAGCGCCGGAGGAGTACCGCGTGAATCACGAGGGAGAAGACCAGCAGCACCGTGATAAGAAGCGCAAGCTCGAAGAAGCTGTTGATCCTGTATCCCGTCGTCAGGGCGCCCGAGCCCGCAATCACCGCCTCAGTCCCTGCCGAGGTCTGAAAGAATCCGGCGCCCAGGCGGTACGAGCCAAGACACAGGCGGTCGCTTGCCCAGCCAAAGCTGCTTGTGAGGGTATTGGCCCCTAGGGCGACTCCTATGCTCCCGATGAGGTCGCCCACGCCGAGAAGCACCCCGAGCGCAAAGGCGGAGCCTATCACGGGCGCCCATCGCGACCTGCAACGAAAAAGCGCGTAGACGGCCTGCGCGAAGCAGACGAGCGCGGTCTCCAGAAGCCCAAACAGGAAAGCGAGGCCGAGCAGAACGACCGGATAGCACCAGTCGGCCGGAATGGGGCCGTAGTCGGAGAAGGGCAGGCTCTCGACGCTCCCTCCCGCAAGCCATTCCGGCACGCCGCCATCCCCCAGCGTGAGGCCCCCTGCGACCGCGCCGACAAGGAGGGCCAGCGCGAAGAGGGCGGCCACGCAGAACAAACAGCCCGCAAACGTCGCCACGAGCTTGGCCGCCACGTAATCCGACCTCCAGCGAAGACGGGAGACGAGCAGCAGGCCCATCTCGTCCTCGGCGTCCCCGGAGAACAGGCTCCCACAGAGCACGAGACAGGCCGTCGGGAGCAGCAGCGCGGCGACCGTCTGGTGGTTAAGGGCAAAGTAGAACCCGTCGAGCGCCGTCGCGCCCGCAAGTGACCCCTGCTGCCCAGCCAGAACCGAGAGGCGCTTGGATGCCACGAATACAGCTACCAGCAGGATGACGAGCGCGGCGCCCACCCGACGCGAGGAGAGCATCCTCTCGAGCTCGAACACAACCATCCCACGCACTTCGCGAAGACGTCTGGGCGCACGTTCTTCTCGCCTCACGGGCGTCCTCCCCTCACGACGAGCGCCCGCGGACGCCACAGGGCTGCCACCGCCCAAGCGAGCGAAATTGCCACGGAAAGCGCGCCGAACTCGACGAGGGGCGTCCACACCTCGCCAAACATCAGCTCGAGCAGGTCCGCCCTCCATGAGAGGAGCTGCATGACCGGCATGCCCGGAGGCAGCGTCAGGAGGTCCAGCAGCTCGCCCACAGGGCCAACGTAGCAATACGCCGCCCAGACGAGGGGGACGCCCAGCAGCCCGACGGCCACGTGCCGAGAGACGCAGACGAGCGCGGCGCTCACGCAGCCGATGGCCATCGATGCGAGCAGGCGGACGGCGAGCGAGACGATGAGACAGAGCGACGAGCCCCCGTCCGGCAGAAAGGCGCCCTGCCGCATGAGTGCGACCGCGGAGGCATAGTCCACGCCCCCGCGACACAGAAGCGCGCAGGGCACGAGGGCGGCAACCGTAACGCAGGCCCAGAACACCGCCCCCATGACCAGGCCCGCGGCAAGCACCTGGTGCACTACGCCCCGGACACTGGAGCGGCAGGCGAGCAGCTGGGCATATCCCGTCCTGATTGGCGCCGAAAGAGCAAGCGCCGTCCCAACCGGGAGCAGCACCGCAAAGGTCTCGCTGGCACAGACCGTCTGCTCCGCCACCACGAGCGGAGGCAGGTCAAAGCCGAGCAGCTGAGAGCCAGACGCACTCCAGCCAAAGGACGTCAGGAGGTTCCCCACCAACTGGTACAGCACGACGAGGCACGACAGAGCCGTGCAGACGGCAAACCCCCGATAGCGCAACGCCCTCAGCCATACACCCATCGACGCGCCCATCCCCTAGAGATCCCGATAAACCCACTGTCCGCCCAAAGAGTGAGCCTTTTTTAGCGCTTCTAGGTTACCAAAAGAAGGGTGCTCGGTCTGCCGTACGACGTGACAATCTTTGCCGTACAGTCGCGCGAACAGGGGTTTTGTCGATTGTCGCAAATTCCGGCAGGGGCGTTCGCAAGTTGCTTCGGCACAACCTGTGACTTATGCACGAGCAGTCCCGACCTCACGTTGATTGAGCCATATATATTGGCGGGTAGGGAGTTTGCGTCGTTCTTCTCGCTGGGCGAGAATGACGATCTGCTCGTGCAAAAGTCGGGTTTATCCGTTTGAGCGACGACTCGCGGGGCCAGACGAAGCCCGCGGAGCACAGCGGAGCCCACGGCCCGGCACAGCTAGGCGCGATACAGCCAGGATCCGCGCAGGAACTCGTCCGTGGGCTCGGTGGCGGTGATGCCGCCGTCGAACATGAGAGAGACGCTGCCGGCCACGGCGTTCACGAACGCCATGTCATGCGTGGCGAGAAGGACCGTGGCGCCGCCGCTCGCCGCCGCGCGGACGCGCTCGGCCACCGCGGCGCGCGCCGCCCGGTCGAGCCCCTTGGTCGGCTCGTCGAGCAGCAAGAGGCGCGGGCGCACGAGCAGGAGCTTCTCGAGCGCAAGCAGCTGCTGCTGGCCGCCGGAGAGGTCGTAGGGGTGACGGCCCGGGCAGTCGGCGAGGGCCAGGCGCTCGAGCGCGGCGTCGATCTCGGCCGCCCCGTAGCGACCCGATGACGCGGACCACTCCGTGAGCTCGTCACGAACCGTCTCGCACGCGAGCACCGCGCGCGGGTCCTGCGGCAGCAGGGCCTGGTCGCCGGCGCACGCGTTTCTCGCCCGCCCGCGCCGGGGGCCCAGCACGCCGGCCACGACCTGCAGCAGCGTCGACTTGCCGCAGCCGTTGGCGCCGAGCAGCGCGCGCACCTCGCCGGCGCCCACCGCAAGGTCGCAGCCGCGCAGCACCCAGTCCGCGTCGCGGTCGTAGCGGAACCACACGTCGTCCAGGGAGAGCGCGGGGTGCACGTCCTTCTCGTCTGAGTGACGGGTTTTACCGTCCGTTGGGCACGAACCATCCTGGCGATGCGTAATTCCCGTCAGCGAATCGAGGGTGGCCGGGCGCAGCTCCTCGAGCGCGACCTCGCGCGCGCGGCCGCCCTCCAGCGCGTAGGCGCACGTGGCGTAGTCGAGCATCGGGCCGGGCGCATGCGTGGCCACCACGACCGTCATGCCGAGCTCGCGGTTGGCCCTAAAGAGCAGCGAGAGGAAGTTCTTCTCGGCAATGGGGTCGAGCATGCTCGTGGGCTCGTCCAAGAGAAGCAGGCGCGGGCGCATGGCAAGGGCGGACGCAAAGGCGAGAGTCTGGCGCTGCCCGCCGGAGAGCTCCGACACGCGCATCCTGAACCAGGGCTCGATGCCCAGGAAGTTGCAGGTCTCTGCCACGCGGCGGCGCATCTCCGGCTCCGGGACGCCGAGGTTCTCCAGGCCAAAGGCCATCTCGTGCCAGACCGTGTCGCAGACCATCTGGGCGTCCGGGCTCTGGAAGACGTAGCCCACCGCGCGCGCGGACGCCGCGGCGTCGAGCGAGCGAACGTCCTCGCCGTGCGCGCGCACCGTGCCGGAGAGCTCCCCCACCGGCGCGACCTCGGGCTTCGCAAGGCGCAAAAGCGTTGACTTTCCCGAGCCCGTGGCACCCGCGAGCAGCGCGAACGCGCCCTCGGGTACCTCGAGGGAGACGTCGAGAAGAACGGGCTTCTCGGTGCCCGCGTACGCGAACGTCACGCGATCGAAGGCAAGCGCGCTCATCGCCGCCCCCTCTCGCGCAGACGCGCCGCCAGCTCGGCCGCGGCGGGCAGCAGGGCGAGAAGCGCGCAGGGCACGCAGGCCCACCAGGGGCCGAACCCACTCATGCGCGGGTAGAAGCGCCATTGCGCACAGACAGCCCACGCGCACGTGGCGGTAACGATGAGCAGGGCCGCGATGCCAGCAAGTGCCGCCACGTCCCGTGGGCGGAGGCGCTCCGGGCGGTACGCCGTGCGCGGGCGGCCCGACTCCCAGCCACGGGCGCGCATGGAGTCGGCTCGCTCGAGCGACTCCTCGAGCGACCAGGAGAGCAGAAGCGACGACGTCCGCGTGAGGGCGTCGCGCGCGCCGGGGCGCGGCCCGGCCGCCGTGCAGGAGGCGAGCGACGCGCGCACGCCACGCGAGCGACGCAGCAGCTGCGGAACGAGCTGGGCGACCATGCCCGCCACGAGCGGCAGCGCGCGGGCACGCCGCGGGACGAGAGCGAGGAGCCGGTCCTGCGTGAGCACCGCTGCCGCACCCTCAAGCCAGAGGACCACGGCGACCATGAGGCCGCCCATCGTGGCCCCGTAGGCAAGGCTCTCCAGGTAGACGCTGCGCGGTCCAAGCTTGAAGAGGAGCGTGGAGCCGGAGGCCGAGAAGAGCGGGTTGAGCAGGCACACGAGCGCGAGCAGCGGAAGCTGCCACGCGAGCCCGCGCGCCGTCGCGGCGGCGCCCCGCGCGAGCAGCGAGAAGAGCAGCGCGCCCGCGAGCAAGACCGCCGTCAGCGCGGGCTGTACGGCGAGCATCGCCAGCGCGACCACCCCGGCGAACAGCGTCGCAGGGACGGCCGCGTGGACGGCATCGAAGGCTCTGGCGCGCGGGGCGACCACGGCGCTGCGGCTACTCGGTGAACTCGGTCACGTAGAGCCAGGTGACAACGTCGCCGGGCTCGAGCTCGAGCTCGGAGGCGGCGACCTCGGCCATCTCGCCGTTGACCTCGAACATCCAGCCGCTCATGTCGCCGAAGTCACCGCCGGCCAGGCCGTTGATGCCCTGGACGTACATGCCGTACTCGGAGTCCGAGGCGTTGACGTCGTCGGCGGCCGCGACGAGCGCGTCGTAGGCCGTGGCGCCCTCGGGGAGCTCGACCTCCGCCGTGGTCTTCTCGCCCTCACCGGCCGTCGCGTCGATCTCCACGGTGACCTCGATCGTGGCCTGCTGCTCCTGGCCGGCGCTGACGGCGTTGCCGCCCGCAGCGCCCGCAGCGCCCGTGCCGCCGCACGCGACGACGGTCAGCGCGAGCGCGCACGCGGCGAGGCCGCCGACGAGCCGCGCGACGAAGGTCCTTCTCGACAGGTTGTTCTGAGACATGGGTGCCTCGCTTCCTCCCGGGTATCCGGGTGTCGGGAGGGCAAGGCGGGACCAGCGGGCGTCCCCCGCCGTCCCTGGCACAGCCGTGTGCTGATCCGGAGTCAAACCGGAGCCGTTTTCAACATGACGTAGCAGCTGCAAGAGCCGTGCCCTCGATATGTGGTTGGGTCAGTGTAGCATGCGCGCGGCGCGGCGGGGCTCGCCAAGCTCGTTGACCCCGACACCTCTGCCCGATGGGAGGAGGTCTTTGGCACGGGCTCCGGCACCGTCTCAACGGAGAACGCCGGGCGCATCTGGGCCGACAAGTCCGTCTATGCCAGTGCCAACGACGCGCGCGCCGCCGGCCTGCCCGTGAAGATAGACGCGGACGACCACAGCTTCATCGTGGGACTCTCCACGCTTGCCTCGGCCGTCTCCGTGCGTCAGGAGGGCGGGCCGGCACACGAGTTCGGCTACCTCGTGGAGGCCATGAGCTCACGGTATAACCTCGGGTATGCCGTCTATGACCTCTTCTACGACGCCCTGCAGGACGGCCAGTTCTCCTACTTCGGTCCCGGGAACTTCTCCAACCGCGCCTCCTGGTACGTGAACGACGCGCACGAGATGATCCCGATGGGCGGTGAGCCCTTCGCCTTTGCCACGCAGGCCGCGGGCGCCACCGCCGTCTGCGAGACGTACTACTACATCGGGAACCTGCCCAACCAGTACACCGGCGGTGACGTCACGCTCTACGACTTTGTGGTCATGGTGGAGACGAGCCTTACCACCGGGCGGCAGACGCTTTTGCTCTCGGTGCCCGTTGACGCCGTTCCCGCGCGTGCCCTCGGGAGCGAGGGCGGTCTTTGCGAGCGCCTTCACCGGCGCGGGCACCGACGCCGCCGCGGGAGCCGTGGCGTCTGCCTGGGCGGCACAGACCAACTCCCACTACGCGTTCTCGCGCGACACGCCGCCCTTCTCGCGCACGTCGAGTGGCTACGCCCCGCTCACGACGCTTCCCCAGAGCGGCCAGACCTACTACTTCGAGCAGGCCGTCTACATGGCGGACGCCTCCTCGGCGGGAGACGACGCGCCGGCCAAGGTCGAGAAGACCATGGAGCCCTACACGGTGGCCATTGACGCGAGCGAGATCCCCCTTCGATTTGACGTGCGGGACGGACAGTGCGTGGCGCTTGCGGGCACGCCGCGCTATATGAGCGCCACCGACCTGGGCTCCGCCGAGAAGGACCCCGACGTCACGGGCAGCGCGCCGTACGTGGAGCGGCTCTCGCTCGCCGAGGAGGGCGACGGCGCCGTGCGGCTCTCCGCTCGCCTGGGCAACAACGGCGCGCTCGTCCTGCCCGACGACGTGGAGCCGGGGCCCACACCCGAGCCCGAGCCGAATCCGACCCCCGAGCCTGACGACCCCGGGGACGCCCCGGACCTCGGCAACGACTCCCCCGCGCGGCCGGACGAGCGGCCCTCAGAAGACGGGCAGGCCGGCGCCTCGGAAGGCGGCGACCTCCCCGCGACCGGCGGGCGCGACGACGGCACCGTCCTTCTCGTCCTGCTCTTCTTTGGCGCCTCCGCCGTGGCGACGGCCTTCGTCCTCCTCTGGCGTCGCTGAGCCGCGGCGGCCCGCCCCACTTGTGTATTCGGTTGGGAGTCGGTCGCCGACTCGGATTGGGGAAATTCCGCCCATGGAATACTCGATGACGGTACCCCCGATCCGGAAAGGACCGTCGTGCTTCTCAGCCTCGTCATCATCGTCGTCGGATTCGCCCTGCTCATCTTTGGCGCCAACTTCCTCGTGGACGGCGCCTGCAGCATCGCCGCGCGCCTCGGCGTCCCGGAGCGCGTGGCCGGGCTCACCATCGTGGCCATCGGCACGTCGCTGCCCGAGCTCGTGGTCAGCGTCACCTCCGCCGTGGGCGGTCACGCGGACATGGCCTTCGGCAACGTCGTGGGCAGCTGCTTGGCAAACCTGCTGCTCATCCTCGGCCTCTCATCGGTGATCGCCCCGGTCACGCTCTCGCGCAGCACCCAGCGCTTCGAGATCCCCGTGAGCGTGGCGGCCTGCGGGCTGCTCGCGCTCGTGGCAAACACGGACGGCCAGGTCACGCTCGTCGAGGGCGTGGTTCTTCTCGCCGCGTTTGTCGCCTTCGTGGCCAGGACCGTCGTCGTGGGCCTCGGCGAGGGCGCGACCGAGAAGGAGAGCGCGCCGGAGGACCCCGACACCGGCGTCGTCTCCTCAAACACCTTCCGCGACCTGCTCTTCATTGTGGGCGGCATCGCGATGCTCAAGTTCGGAGCGGACTTCGTGGTGGACAACTCGGTGGAGATCGCGGGCGCCATGGGCATCTCCGAGCGCGTCATCGGCATCACCGTGGTGGCGCTCGGCACGTGCCTGCCCGAGCTGGTCACGAGCGTGGTGGCCGCCTTCCGCGGCAACTCCGACATCGCCGTCGGCAACGTCGTGGGCTCCAACATCTCCAACCTGCTGCTCATCATGGGCGGATCGGCGCTCTTTGCCAACATCCCCTACGACGCCGCCTACAACGTGGACCTGGCGCTGCTCGCGATCTTCTCGGCCGTGCTCGTGGGCCTTGCCTTCATCGGGCGACGCCACGAGATGAGTCGCGCCAACGGCGTCGTCTTCGTGGTGCTCTACGCGGCTTACATCGCCACGTCGGTGATGCGCTGAGCCATTACAGTTGTTCCAAAGGCAGAATATCGGCTGCCCTGTGTCACTTTTTCCCTCGTCTGTGTGCCTTCGAGCGACGTTCTTCGCAAATCGCGATTCCGACGTCTGCCTCAGCAGGCAATTCTTCGATGCGTCTGCGAGCACGGACACGTTACAACGAAACGACCACACAGACGAAGGGAAAAGTGACACAGCCCCTCCCGTTTTTTGCCTTCGAGCGGCAAGGAGGAACAAGGGGGCGCTAGGCGAACGGCATCGTCGGGAGGCACAGCAGCAGGAGCAGCGCGACGGCGGCGAGGCTCACCCAGAAGCGCCACATGGGTAGGAACGTACGGTAGAGGAAGTCGTTCGGCAGGGCGTCCTCGGGGTCACGCCCCTCGAGGAAGGCCCAGAGCCTGGTAGCGTCCGCCAGGTCGTGCTCGCGCATGTATCGGGTGACGCGTGCGTCGCAGGCACCGCTCCAGAAGCAAGCGAACAAGCGAAGGAACGACGTCAGGAGATACAGTCCCCTGCCGGTCGAGGTGTCCCAGTCCAGGAGCCAGGTCGCGTAGATGTCGGCCATCGTGGCAACGAAGAAGACTGCGTACGCGAGCGCCGCCCTGAGAAGCAGCCTGACGAGCTCGTGGCGAGACTCGGCCTCGGCGCGCACCGCGCTGGTACCGTGCTCGCCAAGCAGCTCGGAGGCGCTGGTCCCCAGCTCGCCCGCCACGAGCGCGAGGCTCTGCACGTCGATGAGGGTCCTGCCGGTCTCCCAGTTGTTGACCGTCTGACGGCTCACGTAGACGCGCCGCGCGGGCTCCGCCTGCGTGAGGCCCGCCGCCTCGCGCCACTCGCGGACGCGCTCGCCCACGACCTGCCGCGCGCTCTGAATCTCCTCCGCCATGGCACGCCCCCTCTCCCTGCGAGAATCATGCCCGCGTCGGGCGCCCGCGGCGAGTCAAAACCCTTTGACACGGCCGCCGCGGTTGCCCCCCTTCAGGGTGTGTACACAGTTGCGAAGTTGATTATTTTCTCGACAAGCATTCTACCTGCGAAAACAATATCGCATGGTACCATATTAATTCTGCGACAGTGTACACACCCTGGGAGGGGGGTGCACATACCCTGGGAGGGGGGTTGCGGCCAACCTCAAAATGATGGGGCGGGCGGGGCGGGCGAGAAGGACCGCTACGCCGTGAGGAAGATCGTGGCGCCGAGGGCGATGTAGACCAGGCCGGAGACCACGGACGTCACGCGCTCGGCGCGCGGGCTGCGGGTCAGAAAGCGCGAGAAGGGCGCCGCCACGAGCACGATCACCACAGTCCAGAGCGTGGAGAGGGCCACGTAGGTGAGGCCGAGCGCCAGGAACGGCACCGGGCCGAAGGGGTTGGGAGTGGCCACGAACTGCGGCAGCAGCGCCAGGAAGAACAGGATGATCTTGGGGTTGAGCACGTTGGTGAGCACGCCCTGGGCAAAGACGCGCAGGCCGGAGCCAGCCGCGGGCTCGCCGTCCTTCTCGCCCACCGAGAGGGACGAGCCGCCGGAGAGGATGCTGCGCACGCCCATCACCGCGAGGTACGCGGCACCGGCCACCTTGATCACGTTGAAGGCCATCGGCGAGGCGGCGAGCAGAAGCGACAGCCCGGCCGCCACCAGGATCGTGTGCACCACCAGGCCCGCGTTGATGCCGAGCGCGCTGGCCAGCCCCTCGCGCCGGCCGCCGGAGACGGTGCGCGTGAGGATGTAGACGGTGTCGATGCCCGGCGTGAGGCAGAGGGCCGCCGCGGACGCGACGAAGCCCCCGTAGCCGACGATTCCCAGCATGAAGCGCGTCGCCCGGCCCTAGAGGACCTTGGAGAGGAAGCTCTGGGTGCGCGGGTTCTGCGGGTTGCCGAAGACCTCGTCCGGCGTGCCCTGCTCCTGGATGATGCCCTCGTCGACGAAGATCACGCGGTCGGCGACCTCGCGCGCGAAGCCCATCTCGTGCGTGACGACCACCATGGTCATGCCCTGCTCGGCGAGCTCGCGCATGGCGTCGAGGACCTCGCCGACCATCTCGGGGTCGAGCGCGGAGGTGGGCTCGTCGAAGAGCATGATGTCCGGGTTCATGGCCAGGGCGCGGGCGATGGCCACGCGCTGCTGCTGGCCGCCGGAGAGCGAGCTCGGCATGGCGTCGGCCTTCTCGGAGAGGCCCACGCGCGCGAGCAGGCGCTCGGCGGCGGCGGAGGCCTCCTCCTTGCTCATGAGCTTGAGCTCCACCGGCGCGTACATGACGTTCTCGCGCACGCTGTAGTGCGGGAAGAGGTTGAACTGCTGGAAGACCATGCCCACGTGCTGGCGGATCTTGTCGACGTTGGCGCCGGACGCGGTGATCGAGTTGCCGTCGATCACGATCTGGCCGGACGTGGCCTCCTCGAGGCGGTTGATGCAGCGCAGGAACGTGGACTTGCCCGAGCCGGACGGGCCGATGACGCAGACGACCTCGCCGGCGTGGATGTCGATGTCGATGCCGCGCAGGACCTGGATGTCGTCGAAGTCCTTGGTGAGGCCCTCAACGTGGATCTTGACCTCGCTGATGGTGTGCTTCTTGCTGGCCATTACTTGCGCATCCTTTTCTCGAGCTGGGACGAGACAATCATCAGCACGCTGGTGATCGCGAGGAAGATCACGGCGACCCAGGTGTAGGTGGCGAAGCTCTCGAACGTGCGCCCCACGTAGACCTTGGCCTGGTTCATGATCTCGGGCAGGCCGATCGCGTACATGATCGTGGAGTCCTTGAGCGTGATGATGCACTGGTTCACGAGGCTGGGAAGGCAGATGCGCACGGCCTGGGGCAGGATGATCTTGCGCATGGTGGTGGCGTGACCCACGCCGAGCGAGCGAGAGGCCTCCATCTGGCCCTTGGGCACCGACTGGACGGCGCCGCGGAAGATCTCGGAGATGTACGCACCGGCGTTCAGGATCAGCGTGATGATGCTCGCGGTGACCACGTCCAGGCGGAAGTCGGGGGCGATCGTCGCCTGGAGCAGCTGGGGGACGGCAAAGTAGAAGTAGAACGCCTGGACCAGCATCGGCGTGCCGCGGATGATCCAGATGTAGAACTTGGCGATGCCGCGCAGCGGGGCGATCTTGGAGAGGTTCATGAGGCACACGAAGATGCCCAAAAACATCGCCACCACGAGCGAGATCACGGTCACGTAGAGCGTGGTGGTCAGTCCGTTGGCCAGAAGCGGCCACACCTCGCCCAGCGTCTCGAAGAAACCGGCTAGATCCATGTCGTACCTTTGCGTCGGGGGGCCTCGCGCGCGGGCCCCGGTGAAACTACGTGCCGGGAAGGGCGACGGGCGCCGCCCTTCCGCATGACGAGGGGCGCCGGAAACCCGACGCCCCTCGCGAGGGTCCTGTTAGGCCTCGAGGTACTTGGCGAGAATCTCGTCGTACTCGCCGCTCTCCTTGATGTTGGCGAGGCCGGCGTTGAACATCTCGATGAGCTCGCCGTTCTTGCCCTTCATGACGGCCAGGCCGTAGGGGCTCGCGAACTCGTCCTCCTCCTTGGCGATGATCTGGAGGCCGTTGCCCTGGGCCACGCCGTACTCCATGACGGGCGTGTCCTCGAAGCAGGCCATGGAGTTACCGGTCTGCACGTCCTGGTACATCATGTCGGACGTGTCGAAGTAGGTGATCTCGAAGCCGTACTGGTCCTTGATGGACTCGGCCCAGTCGAGGCTCTGGGTGCCGGTCTTGCCGGCGACCTTCTGACCGGCGAGGTCCTCGAGGCTCTTGACGTCGCTACCCTCCTTGACGGCGCAGCAGACCGAGGACTGGTAGTAGGAGTCCGTGAAGTCGTAGTCCTCCTGGCGCTTGGGCGTGATGGACATGCCGGCGATCACGGCGTCGGCCTGGTTGGACTCGAGCGCGGCGACGGCGGCGTCGAAGCCGAGGGAGTTGAGCTCGTAGGTGAAGCCCTGGTCGGCGGCGACGGCGGCGAGGATGTCCACGTCGATGCCCACGAACTCGCCGGCCTCGTTGGTGAACTCGAACGGAGCGAAGGTGGTGTCGGTGGCGACGAGGTAGGTCTTGCCGTCGGCGTCGTCGGAGGCGGCGTTGTTGCCGCCGCAGGCCGCAAGGCCGAGGATGGAAGCGGCACCGCCGGCGATGCCGAGGAACGTGCGACGAGAGACGGAAGCGGACATGGCAACTCCTCCTTAGGAAAACACGCGCAGCGTACGCGAGGCCCCGCAGGCACGGGACTGCCCCTGTACTGTAGCTGAGCGTTATTTCGGTTCCTTTAACACTTTGCGGCAAGCCGCAGCACGATGGGCGGATTTACATAGTTTCTCTCGGTGACCGTTCTGCAAGAATCCGCGGGGCGGAATCGGTCCCACTATCGGGAGAAACCCGCCTCGAGCTCGCGAATCCTCTGGTAGAGCCACTGGTTCGTGGGGACGAGAAGACCGTGGCGCTCGGCGAGGCGGCAGATGGTGCCGGAGAACTCCTCGACCTCGGTGGGCTTCTCGTTTATGCGGTCCTGCGCCATCGACGGCATGCCGGCCGGGTCGAGCGAGGCCGTGAGCGTGGCCATCTGCGCGAGGTCGGCCTCGGTCACGTCCACGCCCTCGGCGCGGGCGACGGCGAGCGCCTCGCGCATGGCGGCGACGAAGCAGCGGTTCTGCTCGCTGCCCGGCTCGCTCGCGGAGCCGTAGGTGCCGCCGAAGGCCATGCAGGTCTGGTTGATGCCGACGTTGAGCATGAGCTTCACCCACATGCGGCGGCGGATGTCCTTCTCGACCACGTGAGGGATGCCGGCGCGCTCGTAGAGGTCGGCGACCGCGTCGACCACGCCGTCGTCGGTCCCCGGCGCCGCGCCGAGGCGGATCTCGCCGGCGTGGCTGTAGGTCATGTCGCACCCGATGAAGACGGCGTCCATGCCCTGCGCCACGGAGAGGACGGTACGCTCCCAGCCGAAGCGCTCGGCCACGCGCTCCTCGCTCGTGACGCCGTTGATGAGCGACGCGATGGCGGTATGCGGGCCCACGAGGCGCCCCATCGTATCGAGCGCCGTGGGCAGCCCCGGCGCCTTGATCGCCAGGATCACCAGGTCGACCGGCGCGGCCTCGCTTGCGGGAATCGTGGGCACGCGGCAGGGATCGCCGTTCACGGTCACCGTCTCGCTCGCGTGGCGCGCGAAGCGCTCGTCGTCCATCACGTACCGGACGGCCCCGGGGCCGAGGTTCTTCTCGGCCAGCGTGCCGTAGAGCAGGCCAACCGCTCCCCTGCCCAGGATCGCGACGGTCTCGATTGCCATGTCAGTCCTCCTAAGCGATGTTGACCAGCGGGGTTACCTCGGGCATCGAGGCCTCGTCGATCGTCTTGAGCCTATAGGCCGCCTCTAGGTTGAGCCAGAACTCGGGCGTCGTCCCCAGCGCGCGGGACAGCAGCCAGGCCATCTCGGGCGTGATGGCACGACGACCGTTCACGATGTCGGACACGGCGGACTGTGGCCTGCCGATCGCCTTGGCCAGCCGGTACTGCGAGATGCCGAGGGGCTGCAGGAACTCCTCCAGCAGGATCTCCCCGGGAGTAGAGATGTAGGGGTTAGTGGTAGTCACAGAACTCGACCTCTCTTGCCTCGCCGTCCGACCACCGCAAGCAGAGGCGCCACTGGTCGTTCACGCGAATGCTGTAGCACCCCACACGCGACCCCGAGAGCTTCTCGAGATGGTTTCCCGGCGGAGTTCGCAGGTCGAGTAGACTGTGCGCCGCATCGAGCATCTGGAGTCTGCGGTAGGGCATCCTGCGAACTCCAGGAGGGACCCTCCGCAGTGGACACGTGAAGTCTTCCCAGAACGCAGCCAGGTCACGATCTTTGAACTCCATCAGACCACTACTTCCGTATCTCAGAATACTACTCTATTACAGAAGCAATGTCGAGAAGAACGATGCACCCATCACCCCTGTTTCATGAGTGTAGCGAACATATGTTCTATTTTCAAGCTAATTTTTCTCCACTCTTGCCGCGTCCAGCCCCGCGCGGCGGCGGAGCTCGGCGGCCAGGGCGTCGTTGTCGGTCACGCAGACGGCGGCATCGCCGTCCTCGGGCGCCTCGATGAAGAGACCGTCGGTCGACGAGGCGCAGTTGTGGCCCGTGAACTGGCTGGCCGCCCACGTGCGCGGCACCACGCCGCGCACGTGCGTGTACGGGATAACCACGTGGTTCCAGCCGAAGAGGACCTCCAGGTGGTCTGCGTAGAGCTCCACGCGGTTGCGCAGGGCCGCGGGCAACAGCAGCACCGCACCAACGACGAACACCAGGATCGGCACGCCCAGGGGCATGCCGGGCTGCAGCGCCAGCACGGCCGCCGCAAGCGTCACCACCCCGGTGAGCGCCTGGTACCAGGGCGCCACGCGCCCGCGAAAGACCAGCTCGGGAGCCTGTCTGCGCGCACCCATGCCGCACCGCCCTTCTCGCCCGCCGCCGTTATTGGGAAGAGCATAGCGCGACGGGAGGCTAGATTGCGGTTAGTAACGCTTTGAGCGGCAATTCTGTTACCAATCGCAAAGTCGGGCAGGTCACTTTGCGGTTGGTAACGTTTTGGACAGCAAAAGCGTTACCAATCGCAAAGCACTACGACGCCGTGCGCGAGCGGCAGCGGCGCGAGAAGGACAAGCACGGCCACGAAGGTGATCGCCTGCCCCAGCCCCACGAGCTGCTTGCTGGAAAGTCGGTTGGCCAGCGCGCCGGAGAGGAAGCGCCCCGCCGTCACGCCCACGTAGTAGACCGTCACCATGCCGGCGGCCTCGCCCGCGCCCATGCCGCGCGCGCCCACGAGGTAGCTCGCGCACCAGGTGTTGCAGACGCCCTCGATGGCCACCGACGCCATGAAGACGAGGCAGGCCAGGCGGATGTCGCGGCGCCGGACGAGCGCGAGCGGGCTGGCGACGCGGGGCGCGGGGTCGTCGTCCTTCTCGCCCGCCGGCGCCTCGTGGCCCACGCGCGATCACAGCGGCAGGATCGCGACCGTCGCGACGGCGATCGCCGCCTGGACGGCCGCCGCCCCAAGGTAGCCGTCGCGCCACGTACCGCCCGAGAGCGCGAGCGACATGATGAACGGCTCACCGTGATGCCCACGCCGTAGGCGCAGTGCAGGAAGTTCATGTGCGTCGCGCGATAGTGCAGGGCCACGTAGTTGTTGAGCGCCGTGTCGATGGCGCCCGCGCCGAGGCCGAGGGGGGCGGCCAGCAGGCACAGCCACGGAAAGCCCGGTGCCACGGCAAAGCCGAGCAGCGCCGCCGCGGTGAGCGCCGTGGAGACGGCGGTCACGCGCCCGGTGCCAAAGCGGCCGATGAGCGCGGCGGAGGAGAGGCTGGAGACGATGGTCCCGCAGCAGGTGACCATCGTGACCATGCTGCCCCACGAGACGGGAGCGCCGAGGTCGGGATGCATGGCGGGCCACGCCGCCCCAAAGAGCGAGTCCGGGATGCCCAGACCCACGAAGGCCACGTAGATGACGACGAGAAGAACGGTGGAAACGGGCGCTCCTCCCCCTTTGGCGCTCTCGGAATGGAAACGTTTCCACACCATGATCGCGGCGTGCGGGGAGCGGGGCAAGCGACGCGCGGACGGTCCTTCTCGCCAGGGCACCCGGGCCGCGGGAGCCCTACAGCCCCGCCCGATACCAGGAGACGGCAATCTGCGTGCGGTCGCGCATGCCCAGCTTGGCGAGGATGCGGGAGACGGCGCGCTTGGCGCTGGCGGGCTGGATGACCAGGCGCTCGGTGATCTCGGCGTTGGAGAGGACTTCGGCTATGAGCGAGCAGATCCTCCGCTCGTGGCCGGTGAGCCGGCGGAAGGCCCGGCGCAGGCGCTCGCGCTCGGAGCCGGAAACGACCCTGGGGACGTCGCACTCGAGGACCGCGCGAGTGACGCGCGGCGTGAGGACGGCGTCCCCCTCCGCGACGGCGTGCACCGCGTCGATGAGCTCGCGGGCGCGGACGTCCTTGAGAAGGAACCCCGAGGTGCCCGCCTCCAGGCCGCCGAAGGCGTAGTCGTCCTCGTCGTAGGTGGTGAGGATGAGCACGCGCGCCTCCGGGTGGCGCGCGCAGATGAGCGCGCAGGCGTCGATGCCGTCCATGACGGGCATCCGCACGTCCATGAGCACGACGTCGGGGAGCGTGCGGCCCGCCACCGCGGCGCGGTCGATGGCGTCAACCGCCTGGCGGCCGTTTTCTGCCTGGCCCCAGAGGTGCAGCGTCGGGTCTCGCCGCAGCATGAGCGAGAAGCCCAGGCGGGTCTCTGCCTGGTCATCGACGAGCATGACCTCGACGATCTTCGTCATGCGTTCCCCTCTCGCGCCATCCTCGGCAGCGCGGCCCAAACGCGCCAGCCACCGCCCTCGCCGGGCCCTGCCGAGAAGGACCCGCCGGCCGCCTCCACCTCGACGACGGCGCGCTCGCGTGCGGCCAGCGCCCTGGTCGCGGCCGTGGTGACGACGGCATCAGCAACGGGAACGAGAAAGCAGGCCATGATGCGTCCTCTCTGTCATGCCCCCGGGGTCGTTCCCCCGGATGGGCGCCTGCGGAACGCCAGAGAGTCTAGGTCCCCGCGCGAGGGGTCCACCGCGGCTGCACCCGAAGGAAAGCCGCAGGTAACACCCGTCACGTAGGGTTACGGGGAAGAAACGCGGCAGACGCATGGCAGGCGCGCGGAGGCGGCGGCGGACGCCTCGCCCTACGCGAGCCGGCGCTCCAGGAAACCGCCGAGTGCGGTAAGCGCCACCACGAGCACGTAGTAGATGAGCGCCGCCACGATGAGCGGCTCAAAGGAGCGGAAGGTCATGGCCTGCGCCGTGGTGGCCGCCTTGAGCGTGTCCGCGACGCCGATCGTGGAGACGAGGGCCGACCCCTTGAGCATCGTGATCGCCTCGTTGACGAGGGCGGGCGCCGCCGAGCGCAGGGCCTCAGGCACCATGACGTAGCGCATCGCCTGCAAAAACGTCATGCCCAGCGAGCGCGCGGCGTCGTACTGTCCCCGGTCCACGCCCTGGATGCATCCGCGCAGGACCTCGGAGACGTTCGCCGCGCCCGCCAGGCCGAACGTGGCCACCCCCGCCTGGAGCGGCGTGATGGCCCATCCCGTGAGCTGGGGCGTGGCAAAGTACACGAGGAAGAGCAGCACCATGAGCGGGATGCCGCGCGCAAGCGAGGTGTAGAGCCGGAGCGCCCAGGCGAGCGGTCGGCAGCGCACGAGCTTGAGCGGCGCGAGCGCGGCGCCGAGCGCGAGCGCCACCGCGAGCGAGAGGCCCGTGAACTGGAGGGTCACCACCAGGCCGTCGCGAAACATCCCCGCGTAGGGGGCGATCAGGTCAAAGCGCACGTTCTTCTCGCCAGCCGCGCTAGGCGCCGTAGGAGAAGTCGGGGCCCACCCAGGTGTGTATGAGGTCCTCGAGGGTGCCGTCGGCCTTCATGTCGTCGAGCGCGCCATCGAAGGCGGGGATGAAGGGCGCGCCCTTCCAGCCCATGATGCGGTAGACGCCCACGTAGTCGCTCGTCTCGTCGTCGGGCAGGAGCGTGCAGGTCAGGCCCGGGTTGGCCTTCGCCATGGAGTCACCCTCAGCGCCGTCGCACACGTAGGCGTCCACACGGCCGGCCACGACCTCCTGCATGGCCTGGTCAGCGGTGTCGTAGGTGGAGATCTGGGCGGCAGGGCAGAGCTGCATGAGCATCTGGTTCTGGACCGTGCCCGTCATGCAGGAGAGGCGGCACCCATCGAGCGCGTCCACGTCCGCGAGCTCAGCGCCCTCCTTGGTGAGCACACCCACGCGCGGCTGGTAGTAGCCCTGCGTGAAGTCGAAGGTCTCCTCGCGCTCCGGATTTGACGCCAGCGCCATGGAGAAGTCCGCCTGCTTGTTCTGGATGGCGGGCAGCGTGCCGGTGAAGGACATGGGCTTGAACTCGTAGGTGAGGCCGAGGCGGGAGGCCAGCTCGTCGGCCACCGCGATGTCGAGGCCCACCGTCTTCTTGCTGGCGTCGTCTGCGGTCTCGACGTAGCGATAGGGCTTGAAATTGTCGTCCCCGATGAAGGTGAGGTGGGAGCCCTCGATGCCATCGGAGGACGTGTCTGCAGCCGGCGTCCCCGAGGAGCACCCGGCGACGATGAGCGCGCCCGCGCCCATGGCGAGAAGCCCGAGGAAGGATGACCTGCTGATAGAAGCTGACGTTGTCATGCGCTCGCCCTCTTTGGATGAATCCGACGTCCGTGCGTTCCGGTGCCACCATAGCACGCCGTGCCCGCCGTCAAGCCGCCCGAACAGAGCGGAAACGCGGAGGAAACGCCGCTTTCAACGCCGTCCCCCACTCGAAACACTGCCGACACCCTCCGAAACGCCCCCGTCGGCGCCCGGTAACGCTGCGCGC
>JAUNEG010000002.1:128179-141135 GCA_030525685.1 Atopobiaceae bacterium | reverse complement strand
GACGAGCAGGAGGGCCTCGAGAAGCCCCTTGAGCGAGCCGGACTCCATGCGTGAAAGGTCAGCCATCTACTACTCTCCCCCGTCGTTCTTCTCGGTCACGGTGCCCTCGGACTCGTCACGGCCGTCGTCATCCCATTCGCGCATCTCGGCGAGGACCGACTCGTCGAGCTCGTAGGCGGGAGCGCCCTCGACGTGCTCGACGTCGATCTCGCCGAATATCTCGTCCTGGCGCACGTCGACGAGACCGCGCTTGTATAGCTCGAGGATCGCCAGGAAGTTGGCCACGACGGCCTCGGGCGCGTCCTGGCCGTCGAGGAGCTCGGTGAACGTCACACGCCCGTGCCCGCGGACCAGACGGTCGACCGCGGCGATCGTGAGCGCTACCGGAAGGCGGCGCGGGGCGACGTGATCGGCCTCGAGCAGGAGCGTCTGCCGCTGGCTGTCGATGTCCGCGCAGATGACGGCCAGGCTCCGGAGCGTGATTCCCTCAAGGTAGTCGGGCATGAGGCCGAGGAACTCAGGGTCGGGCCCGACCGTGCGCGGGTGCATGCGGGCCTCCGCCTCGGCACGGGCGCCGAGCGCGGCGGCGGCGCTGCGGAACTGCTTGTAGGCGATAAGCCGCGCGATGAGGACCTCGCGCGCCTCGTCGGGCGTGAGCCCCTCGAGGTCATCGTCCTCCTCGTCGAGGTCGTCGGAGGAGCGGGCGATCGGCTCGTCGGGCACGAGCGACGCCGCCTTGATGTCGAGCAGTGTCGAGGCCACGAGCACGAAGTCGCTCGCCACGTCGAGGTCGATCTCGCTCATGCGCTCGACCTCGGCCAGGTACTGGTTGGCGACCTCGGCGATGGAGATGGAGCCGATGGTCACGCGCTGCCTGCTCACGAGCTGGAGCAGCAGGTCGAAGGGCCCCGAGTAGGCCTGGGTCTGCACGCGGTAGGAGGCCATGTCAGAGCCCCCCGAGAAGGAGCCCGTAGAGGCTCCCGGCCGTGGCGTCCAGATAGCGTCCGATCGGGTCAACGTGCAGGAGCTGCGGGACGATGTAGAGCGCGATGACGAGGATCGGCATCGCGTACTGCTGGATCTGGTAGTAGGCCCGGCGCGCGTCACCCGTCAGGAAGTAGAGCACGACCTTGGAGCCGTCCAGCGGAGGCAGCGGAATGAGGTTGAAGAAGCAGAGGGCGAGGTTGACCGACACGTAGGTGGAGAGGATCGTCACGACCCAGCTCACGACCTCGAACGGGGCGGCGCCCGAGGCGAGGGCACCGAGGAGCGGTTCCCAGGCGGCGCGCAGCACGAGCGCCCCGACGAGCGCCTGCAGCACGTTGGAGGCCGGGCCCGCCAGGGCGACGAGCAGCTCGTCGCGACGGGGGTGCCGCAGCCTGCGGGGGTCGTAGGGGACGGGGCGCGCGAACGCGAAGACCGGCCCGCCGAGAAGCGCCATCACGAGCGGCAGAACGACCGAGCCGAAGCCGTCGAGGTGCGCCCTCGGGTCGAGCGTGAGGCGACCGGCCTCCTTCGCGGTCGCGTCGCCGCAGCGCAGGGCGACCCAGCCGTGCGCGACCTCGTGCACGATCGCCGAGAGCATGACGAGGACGACGGTAATCGCGACGGAGACCAGAGTGTCGAAGGAGTAGGGCACGCGCACCCCCTAGGCGGCCAGGCGGCGCGCCGGGACGGAAATCCTGCAGAGAAGCCAGTCCAGAACCAGCAACACTATAGCAACGATCGCAAAGTCCCCGCGGAACGCGCCGCCGAAGGGGGTCGCGAAGACGAAGAGGCCCGCCACGGGCCCGGGGACCGTCGCCGACGCGAGCGCGTTGACGCCAAGCAGGAGCGCGCGGGGGCCGGCGGGCAGGACGGCGTTCGCTGCGACCAGCGCGACGAAAGCCCAGGCGAGGGTGCGACAGACGAAGGCGCCGAGGCGCAGAAGGCTAGACACGGGCGGCCTCCTCCAGCCTCTCGGTGAGCTCCAGCCACTCCTGCTCGAGGGCGGGAACCTTCTTCGAGAGCGCAGCGTACTCGGTCATGCACTCGTCGAAGCGCTTGGCGTCGTTGTAGAGCTCCTGGTCAGCCATCATCGTCTCGAGCTCGGCGAGGCGCGCCTGCGCGGGCTCCAAGGCCGCCTCGACCTCCCTGAGGCGGGTCCGCTCGGCCCTGAGCGCGCGGTTGCGACGGTTGCGCTCCTCCGCCTCCGCTCGCCGCTGCTCGCGCGTCTTGACGTTGCGGCCGGTGGCGGGCTCGGGGACGGCCTTCGCGGCCGTGGGCACGGGGGCCTCGACGGCCTCCTCCGCGGCGCGCGCCTCGAGCTCGGCGCGCTTGAAGAGGAAGTAGTCGTAGTCGCCGTCATAGACCGTGACCTGGTGGTCGCGGACGTCGACGACCTTGTTTGCCACCGCGCGGACGAGATGCTCGTCGTGGGAGATGAGCACGATCGTGCCCTTGAAGTCCACGAGCGCGCGCTCCAGCACGTCGACCGAGTCGATGTCGAGGTGGTTGGTCGGCTCGTCGAGCAGCAGCAGCGGGTCCGGCGCGACGAGCATCTTGGCCAGGGCCAGACGCGCCCGCTCGCCGCCGGAGAGCACGCCGACGCGCTTCTCGACGTCGTCGCCGTGGAACAGGAACGCGCCGAGCAGGCGGCGCTCCTCGGACGTGGTCCAGCCCGCGGCCACCGAGTCCATCTCGGCGAGGACGGTGTTGGCCTCGTTGAGCTGCTCGAGCTGGTGCTGTGCGTAGTAGGCCTTGGTGACGTTCTTTCCGAGCTCGACCGTGCCCGCGTCAGGCGCGAGCAGGCCGTTGATGAGCTTCATGAGCGTGGACTTGCCGGCGCCGTTGGGGCCGGTGAGCGCCACGTGGTCGCCGCGATAGAGCTTGAGGTCCACGCCCGAGTAGACGTGGTTCTCGCCGAAGGACTTGGCCACGCCCTCCAGGCTCACGACCTCGTCTCCGGTGCGCGGCGGCTCGGGGAAGGCGAAGTGGACCTTCTTGGTGCCCTCGGGCAGGATCACGAGCTCGCTCTTGATCTGCTCGATCTTCTTCATGCGCTCCTGCGCCTGTGCGGCCTTCGTGGGCTTGTAGCGGAACTTGTCGACAAAGACCTGCATGTGCGCGATCTCGCGCTCCTGGGCGGCGCGCTTGGCTCGCATCTGCTCGAGGTTGTCCTCGCGCTGCCTGAGGTAGCTCGAGTAGTCGCCGGTGTAGGTGGTGATGCGACGGTTCTCGACTGCCGCCACGTGGGAGACGCAGGCGTCCATGAAGGCGCGGTCGTGGGAGACGAGAAGCACGGCACCGTCGTAGCCCGCGAGGAACTGCTCGAGCCAGCGGACGCTCTCGAGGTCGAGATGGTTGGTCGGCTCGTCGAGCAGCAGCAGGTCGGGATGGCGCAGCAACAGCTTGGAGAGCGCGATGCGCATCTGCCAGCCGCCCGAGAAGTCGCGTGCGGGCTTGCCGAAGTCCTTGACCGGGAAGCCGAGTCCCGCCAGGATCTGCTTGGCGCGCGCCTCCAGCTCGTAGCCGCCCAGACGCTCGAAGCGGTCCTGTGCCGCGCCGTAGCGCTCGAGCAGGCGGTCGAGATCGTCGCCGGGTTCCGTCTCGGAGATCTTGTGCTCGAGCTCGCGCACGCGGCGCTCCATCTCCTTGACCTCATGGGCGGAGTCGACCACCTCGGATAGCGCGCTCTTCTCGCCCGCGAGGTGGGTCTCCTGCTCGAGGTAGCCCACCGTGACGTCGTGCGCAAAGCTCACGGTGCCCTCGTCGGGGCTCTCCTCCCCCATGATGATGCGCAGCAGGGTGGTCTTTCCCGAGCCGTTGGGGCCCACGAGCGCCCAGCGCTCGCCGGCGTTGAGCTGCAGCGTGGCGCCCGCGTAGAGAACGCGGCCGCCAAAGGACTTGGTTATCTTGTCAGCGAGTGCGATCACGTGCGATCCCCGTGCTAGTCGGCGATGGTGAGGTGGATCGCGAAGCCGGCGACCTCCTCCTTGAAGTAGATGAGGTAGGTGCGACCCGAGCCGTCGGGGCAGAGCGTCCGCGAGGCCTCGTTGAACTCGACGCCGCGCTCCTCGTACCAGGCCTGGGCGGCGTCGATGTCGTCGACATGCAGCCCGATGTGCCCCTTCTCGCCGCGACCGCCGTTGTTCATGACCTCGACGAGCGAGCCGGAGAAGGAGGACACCGGAAATGGCTCCTCGCCGCGGGGGATGCCCAGGAGCGTGCAGAAGGCGTCCGCCGTGGCGGCGGCCTCCTCGGGACTCGTGGTGTTGACGCCCACGTGGGCGAGCCTCAGGCCGAAGAGCTCGGCGGGGCTATCGGATGCGGTCATGCATGCCTCCCTATAGTCACAACCTGATAAGTATAGGCGAGAAGGCATGTGAGACGAGCATCGGCCCCGTGGGCCCATCGGATTAACGCAAGCGGGCAAGCGCGTCGCGGGACGAGAATACCCCTGGTTGGCGTCCACGCGGATGCGCACGTCGTCACCGACGCTCGGGCGAGATCCTTGAGCACGAGTTAGCAGGTGTCCAGCGTCTCGCCCGTGACGAAGGGCAGCGGCGCGGCCGAGCCGACCCCATGGAGGCCCTCGTCCGTCTTGACTTTGACCAGCCGGCTGTCGGCCTTGTCCATGGTGCCGTACGCAACGCGGAAGGGCTGCTGCAGCGGGGCGGAGAACTTTTCGATTTTGACGTCGGTGATCTACAAGGGTGCCCCCCTGTCTCGCGCAGGTTTCATCCGCAGACGAGCGTAGGGCTGAGGTGGGGCCGTTCAGGGCTGGCTTCGCTTTGGTCCGCGGACGGACCAAAAAGGCCGCCGGGCGAGAAGCCCGACGGCCTTGAGCGTACATGGTGGAGATAAGGGGGTTCGAACCCCTGACCTCGTGACTGCCAGTCACGCGCTCTCCCAACTGAGCTATATCCCCATTTGGTGCGAAGAGAACAATACCAGAGTGTAACGCATCGTCAACCGACAATTTTGAAAAACTTCTGTCGAGAAGAACGAGGCGCCCCGAGAAGACCCGGGACGCCTCGTCTCAGACGTGCGACAAAAGGCCGCTACTTCTCGCTCGCCCTGCGGCGAAGCGCGATGCTCACGGCAATCGTGCCGGCAGCGCCAGCGGCAACGAGGGCCACAGGCAGGCTCGCGTCGCCCGTGGCGGGAACCTTGGAGCCAGAGGACGGCTTCTGGGTTCCGCCGGGCTCATCCGTACCAGGCTCGTCAGTGCCGGGTTCGTCGGTGCCGGGCTCAGAGGTCACGAGGGCCTCACGAGCTGCGGAGAGTGCGGCAAGAGCAGCGTCAACCTGCTCCTGCGTCGCGTTCTCGTTGGCAAGGACAGCCTGGGCGTCCTTGAGCGCCTCGGCATAAGCCGCCCAGCTCTCGGCGGTGTAGCTCGTCTCGTCGAGAGACTCGGACTGCTCAACCTCGCTCTCAAGCTTAGAGGTGTCAACCGTGGGCTCGGGCTCGGGTTCGGTGGCCTCGACAAGAGCGTCGATGGCGTCGTTCAGGGCCTTGGCGGCAGCGTCGACCGTCGTCTGGTCAGTGGCGCTCAGTGCCCGCTCGGCAACAGCGAGGGCAGTCTCGAGCTTGGACCAGGAATCGGCCGTGTAGTCGGACTCGACGAGCTTCTCGGCCTTGTCGATGGCGGCGTTGAGCGCGTCATAGTTGGGCTCAGCCTTGAGGATGCCGCCGTAGACCTCAATCTCGTAGAGGGAGGTGTTGTTCCAGTTGCCGGCGCCGTCGGGATCCTGGGAAACATAGTCGTTGATGAGAACGCGGACGTAGCGCGCGACCTGGGCCTCGTCGAGCACGACGTCAACCGTCTTCTCCGCGGGCTGATCGAGCTCCGCGACCGTCTTCCAAGAGGACTCCTTGGTCGGGTCGGCGCCGTTCAGCGCGAACTGGACCTCGTAGTCGGTAGGCTTGCGGGTCTCCCAGAAGAGGCGGACCGTCTGGACGTCGTAGTTGGCGCCAAGGTCGACGTAGACCCACGCGGGCTTCTCGTCGGGCTGGTGGGCCCAGCGACCGTTGTCCTTGTCAGTCTTGTTGCCGTCGGTGACGTTGGTGGCGTCAAGACGCTCGAGGTTATCCTCGCGGGAGCTTGCGGCGGCGTCCTTGCTAAGGGCGATGTTCTCGGCGGGATCGGCCTCGGTCACGGGAACCTCGCCGGTGTAGGTGATGACGAGCTTGTCCAGGCGCGGAGCGTTCTTGCCGGCAGGCGGCGCGAAGACGAACGTGGAGCTGCCAGCCTCGTTGACAACAATATCGAACTCGACCGTGTGCCACTGGGAGGCGTCAGACGCGCCGGCGACCTTGGAGCCATCCTCAATGACGCTGTTTGCGTCGGACCACGAGAGCTCGTTGGTCGGCGATCCGCTGGAGTAGGTGAGGACGGCCTTATAGGTTCCGGCGTAGGTAGCGCGGAACGGAACGCTCAGCGTGTCACCATCGTTCAGGGAGTTGATGGCCGTGGTTCCGGTGGCAGTGTCAACCCAGACCTGTGCCGGCCACTTACCGTTGCTGTCGGCAGAGTTGGTGACGTCCTTGAGCTGGCCGAGCTCGAACTCGAGCGTTGCGGGCTCATCGCTGTACGGGAAGAGGAACGGGTCCTCCTCGGTGTAGTTATTGGCAGCCGCGAGGTTGTCGATGGCGTCCTGGAGCGCCTCCATGGCCGCACGGACATCGACGGCGGACATCTCGGCGTTCTTGTAGGCTGTCTTCGCGGCCTCAAGGGCCTCGTTCAGGGCAGCAACGGAGGCAGCGGTGTAGTTGTCGGTGTCGACGGCCTCGGCCTTGGTGATGACCTCGTCAAGATCCTGATCGACGTCAGTGATGGTGACGGTGACAACATCAGTGAAGCCACCGATGACGTTATCGCCGTCAAGGGCGAGGGAGACGTAGAACTGGCGGTCGCCATCGGCGCTGCCGGAGCTCTGCTCGCCCTCGGTCACACGGCGCGTGGAGACGGTGACGGTGGCCTCGTCCTCGCCGGCTGCGAAGGTAACCTCCTTGGCGGCGGTGTCGAAGTGATCCTGCGTGGCGGTGCCGGGCTCAAAGCCAACGTTGACCGTGAGCTCCTGGGAGATGTCGCCGATGCGACGGAGCGTGAGCTCGTAGGTGGAATCCTCGTCCATCGTGAAGGCGGCGGTCTCAAAGTCAACCATCGTCATGCCCTCGGGCAGGAAGGCGGCGGCATCAATGCCAACGGCGCCACTGATGACGCTGATGACGACCTTGTGCTCCTTGTTCTCGAGGGTATCGGAGGAGTAGAGCAGCGCAGAGGTGTTGCGAGCGCTCACGTTGTAGGTGACAACCTGAATGACGTCCCCACCGTCGATGCTGACGCCCATGGTCCCGTGGCCGGGATCGGCGGTGCCGACGATGTTGAACTGGGTGCCGGCGAACGTGAAGGTGAGAGTGGAGCTGGTGTTGCTCGTCCACTGGCTCGTGCCCTCGTAGCAGGAGGAGATGGACTCAGCGGTCCAGGAGCCGCCCTGCGTCATATCAGTGTTGTCGATGGCGGTGAGACCAGTCGGGATGGGCGTCGGTATCTCGAATGCCGGGGAGGCCTTGTAGACGCCGACCTCGGTGATCTGCGCGAGGGCCTGCTCGCCTTTGAAGACCTCGTCGATGCCAAACTCGATCTTGATGGCGTCAGAGGAGACCTCGGCAGCGCGGACGAGACGCTTGGAGCCGATGGTGGCACCGGAGCCAAACTCCTTCCAGGAGCCGTCGTCGGTGCGGTAGCTCACCTTGAAGGAGTCGATGCGCTGACCGTTCTGGATGGCCTCCTCGATGGAGACGATGTCGAAGGTCTGCTTCTCTCCGAGCTCGATGATGAGCGACTGGTCGGCAGACTCGTTGGCGCACCAGAAGGTGCCCTTGTTGCCGTCGAGAACGTTGCCGGGGCCGTACGTCTTGTCGTTGCCGTAGGCGGAGGTCGCCTTGGCAGTGCCGCCGGTGGCGAGGTTGTCGTCGAAACTCATCTTGATGTTGGAGGCAAACTCCTCGACGCGAGCCTTGATCTGGGAGTCAACGGTACCCTGATCGTTGGGCGGGATGTTGATGAGCAGCGTGGCGCCGTGGCCGATGGAGTTGAAGTACATGGCGCTCAGGTCCTCGAGGGACTTGGGCGTGCTCCTGTTGGGGCCCCAGAACCAACCGGAGGTGATGCGGGCGTCAGCCTCGGGGACGGTCCAGAGGTCGCCGTCGGCGTAACCAACCTGAACCCCGCCTTGAGTGTTGGGGTCGTAGTTATCGCCGGCGGAGTTGAGCTTGACGGGAGACCAGAGCTCGTCGGTGGCGGTGCTCACCGAGGTGCCGTTCTCGTTGCCGATCCAGCGGACTCCGGTGTGCTGCGCGCACTGGAAGATGATGCAGTTCTCGGACTCGAGCTCGTGGATGGTGTCGGCCCAACGCGTGTAGTCATAGACCTGCGCGTTGGCCCCGTCGCCCTTGGCGCCGTCCATCCAGACCTCGACGAACTTGCCCTTGTTGCCGTACTTGTCGTTGCCGAGGATCTCCTTCAGCTGCCCGACGTAGTACTCGTTGTAGTTGACGTCGGTGTCGGTGGAGGTGCCGATCTCTCCGACCGTCTCGCCCGGGCCATAGCCATAGGACGCGGCGTCGATGTCCCACGGAGAGAGGTAGAGGCCCATATCGACGTCATACTTCGAGCAGGCCTCGGAGAGGTCCGCGAGGATGTCGCCCTCGCCGTTCTTGTAGTTGGTGACCTTCTCCATGTCGTAGTCGGTGTACTCCGACTGCCAGATGCAGAAGCCGTCGTGGTGCTTGGCCGTCACGACAAGGCGCGAGAAGCCCGCGTCCTTGATCATCTTGACGTAGCCGTCGGCGTCGAAGCTCGAGAGCTCGTTCATATACTCGTAGGCCTCGGGCATGCCGTTGCCGTAGCTCTTGCCCCACTCGATATTGGCGAAGGTGTTCGGGCCAAAGTGGCAGAAGGCCGCGAAGGAGTCGCGCTGGTACTCGAGCTGGCCATCGTTGGGCAGCGTCTCGTTTTGTGGCGGCTCCGTGGCCGCCGTCTGCGTGAGGTCGGCATCAATCACGTAGCCGTCGTCAGCGGCAAACGCGAGGCCCGCGCCGCCCATGACGAGCGCAAATGCCGCTGCGGCCGCTACCGCGAGCCGAGCTGGCGTCTTCCCTGCTCGTGTACTTCTCATGGGCGCTCTTTCTCTCGTGGGGACCACTGCGTCGAGACACAATACCCCCTGCTTAATACAACCTAAAACAGTTTAGTTTGCAAAAGCGCAGCTCAGGTATTTGAATTAAGAACCACGGGACAAACGGTCCCTCCTTCCCGGTCAACGGGTAAAACTTAACCCTCAAGTTTGGATCTAGACAATTCTCTTAAGTTGAGATCTAGCGTTGGGGGCTTCTCAATCTGGCGCTCTTCTCCACGGAATCTTGCCAATCGAAAAAATGTCGTGCGTATTCACAGAAGTTCTGATAATATTTTTCCTCGCGGGCGATTGGCTCAGGGGTAGAGCACTTCCTTCACACGGAAGGGGTCGCTGGTTCGAATCCAGCATCGCCCACCAGCGGGGATATAGCTCAGTTGGGAGAGCGCGTGACTGGCAGTCACGAGGTCAGGGGTTCGAACCCCCTTATCTCCACCACGCTAGACACGGCGGCGGCCTCGGTCGCCGCCTTTTTCATCACGGGCTCTTGGCGCAACGGTTAGCGCAGGGGACTCATAATCCCTGGGTTGGGGGTTCGAATCCCTCAGGGCCCACCAAAAAACGTCAGCTCAGAGGCAGATTATGCCTCTGAGCTTTTTCTTTGACGCAGCTAAACCGCGCCGGCACTCGTGAGTGCCGGCACAAAGAGCCAATCAGGGCCATAGGTGCAGGGTTCTTCTCGCTCAATACCGAGAAGTGCCGTTTGAAGTCGTATGCTTAGCCGGCACTCATGAGTGCCGGCTAAGCACAGGTACGCACAGTTGAGGCGCTAATCCCAGAGCATGTCGCGCGTAACTTCAGCCACCGTGGCCGAACCGCACATCTCCATGGCGTCCGCAAGCTCAGAGCGAAGCTGCGCAAGATATGCACGCACGCCGTCCTCTCCCCTGCCAAAGGCAGCCACCACAAAGGGCCGACACACCAGACACGCACGGGCACCCAGCGCAAGTGCGCGGAAGACGTCAAGCCCGCTTCTTATCCCTCCGTCCACAAGAACCTCGACGCTCTTGCCAACGGCGTCAACAATGTCTGGGAGGACGGCTGCCGTGGCCGGGGTGCCGTCCAGAACGCGTCCCCCGTGATTGGAGACAACGATGGCGTCAACGCCCGCCTCAGCGGCTCTCAGCGCCGCTCGTGGCGTCATGACGCCCTTGAGCACAAAGGGCGTTCCAGACTCGTGACAGCGTGCAGCAACCTCGGCAATCTGGGCGGCGGACCTTGCCCCCGCAGGCGGCTCCTGTCCGCGCAAAAACGGAAGGCCTGCGGCGTCAATGTCCATCGCAACCGCAACGGGACGGGCCCCCAGGGCCTGCTCGAGCTTCTCGCTGAGCGTTGCGGGGTCCCATGGCTTGACCGTCGGGACGCCCGAGCCTCCCAGCCCGCCGATGAGGTCACACGCCTCGGTCATGATTGAGGCGTCGAGCCCGTCTCCCGTTCAGGCGAGCGTGCCCTCCCCCGCCGCAGCCGTGAGGACGCAGCGATTGTACGAGACCGTGTCGTACGCGTCTCCGTAGTGGCGCTGGACGTCGCCCGCAGGACCAATCATAACCGGCACGGAAAGCCCATGGCCCAACACGCAGGCGCTGGTATCTGCCGAGAAGGACTCGTGCAGGGTGTCCATGTTCACGGACAGCCCCTGCCAGGCCCGCCAGTTCTTCTCTGCAACGCGTCCCACGCCCTTGTCGCCGGGTCCGGGCATCACGCCCGCGCACGCGCGCCCGCCGCAGACGGGGCACGCGCGGCAGTAGGGCCCGATGTTTCCACGCGCAGCAGCGGCAAGATCGGCATAGCTCATGAGGCTTCCTCTCGATAGAAAGGTGCCCCGGCGAGAAGGGCCGGGGCACACAGGGTCAAACTAGGCGCGCGCCGGCACCACGCGCTCGGTGAGCCAGGAGACGAGCTCGTCCATCGGCACGTCGAAGCGCTCGCCACTCTCGCGGACCTTGACCTCGGCCATGCCGTTCGCGACGCCACGCTTGCCCAGGATCACCTGGTACGGGATGCCAATGAGGTCCGCGTCGGCAAACTTCACGCCCGGACGCTCCTTGCGGTCGTCGAGGAGGACCTCGAGGTCGGCAGCCGCCAGCTCCCCCACGATCTTCTCGGCCACCGGGGCCACCACGTCGTCGCCCACGGCCAGCGGCATGACCTCGACCTCGTAGGGCGCCACGCAGACGGGCCACGAGATGCCGTGCTCGTCGTTGTGCTGCTCCACGACGGCGGCAAGCGTGCGGGAGACGCCGATGCCGTAGCAGCCCATGAGGAACGGACGCTCGACGCCGTCCTCGTCCGCGAAGGTGGCGCCCATGGACTCGGAGTACTTGGTGCCGAGCTGGAAGACCTGGGAGATCTCGATGCCGCGGGCACTCCTGAGGGCGGCGCCGCAGTGCGGGCAGGGGTCGCCCTCCTTCACGCTCACGAGATCGGCCCACTCGTCGACCGTAAAGTCGCGCCCGGGCTTGGCGCCCGTGAAGTGGTAGTCCACCTCGTTGGCCCCGCAGGTCCAGCTCTGGCTCTCGCGCAGGGACTCGTCGCAGACCAGGCGAATGCCCTCGGGCAGCCCCACGGGCCCGATGAAGCCCTTGTGCAGGCCGGCGAGCTCCAGCTCCTCGTCGGTCATGAGGTGATAGGCGCCGAAGAGCTTGCCGGCCTTGATCTCGTTGAGCTCGTGGTCGCCGGGGACGATGGCGACGACGTTGGTGCCGTCCTCGGCAACGAGCGCGAGCGACTTGCGGGTCCCGTTCTCGGGGAAGCCGAAGAAGTCCGCGACCGCCTCGATGGAGCCGAGACCCGGGGTGCGGACCTTCGTGAGCGTGCCGTCGCCGGGACCCTCGGTCACGGGCACCTTGGTGGCGGCGGCCTCGACGTCGGCGGCAAAGCCACAGTCGCAGTAGACGAGCTCGGCTTCGCCGGAGTCGGCGAGCGCCATGAACTCCACGGAGGTGTCGCCGCCGATCTGGCCGGAGTCGGCCACGACGGGCAGCGCGTAGATGCCGCAGCGCTCGGCGATGCGCGCGTAGGCGGCCTTCTCGGCCTCGTAGCACTCCTGCAGCGACTCCTGAGTGGCGGAGAAGCTGTAGGCGTCCTTCATGATGAACTCGCGGCCGCGCATGAGGCCGAAGCGCGGGCGCATCTCGTCGCGGAACTTGTCCTGGATCTGGTAGAGCGTGCACGGGAGCTGCTTGTAGGAGCGCAGCTCGTTCTTCACGAGGTCCGTGAAGGTCTCCTCGTGCGTGGGGCCAAGGGCAAACTCGCGGCCGTGACGGTCGGCGATGCGCATGAGCTCGGGGCCGTAGGCGTCCCAGCGGCCCGACTCGTGCCAGAGCTCGGCGGGCGTGAGGATGGGAACCATCATCTCCTGGGCGCCGATGCCCTCCATCTCGTCGCGGATGACGGCCTCGATCTTGCGGATGGAGCGCCAGGCGAGCGGCAGGTAGCTGTAGAGGCCGGCGGCGGTCTTGCGGATCATGCCTGCGCGCAGCAGGAGCCGATGACTCGCGAGCTCGGCCTCCGCCGGGTCCTCCTTGAGCGTCGGGGCGTAGAGCTGGGACATCTTCTGATAACGCTTCACGTGCGGTTCCCTTCTGCGTCGAATGCAACGCTCACGATTCTACGACATACGGCCGAGAAGAACGGTCGAGGTCGCAAGTCAACCTCCGCCACCCCGGCGGGGCCCATCTCCGGCGCTCGAACAGCTTGGCGCAGAGGGCGCGCCAAGAACTCGCGGCGGAGGTGGGCCCCGGCGGGGGGGCGGCCATGGCGTCACGCCGTCGA
>JAUNEG010000002.1:35835-128169 GCA_030525685.1 Atopobiaceae bacterium | reverse complement strand
CGGGCAACTCCCGCCGCGAGTTCTGCAGGCGCGTCCTTTGCGCGAAGCTGTCTGAGCGCCGGGGGTTGCCCGGGCCGGCGCGGGGCCGGACGATCTAGGCGAAGCGACGCTCGATCTCGGCGAAGAGCTCGTCGACGGCGTCGACCTCGTCGACGGTGCGGATCTTCTCGCCCGAGGCGAAGAGGACGGCCTTGCCGCGGCCGCCCGCGAGTCCGATGTCGGCGCCCTTGGCCTCTCCGGGGCCGTTCACCACGCAGCCCATGACGGCGACGGTGATCGGCGCGCGCACAGCGGCGAGGCGACGCTCGACCTCGTTTGCGACGCCCATCAGGTCCCACTGGCAGCGACCGCAGGTGGGGCAGCTCACGAGCTCGGGTCGAAGGCGCCGCATGCCGACGGCGGAGAGCAGGTCCCAGGCGACGTTGACCTCCTCGACGGGGTCGGCCGTGAGGGAGAGGCGGATCGTGTCTCCGACGCCCTCCATGAGCAGGGCGCCGACGGCAGCGGCATTCTTGACGGTGCCCTGGCGCAGGGTGCCCGCCTCGGTCACGCCGATGTGAAGCGGGACGTCCGGAAGCCCGCGCGAGAGGGCTCGGTTCACCTCCACGGTCGTGGGCACGCCATGGGCCTTCGCCGAGAGGACGATGTCGGCGAAGCCGCGCTCGCGAAAGTGATCGACGAACGAGGTGGCGGACCCGACGAGCTTCTCGACGTGGGAGAGGTCCTCGCGCTCGGCGAAGGCGGGGTCGAGGGACCCGGCGTTCACACCGATGCGGATGGGGATGCCCGCCTCCCCTGCCGCGTCGATGACGGCGTCGACGCGGCCCCAGCTGCCGATGTTGCCGGGGTTGACGCGGAGCGCGGACGCACCGCGGCGGCAGGCCTCGATCGCGAGGCTGTGGTCGAAGTGGATGTCGGAGACGACGGGCAGCGGGGACCGGGCGCAGACCTCCGCGAAGCCGTCGAGCGCGGCAGCGCTCGGGATGGCCACGCGGATGATCTCGCAGCCCGCGTCGGCGAGGCGAGCGATCTGCGCGAGCGTGGCATCGGCGTCGGCGGTGTCAGTCGTGCACATGGACTGGACGGAAACGGGCGCGCCGCCGCCCACGGTCACGCCGCCGACGCTGACGGGACGCGTCCTGTTGCGGGCGGCAGGCTTCTTCCCGGCACCCATGGCCCCTCCTATCCGACGAACAGCCGGAGAACGTCGTTTCTCAAGACGAACAGGAACACGAAGATCACGAAGGCGAGGCCGACGAGGTTCAGCGCCGCCACCACGCGCTGGGGAAGCGGCCTGCGGATGACGAGCTGGATCGTCTCGATCAAGATCTTGCCACCGTCGAAGGGCGGGATGGGAAGGAGGTTCATGAAGCCGAGCGAGACCGAGATGGCGGCAACGACGACGGCGAGGTCGAAGGCACCGGACGAGGCGGCCTCGCCCGTCATGACGGCTATCCCGACCACGGAGGATGACTGGTCGAGCACCTCCATGGTGTGGTTGGGGTTGATGAGCTGGGCGACGTAGCCAGCCACCATGCCGACGTAGTCGAGCGTCATCGAGGCCGCCTCCCCGAGCGTGGGGTGATAGGTCTCGACGGTCGCGATCACGCCGACGGCCTCGGCCGAGCCGTCGTCCGGAAGCTCGACGTCGACCGTGCGCGAAGCGCCGTCGCGCTCGTAGGTAAGGGTGAAGTCCTCCCCGGCCTCAATCAGCGGCCCGAGCGCAGCGACAACGTCCTCCCAGGTGCCGGTCGTCACGCCGTCGACGGCGGTGACGGCGTCACCCGCCTCGAGCCCCGCCGCAGCCGCGGGCGAGCCCTCCTCGACGCCGCCGAGGACGTTGGTGTTCGAGACGTGGTCGACCCCCCTCGCCATGAGCGCGCAGGTGATGATCGCAAAGGCGAGCAGGATGTTAACCACGGGGCCGGCCGCGAGCATGGCGACGCGCTTGAGGTATCCGACGCCCTGATAGGTGTGCGACCGCTCGCGTGCGAGGAACTCCTCGGGTGACAGGCCGGTCTCGCGGGGCTCGCCGGCCGCCGACGACCCCTTCGCGTCGAGGTCGTGCCCGACGTCATATTCCGTGAGAAGGCACGCGTCGCGCGCGACGCTCTCGTAGGAGGGGGGACAGGTCTTCTGGTCAGGCCTCTCGCCCTTCTCGAGGTCGTGGCAGGGCCTGACGCTCGCGCAGTCGGAGAGGGTCTCGAGAAGGTCGTATGCGCGGTCGATGTCGCAGCCGAGCTCGTCGGCGACCTCCTGGGCAGACACGCGACCCCGTCGCGTGACGAGGTCAAGCGCGGGCGCCAGCAGCTCGTCGGCCGTCCCCTCCATTCCGCAGATGCGCGTGTAGCCGCCGAGAAGGACGGGCGTCACGCCGAACTCGGTGCCGACCTTGCGGCTCTTGAAGGAGAGCTTGAGTCGGCTCGGAAAGCCGAGGAAGAGCTCGGTGGCCCTCACGCGAAAGGCGCGCGCGGCCAGGTAGTGGCCCCCCTCGTGGACGAAGACGAGCAGGGAGAGGACGAGAACGCCCCAGAACACGGCCCATACGACGCCGAGGACATCACTCACCGGGCAACCTCCGAGAGAACGGCCGATGCCCGCTCTCTCGCGCGCGCGTCGACCTCGTCAAGCTGTCGGAGACTTTCTACCCGCTCGACGCTCGTCTCGTCCATGACGCGCGAGACGATGCGCTCGATGTCAAGGAATCCACACAGACCCTGGCGGAACCCGGCGTTTGCGACCTCGTTCGCCGCGTTCATGGCGCACGGGAGCGTGCCCCCGGCGCGTCCGGCGGCATAGGCGAGCTCGAGGCAGCCGAACGTCGTGGTGTCCGGCGCCTCGAAGGTGAGGGGCTCGCATGCCCGCCAGTCGACGCGGTCCGCGGAAGCCTCCCAGCGCCCGGGGCAGCTGAGTGCGTACTGGATGGGAGCTCGCATGTCCGATGCGCCGAGCTGTGCCTTCGTCGTCCCGTCGATGAACTCGACCATCGAGTGGACCTTGCTCTGCCGGTGGACGAGGACGCTCACGTCGTCCATGGGAACGTCGAACAGGTGGTGCGCCTCGATCGCCTCGAGCCCCTTGTTCATGAGCGTGGCGCAGTCGATGGTGATCTTCGGGCCCATGGTCCAGGTGGGGTGCGCGAGCGCCTCCGCGGCGGTGACGCGCGAGAGCTCCTCGCGCGAGCGCCCCCAGAACGGGCCTCCGGAGCACGTGAGCCAGAGCCGTGCGACGTCCTCATAGCGCTCCCCCACCAGGCACTGGAAAATGGCACTGTGCTCAGAGTCTACCGGGACGAGGCGGCCCGGCCTGACGAGCGGCATGAGCAGGTCGCCGCCGCACACGATCGACTCCTTGCTGGCATAGGCGAGGGTCTTGCCGGAGCGCAGCGCCTCGTAGCCGGCGTGCACGCCGGCGAACCCGACGATCGCGTTGACGACGACGTCGACCCCGGGGAGCGTGGCGAGCCCGGTGACCGCTTCCGCGCCGCAGCCGAGCTCGCAGCCGTCCGGGAGCTCGGAGAGGCAGGGGTCCGTGGCGTGCTCGGGAGACGCCACGGCCACGTGGCGCACGGAGAACTCGCGCGCGGCGGCCACGAGCACCTGGGTCGAGCTCGCCACGGAGAGGGCAACTACCTCCACGCGGTCGCGGTGGCGCCGGCAGACGTCGAGCGTCTGCGTGCCGATGGAACCAGAGCAGCCGAGAACGGCCACGCGCAGGCGCGCGCCCTTCTCGGGCCGAGCCGTCTCTGTCACAGGATGCCTCCAAAGAGCAGCAGGAAGAGGGCCATGGTGCCGCCAAAGAGCATGGAATCCGAGCGGTCCAGCAGCCCCCCGTGCCCGGGCAGGACGTTGCCGGAGTCCTTGACGCCGACCCCTCGCTTGAGCCGCGACTCGAAGAGGTCGCCGATGACTGCGGCGATGCCGACGAGCAGGCCCATGACGACGGCCCACCCGAGCGAGATGGGCGCGAGGTCGAACACGGAGATGAGGACCCATACGAGGACCGACCCCAGAAGGCCGCCCACGAAGCCCTCGACGCTCTTGCTGGGAGAGATGCGGGGCGCGAGCTTGTGTGAGCCGATAGCCGAGCCGACGAAGTAGGCGAACGCGTCGTTGGCCCATATCGAGAACATGATTCCGAGCGTCAGCACCGCGCCTGTGAAACCGACGTCATGGCGCCTGATGAGGATGATGCTCACGAAGGCGAACGAGGTGTATATGGGGCCGAGGGCGGTCACGGCGACGTCGGCGATGCTCGCGCGCGGCGTGAAGACGTACCAGCAGGCGCAGACCATGAGCAGCCCGAGCAGGAGCAGCGCGCAGGCGAGCAGGCCGTGCAGGTACGCGGCAACCGGGAAGAGCAGCGCCGCGGCGAGCCCGAGCGTCTCGTTGGGCATGCGGCCGCCCATGCGGCAGATCCTGAAGAACTCGGAGCAGCAGAGCCATGCCTCAGCGACGACGAGCACGGTGGTGGTGAGGGGTCCCGCGAAGATGCAGGCGAGTGTGACGATGGCGTAGATCGCACCCGAGGTAGTCCGCGTCAGGAGCTTCTCGGTCGCGCTGCGCGCCTTCTGGCCGCGGAGGCCGCCGGCGGCGCGGGCCTCCTCCTTCGAGGCGCGACGACCCTCGAGAAGCTCGATCTGGCGATCGAGCCCCTCCCCGCCCTTCTCGACGTCGCGGCCCCCCCTGTCACGGCGCAGCCTCACCCGTTCGTCACTCCCCCGAACCGGCGCGAGCGGTGCTGGAAGGCTCGCACGGCGCACAGGTACTCCCAGCGGTCGAAGTCGGGCCAGAGCGTGTCGGTCACGTAGAACTCGGTGTAGGCGAGCTGCCAGAGCAGGTAGTTGGAGAGGCGGAGCTCTCCCGAGGTGCGAATGAGCAGGTCGGGGTCAGGAAGCCCGGCTGTGTAGAGGTGACGCGTGACGTCGTCCTCGGTGATGGCGTCGGGGTCGAGCGCGCCGCCCGCCGCCTCTCGCGCGAGTGCGCGGGCGGCGCGCGCGATCTCGGCGCGCGAGCCATAGTTAACCGCGAGGGCGAACACCATGCCCGTGTGGTCCGCAGTCTCGTCGAGGCCGCGCTGGAACACCGTCCGTGTGCGCTCCGGGAGCGCCTCAAGGTCGCCGAGGAACCGCAGGCGCACGTTCTCCTGGTGGAAGAGCGGGAGCTCGTTCACGAGCGTCGTCGCGAAGAGGTGCATGAGGAGCTCGACCTCGCGCTGCGGTCGATTCCAGTTCTCCGTCGAGAAGGCGTAGACGGAGAACACGTCGACGCCGAGGCGGACGCTGGTCGTCACCGCCTCGCGCAGCGAGTCGACGCCGGCTACGTGCCCCTGGGAGCGGTCGAGGCCGCGCCTCGTCGCCCACCTTCCGTTGCCGTCCATGATGATGGAGACGTGACGCGGGATGCGGTCGAGGTCGAGCTCGTCCAGGGACAGGTCCTCGGGCGCGTCGGCGTAGTATGCCCTGAGCTTTTCTTCGTCTCGGAGCACTAGATCTCCATGACCTCGGCGCTCTTGGTCTTGAGCAGCTCCTCGATCTTGGCTACGTAGGAGTCGGTGATCTTCTGGACGGCCTTCTTCTCGCGCGACTGCTCGTCGTCGGAGAGTTCCTCGTCGCGCTCGATCTTGCCGTTGACGTCACGACGGACGTTGCGGACGGCGACGCGAGCCTCCTCGGCGAGCTCCTTGCACTCCTTGACGAGCTCCTTGCGGCGCTCCTCGGTCGGCTTGGGGAACGGCAGGCGGATCGAGGTGCCGTCGTTGGAGGGGGTGATGCCGAGGTCCGAGCTCTCGATGGCCTTCTCGATGGCGCGCAGGGCACTCTTGTCCCAGGGCTCGACGACGAGCATGGAGGCCTCGGGGACCTTGATGCCGGCGAGCTGGGTGATCGGGGTCGGCTGGCCGTAGTAGTCGACCATGATCGGAGCGAGGATCTGGGCGTTCGCGCGGCCCGTGCGGACGCGCGCGAAGTTGGCCTTGAGCGTGTCGAGGCACTTCCCCATGTTCTTCTCGGCCTTGTCGGTGTACTGGCTCATGTCTAGTCCTCCTCGACGACGGTCGTGCCAACGTTCTCGCCGCTGACGGCGCTCAGGAACACGCCGGGCTGCTTGATGTCAAAGACCATGATGGGCATGTGGTTGTCATGGCAGAGCGCCGTGGCAGTGGCGTCCATGACCTTGAGGTCGCGGTTGAGGACCTCGCGGTAGGTGACGGTGTCGTAACGGCGCGCGTCGGGGTTGGTGCGCGGGTCGCTGTCATAGATGCCGTCGACGTTGGTGGCCTTCATGAGCACCTCGGCGCCGATCTCGCAGGCGCGCAGCGCGGCTGCCGTATCGGTGGTGAAGTAGGGGTTGCCGGTGCCGGCGGCGTAGATGGTGACGCGCCCCTTCTCCAGGTGGCGGATGGCGCGGCGACGGATGTAGGGCTCTGCGATCTGGCGCATCTCGATGGCGCTCATCACGCGACAGTCCATGCCGTTGCGCTCGAAGCAGTCCTGGAGGGAGAGGGAGTTGATGACCGTCGCGAGCATGCCCATGTTGTCGCCCTGAGCGCGGTCCATGCCGGCCGCGGCTCCCTGGATGCCGCGGAAGATGTTGCCGCCGCCGACGACGATGGCGACCTGCACGCCGAGGTCGCAGACGGGCTTGATCTCCTCGGCGAGCCGCTGCGGGACCGCAGGGTCGATGCCGTAGGCCTGCTCTCCCATCAGAGCCTCGCCGGAGAGCTTAAGGAGCACGCGTCGATACTTGATGTCAGACAAGCCGGCCTCACTTTCCTCATGCCCGCGCACGGGCGGCACTGTTCACGTGATTCTAGCAGAGGGAGAGCCGCCACCCGGATCGTTCCGTCGAGCGCCCCTCGTTATCACACGAACGGGGCCGACGATCTCTCGCCGGCCCCGTGTGCGGTGCTGATGCTCGATGCTACTCGGCGTCGCCGAAGGTGTAGCGGACGAAGCTCATGACCTCGATCGTGTCGTCGACGTCCTTGGAGACGTTCTTGGCGAGCTGGCCGATCGTGAGGGAGCCGTCCTTGACGAACTCCTGCTCGGTGAGGATGCTCTCCTTGAAGTACTTCTCGAGACGACCCTGGGCCATCTTCTCCTGGATGGCCTCGGGCTTACCGGACTCGGCGGCCTGGGCCTTGTAGATGGCGAGCTCGTGCTCGATCACGTCGGCGGGGACGTCGTCGCGACGGGCGGAGACGGGGGCGGCAGCGGCGACCTGCATCGCGACGTCGTGCGCGAAGGTCTTGAACTGCTCGTTGGCGGCCGTCTCGGCCTTGCCGAGCTTGAAGGTGACGATGTCGGCGAGCTTGCCGCCCAGGTGGACGTAGCTGCCGAGGGCGCCGTCCTCAGCGCAGACGCGCTGGAAGCGGGCGACCTTCATGTTCTCGCCGATGACGTGGATCATCTCGGTGAGCTCGGCGTCGACGGTGGACTCGCCCATGGCGCACGCCTTGAGGGCGTCGACGTCGGCCGGGTCGTTCTCGGCGACGATCTTGGCGAGGTCGAGCGCGAAGCCGGTGAACTTGGGGTTGGTGCCGACGAAGTCGGTCTCGCAGGTGAGCTCGAGAAGGGCGGCCGTCTTGCCGTCCTCGGAGACGTAGGCGGCGATGGTGCCCTCGTTGGTGTCGCGGCCGGCGCGCTTGACGGCCTTGGCGATGCCCATCGTGCGGAGGATGTCGACGGCCTTGTCGATGTCGCCGTCAGCCTCGACGAGGGCCTTCTTGCACTCCATCATCGGGGAGTCGGTCATCTCGCGGAGCTGCTTGACGAGGGCGGCGGTAACCTGAGCCATGGATATCTCCTCTTCCTGGAAGCTAACGTGCGGTCTACTCGGCGGCCGGGGCCTCGACGGCCTCGGTCTCGGCGGCGGGCTCGGCGGTGCCGGCCATCTCCTCGGCGCTGATCTGCTCCTTGCCGGAGCCGGCGAGGACCGCGTCGGCGGCGAGCTCGCACATCAGCGAGACGGAGCGGATGGCGTCGTCATTGGCGGGAATGCCGTAGTCGACGACGTCGGGGTCGGAGTTGGTGTCGAGCAGGCCGACGACGGGGATGTGGAGGCGGTTGGCCTCGCGGATGGCGATCTCCTCGCGCTTGGTGTCGACGACGAAGATGGCGGCGGGCAGCGAGGTCATCGTGCGGGCGCCACCGAGGTTGGTCTGGAGCTTGGCGAGCTCCTTGGTGAGAACGGCCTGCTCCTTCTTGCCGCGCAGGGACATGCTGCCGTCCTCGACCATGCCCTCGAGCTCCTCCATGCGCTGGATGCGCGAGCGGATGGTGGTGAAGTTGGTCAGCATGCCGCCGAGCCAGCGCTGGTTGATGAAGGGCATGCCGGCACGCTCGGCCTGGACGGCGACGGGCTCCTGGGCCTGCTTCTTGGTGCCGACGAACAGGATGGTGCCGCCCTTGGCGGCCGTCTCCTTGAGGAAGGTGTAGGCGCGGTCGGCGCCGAGCATGGTCTGCTTGAGGTCGAGGATGTAGATGCCGTTGCGCTCGCCGAAGATGTAGGGCTTCATCTTGGGGTTCCAGCGGCGGGTCTGGTGACCGTAGTGGCAGCCGGCATCGAGCAGGGTCTGGATGGTGATCTTAGCCATGTGTAACCTCCTGTGGTTGGTCCTCCGCGTGAGGTCGTCCCCTGGGACGCCACCCCGGGCCTGGCTGGAAGCCCGCGGCACCACGGCGCTCGGGTAGTCACGCGTGTGTCGTGTGCGTCGCGTCAGCGACGCGCCGTGCCTTTGCACAGCGATTTGCAAGTATAGCCGCTCGTCACCCCCCTGTCGAGGGTTCACATCCTCACCACTCACGCAGGGCCGTGCGACGAGGCGCGGGGGTGCGCCCTGCGGGCGGCCTCGCGGAGGCGATCGACGGACAGGTGCGTGTAGACCTGCGTCGTGGAGAGGCTCTCGTGGCCGAGAAGCTCCTGGACGCTGCGCAGGTCGGCTCCGCCCGAGAGGAGCTCGGTGGCGAAGGTGTGGCGCATGGCGTGCGGCGTCAGGCCGGGGTCGAGCCCCGCCTCCGCGACACGTCTCTCGAACCGGGTCCTGAGGGCGTCGGCGGACATGGGGTTCCCGCGCGTCGAGACGAAGAGCGCGGCGGTCGTGTTCCCGGGACGCAGGAGAGCGCCCCTACCGTGGTCGACGTAGGCTCGAAGGCTCTCGAGCGCACGATCGTAGAGGGGGACGATCCGCTCCTTTGAGCCCTTGCCGAAGAGCGTCACCTGCCGCTGCGCGAAGTCGACGTCGCCGAGGCGCAGCCCGGCGGCCTCGGAGATTCGTGCGCCGCTCGCGTAGAGGAGCTCGAGGAATGCCCTGTCCCGGAGGTCAACGGGCTCTGATCCCGAGCAGGTGGCGAGCAGCCTAGCCGCCTCGTCGTCGCTCATCGTGTGAGGAAGCGTGCGGGAGAGCTTGGGGCTGGAGACGGCGGCGACGGCGGCCGAGGGGCACCTTCCCTCGCGGAGCATCCAGCGATACAGCCCCCTCAGGGCGGAGAGACGTCTCGACACCGTGGTCGCGGCGTATCCGGCGCGGGCCAGCTCCGTCAGGTAGCGACGGAGCTCACGGTGGGTGATGGAGAGCGGCGCGACCCCCTCTCGTCGAGCCCAGTCCGAGAACGAGGCGAGGTCATGACGGTAGCCCCTCACGGTGTTGTCCGAGAGCCGCCTGACCTCGGCCAGCCTGGCGCACCAGCCGTCGATCGCCTCGTCGAGCGCGTCCTGCTCTCGGGCGCGCGAGCCCGCCTCGGGCGTCAGCACCCCGCACCCCCTCCCGGGGGCACGAGAAGGTCGGGCCGTCGGGCGAGGTGGTCGGTCAGGTCCCGGAGCCCGCGTCGGACGAGCTCCGCGCGGCGCTGGGCCTTGTTGCGGATCGGCTCGTCCAGTGGCGGGAAGAGCCCGAAGTTGACGTGCATGGGCTGATAGCCGGACGTCGCCGGGTCGGTGGCGTAGCGGACGAGCGACCCGAGCGCACCGGTCGGCGGAAGCGTGACGGGCTCGCGCCCCGCGCGCTCGGCATAGACGTTGAGGGCGGCGAGCAGCCCCGAGGCGATCGCCTCGACGTAGCCCTCGGTTCCGGTGATCTGACCCGCAAGGCGCACCTGCGTGCCGGGTATCCGGAAGGTCGCGTCCAGGGCGTGGGGGGCGTCCACGAACGAGTTTCGATGCATCACGCCGTACCGAAGGAACTCCGCCCCTTCGAGCCCCGGGATCATCCTGAAGACGCGCCGTTGCTCGGGCCAGGTGAGGTTCGTCTGGAACCCGACGAGGTTGTAGGCGGCGTGCTCGGGGTTCTCGGCACGCAGCTGCACGACCGCCCAGGGGCGCCTCCCCGTTCTCGGGTCCGTTATGCCGACCGGCTTGAGGGCTCCGTGACGGAGCGTGTCGTGCCCCGTACGGGCCACCTCCTCGACCGGCTGACAGGCGCAGAACAGGTCGGCCTGCTCGAAATCGCGAGCGAGGACGCGCTCCGCGGCCACGAGCTCGTCGACAAGGGCATCGTACTCGTCCCTCTCGAGCGGGCAGTTGAGGTAGTCTCCCCCGCCCTCCCCCTGGTAGCGAGACTGCTCGAAGACGACGGACCGGTCGAGGGAGTCGGCGTCGACGATGGGGGCCGCGGCGTCGAAGAAGCTCATGCGTCCTGAGCCCACCGCACGCGTGAGCGCCTCGAAGAGCTCGTCGTCACAGAGGGGGCCGGCCGCTATGACGCAGGGACCCTCGGGCAGCGCACGGACGCGCTCGCGAACCAGCTCGATCAGAGGCTCGCGCTCGATGAGCCCCGTCACCATGCCGGAGAAGGAGACGCGGTCGACGGCGAGCGCGCCCCCGGCGGGGACGGCGCACGCCCGCGCGCAGGCGAGAAGGACGCTGCCGAGCTGCTCGAGCTCGGTCTTGAGCATGCCGGCGGCGGTGTCCTGCTTCGTCGACTTCAGCGAGTTGGAGCAGACGAGCTCGGCGAGGCCCGCGGTGTGGTGGGCCGGGGACTCGTGCGCGGGGCGCTGCTCGTAGAGGCGCACGGGAACTCCCCTGCGCGCGAGCTGGAGGGCACACTCGCACCCTGCGAGGCCCCCGCCGACGACCGTCACGAACTCCCCCATCGATCCCCCTTGCACTCATGTCGCATACCTCACTCATTGTGCCCCATGAAGAAGGACCGCGTGGGCGAGTATCTTCCGTCGGGCAGCCGCTCCACGATTCCTCTCGCCTCGTACTCGGCGAGCGTCCTCATGACGGTGAGGACCCCCTCGTTCAGGCGGGTCGCCAGCTCGTCCGGCCTCGAGGGGGACGCGACGAGCGCCGACATGACGGGGCCGAGCCTCCCCCTGCTCCCCTGGGGGCCCACCCGCGCCAGCCCGTAGTCGAGCGCGATGGACACGGCGAGCGCATGCTCGTCGGGCAGCATGCGCGCCCCCTCGCTGATGAGCTGGTTCGTCCCGCTGGAATTGGGCGAGAAGATCGACCCGGGCACCGCGTAGACGATGCGGTCGAGCTCAGTTGCGGCAGTAGCGGTCGACATGGTCCCGGAGTGGGCGCCCGCCTCAGTCACGAGAAGGACTTTGGAGAGCGCGGCGATGACCGTGTTGCGCTTGGGGAACGCCCACCGACGTGGTCCCTGGCCCCACGGCTCGGCAGAGACGACCGCGCCCCCGCCTGAGACCGCAGCCTCGAACACGTCGCGAGAGGACCTCGGGTAGACGACGTCCGCGCCGCAGCCCGACACGACGACCGTCCGACCCCCGGCCCCCAGCGTCCCGCTCGCGGCCGCGTGGTCGCAGCCCATCGCCCCGCCGGACACCACCGTAAGCCCGCACTCGGCGGCGACGCGGCCAGCCATCTCCGCCACGGCGAGCCCGTAGGGAGTCGCCCTTCTCGCGCCGACAACCGAGACGCAGGGGCCGAGGAGCGCCTCGGGTGAGCCCATCCCGAAGAGCTTCTCCGGCGGGCTGGGCAGGTCCTCGAGGGACGTTGGGTAGAGCGCGTCCCCTCGCTCCGCGACCCATCCCCCGCGCGGGCACGCGCGAACCATCACGATGACCCCCTCGAGCGGAACGCAATCGCCTCCACGATGTCGTCCTCGGTCACCAGCTCGTGTTCGGCCAGGTCGCCTATCGTCCGGGCGACGCGCGTCACGCGGGCGATGCCCCTGCCCCCGAGCAGCAGGTTCCGGGCCATGGCCTCGAACGCCCGACGCGCCCGCGCGTCGAGCATGGACGCAGGCGACCGGGCGTCGCCCGTAGCGTCCTCGCGACTCTCGCGCCAGACCCTGAAGGCGCGCGCGGCAGAAACCCGCTCAGCCATCTCCCCTGAGGACAGGCCAGCATTGCCTGAGATCACCTTCGACGACTCGGGGCGAGGGACGTCCACGACGACGTCGATGCGGTCCATGAGGGGGCCGCCGAGCTTGGCCTGATAGGAGTTAATCCTCTGGGGCGTGCAGGTGCACTCGTGCCCCGGGTCGCCGAGATGTCCGCACGGGCAGGGGTTGGCCGTGGCAACGAGCTGGAAGTCGCAGGGGAAGACGTAGGCGCCGTCGACGCGCACGATGCGGACCTCGTGGTCCTCGAGCGGCTGTCGCAGGGCCTGCAGCGTCCCGCGCGCGAACTCCGGGATCTCGTCGAGCATGAGCACTCCGTGATGCGCGAGCGAGACCTCCCCGGGGAGCACCGGTCTCCCTCCCCCGACGAGACCGCCCGTGGAGATGGAGTGGTGGGGTGCGCGAAACGGGCGATGCCCCTGTGCGATGGGGTCGATGGGCTGACCCGCGACGGAATGGATGAGCATCGTCTCGTTCTGCTCCTCCTCGGAGAGCTTGGGAAGGATCGACGGCAGGCAGCGTGCGAGCATCGTCTTGCCCGAGCCCGGCGGGCCGACCATGAGAGCACCGTGTCCCCCGGCGGCCGCGACGAGAAGCGCCCTCTTTGCGAGGTCCTGGTCGATGACGTCCACGAAGTCGGGCGCGGAGACGTCGCCGGCCATTGCGCGACATGCGACGTGCAGCCTCGGAAGCTCCCCCGAGCGCGCCTTGAGCTGCGAGAGGGTTCTCAGGCCGCGCGCGACGTCGGCGCCGGCACCGGTGAGCGGGCTATCCGACGAGACCACAAGCTCGAGGCCTTCCTCCGTGGCCAGCGTGGCGTAGGCGACCTCGCCGCGCACCGGGCAGACCGACCCGTCGAGCCCGAGCTCGCCGACGAAAAGGCGGCCGTCTGCGACGCTCGCGGGGAGCTGCGAGGTCGCCACGAGCAGCGCGACGGCGATGGGCAGGTCGAAGGCCGTCCCGCTCTTGCGCTGCTCGCCGGGGGCGAGGTTTATGGTGACGTGCTCCCTCGGGATGGTGTAGCCGCTCGCCCTCAGCGCACAGCGGACGCGCGACCGGGCCTCCAGCACCGCGATGTCCGGCATACCGACGATGTCGAGGCCCGGGAGCCCGCCAGAGACGCTCAACTCGACCGTCACGATCGTCGCGTCGATCCCGCGCAGGGACGCCCCGAGGACCGTCGCGGAGCCGGCGCCCATCACCGCTCCATGCCGAACGCATGCATGACATGATGCAGGTGCGCTCCGCCGTCCTCCCAGGCGGTTATCGCCACGGCGTCGAAGCGCACGCTCTCAAAGCGGGGATGGAGCCTCATGTAGTGCCGCGCGGAGTCGACGTAGCGTCGACGCTTCTCATGGTCGACCGCTGCCTCGGGTGCCGGCTCGTCGTCGCCCCTTCTCGCCATACGCGTCTTGACCTCGACGAAGGTGGCGCAGCTTTCCGGGGTCGAGGCAGCGTGCGCGATGATGTCGACCTCTCCGTAGTCCCATCTCCAGTTGCGCTCGAGAATCTCCCAGCCGAGCCTCTCGAGGTAGTCGGCTGCGGCGGCCTCCCCCTTCCTGCCGAGCTCGTGAGGGTCCATGCGGCACGCCTGCCGCGCTGGCCCCGCCTGCGGAGCGTACGATCCCTCCCTGTGCTCAACATCTCTGACCCGTGCGTAGGATGTGCCCTCAAGCATGACCTCTCCTCCCTCGTCGGTGGGGAGAGGTTCCCAGAGCGGCCTTTCGTCAGGTTGACGCAAGGCTTTCGGATGGCTGTCAGGTGCCTGACGACCGGGCCCTCAGACATGAGGGCGCCTTCCTTGACCAGCGCCTCGGCATCGGGACGAAAACGACTGTCGATCCCGGCAGACTAGAAGAGACGCGGCGTCTCCATGAAGTTGCCACAGAAGGAGGCCCGGTGGATCGCCGAGAGGCCGAGCTCGCGGATGGCGGCGATGTGCTCCGCCGAACCGTATCCCTTGTTCTCGGCGAGGCGATACCCGGGGTACTCGGAATCGTAGGAGCTCATGAGCGCGTCCCGCGTGACCTTGGCCACGATGGAGGCGGCTGCGACGCACGCGAGCTTCGCGTCGCCCTTCACCACGCAGCGCTCAGCCGGGTGCGCGCCCACGGGGTTGCCGTCGATGAGCACGAGCTCGGGATCGAGCCCCGTCTCGCGCACGGCCGTCGCCATGGCATGGCGCAGGCAGGCGCCCATCCCCAGGGCATCGATCGTCGCGGGCTCGACGTGGCAGATCCCGATTGCCACCGCGACCTCCGCCACGCGAGCGGCGACCCGCTCGCGCACCTGCGGCGACAGCTGCTTCGAGTCGTTCAGGCCCCAGACCAGCGGGTCGGCAGGCAGACAGACGGCCGCCACGGTGAGGGGCCCGGCCAGGGCGCCGCGACCCACCTCGTCCACCCCGACGACGACCTCGCGACCCTGCGCGAGGTCGGCCTGCAGGGCATACATGGCCTCGACGCGGGCGCACTCCGCCTCCTCGCGCGCGATTCGTCGCCGCGCGACCTCCACGGCGTGACGTACCTGCTTGCGCGGGTCGTCGGCATAACGCTCCACGAGAGAGCGGGCCTCCTCGTACGGAGCGCTCGCGAGCGTCGCCGCCACCTCTCGGGCCGAGACGGGCCTTGGTGAGTCCGCAGCCATGGGACCTCCTCAAAAGAAAAGCCGCCCCACACGGGGGCGGCTTGCAGTGCGATTTGCCCTGCTCTAGTCGCGCTTCTCGCGGATGCGGGCGGCCTTGCCGACGCGGTCGCGCAGGTAGTAGAGCTTGGCGCGGCGGACGTCACCGTGACGGACGACGTCGAGCTTGGCAATCTTGGGGCTGTGGAGCGGGAAGGTGCGCTCGACGCCGACGCCGAAGCTGAGCTTGCGGACGGTGAAGGTCTCGCGGGCACCGGCGCCGCTCATGCGAATGACGTCGCCCTCGAAGACCTGCTCGCGGGTGCGGTCGCCCTCGACGATGCGGTAGTGAACCTTGACGTGGTCGCCAACCTTGACGGCGGGGATGTCCTCGCGAATCTGCTGGCGCTCGATGGCACGAATGTAGTCCATGTCTCTCTTTCCCTCTCTAGAGGTGCCGACGCATGCGAACGACACATAGGTTTACACACAGCGGCATATTATAGGCAAATCCAGCGAGAAGGACAAGAACCACACAACTCACAGGCAGAGCCCCACCGTCACGCCCGAAGCCTGCCCGGCGTAGCCGAGCGTCACGGGATAACCGCCCTCCATGACCTGGAAAAAGTAGGATCCCTCCTCGCCGATGAAGGCGTAGGGGTACGGCGTCCGATACCACCAGCCCGTCGCCGCGCCCCCGTAGCTGAGCGAGAGGGTGCCGACCGGGTCAGAGGAGCATGTGACGCCCGACTCGGCGAAGTAGGCGTACTGCTCGCCCTCGAGATTGAGCAGGTCGTCGTATGTCGCGTAGTCGATGTAGTCCGTCCGACCGCGTATCTCGTCGCCGTACTCGTCGACGAAGACGGACACGTCCCCGCAGACCTCGCGGACCGAGAAGGGCCAGAGCGTCTCCGACGTCACGGTGACGGAGGCGGAGTCGTCGGTCACCCCCACGTTGTTGGTCGCCTTGCGGACGGGGACGAGGCTCTGGGCGAGGGCGTCGGGGAGGAGCGAGGGAGCCTCGTCCAAGAGCCAGACCCTGAGGTCGCTGCCCTCCCAGCCGCCCTCGACGGCGTTATCGCCGTTCATGGGACGAGCCGTTATGGGCGACGCCATGAGCGTGAGGCCGGCCCTCCCCGAGCCGTCAGAGCGCTCATCGTGGGCGATGCCGACGACCGTGAGCGTGGCCTGCCGCCCATCCGCGAGCGGCAGGGGGCGCACGTCCCCGATCTCGATCCCCCACTCCGCCGCGACGCTCACGGCGTCCTCGACGCTGTCCTCCCCCGCCACGATCCGGGCGACCTCGGCGAGCTCGTCCCACTCGTACTCGTGGAAGGACTTCCGCTCCAGCGACGCCTCGGGCGCCGCCTGAGGGCGCGTCTCGGGAGCCGAGGACGTGATGACAAGGTAGAGCGCCAAGGCCCCGGCGACCACCAGGAGCGCTGAGAGAGCCAGGGCCAGCGCCGTCAGGGCGCGGCCGCCGTCAGGTCTGCTCATGAGGTACCCCCGCGCACCACGTCAGCGTCGCTTCCATGACTGCGGGACCTTGAGCTCCTCGTACACGCAGACGGCATAGCGGTCCGTCATGCCGGCGATGAAGTCGGCGACCTGGACGTCCGGCTTGTCCTCGTCATGCGCGCGATACTCCTCCGGGACCTCGTCGAGGTGCGTGACGAAGTGGTCGAAGAGCTCCTCGAGCATGACGTAGGCCTTGGGCTCCTCCCACTTGGCGTCGCCGCGCGAGTAGAGGTTGTCGAAGAGGAAGCGGCGCAGCTCCATCATGGCGTCCCACACCGGGGCGGACATGGAGACGTCCCCTAGCTCGGAGCTCGTGGACACGACGTCGTGGACCATGGTCTCGATGCGCTCGGATGAGCTTGCGCCGAGGAGGGCCCGCGGTGCGGCCGGGAGGTCGTCCTCGCGAAGGAGACCGGCTCGCTCCGCGTCGTCGATGTCGTGGCAGACGTACGCGATTCGGTCCGCGAGGGACACGGCCCGCCCCTCGAGGGTGCGCGCGCGGACGGGGCCGGTGTGACACCGGATGCCGTCGACGACCTCGCGGCTGAGGTTGAGGCCGGCGCCGTCGCGCTCGAGGAGCTCGACTATGCGCGCGCCCTGCTCGTTGTGGGCGAAGAGGCCCCGGCTCTCAGGGAGCGCGGGGTCAAGCCCCCGGTGACGGGCCAGGGCGTGGCTCAGCGCGCGCTCGCCGACGTGTCCGAAGGGCGTGTGCCCGAGGTCGTGACCGAGGGCAATCGCCTCGGTCAGGTCCTCGTTGAGCCCGAGCGGGCGCGCGATGGAGCGAGCCACCTGCCCCACCTCGAGCGTGTGAACGAGCCTCGTGCGGTAGTGGTCGCCCTCGGGGGCGAGAAAGACCTGCGTCTTGTGCGCGAGACGGCGGAAGCTCTTGCTGTGGAGGATGCGGTCCCGGTCGCATTGGAAGCAGGTCCTCAGGGGGTCCGGCTCCTCGGCGACGAGCCGCCCGGCGCTCGCGTCGGAGAAGGAGGCGTCGGGCGAGAGTCGCTCATGCTCGGCGCGCTCCAGGTCCTGTCTGCTCAAGACTCGCATCGTCACTCCCAACGAGAGGGGGGAGGAAGCCGCTGACCTCCTCCCCCCTCGGCAGTCGCTGCGTCACGTAGACTCAGTTACTTGGCGACCTTCTCAGCGCCACCGTTGGCCTCGATCTTGGCCTGGGCAGCCGCGAGGCGCGCGATGGGCACGCGGTACGGCGAGCAGGACACGTAGTCGAGACCGAGGTCGTAGTACATGTGGATGGACTCGGGGTCACCGCCGGTCTCGCCGCAGACGCCGCAGACGATGTCCGGGTTGCCGGCGTGGCCACCCTCGACGCCCATCTTGACGAGCTTCGCGACGCCCTTGTCGAGCGTGGCGAACGGGTTCGTCTTGCAGATCTTCTTGTCGAGGTAGAGCGGCATGAACGCGGCCTCGACGTCGTCGCGGGAGAAGCCCAGGCCCATCTGGGTCAGGTCGTTGGTGCCGAAGGAGAAGAAGTCGGCGTGCTTGGCGATGTCCTCGGAGGTGATCGCCGCGCGCGGAATCTCGATCATGGTGCCGACCGGGATGTCGAGCTCGACGCCGTACTCATCGGCGACGGCCTTGATGTTCTCCTCGACGACCTCACGGACGAGGGCGAGCTCCTCCTCGAAGACCACGAGCGGGATCATGATCTCGGGCTTGGGGTTCAGGCCCTGCTTCTGAAGCTCGGCGGTGGCGGAGGCGATGGCCTTCACCTGCATGACGTTGAGCTCGGGATAGACCAGGCCGAGGCGGCAGCCACGAAGGCCGAGCATCGGGTTGGCCTCCTGGAAGGAGTCGAGCTTGGCGAGAAGCGCCTTCTTCTCGGAGACGTCCTTGCCGGCGGCCTCCTCCTTGGCGATCTCGACGTCGAGGTCACGCGGGCTCTCAAGGAACTCGTGCAGGGGCGGGTCGAGCAGGCGCACGATGACGGGCATGCCGTCCATGGCCTTGAACATCTCGAGGAAGTCGCCCTTCTGGGCGGCGCCGAGCTTCTCGACGGCGTCTGCCTTGACGGCCTCGTCGTCGGCGAGGATGAAGTCCTGGATGAGCTGCTTGCGCTCGCCGAGGAACATGTGCTCGGTGCGGCACAGGCCGATGCCGGAGGCGCCATTGTCCTTGGAGAGTTGCGCGTCAGCCGGGTTGTCAGCGTTGGCGCGGACACCGATCACGCGGCCGCGGTCGGCGTTGAGACGGACCTCGTCGGCCCACTCGAGGATGGTCTGGAGGTCGCCGCCGAGCTCCGGACGGACGAGCTCGACCTCGCCGAGGATGACGTCACCGGTGGTGCCGTCGATGGAGATGACGTCGCCCTCGTGCAGGACGATGTCGGTGCCGGCGACGGAGCAGACCTTGTTGACCGCGTCGATCTGGAGGGCGTCGACGCCGCAGACGCAGGGAGCGCCCATGCCACGGGCGATGACGGCCGCGTGGGACGTCTTGCCGCCGTGGGAGGTCAGGATGCCCTCGGCAGCGACCATGCCGTGCAGGTCGTCCGGCGTGGTCTCCCAGCGGACGAGGATGCAGGGCTTGCCGGCCTCGGCGTAGGCCTCGGCGTCAGCGGAGGAGAAGACGACGGCACCGACGGCCGCGCCCGGGGAGGCGTTGAGGCCCTTGGCGATGACCTTGTAGTCGGCGTTGGGGTCGAACTGCGGGTGCAGGAGCTGGTCGAGCTGCTCGGGGGCGACGCGCAGGACGGCCTCCTCCTTGGAGATGCGGCCCTCGTTGTACATCTGGATGGCGACGCGCAGGGCGGAGAGAGCGGTGCGCTTGCCGACGCGGGTCTGGAGCATCCAGAGCTTGCCCTGCTCGATGGTGAACTCGAGGTCCATCATGTCGGCGTAGTGGTCCTCGAGGATCTCGAAGACGTGGAAGAGCTCCTTGCCAGCCTCCTCGAGGCCCGGGACCTTGGGCAGGTCGGCGATCGGCTCGGTGTTGCGGATGCCGGCGACGACGTCCTCGCCCTGGGCGTTGACCAGGAAGTCACCGTAGCGCTCGTTGGTGCCGTCGGCCGGGTTGCGGGTGAACGCGACGCCGGTGGCGGAGGTGTTGCCCTTGTTGCCGAAGGCCATCACCTGGACGTTGACGGCGGTGCCGAGCTCGTCGGGGATCTTGTTCTGCTTGCGGTAGAGGATCGCGCGGTCGGTGTTCCAGGAGCCGAAGACGGCCTGCTCCGCGAGACGGAGCTGCACCAGCGGGTCGTGCGGGAACTCGATCTTGCCGTCAACGAGCACCTCGGGGTACTTCTCGGCGTCGACGTTCTCGGCGAAGATCTTCTTGAAGGTTGCGACGAGGTCCTTGAGGTCGTCAGCGTCGAGCTCGGTGTCGAGCTTCACGCCCTTCTCGGCCTTCTTGGCGGAGATGGCGTCCTCGAAGAGCTGGCCGGAGACGCCCATGACGACGTCGGAGAACATCTGGACGAAACGACGGTAGGAGTCGTAGGCGAAGCGGGGGTTCTCGGTCTGCTTGATGAGGCCCTGGACGGAGTCGTCGTTGAGGCCGAGGTTGAGGACGGTGTCCATCATGCCCGGCATGGAGAAGGGAGCGCCGGAGCGGACGGAGACGAGCAGCGGGTCCTCGGAGTCGCCGAGCTTCTTGCCCATGCGCTCCTCGAGGTCCTTGCGGTACTCGTCGATCTCGTCGAGGACGCCCTCGGGCCAGACGTTACCAGCGCTGGAGTAGGCAACGCAGGTCTGGCAGGTGATCGTGAACCCGGGAGGGACGGGAAGGCCGATGTTGGCCATCTCGGCGAGGTTGGCGCCCTTGCCGCCCGTGACCCACTTGGCCTCGGCGACGGAATCGCCCGCGACCTCGGTCACGTTGTTGCCGTTGGCGTCGAAGCCAAAGCGGTATACGTGCTTTTCTGCCATGGTTCTCCCTTGCTTTCTATGTCCGGACGCCCTGTTGGGCGCACTTACGGCGTACCGACACAACGGCACTCAGCACATCGTAGCAGCGTGTCTCAAAATCGCAAGCTTCAATTGGTCGTACGGCGCCAATCGGCTGGCTGACGAAAAAGGGCCCGGGCGAGCGCCCGGGCCCCAAGCCTTGAATGTCGCGAACCCCTACTCCGAGACGGGCACGTCGCTGTAGACGGCACCGATCTCGTGCGTGGGCTCCTCGCCCGTGAGCGTGGAGATGACGGTGACGGCAGGACCGAGCAGGTCGATGGAGGGAATGCCCCTGCGGTCGAGCTCGCGGCGAATCTCGCGCCTGAGCGTGCCGTTGGCGAACGTGTGGAAGACGGCGCACGGGCGGTCGGGGTCGTAGCGCTCGTCGAAGAACGCGCGGACGGTGTCGACGTCCTTCACGTTGGAGAGGCGCTCGATGTCGACGGAAGAGTCCCCAAACTGGGCGGCGGCGGCCATGACGACCGTGTTGGCCGTCTCTCCGCGGGCGTCGGACAGCACGTAGATAAGCGGGACGACCTGTCCGAAGATGTCGTCATCCAGATCGAGCCTTGGCATCGCGTCTCCTCCCGTAGCTCGGCCGTGTCCCGGTCGAATCAAGCCTACCCTACTTCTTGCGAGAGAGCGCGCCGATGTCGGCAACACCCACGAAGACTTCAACGAAGCGGTTGAGCAGGCGCAGGCGGTTCTCCCTTACCGCAGTATCCTCGTCCATGACAAGAACGTCGTCGAAGAATCGGTCGATGGGTGCTCTGAGTTCGGCAAGTGCGGCGAGGGCGCCGGCGTAGTCGTCTCTCGCAAGCGCGTCGCCGACAGCAACGGACCCCTGCTCACAGGCCGTGAGAAGGCTTCTCTCCGCGTCACCGAGAAGAGCGTCGTCAACGACGGAGCCGAGCGAGGGATCGCTCAGGTGAGCGGCGCGCGCGTAGGCCGTCGCCAGATCGTCGAAGAGCTCGGGGCTCTGCGAGCGTTCGTCCTCGAGGGCGTGGGCGCGCGCCATGAACTCGACGGGGTTGATGACGCCGACCGCAGAGACGGCCTCGATCGTGTCGGGGCGCAGACCCTCGTCGCGTGCGATGGCGACGAGGCGTCCCTGGAAGAACCTCACGACCGCAGTGGCGACAGCCTCGAGGTCGAACTCGAGGCCCTGGGCCTGGTAGGCGCCGAGCGCGAGCCCGATCAGCTGGCGCAGGTCGCAGCCGGGCAGCGTGCGGAGCATGGCGATGATGCCGATGGCGGCGCGCCGGACCGCGTAGGGGTCGGAGGAACCGGTCGGAGGCTCGTCGATGGCGAAGATGCCGCAGACGGTGTCGAGCTTGTCGGCGATCGCGACGCAGCGCCCGCAGGTCCCGGAAGGGAGCTCGTCGCCGGCGAAGCGCGGGCGATAGTGCTCGCGGATCGCAGCGCACACCTGCTCGTCCTCGCCGGCCGCCGCCGCGTAGTAGCCGCCCATGACGCCCTGCTGGTTGGTGAACTCGACGACGGCCTGCGAGACGAGGTCCGCCTTGGCGAGGTGCGCGGCGCGCGCGGCGGCGACGACGCCACCCTCGCCCTCCCCGGCCTGCTTGGCTACGGCCGCGGCGAGCCCCTCCATGCGCTCGACCTTCTGGAGCATCGTGCCCAGACGCTCCTGGAAGGTGACCGAGCCGAGGCGCTCGACGAACTCCTCCATGGGGCGCTTGAGGTCCTCGTCGTAGAAGAACTTGGCGTCGTCGAGTCGGGCGCGCACCACGCGCTCGTTGCCCGCGACCACGGTCTGGGACACGCGGGGGTCGGCGTTGGAGACGACGACGAACTCGCGCGTGAGGTTGCCCTCGGCGTCGTAGACCGGGAAGTAGCGCTGGTTGGAGAGCATCGACTCGCAGATGATCTCGTGCGGCACCTCGAGGAAGGACTCGTCGAACGTGCCCACGAGGACCGTCGGCCACTCGCAGAGGTTGACGACCTCGTCGAAGATGCGCTTGGGCGTGTCCACGCGCGCGCCGCCGCGCTCCTCCTCGATCTTCGCGATGCCGGCACGGATGGCCTCGGCACGACGCTCGGCGGAGAGCACGAAGGCACGCTCGAGGGTGGCCTCGTAGTCGGCCGGGGACGCGACGACGCGCTCGCCCGGGGCGAGCACGCGGTGTCCACGCGTGGTGTTGCCGGAAGTCACGTCCGCATAGGTCACGGGGATGACGTCCGTCCCGAGAAGGGCGCAGATCCAGCGGATGGGGCGCACGAACGTGGCATGCTCGGACCCCCAGCGCTGGCTGCGGTAGTTGGGCCACTGGAGTCCGCCGATCACCTCGGCGGAGAGGGCCGAGAGGATCGGGGCGGCCGGCTCGGAGGGGACGCTGCGCTCGGCGAAGACGTACTCGCTGCCGTCGGCGTCCACACGGCGGACGAGGTCGGCCGCGTCGGCGCCGCACTTGCGGGCGAAGCCGAGGGCCGCCCTGGTCGGCGCGCCGGACTCGTCGAACGCGATGGCCGCCTTGGGGCCGCGCTTCACCTCGTGGATCTCGTCGGTCGCGACGGCGACGTCAGAGACCAGGGCGGCGAGGCGGCGCGGGGTCGAGAGGACGCGGACCTCGCCGTGGGCGAGACCGGCGGCGTCGAGGCCCTTGGACACGAGGCCGCCGAGCTGCTGGGCGGCGTTCATGAGCGGCGCGGAGGGCATCTCCTCGGTGCCGATCTCAAGCAGGAAGTCACGGGTCTCTGCCATCTAGGCCACCTCCCCCTTCTTGGCGGCGTCGTCGGTCTTGCCTGCCACCTCCGCGAGATAGCACTCGCAGCAGAGCTTGGCGATCGTGCGGACGCGCAGGATGTAGTTGGCACGCTCGGTCGCCGAGATGGCGCCGCGGGCGTCGAGCAGGTTGAAGGCGTGGGAGCACTTCATGACGCAGTCATAGGCGGGAAGCGGCAGCTTCCGGTCGAGGCAGGAGTGGCACTCCGCCTCGTAGTCATCGAACTTCTGACGCATCATCTCGACGTTGGCCACCTCGAAGTTGTACGTCGAGAACTCGCGCTCGTTCTCGTGGAAGACGTCGCCGTAGGTCATGGGCGTGCCGTCGGGCAGATAGGACCAGATGACGTCGTAGACGGAGTCGACCCCCTGCGCGTACATCGCGATGCGCTCCAGGCCGTAGGTGATCTCCACCGGCACCGGGTCGCACTCGATGCCGCCGACCTGCTGGAAGTAGGTGTACTGGGTGACCTCCATGCCGTCCATCCAGACCTCCCAGCCGAGGCCCCAGGCGCCCAGCGTGGGGCTCTCCCAGTCGTCCTCGACGAAGCGGACGTCGTGCTCGGCGGGGTCGAGGCCGATGGCGGCGAGCGAGCCGAGGTAGAGCTCCTGGGAGTCCACCGGGCAGGGCTTGAGGATCACCTGGAACTGGTAGTAGTGCTGCATGCGGTTGGGGTTCTCGCCGTAGCGCCCGTCGGCCGGTCGGCGGCACGGCTGCGGGTAGCAGGTGCGCCAGGGCGCCGGACCGAGCGAGCGCAGCGTGGTGGCGGTGTGGAACGTGCCCGCGCCGACCTCGGAGTCGTAGGGTTGCATGACCGTGCAGCCCTGGGCGGCCCAGTAGCGCTCGAGCTCGAGGATCATGTCCTGGAACGTCAGTGTCGTCTTGCCCATCATCGTCCTTCTCTCGACCCCGCGCGCGCCTAGAGCAGGCCCACGTCGGAGAGCGGCCAGTAGATCAGAATCGCCCTCGATGTTACGTCATCGACGCTCACGGGGCCAAAGAAGCGCGAGTCCTTCGAGTTCGTCCTGTTGTCGCCCATGACCCAGACCATGCCCTCGGGGACCGTGTAGGGATAGGAGATGCCAACGGAGCCCGCAATGTCGCTCAGCGACTCGGTGCGGGCGCCGTTGACGTAGGGCTCGTCGAGATCGACGCCGTCAACGAGAACCTCGCCGTCAACCAGGTCGATCGTCTGCCCGCCGACCGCGATGACGCGCTTGACGAGCGTGTCGCCCACCGTCGCGGGGCTGTCGAAGGTGACCACGTCGCCCGGCTCGGGGTCCCGGAACGCCAGGGAGACCTTCTCGCCCAGGATGAGGTCGCCCTCCTGGATGGTCTCGAGCATCGAGCCCGTCGGCACGTAGTAGGCACCCACCACGAAGACGCGAAGCAGGACGGACAGGGCGACGCAGAGCGCGAGCGTCCCCAGGAACCACCGCCCCCGCCCACGCTGGGCCCCGTCGTCAGCCGAGAGGTGGCGTGGCATCCGCGGCACCTCCCCCGGGCCCGTCGCACGCGCTCGCGAGGGCGACGCCCCCCGCGACCCGACGCTCCTCCTCGTCGAGCTCGACGCCCTCGAGCAGGTCGGGTCTCCAGCGCGCCGTCCGCTCGACCGAGCTCAGGCGCCTCCAGCGGTCGACGCGCGCATGGTCGCCGGAGAGCAGGACCTCCGGAACGGGCATCCCGCGATAGGTCGCCGGGCGCGTGTACTGGGCATACTCGAGAAGCCCGGACTCCTGCGAGAAGGACTCGTCCACGGGGCTCGCCTCGTCGCCGAGAGCGCCCGGCAGCAGGCGGACGACGGCGTCGATCACCACGAGCGCGGCGAGCTCCCCTCCGGTGAGCACGTAGTCGCCGAGGGAAAGGACCTCGTCGGCGAGCGAGTAGACGCGCTCGTCCATGCCCTCGTAGCGCCCGCAGACGAGCAGCACGCGCTCCTCCCCCGCGAGCCGCTCGGCGACGCGCTGGTCGAAGCGAGCGCCGCAGGGCGAGAAGAGCACGACGTGGGGGCGGGGCCCCTCCGAGGCGAGCTCCTCGACGGCCTCGAAGATCGGTGCGGGCTTCATGAGCATGCCCTGGCCGCCACCGAACGGTGCGTCGTCGACAGTCCGATGCCGGTCGTGCGTCCAGTCGCGCAGGTCATGGGCCTTGAACTCAAAGATCCCGGCGCGACGGGCACGCCCCATGATGGAGGCGTCAAGGTAGGGGTCGAAGACGTCGGGGATGACGGAGACCGTCTCGAAGAGCATCTCAGACCTCCCCCCAGATGCGGCCGGCGGGAACGCTGACCTCGATGGCACCCGTCTCCGGAACGCTCGACACGACCTGCTCGATTACGGGGAGCAGAAGCTCTCCCCGCTCTCCCCTGATGACCCAGACGTCGTTCGCGGGGCCCGTCATGACCTCGTCGATGACCCCCTCGTCTCCGGTCTCGACGTCGCGGACCGTGCGGCCGACCAGGCGGCCCGCATCGTGCAGGGGAAGGTCGTCGGGCAGATCAGCGACGCGGGCGAGCAGGAAGCGGCCGACGAGGGACTCCGCGGCGTCGAGATCGCGGACGCCGTCAAGCGCCACGAGCGACCCATGGCGCCCGTCAGCGGCGCATGCGGCGACAACGTGCCATCGACTGCCCCTCAGCGCGGGCGGCACGACGGCGACCTCGAGCCCCTCGCGCACAAGTGAGGGAAGGCCGTGAACGGGAACCGTCACGACCTCCCCTCTCCTCCCGTGCGTCTTCTCCACACGGGCTATGCACCTGAAGCGATCTCGCATGGGCCCTAGCCCACGACCTCGACCTCGACCGCGGTCCCCACGCGCTGCCCGAGGGCGCGCGCGAGCGTGCGGATGGCCTTGATCGTGCGGCCCTTGCGGCCGATCACCCTTCCGGCGTCCTCCTCGGAGCAGCTCACCTCGATGAGCGCCCCCTCGTCGCCGTCAGTGACGTCGAGGGAGACGGCGGCCTCGTCGCCAACGAGCCCGCAGACGATGTACTCGACGAGGTCGGCGACGCGGTCCGAGGGGAGCTCCTGCTCGAGCTCCTCGACAGCGGAACCCTCGATGGCTCCCATCAGGACACCTACTCGGCGTCCTGAGTAGCCTCGACCCCAGCCTCGGCCTCGGTCGCGGCGGCAGCCTCGGCGGCGGCAGCCTTCTTGGAGATCTTCGCCTTCTTCTCGACGACGGGCTGGCCGTTGCGGGCGATGTCGATGAGGTGAGCGACGGCGTTGGTGGGCTGGGCGCCCTTGGAGACCCACTCGTCGACCTTCTCGAGGTTGATGTCGATGGTCTTGGGGTTGGTCAGCGGGTTGTAGCGGCCGACCTCCTCGATGTAGCGACCGTCACGCGGCATGCGGCCGTCGGCGACGACGACGCGGTAGTACGGGCGCTTCTTGGCACCGTGACGGGCCAGACGAATCTTGACTGCCAATGAACACTCCTCCATACGTGCGGTGCGCGTGGTTGGTGGGATGGCCGCACCGCTCAGCCACAAAACGACATATCATCTTACGACTCTTTTCTGTGGCTGCAAGGTGCAGTTTTTGTGAAAGGGGGCGCAAGGCCTCGTGGCGGGGCCTGACGTTAAGGAGAAATTCAGGTCCGCTGGGTAGGATAGCCCACGTAACGCCCGGTGACGGGAGACCCAGTAAGGGAGGCCCCATGAACATCCTTGTCGTCGAGGACGAGCGCAACCTCGCAGATGCCATCGTCCGAATCCTGACGGACGCCTCATACAACGCCGAGGCGGCGTACGACGGCAGCTCCGGCCTCCGCGCGGCCCTGTCCGGAACCTTCGACGCCGTCGTGCTCGACGTCATGCTGCCCGGCATGGACGGAAACGCGGTCGCACACGAGATGAGGGGGCAGGGCGTGTCCACGCCGGTCCTCATGCTCACCGCGCGGGCGTCCACCGCTGACAAGGTGACGGGCCTTGACTCGGGGGCTGACGACTACATGACCAAGCCGTTCGAGTCCGACGAGCTTCTCGCCCGACTGAGGGCGCTCACGCGTCGTCGCGGCGACGTCCTGCTCGACGACGTCACCTTTGCCGACGTCACGCTCGACCTCGAGACCCACGACCTCTCCTGCGGAGCCAAGTCGATCCACCTCTCCGGCAAGGAGTTCGAGGTGATGCGCATCCTCATGAGCTCAAGCCCGCGCGTGGTCTCCAAGCAGGACCTGCTCGGACGCGTCTGGGGCGACGTCGACGCCTCTGAGAACTCCGTCGAGGCCTACGTCTCCTTCCTGCGCAAGAAGCTCGCCCACATCGGCTCCCGCGTGCAGGTCACGACGCTCAGGATGCTCGGCTACCGCCTTGAGGTCATCGAGGGGTAGCCACCCATGCTCAAGCGCCTGCGCAGGGAGTTCATCGCAATCACCATGCTGCTCGTCGGCCTGGTGCTCGCCGGCGTACTCGGGATCACGTTCTTCGCCAACGCGGCGTCGCTGCGCGCCGGGGCCGACCGGATCTTGGACCGGGCGGTCGAGCGGGGCGTCTCGGTCGGCCAGCTCGGCGACCCGACCGGCACCATGGGCAGCGACTACATGCTCGCCGCGGTCGTCGACGTCTCCCGTGAGGGCGCCGTCCTCGTCGTCGGCGAGACTCCCTTCGACGTCCCCCTCGAGACGCTCCGCGCCGTCATTCTCGACGCCTCCACGAGCGGGGCGAGCTCGGGTCGCTGCGACGACTGCCCGGTCATGTGGAAGCGCGCCGAGACATCCTGGGGCTACCGAATAGCCTTCCTCGACACTTACACCATCGACATGACGCTGCGCGACCAGGCCGTGACGAACGTGGGCGTCTTCCTCGCGTCGATGGGCGCGCTCTTCGCCATCGCCTACGCCCTCTCGGGCTGGGCGCTGAGACCGGTTGAGCGCGCCTGGCGGCAGCAGCGGCGCTTCGTCTCGGATGCCTCTCACGAGCTCAAGACCCCGCTCGCCGTCATACTCGCCAACACGCAGATACTCCTTAAGGACGAGGGCGTCCCCGAGGAGTCGCGGCGCTGGGTGGAGAGCACGGCGGACGAGGCGAAGCACCTTCGCGACCTCGTCGAGGATCTGCTCACGCTGGCTCGGGCCGACGAGCGGGAGGCCGGCGAGACGACCCGGGAGAGCGTCCCGGAGATCGAGCTCTCCCCCATCGTCTCCGAGTGCTGCCTCGAGTTCGACGCGGTCGCCTTCGAGCGGGGCTGCACCATAGAGCAGGAGCTCTCCGACGACGTTCTGGCGCGCGTCACCTCAGACGACTACGGTCGCGTGGTGCGGACGCTCCTCGACAACGCGACCAAGTACGCCTCCGAGGGCAGCGTCGTGAGCGTGCGGCTCGCGAGGTCCGGGCGACGCTCACGCCTTCAGGTCAGCAACTTCGGCGAGGTGATCTCGCCGGAGGACCTCGAGCGCCTCTTCGACCGCTTCTTCCGGACCGACCGGGCGCGCCAGCGGACGGACGAGGGCGGCTTCGGGCTGGGGCTCGCCATATCGCGGGGCATCGTCGAGGCGGCGGGCGGCACCATGTCGGCGTCCTCGACCGTCGAGGACGGCACCACGATGACCGTCGTCATCTAGCGCTAGGCGTCCGACTTCCCCATCGGCGCGGTGTCCGAGGTCCGGTCCCTGAGGCGCAGGTCGCGCCCATAGCTCACGGCATCGTCACCGAACCGCTCGCGCAGTGCGTCGGTCACGCGGCCCAGCGCCGAGAGGTCGCGGCCGGGGGCTCCCCCGGACCCCTCGGAACACCCCTCTTCGAAGAGGACGAGCTGCTCGGGAGCCTCGTCGGAGAACCCCGAGACGCCGACTCCCACGAGCCGCACCGGCACGCCCTCGTTCCATGCCTCGTCCAGGAGGCGGATTGCGAGCCGCCCGATCTGCCGCGCGTCGTCGCTCGCGCGCGGCAGGGCATGCTGGGCCGTGCGCGCGTGGCTGACGTCGAACTTGAGCTTGAGGGTGACGGTCCGCCCGCGAAGCCCTCGATTCCTGAGCCGTCGCGCGACGATACCCGCCACGTGCAGGACCGCCGCCTCGACGTCGTCGCGCGTGGTCAGGTCGTGCGAGAAGGTGCGCTCGTTCGAAACGGACTTCACCTCGTCCGGCGCCGCCGCCTCGGCCACGACGCTGCGCTCGAGCCCAGCGGCCCTCAGCGCCATGCGCGGACCCAGCACGCCGAGGCGCCGCTCGAGCTCCCCGCCGTCGGTCGCGGCAAGCTCGCCCAGGGTGCGCACGCCCATCTCTCGCAGGCGCGCCTCGGTCGCGGGACCGATCCCGCTCATGGCGCCCACGGGCAGTGGGGCGAGAAACGCGCGCTCGGTACCCGGCGGCACGACCGTGAGCCCGCGCGGCTTCTCGCGCTCCGACGCGATCTTGGCGACCGTCTTGTTGACGCCGAGCCCGATGGAGCACGTGATGCCGAGCTCCGTCACGCGCTCCTGCACGCGGCGGCAGATGGCGACGGGGCTCTCGTGTGAGAAGCGACCGGGCGAGACGTCGAAGAACGCCTCGTCGATCGAGACCTGCTCGACGAGGGGCGTCTCGTCCGTGAGGATGGCCATGACCGAGGAGGAGAGCTCGCGGTATCGGTCGAAGTGCCCCTGCGTCCAGATAGCCTGCGGGCAGAGACGCCGGGCGGTGGCCGAGGGCATGGCCGAGTGGACGCCGTAGCGCCGCGCCTCGTAGGACGCCGTGGAGACGACGCCGCGTCGGTCGGCAGAGCCGCCGACGATCACCGGCAGACCCCGCCACTCGGGGTGGTCAAGCTGCTCGACCGATGCGAAGAACGCGTCGAGGTCGAGCAGCCCAACGGCCGGTCCGTCCCAGCCGACTATGTCGTGCGAGGCTCCCATACGCCCAGTATAGGGGTTGGTCCGGACGTTCCTGCGGTGCGCCGCCCACGGCACTACCCCTCGAGGCCGAGCTCCACGCGCGGCGCGTCGGCCCAGAGCGTCTCCAGGCGGTAGTACTCGCGCGTCTCGCGACGGAAGACGTGCACCACGACCGAGCCGTAGTCCACGAGCACCCAGGAGAGCCCCTCGCGGCCCTCGCAGGAGATCGGAGACACGCCGCAGTTGGCGCTGACCTTGGCCCGGACCTCGTCGACGATGGCGTCGACCTGGCGGGCGTTCTCGCCCGTGCACACCAGGAAGTAGTCGCAGACGTCGGTCAGGGGCGAAAGGTCGAGAAGGACGACGTCGTCGGCCTTCTTCGAGTCGGCCGCGACGGCGGCGACCTTGGCGAGCTCGAGCGGGGTGACGGACATGTGGGCTCCTTATCTGCCGTTCGCGGCGCGCTCGGCCGCGAGGGCGTTGTAGACGTCGACGGTACCGGGATAGAGATAGCGGCCACCCTCGAGGACGTAGACGATGCCACCGACGAACGACGCCCAGAAGAGGTCGTCGAGGGAGGCCTCGCCCACGAGCGAGCGCGTGCGGAGTATTCCGGGCGTGTCAGGTCTCAGCGGCTCGATGCCGTCGGCGACGAACAGGACCTGGTCGAGCGGCCCCATGGGGGCGGCCGCCGTGGTATGGACCTCGATCGCGCGCCACACCTCTGGCGGAAGCTCGGGATAGCGCGTCGGGAGGGTGCGGGCGGCGATCATGCCGTGCAGCAGCGGGTGGACGAGCTCGAGCTCGACGCCGAGGTCTATCCCGAGCTCGCGGGCGCGGGCCAGCTGCTCGGGAACCGAGGACGCCTTCTCCCAGTCATGGAGGAGGCCGGCGGCCCTCGCGAGGAAGGGGTCGACGCCGTAGGTCAGCGCGAGGCGCTCGGCCGTGTCGGCCACCGAGATCGAGTGCGCCAGTCGCCTGGGCTTGGCCGAGAGGTGCTCGGTGACGTCCGCGCGAAGGCGGTCGAGCAAGGAGCGCCGCTCGGGCGAGTAGGCGGCGGCGAGCCGGGTCTTCCCCCTCATCAGGCGACCGCCTCGCCCGTGTGCCCGTAGCGATTCCTGGGGGCGCCGTAGAGCCCGTGCTTGTGCAGGTAGCCAGTCACCTGGTCGGGGGTCAGGTAGCGGAGGCTCTGCCCCGCCTCGACGCGCTCGCGCAGGTAGCTCGAGGAGATGGCGAGCGCTGGGACCGAGAGGTACGTCACGTCGAACTCGAGGCCAGAGGCGGCTATGGCGTCCCAGGCGCGGTCGAGGTCGTAGCCCGGCCGCGTCGCCGCGACGAGGTGCGCCAGCCGCGCGATGTCGGCGGCGTCCCTCCAGGAGACGATCTCGGTGATCGCGTCGGCGCCGGTGATGAAGTAGAACTCGACGTTGTCGGGATAGAGCTCGCGCAGGAGGCGCAGGGTGTCCGCCGTGTAGGTCACGCCCTCGCGGTCGATCTCGAAGCGGGAGGCGACGAAGTGGGGGTTGTCGGCGGTCGCGAGCAGCGTCATCGCGAAGCGCTCCTCCCCCGAGGTGACGCGCTTGTCGAGCTTGAACGCGGGACGGCCGGCGGGCATGAAGACGACGAGGTCGAGCCTGAGGTCGTCGAAGGCCTGCTCCGCGGCGACCAGGTGGCCGTTGTGGATGGGGTCGAACGTTCCGCCCATGATGCCGAGACGGTAGGTCCTCCCCTCGTCGAGGCCGAGGACCGGAAGGTCCTTCTCGCGAAGGCGGGCGACATCGACGCTCATCGGACCTGTCCCTCCCCCCGGGCGAGCCACTTGGTGGTCGTGAGCGCGGCGGCGCCCATGGGACCGCGCGCGTGCAGCTTCTGGGTCGAGATCCCTATCTCGGCGCCCAGCCCGAAGACGCCGCCGTCGGTGAAGCGGGTCGAGGCGTTGACGTAGACCACGGCGGCGTCGACCCCGGCGAGGAATGCCTCGCATGCCTCGTAGGAGTTCGAGACTATGGCCTCGGAGTGGCCCGTGCCGTAGCGGTTGACGTGATCGACGGCCTCGTCCACGCCGGAGACCACGCGGCAGCTGATCTCGAGCGCCAGGTACTCCCGGCCCCAGTCCTCCTCGGTCGCGTCCGTGAAGGAGGCGAGAAGGTCGGGTCGGTCGGCGAGCGCCGCGCGCGTCTCGGCGTCTCCGTGCACGACCACGCCGGCCGCTGCGAGCTCGGAGACCATCGCGGGCAGGAAGGCCGCGGCGACGGCGCGGTCGACGAGCAGCGACTCGGCGGCGTTGCACACGCCGACCCGCTGCGTCTTGGCGTTCATGACGATGGCGCGAGCGCGGTCGAGGTCGGCATCCTCGTGGACGTACACGTGGCAGTTGCCCGTGCCGGTCTCGATGACGGGGACCTTGGCGCCCTCGACGCAGGCGCGGATGAGCGCGGCGCCGCCGCGCGGGATGAGGACGTCGACGAGGCCGGTGGCGCCGAGGAGCTCGGCGGTCTGCGTGTGGGCGGCGTCGTCGTCGACGTACTGGAGCGCATCCTCCGGCAGGTCGGCCTCGACGAGGGCCGCACGGCAGGCCTCAACGAGCGCGAGGCAGGACTCGCGCGCCGCGGAGCCGCCCTTGAGCACGCATGCGTTGCCCGACCTGACGCACAGGCCGAACGCGTCGGCCGTCACGTTGGGGCGGGCCTCATAGATCATGGCGACGACGCCCAGGGGAACCGTGACCCGCTCGACGCGCAGGCCGTTCTCGAGGGTGCTCCCGCCCAGGACGAGGCCGAGCGGGTCCTCCTGCCGGGCGATGTCGTCGAGCGCGTCGGCGATGGCGCGGATGCGCCGGCCGTCGAGCATGAGCCGGTCCTGAAGCGGCCCGCTCATGCCCGCCGCGCGGGCGCGCTCGAGGTCGCGCGCGTTGGCGGCGACGATGTCGGCCTCTGCGGCGCGGATGTTATCGGCGGCGAGCCCGAGGGCGCGCTCCCGCACGCCGCGGGGGGCGCGGGCGACCATCGGTGCGGCCGCCTTGGCGAGCGTTGCCTTGTCCCTTGCCTCAGACATGTGTGCTCCCCTCTAGAAGACGAGAAGGTCGTCCCGGTGAACCGCGGGCCGGGCGCGCTCCGGGCCCAGGAACCGCGCAATGACGTCGAGCTTGATGCCGCGCACGCGCGCCATGTCCTCCGAGGAGTAGCGCGCGATCCCGCGGCCGACCACGTCGCCGGAGGCGGAGCGGACGTTCACGACGTCGCCCGCCTCGTAGGACCCGCTCGTCGCGGCGACGCCCACGGGAAGTATCGAGGCGCCGCGCTCCAGGACGGCGCGGCTCGCGCCCTCGTCGAGCGAGATCGTGCCGCGCGGCACCTCGGCGAGCCCGATCCAGAGCTTGCGACCGCCCTCGTGGGGGCTGCCGGCCGGCGACTCGAGGCGCGTGCCCACGGCCCGGCCGTCGGCGACCTCGAGCAGCACTCCCCCGCGACGGCCGCGGCAGATCACGGTCGGTATGCCGGCGGCGAGCATGGCGCGCGCGGCCCTGAGCTTGGACGACATACCCCCGGTGCCGAAGGAGGTCCCGACGCCGCCAGCGAGCTCGGTGAGCCGGTGGTCGACCTCGGTGACGTGCGGGATGAGCGTGGCCGAGGGGTCCTCCTGCGGGTTTGCGGTGTAGAGCCCCTCGACGTCGGAGCAGATCACGTAGAGGTCGGCGCCGACGAGAGCCGAGACGAGGGCGCCGAGCATGTCGTTGTCGCCGAAGGCGAACTCGGCGGTGGAGAGCGTGTCGTTCTCGTTGACCACGGGGACCGCGCCGAGCTCCACGAGACGCGTGAGCGTGACGCGTGCGTTCAGGAAGGCGTCGCGGTCCATGACGTCACGCCGCGTGAGCAGCACCTGCCCGCAGGGGATGCCGCGTTCGGCAAGGACGTCCGCGTACGCCTGCGTAAGGCGCGCCTGGCCTGCGGAGGCGCAGGCCTGGAGCGTCGCCAGGTCGTCCGGTCGGGCGGAGAAGCCCAGGACGTCGCGACCGGCGGCGACGGCGCCGGAGGAGACCACGACGACGCGCGTCCCTGACGCCATGAGCTCGGCGATCTGGTCGCACAGCGAGCGCACGAACGCGCGGTCGAGCGCGCCGCTCTCGTCCACCAGCGTGGACGAGCCGATCTTGACGACCATGAGCGTGGGGCGCGCCACTACTCGACCTCCCCATCGGAAAGCGTGTCGTCCTCGTCGGGCAGCTCGTCATAGTCGGGGGCGGCGTCCTTACCCTCGTAGGTGAAGGCGAGCTCGAGGATGCGAACCTCGTCGCCGGTGACGGCGCCCGCCTTGGCGAGTGCGTCGTCGAGCCCGCAGCGCGCGAAGCGGTGCTGGAGGTACGACACGGCCTCGTCGTTCTCCCAGTCGGTCTGTATAACCATGCGCTCGATCTGGGCGCCCGTGGCGCGCCAGGCGTGACGCTCCTCGCGAACGATGCGAATCTGCCGATCCCGGCACTCCCTCTCGCGCTCCCAGCGCTCGGAGAGGTCGACGACGGGCGCGCCCGGCGCCGCCTCGGCGCGCAGGCGGGCGATCTCGGCCGCGCAGGAGCTCACGAGCGCGTCCAACCCGGCGCCCGTCGCGGCGGAGACGGCGAAGAGCTGGTGACCGTCACGTTCCGCGACCTCGCGCAGGCGGCGCACGGCATCCTCGGCGCCGGGCAGGTCGCACTTGTTGGCGACGACGATCTGCGGGCGGGCGGCGAGCTCCGCCGCGTATGACGCGAGCTCGTCGTTGATGACCTCGTAGTCCTCGACGGCGTCGCGCCCCTCGTATCCCCCCGTCACGTCGACGACATGCAGTATGAGGGCGGTGCGCTCGATGTGGCGGAGGAACTGGTGGCCGAGGCCCCTGCCCTCGCTCGCACCCTCGATGAGGCCGGGCACGTCCGCCGCGACGAAGGACTGGCCGTTCGCGGCCCGGGCGACGCCCAGGTTGGGAACGAGGGTGGTGAAGGGGTAGTCGGCGACCTTGGGGCGCGCGGCGCTGATGCGGGCGATGATGGAGCTCTTCCCCACCGAGGGCATGCCCACGAGGGCGGCGTCCGCCATGAGCTTCATCTCGAGCTCGATCCAGTGCTCGCGCGCGGGCTCGCCCTTCTCGGCGAAGGCGGGCGCGCGGCGCACCGAGGTGACGAAGTGGATGTTGCCGCGACCGCCCGCGCCGCCGGGCGCAACCACCACGCGCTCGCCCGGCTGGGTGAGGTCGGCGATGTCGTAGGACGGCGTCTGCGTCTGCGGGTCGAGCTCGCGCACCACGGTGCCGACCGGCACGCGGAGCACGAGGTCCTCGCCGTCGCGACCGTGGCGGCGCGCGCCCTGCCCGTGCGTGCCGCGCTCAGCGCGGAAGTGGTGCTTGTAGCGATAGTCGATGAGCGACGAGAGCTGCGGGTCGGCCTCGACGATGACGTCGCCGCCGCGGCCGCCGTCGCCGCCGTCGGGACCGCCCTTGGGCACGAACGCCTCGCGCCTGAAGGACATGCAGCCGGCCCCGCCGTCGCCGCCGCGCACGTTGATGTGGGATAGGTCGGTGAACGTGTTCTCCACGCCGCTCTCCTTTGGTCGAGCTTACATGGTACGGCAACTGCGACAACGCGTCCAACGTGAGCCGCCTTGACAGCAAAGGGCCCCGGTCCTTCGACCGGGGCCCCGTGACGTGCCGTGTGTGCCGAGACCTACGCCTCGCGGACGTGGACGCGGTGCTTGACGCCCTTGGTGAACTCGACGGTACCGGCGGTGAGGGCGAACAGGGTGTCGTCCTTGCCGATGCCGACGTTGTCACCCGGGTGGATGTGGGTGCCGCGCTGACGGACGAGGATCTCGCCGGCCTTCACGGTCTGGCCGCCGTAGCGCTTGGTGCCCAGACGCTGGGCGTTGGAGTCGCGGCCGTTGCGGGACGAGCCGAGGCCTTTCTTGTGAGCCATTATCTGACCTGCCTTCCTGGAGCGAGGGAGTGAAGCGGGGAACTGCTACGCGGGGATCTCGACGACCTTGATCTTCGTCAGGTTCTGACGGTGGCCGTTGGCACGGTGGTAGCGCTTGCGCTTCTTGAGCTTGAAGACGAGGACCTTCTCGCCCTTGAACTGCTCGACGACCTCGGCGGTGACAGCCTTGCCCTCGAGGGGGGCAGAGCCAACGACGGTCTTAGTGCCGTCGTTCAGGAGAAGGACGGGGAGCTCGACCTTGTCGCCAGGCTGCGCGTCGAGCTTCTCGACGTCGATGACGTCACCCTCGGCAACCTTATACTGCTTGCCACCAGTTGCTACGATTGCGTACATGTGCGAAACCCTTCATTGCTGGCTGAATGCAACAGTTGCTTATATTACTAGCCTGCCCCGGACCCGTCAACAAAAAGTTGCCGTGACCTGCGGATACCGTAAGGGAAAAGACGGCAGCCCAGCTCGCGCCGGCACAGTGCGACCTGAATCAGGATAATGGTGCGCGGGCCTCGGTGTCGAAGGGCCCGAAAGGCTCCACAATTCGCCCACTTTCCTCATGGCCCTGACGTAGGCGCCTGACGCGCGGCGCGTCCGGGGCCGGACGGCCCATCTCGGAGAACGCGGCGTCGAGAAGGACCTGGGGCCGCAGGGCCCCTCCCGCCCCGGAGCGCGTGTCGAGCGCGACCGTGAGGCCTCCGCCGCCCTCCCCCACCCGGAAACCGAGGAGCGTTCTCGAGAGGTCGACGACCTTCTCCTTCTCCCCTCGCAGGTAGCGGATCTCGCCATGGCGCCAGACGGACTCGATCGCGTCCGAGAGCTCGTCGGTCGGGCATGCGGGCCCAAGCTCGACGGACCACTGGGTGCGGTCGAGCCACGCCTCCGGCGCGGGCAGCCGGCCGTCAACGTAGGCCGCGCGATAGGGCGCGAGCGCAGGAGGCGTGGCCGCGCGCAGCGCGGCGAGCGCCTCGTCGACGTCGACGCGCCGGGTCAGGCGCAGGTCGAAGAGTTCGCAGGCCGAGGAGGCGCCCACGGGCAGCGCGCTCGAGAACTGTATGCGCATGCGGCGGGCGAAGCCGTTGCCGATCGAGAACGGGAGCCCCGAGCGGCGCACGCAACGCTCGACGGTGGAGATGAGGTCAAGGTGGCCCAGGTACGCGAGTCGGCGGTCCTTGACGTAGGCCACCCGGAGACGGGCGAGCTCCGCCTTGATGGGAAGGTCCTGGGGTCGTTCGGGGACGGGCTGGCACTGCGGTCTGCTCATGCGCGGACCCCCTGTATCACGTTGTGGACGCCGAGCGTCGGGCAGACGCCGCAGCCCGCGCAGCTCTCCCGCGTGCAGTCAGGCGTGGTGACCCCCTCGCGCGCGCGGAGCCACTCTCGCTGGAGATACCCCTTGTCGACGCCGGGGGAGGTGTGCTCCCACGGCAGGCGCGCGGAGAGCGGGAACTCCTCGCAGGCGACCTCGGCGAGGTCGAACCCGCATGCGGCAGCCGCCTCCTGCCAGAGGTCGAAGCGGAACTCGCTCGTCCAGGCGTCGAAGCGGCATCCGAGCCTCCATGCCTCGCGTACCAGGTCGAAGCCAGCACGCCCCATCTTGGAGAGAGCCCCCTCCACGAGCGAGACGTCGGCGTCATGGTACGAGACGCGGATGGCGCGGTCGCGCACCTCGTGGAGCAGCAGCTGCTGCCGGCGACGCACCTCGTCGGGATCGAGCTGGCCAGCCCACTGGAACGCCGTGAACGCCTTGGGCACGAGTACCGCGACGGAGATGGAGACCGAGACCCCGCTCTTGACGCCCCGGCCGACAACCTCCCGGCCGATCTCGAGCACGCGCTCGGCCATCCGCGCGATGCCCACGACGTCCTCGTCCGTCTCGGTGGGAAGGCCCATCATGAAGTAGAGCTTGCATCGGCGCCACCCGGCATCGAACGCGTTTCTCGCCGCGCGCTCCAGGTCGTCCTCGGTGACGTTCTTGTTGATTACGTCGCGCAGCCGCTGGCTGCCGGCCTCGGGCGCGAAGGTGAGCCCGCCGCGACGTGCCCCCGCCACGGCGGCCGCCATCTCGACGCCGAACGCGTCAAGGCGCTGCGAGGGAATGGAGACGCGGACGCCGCGCCCGGCGAGGCGCTCGTTCAGGCCGGCGAGGATCTCCGCGCACTGCGAATGGTCGGTGGTGGAGAGCGAGGAAAGCGAGATCTCGTTGTGGCCGCTCGTCTCGAGCCCCTCGACGCCACCGGCGACGACCTGCTCGGCGCCGCGCTCGCGGACCGGGCGGTACGTCATGCCCGCCTGACAGAAGCGGCAGCCACGGGCGCAGCCGCGCAGCACCTCGAGCGACAGGCGGTCCTGCACGATGCCGGCATAGGGGACGATGCGCTGGGCGACGGCAGGCGTCGCGGCGAAGTCGTTCACGCAGCGCTTGAGCACGACCTCGGGGACGTCCTCCCCGGAACGCGGCACGGCGTAGCCCCAGCGCGTGGAGGTCTCGTCCACGCGTGTCTCGTAGAGCGAGGGGACGTAGGTCCCCGGCACGCGAGAGAGACGCCTCAGCAGCTCGACGCGGGGGACGCCCTCTGAGCGCGCGGCGCGTATGCACGCGCAGACCTCGACGATCGACTCCTCGCCGTCACCCAGCAGCACGGCGTCGAAGACGGCGGCGAGCGGCTCGCAGTTCCAGGCGGAGGGCCCTCCCGCGAGGATGATCGGGTCGTCCTCGTCACGCTCAGCCGAGGTGAGGGCGATGCCGGCAAGGTCCAGCGTCTCGAGGACGTTGGTGGCGATCAGCTCGTGCGCGAGCGTGAAGCCGATCGCGTCGAACGACGCGAGCGGGGCCGAGCCCTCAAGCGAGAGCAGCGGCACCCCCCGCTCGCGCATGAGGGCGGAGAGGTCCTTCCAGGGAAGGTAGCACCGCTCGCAGCTCATCCCCTCCTGGGCGTTCACCTGGTTGTAGAGGATCGAGACGCCCAGGTTGGGCTGACCGACCTCATAGACGTCGGCGTAGACCATGCAGAGGTGAAAGGGGCCGTCCTGCTCCTGACAGGCGCCCCACTCGTGGTCGATGTAGCGTGCCGGGTGCTCGACGCGCGCGAGCAGCGGCTCCAGCAGGTGAAAGAGGTTCTCGCGCGGTGCCCTCATGCCCTCGTCCCCCCGATGGTAACGTAGCCGACGCCCTGGTCGGCCGCCGTGTCGAGAAGGACCTGCGGACGCGGCTCCGCCGACTCGGCGTCGGCGCCGTCACGTCGGGGCGTCACACCGGTCTCGGACTCGAAACGCAGCCTGAGGGCGGCGCCGGTCGCGAGGGTTCCGCCGTAGGCGACCCCGACGCGCGCCAGGGTGCCGAGCCCGGGGAGCATGGAGACGAGCGTGCGGGCGACGGCGCGCCACGCGAGGCCGCCGCCGACGACCCCTGCGAGCTCCAGGGCCCGGGCGGGCTCGAGAGCGCAGCCGTGCGCCGCGGCGATGTCGAGGGCGAGCTTGGCCTGGTTGGCCGTCATGAGCGGGAGGTCCGACCCGGGGACCAGGCGCACGAGGCCGACCACCGCGTTCTCCAGGGCGCAGCTCGAGGCGAGCAGGTCGCACACCGCGCGGCGGCAGAACGGGAGGTTGGCAGCAAGGGCGAGGGGCTTGTCGGTGGCCGCGGCAAGCCAGGTCGCGAGCTTGTCGGCGAGCGCCTGCGCGCTCGACGCTGCGACGACGCTCACGAGAGGGGCGGTTCGCTCGTCGAGCTCGAGGCGCGGGGCCTCAAGTGCGCCCTCGACGACGAGGGCGACGGGCACTCCCGCACCGACGTAGGCGCGCAACGGGTCGGTCGGCGAGTTCGGCGCCGTCAGCGCGACCGCGGCGTCCACGGCGTCGGAGACGGGTCGGGCACCGTCGAGCGGGAGCACCCTGACCTCGACGTTCGCCCGCTCGGGCATGAGGAGGTCGCGCACGGCGCACGCGAGGGGGCGCGGCGCGGCAGGGTCGACGAGCACGTGCAGGCACGCACGTTCGTCCCTGCCCCTGAGCGAGGCCCGCCCCGACGACGCCACGTCCGCGACGCGCCCGACCGACCAAGACCTTCCGCCCATCGACTCTCCCCTCCCCAAGCGCCTAGGCGCTCTTCTGGCGATGCCGCCAGACAGACTGCACGATACCGACGGAGACGAGCTGGACCACCATCGACGACGAGCCATAGCTCACGAACGGCAGCGGAATGCCCGTGATGGGCATGATGCCGAGACACATGCCCACGTTCTCGAGAATCTGGAACGTCCACATGGCGACGCACCCCACGAGCACGAGGCGCGAGAAGAATCCCTCGGTCCGCATGGCGAGAAGGACCGTGGAGAGAATCATCCAGGCATAGAGCCCGAGCAGGACGAGGGAGCCCACGAAGCCGAACTGCTCGGCGAGGAGCGAGAAGACGAAGTCTGTCTGCGCCTCGGGCACGAAGCCGTTCAGGGCCTGCGTGGCGTTGCCGAAGCCCTTGCCGAAGAGGCCGCCCGAGCCGACGGCGATCATGGCCTGGCGCAGGTTGTAGCCGTTGTTGGTCGGGTCGACGTCCGGGTCGATGAAGACGATGAGTCGGTTGAGCTGGTACTCCTTGAGGATGTGCGGGAGACCGTCGATCATCGACGTGACGACGACGAGCGTCGCCACCCCCACGATGAGCGCGATCGTGGCGAGCACCCAGGCACGAGGCGCGCCGCTCACGATGATGACGACGGCGCCGATGAAGAAGATGACGAGGCCGGTTCCCAGGTCGAGGGACATGATGAGCAGCAGCGGGACGAGCAGCGTGCCGCAGAGCTTGGCGTAGTCCCGGAAGGTCTCGATCTTCCCGTTGTACTGCGCGCAGGCAGACGCCATGAGGAAGATGACGACGAGCTTGGAGGGCTCGGAGGGCTGGAACCGCAGCGGGCCGAGCTTCACCCAGCCCATCATGCCGTTCACCTCGATGCCGAGACCCGGCACCCGCGGGAGCACCATGAGGACGCAGGCCAGCACGAAGAGGGCCGTCGTCAAGCTGGAGAGGGCACGCACGTCGTAGCGCCAGACCGCCGCCGCGGCGACGATTCCGAGCGCCACGCCGAAGAGGTGGCTCCTGAAGCTCGCCTCGGGAATCGAGAGCGAGGCGGAGTAGATCGTCAGGATGCCAATGAGGACGACGAGCAGCGCGGGTATGAGCTGCATCAGGTAGAGCTTCTCGAGCGGCCCGCGACCGCCGCCGACGCGTCCCCGTCGCGCATGCGCCGAGCCCTTGGGCACGGAGGCCGCGCCCCCAATCATGCTGACATCAGGCATGCTGCTCCTCCCTAGTCCCCGACCGACGACTCTTCCGAGGACGTGTCCGGCTCACCGTAGATCGCCCCGAGGGCGTCGCGGCAGACGTACATCGCCGACGATGCGCCCCAGCTGCCGCCGTCGACGTTGGAGAATACGACGTACTTGGGGTCGTCGGCCGGCGCGTAGCATCCGAACCAGCAGGCGTTGCGGTTCGTGGCGGCCTGCTCGGCCGTTCCGGTCTTTCCGGCGACAGGAACGCTCAGGTTCGTCCAATGCGAGGCCTGTGATGCGGCCTCCTCGTAGATGACGCCGGACATGCCGCTCTCGACGAGCTCGCGGTAGGCGGGATCCTCCTCGATGTCGAGGATCTTCTCGGGCTTGTACTCGGAGACGAAGCCGTCGCCCATCTTGGAGCGAATGCCGCGAAGGACGTGGGGGCGATACGCCGGCCCCCGGTTGGCGATGCTGCAGTAGGTGAGCGCCATCTGGAGGCACGTGGAGAGGATGTCGCCCTGGCCGATGGCGATGTTGCAGTTGTCGCCGCCCTTCCAGGCGCTGTCCTCGGCGGAGTAGCCCAGGTCGGTGTAGTAGCTCTCCTTCCAGGCGGCGTCAGGCACCCTGCCGGCCTCCTCGCCCCCGATGTCGATGCCCGTCACGGAGCCCATGCCGTACTCCCGGAAGGTCTGTTGCATGCCCTCGGGGCTGTCGCTGTAGAAGAACCCCTTGCCGATCTCGTAGAAGACGACGTCGCAGGAGTAGACGATGCCCTCGCGCAGGTTCATGCGGCCGTGGCCGGTCTCGAGGTGACACTTCATAATCGTGTCGTCCGTCGACTTGCCCGACCAGGACCACCACCCGTTGCAGACCCAGGAGGACTCCGGGATCGCGATGCCGTTATCGAGCGCCGCGAAGGAGGTGAGCGGCTTGATGACGGAGCCCGAGGCGTACTGACCCGATATGGCGCGGTTCATGAGCGGCTGGTTCGCCTTCTCGTCGGAGAGCGCGCTCCAGTCGGACTGGGAGATGCCGCCCACGAACACGTTGGGCGAGAAGGTCGGGTAGCTCGCCATGGCGAGGACCTCACCGTTGGTGCAGTCCAGCACGACTGCGCTCCCGCCAACGCAGTCGTTGCCCTGGTCGCGCTGGCTCTTGACGACCGAGGCGAGCGACTTCTCCACGGCGTCCTGGAGGGGGACGTCGATGGTGAGCTCGACGTCCGAGCCGCTCTCGGGCTCGATGGAGGTGGAGTATCCCAGCACGTCGCCCGCCGCGTCGACGAAGACGACCTGCTCGCCCCGCTCACCCGCCAGGGCACGCTCGTAGGTCCGCTCGACACCGGCCTGACCGACCACGTCGCCCGAGCGGTACGTGACGGAGCCCTCCTCGGCCCCCTCGCTCTCCTTGAGCTGGTCCTCGGTCACGGTGCCGACGTACCCGACGACGTGGGCGGCGAGCGAGCCATAGGGATAGGAGCGCTGGGTGCGCTGCTGGATGGAAACGCCGGGGAACACGTCGGGATGCTCCCCGACATAGGCGACGACGCGGCGAGAGACGTCCACGGACACGGTGCGCGGGCTCTGGTGGCCCTCGGTGGTGTCCTGCAGCTTGCGGCGGACGGCCTGGGCCGGCATGCCGACGAGGTTGGCGATGAGCTGGACCTCGATGGCGTCGTCCACAACTGCGCCCTCGGCAACGAGGGTAAGGCTCGATCGGTTGGTGACGAGCTCGATCCCGTTGCGATCGAGAATGCGGCCGCGCGGTGCCTGGGTGAAGATGGTGCTGCGCCGGTTGCTCTCGGCCTGCTCGGCGTACTCCTCAGAGGAGACGAGCTGCATGGACCAGAGGCGGCCCACGAGCACGGTGAAGGCCGCGCCGACCGCCACAGCCAGGCCCACGAGCCTCGAGGAGGCGGTCTTCTCGGTGGACGAGTCGGAGCCGCCCGACGCTCGCGGCGCCGCGCCGCCGATGTCGAAGGTGAAGTTCGCCTCGCCCCTTCCGAACACGAGAAGGACGACGACGAGGACGACGGCAAGGACTGCGCAGAGGAGGACTATGAGGAGGGTGACGTCCATGCAGCCCCTACAGCCCCTTTCCCGAGAGGTGGGACCCCCGGCGCGAGAGACCGAGGCCCGAGCCTGTGGCCCTCACGCGCGAGAGGTAGTACGCGAACGGAACGAAGGCCACGATCGTCAGGAGCGCCGTGGGGAGCGCCCTCAGGAACACGGCGTCGACGAAGGACGAGGCCGCGCCGGTGAGGAGCATGGCGAGATGGTACACGAGCGAGACGGCCGCAGCGGCGACGGAGAAGCGCGCCATCGCGGAGCCGAGGTCCCCGGCGCCCCGACCGACGACCTCGAGGCCGAGCGCGAACGCGGCGAGCGTGAGGCAGAAGGCCATGAGGCCGATGGGGCCGGTCGTGCAGAGGTCGAAGACGAGCCCGGACAGGAACCCCGCGAGCACGGGATGGCGGGAGCTCGAGAAGAGGACGATGCTTCCGACGAGGATGAGCCCGAAGTTCGCTCGTCCGTTGCCGAGGCCGAGGTTTGGGGCGAGCGCGAGCTGGAGCACGAGGCAGACGACGGCGAGCACCACCGTCGTGCGGACCTCACGGTTTCTGTCTACGACCTGCATGCTGCCTCCCCTACTCGTCCGAACCCGAGTCGTCGCCCTCGGAGGAGCGGGAGCCCTCCCGGGCGTCGGCCTCGGCGATGTCCTCGGCCGTGGCGCGCTGGTCGTCGGTCAGTGAGGTTATGACGAGGACCTCCTCGGTAGCCCACGGGTCGGCGTACAGGTCGACCACGATGTCGAGATAGAGTCCGGAGGGGTCGCCGGAGACGCTGGCGACCTCGCCGATGGGAAGCCCCTTCGGGAACACCCCTCCGAGACCGCTCGTCACGATCACGGAACCGACCTCGACGTCCTGGTTCGTGCTCACGAGCTCAAGTGTGACCTCGCCCGAGGCCGACCCGTTGAGCATCCCCTGTGCACGCGTCGACTGCACCATCGCGGAGATCGAGGAAGACTCGTCGGTGAGCAGCCTCACCGTCGAGGTGGTGGCACTGCAGGAGATGATCTGGCCGACGACGCCGCTCGCGCTCGTGACGGGCATGCCCGGGGTAAGCCCAGCGGCCGAACCCTTGTCGAGCGTGACGGTCGCGCTCCAGGAGTCGGTCGAGCCCGATATGACGTGGGCGGCCGTGGAGCGCAGGTCGTTGCTGTCCTGGAGGTCGAGCAGGCCCTGGAGCCGCTCGGCGGAGGAGGCGCGCTCCTCGAGCTCGGCGTTTTGCGCCTGGAGCTCGCCGACCTGGGCCTCGAGCTCGGTGAGCGTAGCCTGGTCCGCGGTCAGGTTCGCGAAGATGTTGCCAAGGCCGCGCAGGGGTGACGAGATCGCGGCGCCCAGGTAGGTGACGGGCATCGTAACGGTCTGGAATACGCCGCGGATGGCCTCGAGCGGCCCGGAGCCGCCGGACTGGCAGCTCCACGTGAAGAGCGCGACGGAGACGACGAGACAGACGACGAGCTCGCGAAGACCTGCTGACTGCTTGGGAGTCCCCAAGGTCGGTGCCGCCCCCCGACCCCTCGAAGCAAGCGGCACGCTACTGCCCCGTGCTCTGGACGAAGCCACCCGAGAGCGCGTTGGCCTCGAGGACCTTGGCGCAGCCGTTCACGACGTTCTCGAGGGCGGTGGGGCTCACGTTCACGGGGACGCCCGTCTCCTCGCGAAGGCGCTGGTCCAGGCCGCGGAGCAGACCGCCGCCGCCCGTGAGCAGGATGCCGTAGTACATGAGGTCCGAGGCAAGGTCCGGCGGGGTGACGTCGAGCGCGTCCTTGACGGCCTTGGTGACCTCGTCGAGGGGGCGGTCGAGGGCGCGACGGATCTCCTCGCTCTCGATACGGACCGTCTTGGGGAGGCCGCTCATCACGTCACGACCGTTGACCTCGACGTCGAGCTCCTCGGCGAGCGGCGCCGCGGAGCCGACCTTGATCTTGATGTCCTCGGCAGTGCGCTCGCCGATCGAGAGGTTGTACGCGTCTCGGACGTGCTGAAGGATCGTCTGGTCAAACTCGTCGCCGGCCGTGCGGATGGACTGCGAGACGACGATGCCGCCCATGGAGATGACGGCGACCTCCGTCGTGCCGCCGCCGAGGTCGACCACCATGGAGCCGGTCGGATCCTCGATGGGCAGATCGGCGCCGATGGCGGCGGCCATGGGCTCCTCGATGAGGTAGGCCTGGCGTGCGCCCGCCTGGATGGTCGCCTCGAAGACGGCGCGCTTCTCGACCGAGGTCACGCCGGAGGGGACGCACACGACGACGCGCGGGCGGGGCGACCAGGGATAGCGACGCTCCCGTGCCTTCTCGATGAAGTAGCGGAGCATGACCTCCGTCACGTCGAAGTCGGCGATGACGCCGTCCTTCAGCGGGCGTTCGGCGATGATCGAGCCCGGCGTGCGGCCGATCATGCGCTTGGCGTCGGCGCCGACGGCGAGCACGCGGCTCTCGCTCTTGTCGATGGCGACGACCGAGGGCTCGTTGATCACGATGCCCTCGCCGCGCACGGCGACGAGCGTGTTGGCGGTGCCCAAATCGATGGCCAGGTCGCCGCCGTACTCGCCGAAGAGTGTGTCAATGATGGACATGGGCGCTTCCTACTCGCTCGTGGTGTCGGAGCCGTCGTCGGTGCTCGTCGTCTCCGCGTCGGTCTCGGTGTCGGACCCAGCGGAGGAGGACGAATCATCGGAGAGGTACGCGGTGGAGACGGAGCTCACCTTCCAGCCGATGCCGTCACGGGCCATCTCGATGACGTAATCCTGCTGACCGCCCGAGGAGAGGGTGGCGGTGAGGTACACGGTGGACTCGGTCATGGAGCGGTCGATACCCGTGACGTCGACCTCTGCGCCGGACGGGATGAGGTCGGCCCATTCCTGGATCTGCGTGGTGGAGGTGCCGGGGACGACGTAGGAGGAGAGGTCGCTGCCCTGCGTCTTGGCGTCGAAGAACTGCTCGGCCACGGCCTGCTGCGTGGGCCAGCCGAAGCCCTGGGTGAAGGCGAAGACGCCCGCACCCGTGAGGAGCAGCACCAGGATCAGGATCGTCACGAAGATCTTGAGACCGGTGTGACGGTGCTTGCGGCGCACCTTGCGGTCGAGCTTGTCCTGCTGGACGAGGTCCTCCTCGGTGACCGAGAAGAAGCCGGTGTCCTCGGGAGAGGGGATGAGCTCGCCGGAGGCGCCCGTCGGGTCGAGGGGGTCGTAGGGGCTGGCATAGCCCGCCGCGGCGAGCATGGCGTCGGTCTCGGAGGGACGGCGCGCGCCGATGGAGGAGACCGCCTTGCGCGCGGCGTCATAGGAGGCCTGCGCCTCGGGCGAGAGGACGAAGGTGCCGTCGGCCGTCGCGTGGGCGAAGGCGTCGACTGCCTCGTTCATGCGGTTCGCAGCGACGTAGGCGAGCGCGAGGTCGCACCAGATCTTGTTCTGGTCCTCGAGCGGGGTGGTGAAGTCCAGGGCCGTGCGGAAGGCCTCGACGGCGTCGACGGAGCGACCGAGGCGCATGAAGCACCCGCCCAGGCTCGTGAGCGCGCCGGCGGGCGCGGGGTTGGACTCGTCGATGGCGGCGCTGCGGTAGGCGATGCCGGCGTTGCGGACGTCGCCGAGCTGCTCGTAGGCGCCTCCCAGGGCGAGGTACGCCTTGTAGGGGGTCGGGTAGGAGGCGTCGGCGACGGCCTCGGTGAGGGCGGCGACGGCCTCCTGCGTGCGCCCGGCGGCGAGCAGGGCGCGTCCGCGGTTGCAGCTGAGGGCGCCACGCTTGCCGTAGGCGGAGTCGGCGAGGGCCCCCTCGTACGCGGCCGCGGCGGCGTCGAAGTCGCCGAGCTTCATGTACGCGTTGCCGCGAAGGTGGTCGGTCTCGCCGGAGAGCTCGCCGGGCTGCTTGGCTCCGTCGAGAAGGGTGAGGGCGCGAAGCCAGTCGCCCTCCTGGTAGGCGCGCTTGCCGGATTCGAATGCCTGCTGGTTCACGTTAGTCCTCCTGGTTGGGCGGGCGCCTAGGCGCCGGCGTGCTCGATGCGGATCTCGTTGATGACGTCGCCGGCGCGAAGCTCGCCGATCACGTCCTCTCCCTCGATGGTGCGGCCGAAGACGGTGTACCCGCTGTCAAGGCCGTGCTGGGGGCCGAGGCAGAAGTAGAACTGGGAGCCCGCCGAGTCGGGGTCGGCGGAGCGCGCCATGGCGAGCGCGCGGTCCTCGTGGGAGTTGTTGGGGTTCGTGGTGAACTCCTGGCGGATGCGGTAGCCGGGCCCGCCGGTGCCGGGACGACCGGTGGGGCCGACCTCGCCGCGCGCGACCTGCTCGGGGGTCATGTCACGCGTGTTGGGGCAACCACCCTGGATCACGAAGCCGGGCACGTAGCGGTGAAACTTCAGCTCGTCGTAGAAGCCGGAGCTCGCCAGCTCGCAGAAGTTCGCGACGTGCACGGGCGCGCCCGCGCCGTCGAGCGCCACGCGGATGACGCCCTTGGAGGTGTCGAACACGGCGAGCTCGTCACCCGCGACGACGTAGCTCGGCGTATAGAGCGGGTCCTGGATGAATCCCATCTTGCCTCCCTGATCGGAGCGCATTGCTCGAATCTTCAACTCCATGATTCTATCAGTATGCAAGAGGTTTCACATATTCGGCAGACGGCGGGTCGTGCGACGGGCGACGGCGTGCCTATTACTCGACACGCTCCGGAGCCCAGGAACCGTAGTTCTGCGCGAAGAGGCGGTCGTAGTCGCGTGCGCCGCTGAGCGTGGCGGCCACGGAGTCCGCAACGTCTGCGGGGTCGTCGGCGTCGGCGGCCAGCTCCCAGGCTCTCGTGAGCGCGTCGCAGCGGTTCCTCAGCCAGTTGCCGAGCGTCTGGAGGTTCTCGAGGTCCTCGGCATAGGCCCCGTCGGAGTCGTCGAGGAGCCCGACCTCGGAGATCAGGTTGGACACCCTGAGAGAGACGGCGCGGGCGTCCTCGAGGCCGGACTCGACGTCTGCGGCGTCGTCGCCCGAGCAGGCGTCCCGGAGCGCGGACTCGCTCTCCCCCACCGCCTCCTCGAGGTCGCCGAGCTCGGCATGCGCGGCGTCGATGGCTTCGAAGGCGTCGACGGTCGCGGTCGCCTCGCCCTGGGAGGTCTTGTCCTGGCCGGTCAGCGACTCGACCAGGCCCGGAAAGCCGGACATCGAGGTGTCGGCGGGCTCGGAGGCGCGCGTGATCGAGGCGGTGGGGTCCCAGGGGTGGGTGATCAGCAGCGCCGCGCCGCCGACGACGAGCACGGCGAACAGCGCGGCGAACGCGAAGGCGCGCGGCCGCGGCATGTGGTCGCGCGCCGAGCCGGGCGAGGACTCGCCGTCGGCGGGCGGGATGGCGCTCTCGATGCGCGGGGCGGCGGACGCGCCGGAAAGCCCCTCCGAGCTGCCGATGACGCCGGTGCTGCCGATGTCGGGCAGGTTCATGTCCTTGCGGACGCGGCGACGCGGCCTGCCCTCGGCGGGACGCCCGCACTTCGGGCATCTCTCTGTTCCAGGAGCCAGAAGGGCGCCGCAGTCGGGGCACCAGGTGGCCTCGCTCAGGCTCAGCCTCTGGGTGACGTCGAGGGAGGCGTGACAGTACGGGCACGTGAGCGCACCCTCCCTCACGCTCCTCCCGCAGTGTGGGCAGACAAACGGCACGGGCACCCCTCCCTACGCCAGGGAGTCGAGGACGAAGGGCAGGATTCCGCCGCGAGAGAGGAAGCGCCCCTCCATGGGCGTGTCGACGCGGACGACGCACTCGAAGCGCAGCTCGGTGCCGTCGGGCCGCGTGGCACGCACGCCCACCGTGCGCGGCTCGGGCAGACCGGCGGAGAGGTCGACGGGGTCGACGTCGAATACCTCCGTGCCGAGAAGGCCGATCTTCTCGGCGCTCTGGCCCTCCTGGAACTGGAGCGGGAGCACGCCCATCTGGACGAGGTTGGAGCGGTGGATGCGCTCGAAGCTCTCGGCGATGACCACGCGGACGCCGAGGAGCAGCGGGCCCTTGCCGGCCCAGTCGCGGCTCGACCCGGAGCCGTAGAGCTTGCCGGCGACGACCACGAGCGGGACGCCGGCGGCACCGTAGGCCTCGGCGGCGTCGAAGACGGGCTGGAGCTGGCCGGAGAGCAGGTTCTTGGTCCATCCGCCGACCCGTCCCTCGGCGAGCGCGTTCCTGAGCTTCACGTTGGCGAAGGTGCCGCGTGCCATGACCTCGTGGTTGCCGCGACGTGCGCCGTAGGTGTTGTAGTCCTCGCGAGCGACGCCGCGCTCGGCGAGGTAGCGTGCCGCCGGGGAGTCCGCGGCGATGGAGCCGGCCGGCGAGATGTGGTCGGTGGTCACGAAGTCGCCGAGCAGGGCGAGCGCGCGGGCGCCGCTCACCTCGACGACGTCCTGGGGCCGCGCGATGTCAAAGTAGGGGGCGCGACGGACGTAGGTGGAGTCCGGGTCCCACGGGAAGGTCGCCGACTCGGAGGACTCGATCGAGCGCCAGGTGGCGCCACCCTCGAAGAGTCCGCGCGTGCCCTCCTCGAAGACGGTGGCGTCAAGGTGCTCACCAAGCGCGGACGCGACCTCGGCGTCGGTGGGCAGCAGGTCGGTGAGCATGACGGGCGCCCCGTCCGCACCGAGGCCCACGGGCTCGCACGTGAGGTCCACGTCCATGGTCCCCACGAGCGAGTAGGCCACGACGAGCGCCGGGGCGCAGAGGTAGTTCTGGGAGACGTCGGGCGAGATGCGTCCCTCGAAGTTGCGGTTGCCGGAGAGCACGCTCGTGAGCTCGAGCTCGCGCGCGTGGGGCTTGAGAGCCACCTTGATCTCGCCGGAGTTGCCGATGCAGCTCATGCAGCCGAAGCCGCAGGTGTGGAAGCCGAGGCTCCGCAGCGGCCCCATGAGGCCGCAGCGCTCGAGGAGGAGCTCCGTCGCGCGGCTGCCGGGGGCCAGGACCTTCTTCACCCACGGCTTGGGCGCGAGGCCCCGCTCGACGGCGCGGCGCGCGAGCAGGCCTGCGGCAACCATCATCGCGGGGTCGGTCGCCGTGGTGCAGCTCGTAATCGCGGCGATGGCGATGGCGCCGTGGCCGAGCGGGCCGATGCCGTCGACCTCGACCCCCTCGGAGAGGTCGCGTCCGTTCTCGCACGCGGAGGACTCGAAGCGCTCCTTGAGCCCCGAGATGCCGACCCGGTCGTGCGGTCGGGAGGGACCCGCGAGCGAGGGCTCGACTGCGCCGAGGTTGAGCTCGAGCGTGCGCGCGTAGACGCGCTCGGGGCCGGCGCCGTAGACGCCCTGGGCCTCGAGGTAGGCGCGGGCGAACGCGACGTCCGCCTCGGGACGACCGGTGAGGACGAGGTAGTCGCAGGTGACGTCGTCGACCGGGAAGAGGGTGGCGGTGGCGCCGTACTCGGGGGTCATGTTGGCGACGCAGGCGCGCTGCGTGGCGGTGAGCGAGGCGACGCCCGCGCCCGTCACCTCCACGATGGACCCGACGACCCCGGCGGAGCGCAGGAGCTCGGCGACGGCCAGCGCCACGTCCATGCCCGAGGCGCCCGCCCGGAGCGACCCCGAGAGCCTGAGCTCGACGACGGGGGGCACGAGCATGGAGACGGGCTGCCCGAGCGCCGCGGCCTCAGCCTCGATGCCGCCGACGCCCCAGCCGAGGATGCCGAGGCCGTTGGCTGTGGTCGTGTGGGAGTCGGTACCGACGAGCGTGTCGAAGCAGGCCATGGAGCCCGCGCCCTCGTGGAGGGCGTCGGTCGTCACGACACTGGAGAACCGCTCGATGTTCAGCTGGTGGCAGATGCCCTCGCCGGGGGGCACGATCTCGACGTTGTCGAACGAGCGGCTCGCCCACTTGAGGAAGGCGAAGCGCTCGCGGTTGCGGCGGGCCTCGATCTCCTGGTTCCTCTCGACCGCGCAGGCGCACTCGGACTCGTCGGCGATGACGGAGTGGTCCACCACGAGGGTGCAGGGGATGCGCGGGTTCACGCGCATCGGGTCGCCCCCGCGCTCGGCCATGGCGTCGCGCATCGCGGCAAAGTCCACGAACACGGGAACGCCGGTGAAGTCCTGGAAGAGGACGCGCGCGGGCATGAACTCGATCTCGTCGCCGGGGCGGCCGTCGAGTCCGGCCCGCACGACCGCCGAGGCCATGCGCACGGCGTCGTCTTCGGTGGCGGCGCGGCGCACCACGTTCTCGAGAAGCACGACGAGCGCGCGCGGGAGCCGCCGCGCCCCGGGAATAGAGGAGACGACGTGGGCGAGGCGCCTCGTGCCGCCGCCCTCGACCTCGACGGGACGGCGCGCGGCGAGAACCGCAGACCTGAGATCGCTATCTGTCACCATGCTTTCCCTCCACCCTTCTCACCAGCGAGAGGAAGCGCTCGTCGGAGGCAAAGCCCGACAGCGAGCGCGTGTACATCCAGTTGAAGAACGCCACCGCCACGGCTCCGGCCGCGACGACCACGACACCCATGCTACCCGTAAAGCCGACGATCTCGAAGAGCGGGGCGCCCACCGTACACCCAAGCGCAACAATGGCGCCCACGAGGACGAGCAGCGCCGCGCGCAGCGGCGTGAGGGGCAGCGAGATGCGCCAGATGAGCGCTATGCCCACGCAGGCGACGAGCAGCGTGCAGACCGAGGAGATCTCCCCGAAGGAATGGCCGAGCGCGCGCCCCGCCAGAAGCTCGGCGAGAAGGGCGCACACGATGGCGGCCGACGCCGGGAGCGAGCGGGCGAGCACGTTGGCGAGGAAGTTGCCGCTCACGCGCTCATGGTTGGGCTCGAGCGCGAGCACGAACGACGGTATGCCGATGATGGCCGTGGAGAGCAGCGACATCTGGATCGGGATGAAGGGGTACGGCGGCATGACGATGCACGCGAGCGCGAGCACGGCAGTGAAGACGGTCTTGACGAGGAACAGGGACGCCGAGCGCTGGAGGTTGTTGATCGAGCGGCGGCCCTCGGCCACGACCTCGGGCATGTGGGAGAAGTCGTTGTCCGCGAGGACGATCTCGGACACGTTGCGCGCCGCCGCCGACCCGGATGCCATGGCGACCGAGCAGTCAGCCTCGCGCAGCGCGAGCACGTCGTTCACGCCGTCGCCGGTCATGGCGACCGTACGGCCGCGACGGTGCAGCGCCTGGACGAGCTCTCGCTTCTGCTGGGGCGTCACGCGACCGAAGACGCGCGCCTCGTCGACGGCGGCGTCCAGGGCCTCCGGCGTGGACAGGGTGGTGGCGTCCACGAAGCGGTCGGCCTCAGGCACCCCCGCGCGGGCGGCGATGGCGGAGACGGTCCGCGGGTCGTCGCCGGATATGACGCGCAGCTCGACGCCCTGCTCCAGGAAGTAGGCCATGGTCTGGCCGGCGGTGGGGCGGATCTCGTCTCGAATCGCCACGCACCCGAGCAGGCGAACCTCCCCTGCGATCGCGTCGTCATCCGAGAAGGACGAACACTCCCCCACCACGAGCACGCGCTCGGTGGCGTCGAATGCCGTGGCCAGGGCATCGGCCTCGCCGACGCGCTCGGGGCCGAGGACGAAGGCGGCGGCACCCATGACGAGCGCGCGGCCGTCAACCGTCACGCAGCCGGAGTACTTCCGGGCGGACGAGAAGGGCACGGCACGCGCCGCGGGTACGGCGGCGACGCCCCTCCCGGCAGCATGTCGCAGGACGGCGCGGGCGGTCTCGTTGGCGTCCTCCTCGTTGGCGGAGACGATCGCCGCGAGGGCCGCGGCGACCTCGCCCTCGTCCGACCCGGCAGCGGCGACGATGCTCGCGACCTCCATCTCGCCGGTGGTGATGGTGCCGGTCTTGTCGAGGCAGAGCGTGTCGACGCGCGCGAGCGTCTCCACGCAGTAGGCCTGCTGCACGAGGACCATGCGCCGGCCCAGCCGGAAGGTCGCGATGGCGAGGACCGAAGAGGTGAGCAGCACGAGCCCCTGGGGGATCATGCCGATCACCGCCGCGACCGAGGTGAGGATGGCGTCGTTCAGGCTTCCGCCGTCCATGAGCCAGGAGCGCAGGAAGAGCCCCAGCCCCAGAGGGACGAGGACCACGGTTCCCAGACGGATGATCGCCCGCAGCGTGTCCTGGATCTCGGAGCGAACGGCCTTGACGTACTTTGCCTCGGCGTTGATGCGGGCGGCATAACCCTCGGCCCCGACGCGCGTGACGCGGGCGACGAGACTGCCGGCGTCTACGAAGCTCCCCGAGAGCAGCTCGTCGCCAGGGCCCTTGGAGACCGGTTTCGCCTCGCCCGTGAGCAGGCTCTCGTTCATGGAGACGAAACCCTCGACGATGACGGCGTCGGCTGGGACCTGGTCGCCGTGGGCCAGCCGCATGAGGTCGTCTGCCACCAGCTCCGAGGGGGCGATCTGGCGCTCGCCGGCGGCGCGCAGGACGGTGACCTCCTTCTGCGTGAGGATGGTCAGCTTGTCCACCATGCGCTTGGCACGGACCTCCTGCGTGACGCCGATGAGCAGGTTGGCCCCCACGACGCACATGAAGAGCATGTTTCGGTACTGGCCCGTGAGCAGCACGAGCACGGCGAGCGCGAGGTTCACGCCGTTGAAGAGCGTGAAGGCGTGCTCTGCCACGATCTGGCGAACGGGCTTGGTCTTGACGTCGGTGTTGGCGTTGGTGCGCCCGGCCGCGACGCGCTCCGCGACCTCCTCGTCAGTGAGGCCGACGGGCGCAGCGCTCCTCTCGTCACGGCACTTCTCGTCAGGCGTCATCTCATTCCTCCCGATAGACACTGGCTTCATTGTGCCACGGGCCGCCCCGCCTCACCCGAAGCTTACGAAAAAGAGAGAGTGGCTCCATGCCGCACGGCCCGCCCCACGCGCCCGCGGCGATTCGGCTATACTCTTCCAGCACGCGCCCATAGCTCAGTGGATTAGAGCGTCTGCCTCCGGAGCAGAAGGTCGTGGGTTCGAATCCCCCTGGGCGCACCACCGTCATGGCTGCCGCCGGGCCCCTCGCCCGGCGGCATTCTTTTCATGCGTCCTCGTAACCTGCCGGCCACATGCGCGTGATATCATCACCCGGCAGCAGGGCGACCCAAGACCGGGAGGCAACCATGATCGCAGTCGTCAGGGACACCGCCACCGCCGAGCAGCTCGACCACCTGGTCAGCTGGATCGAGGACCGCGGGTTCAGGACCAACGTCTCCCAGGGAGACAACGAGACCATCATCGGGATCATCGGCGACACCACGCGCATCGACCCGTTCATTCTCGAGAGCATGGACATCGTCGAGCGCGTGCAGCGCGTCTCGGAGCCCTACAAGCTCGCCAACCGCAAGTTCCACCCCGAGGACACCGTCGTCGACTGCGGACACGGCGTACTCGTGGGCGGCGGCAACTTCCAGGTCATCGCCGGGCCCTGCTCGGTGGAGGGCGACAACCTCATCGAGATCGCACGGGCCGTGAAGGCCGCCGGCGCCACGATGCTGCGCGGCGGCGCCTTCAAGCCGCGCACGAGCCCCTACACCTCCCAGGGCATGGGAGCGCGCGGCCTCGACCTCCTCATGGAGGCGGGCGCCGAGCTGGACATGCCGGTGGTAAGCGAGGTCATGGACCCGCGCGACGTGCAGCTCTTCCTCGACAAGGGCGTCGACGTCCTGCAGATCGGCGCACGCAACGCACAGAACTTCACGCTCCTGCGCGAGGTCGGCCAGACCCGCGTCCCGGTCCTGCTCAAGCGTGGCATGTCCGAGACCATCGACGAGCTGCTCATGGGGGCCGAGTACGTCATGAGCGGTGGCAACTCCAGCGTCATGCTCTGCGAGCGCGGCATACGCACCTTCGAGACGCGGACCCGCAACACGTTCGACGTCAACGCCATTCCGGTGCTCCACCACCTGACGCACCTGCCCGTCGTGGGCGACCCGAGCCACGCCACGGGCTACACGCGCTACGTCCGGCCGGGCGCCTACGCGGCCGTCGCCGCCGGCGCCGACGCCCTCGAGATCGAGGTTCACGACTGCCCGAGCAGCGCATGGTCGGACGGCTCCCAGGCGCTCACGCCCGCGCAGTTCACGGACGCCATGCGGCGCATCGCGCTCATCCGCGAGGCCGTCGTCGCACCCGTCGAGGAGGCCTAGGTGTCTGAAGAGAGGAACCCGTCGCCGACGTTCGTCCCCGGCCGCTGTGGCGTGGTGAGCCTCGGGCTCATGGGCGGATCTTTCGCCAAGGCGTTCGCCGCCGCTGGCGTAGAGGTCTTCGCCTGGAACCGCACGCGCTCCACGCTCGAGCTCGCCATGATCGAGACCGTGACGGGCGAGCTCGACGAGACGACGATACCCACCTGCGAGCTCATCGTGCTCGCCGGCTACCCCGCCTCCACGATTGAGTGGCTGGAGCGCTACGCTGCGCTCGTCTCTCCCGGTGCCATCGTCATCGACACGGTGGGCGTCAAGCGCGTCGTCTGCGAGCGCTGCGAGGCGCTGTGCGAGCCGTACCCGTTCACGTTCGTCGGGTGCCACCCGATGGCGGGAACGCAGTACTCCGGCTTCGCACGCGCGCGAGCGACCATGTTCAGGGGCGCGCCCATGGTGGTCGTCCCGCCCGAGATGGACGACCTTGGGCGCGCGACGGTGCTCGAGCGCCTGAAGGGGCTTCTCGAGCCCTGCCAGTTCGGCAGCTTCACGCTGGCCACCGCAGAGGAGCACGACCGCAACATAGCCTTCACCTCGCAGCTCGCCCACGTGGTGTCCAACGCCTACGTCAAGAGCCCGACGGCACGAGACCACCGGGGCTTCTCGGCGGGAAGCTACAAGGACCTCACCCGCGTGGCGCGCCTGAACGCCCCCATGTGGACCGAGCTCTTCCTGGACAACGCCGACTTCCTCGGCGAGGAGCTCGATACCGTCATAGAGAGCCTGTCGGCATATCGCGACGCGCTCGCCGCGCGCGACGCGGAGCGGCTCGAGGCGCTTCTCGCCGAGGGAGACCGAATCAAGCGCGAGATCGAGGGCAGGTAGCCATGAGGCGGATACGCGTCGACGCAAGCTCGAGGGTCTATGACGTCGTGGTGGGCGCGGGGCTGCTCGACCGGCTCGGGGACCTCGTGCGGGACGTGGCCGGGACGCCGCGCTGCTGCGTCGTGACCGAGACAAACGTGGGCCCGCTCTATGCCGATGCCGTCGAGGCCTCGCTCGCCGCCGCGGGACTCGAGGTCGCGCCTCGCGTCACCTTCCCCGCCGGCGAGGCGAGCAAGACGCTCGCCACGCTCGCCACCATCCTCGGGAGCCTCGCGGAGCGCGAGCTCACGAGGGACGACGTCGTAGTCGCCCTCGGCGGCGGCGTGACGGGAGACATGGCCGGGCTTGCCGCGGCCCTCTACCTGCGAGGGATTGCCGTCGTGCAGGTTCCCACGTCCCTTCTGGCGATGGTCGACTCCTCCGTCGGCGGAAAGACGGCGGTTGACCTGCCGGTCGGAAAGAACCTCGTGGGCGCGTTCTGGCAGCCGAGCCTCGTCGTGGCGGACGTCGAGGCGCTCTCCACGGTCCCCGGCGAGCTCTTCCGGGACTCCTGCGGCGAGGTCGTCAAGCACGCCGTGCTCGCCGACGCGCAGATGCTCGAGGAGCTCGCGCGACGTCCGCTCACGTCCTTCCGCGATGCCAGGCGCCTCGAGGACGTGGTGGCGCGCAACGTGACCATCAAGCGCGACGTGGTGAGCGCGGACGAGCGCGAGCGCGGCCTGCGTCAGACCCTCAACCTCGGGCACACCATCGGCCACGCCATCGAGGCGGCAGGCGACTTCTCGCTCGGTCACGGCTCATGCGTCGCGGCCGGACTCTGCATGATGGCGCGTGCCGCGGCCGCACGCGGCTGGTGCGCGCACGAGACGAGCGCGCGCGTCGAGCGCTGCGTTGCCGCGCACGGCCTCCCCACGGGCTCCGATCTCCCCACAGACGTCCTCATGCGCTACGTGGCCCATGACAAGAAGCGGCATGGCGACGGCGTCAACGTCGTTGTGCCGCGCGAGGTCGGAAGCTGCGAGATGCGGCGCGTGAGCCTGGCCGAGCTCCGTGAGCTCGTCGAGCTCGGCCGCTAGCGCCGTCGCGTTTCTCGCCTGCTGCCGCTCCTACGGTATGCGCAATCGCTCGTGGTATGCGCAGCCCATCAACCCCCCGCGCTTCTCGCCACACGCCCTAGCTGCGGATACTTTGAGAGACGAATTGCGCATACCGCAACGATTTGCGCATACCGCGCGAATCGCTCACGAATTGTACCTGTTTGTTCACCGCCGCGCGGCGCCTCCGCAGGTGGCGAGAAGTGCGCGACGCTTGCGGTCGAAAGATAACCGTCCACGAACTCGTCACGCTGCCCTTTGCCCAGGGACACACCTCTTGAGCTGCCCACACGCGGGCAGGATAGTTTGGTGACAGTTGGCGTCAGATTGGTGAAAGCGACGCCGAGTATAGTGGCGCCCATGATCTCCGTAGATGACATATCCGCACTCGCCCGCTGGTCGGAGCCCGGCCTCTCCCAGAGGCTCTCCGTCCCTCAGCCACCTCCCCTTGACTGGTCAACAAGCCTTGACGACGTCAAGGACGAGTCCGTCCTCAGGGCGGCGGGTCTGATAGCAGACGCCCAAGCCCCGCTTCACGTCCTCGTTGACGACCCTTCGCGTCGCATTCGACGCCGTGGCGTGATCTCGCATGTGTGGTCCGCGAAACTTCCCGACGGAGCGCTGTTCCAGCTGACTCCCCGGGTGCTCATCGCATCCCCTGCGTTCTGTCTCCAGGGAATAGCCACTAGATACGGGGAGGTCAGAGGCGCGCTGGCCGCGATGGAGATATGTGGCGACTATGGTCGCTGCGCATCGGCTCCAGGCGGCTTCTACAAGCGACGCCCCCTTGCAACGCCTGAAGAGCTGAGCGAGCATCTCCGGACAAATCACAGCTATGGCGTACGCCACGCCCGCGCAGCCATTGCCCATGCGATCTCCGGCTCACGATCACCAATGGAGACCGTGGTGGTTCTGCTTTTCACGCTCCCAGTCGAGCTGGGCGGATGCGGCCTGCCTGCGCCTCGGCTTAATGTACGGGTTGAAATCACGTCCGAACTCCGCGCGGCAATAGGGAAGCCATACGTAGTGGTCGACCTGTGCTGGGAAGAGCAGCGCATCGTCCTTGAGTATGACAGCTACCTCTGGCACTCCAGCGCCCGTGCCGTCGACTCTGACAGCACCCGCAACGAGGGGCTGCGTGACCAAGGCTGGATGGTGCGCTCCATCACGGCAGGCATGCTCGCCAACGACGCCATGCGCCGCCATCTGGTCTCCCAGGTCATGCAGCGCTTCGGACGCGCTCTCCCTAACGACGAGCGCTTCGACCGCCTCCAGCACGACCTGGTTCAGACGCTCCTGCGCAACTAGGCGACAAGCCTCGTACGGTATGCGCAATCGCCTGCGGTATGCGCAGCCTGTCAACTGCCCGAGCTTCTCGCCACGCGCCCTAGCTGCGGATACTTTGAAGGACGGGTTGCGCACACCGTAACGATTTGCGCATACCATCCAAACGACATTGAAAGAATTGGAAACGCCGTAGCGTTTCTCGCCTGTGACGGGGCGCGCGCCGTGGTCCACAACGCGCTAGCATGGACGCGCACACACCCGAGAGGAACGGCGGCAGCTTGAACATCACCGTACAACCCGGGGCGCTCACCGGCGAGGTCCGCGCCCCTGCCTCCAAGTCGGAGGCCCATCGCGCGCTGATCTGCGCCGCGTTCGCGCCGGGGACGACCGACCTGGCCTGCTCGACGACCTCGGCGGACATCGATGCCACGGTGCGCTGCCTCGAGGCGCTCGGAGCGCGCGTCGCCCGGACGAGGGTCGGCTTCCGCGTGCGCCCCGTACCCGGCAGCTCCGCCACCGACAACGTCCCCTCGCCGCACGCAAACGCGACGCTCGACTGCGGGGAGTCCGGGTCGACGCTTCGCTTCATGCTGCCCGTGGCCTGCGCGCTCGGGGCCGGCGCCTCCCTCGTCGGCCACGGCAGGCTGCCCGAGCGACCGCTCTCCCCGCTCTACGAGGAGCTCGTCGCCCACGGTGCCGAGCTCTCGCCGCAGGGGCGGATGCCGCTCGAGGTCTCCGGAAGGCTGCGCCCCGGGCGCTACGAGCTGCCCGGCAACGTCTCCTCCCAGTACGTGAGCGGGCTGCTCCTCGCCGCGCCGCTGCTGCGCGCGCCGGTCGAGGTCGTCGTCACGGAACCGGTCGAGTCACGCCCCTACATCGACCTCACCGCATACGTGCTGGGACGCTTTGGCGTCGAGGTCACCTGCGAGCGGCGCACGCTCGAGTCCGGCCGCGACGCGCTCGCATGGGACGCCTGCGCCCCGAACGGTCTGACGTCACCCGGGTCGCTCGAGGTCGGGGGCGACTGGTCGAACGCCGCGTTCTGGTTTGCCGCCGGGGCGCTCGGCGCCTCGGGCGTGGCCGTCCGCGGGCTCGACCCCCGGAGCGCCCAGGGCGACCGGCGCATCCTCGCCGCGCTCTCCCTGCTCGGCGCACACGTCCTGCGCTCGCCCGAGGGGGCAGCCGTACGACCGGGGCGCCTCAGGGGCGCCACCCTGGACGTGAGCGACTGTCCCGACCTCGTGCCGCCACTCGCCGCAGTCGCCGCCTGCGCCGAGGGCACCACACGGATATGCGGCGCCGCGCGCCTTCGCCTCAAGGAGTCCGACCGCCTCGAGACCGTCTCGGCTGCCCTGCGCGCGCTCGGCGGAAGCGCGACCGCAACCGAGGACGGCCTTGTGATCGAGGGCCGGCCGCAGCTCTCCGGGGGAACTGTGGACGCCGCCAACGACCATCGCATCGCGATGATGGCGGCGGTGCTCGCCGCACGCTGCGCCTCTCCCGTGACCATCCTCGGCGCCGAGTGCGCCGACAAGTCCTACCCGCGCTTCTACGAGGACCTCGCCTCGCTCGGGGGCGCCTGGCAGAAGGAGGCCTGATGCCCTCTACGCTCGGAACCGCGCTCCGCGTGAGCGTGTTCGGCCAGTCCCACTCCCCCGCCGTCGGCTGCGTGGTCGAGGGCCTGCCCGCCGGCCTGCGCGTCGACCAGGACGCGCTCGCCGCCTTCGTGGCCCGGCGCGCGCCCGGGTCCGACCCGTGGGGCACCCCGCGCAGGGAGCCCGACGCGGTCCGCATCGTCTCGGGCCTGAACTCGCGCGGGGAGACCTGCGGGGCGCCCCTGGCCGCCGTGATCGAGAACACCAACACGCGCTCGCACGACTATGACAACCTGCTCGACGTGCCGCGGCCCGGCCATGCTGACTTCACCGCCTGGGCGAAGTGGCACGGCGCGCAGGACGTGCCGGGCGGCGGGCACTTCTCGGGGCGTCTCACCGGGCCGCTCTGCGTGGCGGGCGGCATCGCGCTGCAGTGGCTCGCCACGCGCGGCATAACCGTGCGCGCGCACGTCGCCGAGCTCGCCGGCATCGAGGACACGCCCTTCTCGGCACTTGACAACTCCCCCGCGGCGAACGCCGAGCTCGCACGGCAGATGGACGCCCTCGCCGACGGCCGCCGCGTGCCAACCGTGGACGCGCGGGCCGGTGAGCTCATGGTCGATGCCGTCATGGCGGCGCGCGCCGAGAAGGACACGCTGGGTGGCATCGTTGAGTGCGTCGCCACCGGACTGCCGGCGGGCACGGGCTCTCCCATGTTCGACGGCATGGAGAACGTCCTCGCGCGCGACCTCTTCGGGATCCCCTCGGTCAAGGGCGTGGAGTTCGGCCGGGGCTTTGCCGCCGCGCGTCTGCGCGGGACGCAGAACAACGACGCCTACGAGGTGCGCGACGGCGTCTGCGTGCCGCGGACCAACAACGCGGGCGGGATCCTCGGCGGCATCACCACCGGCGCGCCGCTGCTCGTGCGCTGCGCCTTCAAGCCCATCTCCAGCGTCATGGTCGAGCAGGACTCCGTGGACCTCATCACGATGGAGCCGGCGAGGCTCGAGGTCCACGGACGCCACGACACCACGGCCGTGCTCCGCGCGGTGCCCGTCGTCGAGGCTGTCTGCGCGCTCGGCATTGCGGATGCGCTGCTCGCCTGGTCGGCGGAGTAGCCAGCCGCGTCGGCCGGGAGTCAAACTACGTACGAAAGGCAGAACATGGCAGAGCTCTCTGACCTCAGAAGGCAGATCGACGACATCGACGCGCGCATCTTCGAGCTCTTCGTGCGGCGCGCCGAGGCCGCGGAGGGCGTCGCCGCCTACAAGCGCGAGAGCGGGATGCGCGTCTTCGACCCCGCGCGCGAGCGGGCCAAGGTCGCCGACGCTGCCGCGCGCGTCCCGGAGGACCTCGCCACCTACGCACAGGTCATGATGGAGGTCCTCATGGAGGCGTCGCGTGCCCGCCAGCACGAGCTCCTCGGTGACGTCGCAGAGGACGACACGCTGGGGCGCATCAACGCCGCCCGCGCAGCGACGCCCGAGCTCTTCCCGCCGTCGGCGCGCGTCGCATGCCAGGGCGTGGAGGGTGCCTACTCGCAGATCGCCGCCGAGAAGATCTTCCGGCGACCGCAGATCGCCTACTCCCCCACCTTCGACGGGGTCTTCTCGGCCGTCGAGCAGGGCCTGGCCCGCTACGGCGTGCTCCCGCTCGAGAACTCGACCGCCGGGTCGGTGAACCAGCTCTACGACCTCATGATGGAGCACTCCTTCCACATCGTGCGCACCACGCGCGTCAAGGTCGACCACAACCTGCTGGCCAACGCCGGCGCCACGCTCTCCGGGCTGCGCGACATCTACAGTCACGAGCAGGCGATCTCCCAGTGCGCTGAGTTCCTCTCCGGTCTGCCCGACGTCCGCGTCCACGTGTGCGAGAACACCGCCTTGGCCGCCCAGCGCGTCGCCGAGTCCGGCCGCACGGACGCCGCCGCCCTCTCGTCGCTCCCCTGCGCCGACCTCTACGGGCTCCAGGTGCTCTCCGCGAGCGTCCAGGACCGCGACAACAACTACACGCGCTTCGCCTGCATCTCCAAGGAGCTCGAGGTCTATCCCGGCGCGGACCGGACCTCGCTCATGATCGTGCTGCCGCACGAACCCGGCTCGCTCTACAAGCTGCTCGCGAAGTTCTACGCGCTCGACATCAACCTCCTGAAGCTCGAGAGCCGCCCCATCCCGGAGCGCGACTTCGAGTTCATGTTCTACTTCGACCTCGAGTGCCCGGTCGCCGCCCCGGAGTTCTCCTCCCTCATGGCAACGATCGGCGGGCTCTGCCAGGAGTGCCGCTATCTCGGCAGCTACGCGGAGGTGCTCTAGCATGGACGACGAGAAGGACCGCGCGGCCGAGACGATGGGGGACCGGCTCGCATCCGTCCCCTACGGCCTGGTCGGCCACCCGCTCGGCCACAGCTGGTCGCCGCAGATCCACGAGCGGCTGGGCTCGGCGCCGTACGCCCTCCACGACCTCGGTCCCGAGGAAGTCGGGTCGTTCCTTCGCGGAGGGGCCTGGAGGGGCCTCAACGTGACCATCCCCTACAAGCGCCTGGCGGCGGAGGTCGCTGACGTGCGCTCCCCTGCCGTCGTCCGGCTTGGCGCTGCCAACACGCTCGTCCGAAACGGGGACGGACGGATCGTCGCCGAGAACACCGACGTCCTCGGCTTCTCATGGATGCTGGACCGCTTCTGCCGCACGCGGCTGGGCGGTTCCCCGCGCGAGCTTCTCGGGCGCCGCAAGGTCATCGTCCTCGGCAGCGGCGGGGCCTCCGCCGCGGTGCGCGACGCGCTCGAGCACGTGGTGGGCGCACGGACGGTGACGATCTCGCGGGGTGGCCCCGAGACCTACGACAGCCTCGCCGAGCGACACTCCGACGTCGTCCTTCTCGTCAACACCACCCCCGTGGGCATGTACCCCGCATGCCCGGCCTCGCCGGTCCCCGTGGAGACTCTCTCCGCGCTCACGCGCCTCGTCGGCGTGCTCGACGTGATCTACAACCCGCTTAGGACCGGCCTCTGCCTCGCGGCCGAGCGCCTGGGCCTGCCCGCCGAGACCGGCCTCGCCATGCTCGTCGCGCAGGCGCTCTACGCCAGTGAGCTCTTCCAGGGAAGGGAGCTCGACGACGCGCTCGTCGGTGCGGTCGAGCGCGACCTGCTCGCCCGCACCCGCAGCGTCGTGCTCGTCGGAATGCCGGGCGTGGGCAAGTCGAGCTGCGGTCGCGAGCTCGCACGACTGCTCGGACGGCCCTTCGTCGACCTCGACGACGCCGTCACCATAGAGTCCGGGCGAACGCCGGCGCAGATCATCTCCGAGGACGGCGAGGCGGCCTTCCGCGACGTCGAGACCGGGGTCGCGGGGACGTACGGCTCCCGCGCGGGCCTCGTCATCGCCTGCGGCGGCGGCATCGTCACGCGGGACGAGAACCGCGACCTCCTGAGGCAGAACGGAGTCGTCGTCCAGCTCGAGCGTCCCCTCGACGACCTGAGCGTCGAGGGGCGACCCGTCTCGCTGGCGCGGGGGCTCGAGCGACTGGCCGCCGAGCGCATGCCGCTGTACCGCTCGTGGGCCGACCTGGTTCTGCCCTGCACCGGGTCAGCGGCCGGGGACGCCCGCGCCATCGCCGAGCGCCTCGCCCTCAGGTGAGCGATTCGTCCGCGAGACGTCAGAAACGGCACAAATACACCGCATTTCTCGCCGTCTGCGAGACCGCTCGCCGACGCGCCACCCCATCGGCGTCGCGGACCCTATACTTCTCTGGAACGGAGCACGTGACATGATGGGTGAGTGAGGAGACGGGGCTCCCACTTGCGATTCGACGACGGAAGGGTCGCGAAGTGGACAAAGAGCAGATAGCGCGGGAGGTCCTCGCGGCCATGGGCGGCAAGGACAACGTCACCGCGAACGACATCTGCATGACCCGTCTCAGGATTCTCACCGAGGACCCGGCGCTCGTGGACACCGAGCAGCTCTCTGCGGCACGCGGCGTGCTGGGATACGTGCGGCGCGGATCGAACGGCATCGAGGTCGTGTTTGGGCCCGGCAAGGTCGAGGCGGTTCACGAGGCGCTCGTTCGGCTCACGGGCCTCGAGGGCGACGAGGAGGCCTTCGGGTCCCCCGCACGGCCGGCCGTGGCGCCCCTGCACGTCCACATCTCGCAGAATCCGCTGCGCGACGCCGCTCGCGTCCAGCGGGAGGCAGACGACCCCGAAGAGGTCCCGGAAGGCTCTGACGGCGTCGAGGACCTGGTCAGCCTGCTCGACGCGATCGACTCAAACGCACAGGCAGACGATTCGGACCTCGACGAGGCCGAGGAGGACACGCTCCACACCACCGCACGCGTGCTCGTGATCAACGGTCCCAACATCAACCTACTCGGGATGCGTGAGCCGGACATCTACGGACACGACTCCTACCGCGCCATGCTGCAGCTCTGCCACGAGTGTGCCAAGGAGGCGGGATTTGCCGAGTGCACCTGCTTCCAGTCCAACCACGAGGGCGACCTCATCGACGCCATACAGGACGCGTACGGCACCTATGCCGGCATCATCATCAACCCCGGAGCCTACACGCACACCTCCATCGCCATTCTCGACGCGGCCCGAGCCGTGGGCCTGCCCATGGTCGAGGTCCACATCTCCAAGGTCGACGAGCGCGAGGAGTTCCGTCAGGTGTCCTACATACGCGACGCCTGCTTCGAGACGGTCTCCGGCATGGGCATCGAAGGCTATCGCAAGGCGATGCTCGACCTCGCCGCCCATCTCGGGCTGTAGGCCTTTCTCTCCGGGCGCTACCGTCCGCGACAGCTCCAGACGCCGCCCTCCGTGGCGATGAAGTCGACGGGGACGTCGTGGCCGTCCGTGGGGAGCGGGTTCGAGGAGAGCATGGTGGTCCTCGCGAGGCCGATCTTATCGCCGGGATAGAAGGCGAGGAAGCGGTCGTAGTAGCCGCCGCCGTAGCCAACGCGGTGGCCGCCGCCGTCGAAGACGAGACCCGGGACCAGGCAGACGGATCCGACGAGCCGCGCGGGGTCGTCGAGCGCAGGGACGTCGGCCGCCGGCTCCAGGATTCGCATCGCACCCGGCACGAGCTCGTCGAACGAGGAGATCTCGTGGAAGGAGATGACGTGCTCGTCCCGATTGACGCGGGGAACGGCGACGCGGCGGCCCTCGGCGAGGACGTCCTCTATGAGGTCGAGCGTCCCGACCTCGGTGGCGCGGGACACGTAGGTGAGCACGAGGGGCGCCTCGACGAAGATCGGGAACGCCTTGAGTGCGCTCAGGATTGAGGAGTCGCTCTGGATGCGGGTGCGCGCGGGAATGGTGCGACGCGCGGCGAGGTAGTTGCTCCGCAGTGAGCTCTTGTCGGCGTCGGTGCCATATGAGCTTGCCAAGGAAGCCTCCTCCACACGCTGAGTCAGATTTCTTCATTCTATCAGGGTTTCTCGCCTCTGCGTTCGCACTTCGGACGTGTTTGCCGTACCATGGTTCGCTGGTTGAGACAAGCGCGACCGCGCGTGAACGGATGGAGGCACCATGCCAAACGAGGGCAGCTACGAGGCGGCGCTGCGCCGCAGCAACGAGGTCCACGCCGACCTGCTCGTCCACCCCGAGAGCTACACCATGCTCACGGGGGACCGCCCGACGGGGCGCCTGCACCTCGGCCACTACTTTGGCACGCTCGTCGACCGCGTCCGCCTGCAGGACATGGGGGTGCGCACCAACGTCATCATCGCTGACTACCAGGTGATCACCGACCGCGACACCACCGAGCACATCCGTGACAACGTCTACAACATGGTCGTCGACTACCTCGCCTGCGGGCTTGACCCCGAGAAGACCATGATCTTCACGCACTCCGCGGTGCCCGAGCTCAACCAGCTCATGCTGCCGTTCCTCTCTCTCGTGACCGAGGCGGAGATGGAGCGCAACCCCACCGTCAAGGCCGAGCAGGAGGCCTCCGGCCACGCGCTCACGGGGCTGCTGCTCACCTACCCCGTGCACCAGGCGTGCGACATCCTCTTCTGCAAGGGCAACATCGTGCCCGTTGGACGCGACCAGCTCCCCCACATCGAGATCACCTCGAAGATCGCCCGTCGCTTCAACGAGCGCTACGGGAAGGTCTTCCCCGAGGTGACGGGCCTGCTCACCTCCACGCCGCTGCTCCCGGGCCTCGACGGGCGCAAGATGAGCAAGTCCTACGGCAACGCGATCTCCATCTCCATGACTGCCGAGGAGACGGCCAGGCTCATCAAGAAGTCCAAGAGCGACTCCGAGCGCAACATCACCTTCGATCCCGAGAACCGCCCGGAGATTTCCGGCCTGCTCACCACTGCCGGCATCTGCACCGGCCGAGATCCGCGCGAAATCGCCGAGGAGATCGGCATGGGCGGCGCGGGCCAGCTCAAGCGCTACGTCACCGAGGCCGTCAACGGCTACTTCGCCCCCATCCGCGAGCGTCGCGAGGAGCTCGCGAAGGACATGGGGTACGTTGCGGACGTCCTGCACGAGGGCAACCGCCGCGCGCGCGAGATCGCGTCCGCGACCCTCGACGAGGTCCGCGAGGCCATGGGCATGGTGTACTAGGCGCGACAACCCGTGCTCCTGACGGCAACGGGAACCAAACACCCCGAGCGGCGCATGGCGAGAAAAACGCGCTGCTCGGGATTTATGGTTGCGATGCCCGCAGGGCGGCGGGCCCTCCGGCGGAGACGCTAGCGCAGCGTCGCCAGCATCACGGCCTTGATGCTGTGGAGGCGGTTCTCGGCCTCGTCGAAGACGCGGCTGCGCGGCCCCTCAAAGACCTCGTCGGTGACCTCGAGCTCGGGCAGGCCGAACTTCTGGTAGACCTCCTCGCCGATGTCGGTCTTGCGGTCGTGGAAGCTCGGGAGGCAGTGCATGAAAATCGCGTCCGGCTCGGTCTTGGCCATGAGCTCGGCATTGACCTGGTAGGGGGACAGCAGACGGATGCGCTCGCCCCACAGCTCGGCGCTCTCGCCCATGGAGACCCAGATGTCGGTGTAGATCACGCTGGCGCCGCGCGCGCCCTCGTCGACGTCCGCGGTCAGGGTGATCGTGGCGCCGGTCTCGGCGGCAACCGCGCGGCAGGTCTCGACGAGCGCAGCGTCGGGCATCTGCTCGGCCGGTCCGCAGGCACAGAAGTCGATGCCGAGCTTGGCGCAGACGACCATGAGCGAGTTGCCGACGTTGTTGCCGGCGTCGCCCATGAAGGTCACCTTGCGGCCGCGCATGCCGCCGCAGCCGAACTCCTCCTCCATCGTGAGGACGTCGGCGATCATCTGCGTGGGGTGGAACTCGGTCGTGAGGCCGTTCCACACCGGGACGCCCGCGTACTCCGCGAGCTCCTCGACGCGCTCCTGGCCGTAGCCGCGGTACTCGATGCCGTCGAACATGCGGCCGAGGACGCGGGCGGTGTCGGCGATGGACTCCTTCTTGCCGACCTGGGACGCGCTCGGGTCGAGATAGACGGCGTGCATGCCGAGGTCGGCGGCGCCCACCTCGAAGGAGCAGCGGGTGCGCGTGGAGGTCTTCTCGAAGATGAGTGCGACGTTCTTCCCCTCAAGGTAGCGGTGCAGCTCCCCCGCATGCTTCTTGGCCTTGAGCTCGGCCGAGAGGTCCAGCAGGTAGCGGATCTCCTCCGGCGTGAAGTCGAGGAGCTTGAGGAAGCTGCGTCCGGTGAGGCTTACGGCCATGTTCTTCTCCCTTCGGGGGTGGCTGGTCCGCAGCCGATTGTAGCGCAAGGGGCGAGAAGGACGCCCCTCTCGACTCCCCCTACACGGCGTCTCGCCAGAACGCCATCGACATGCAGTGCGGGCCGCCGCGGCCGCGCGAGAGCTCGGCGGAGGGGATCTCCAGAAGCTCGATGCCCTCGTGCGAGAGGATGTCGTTGGTGACGGCGTTGCGCTGGTACACGAGGACGCGGCCGGGGGCAACGGCGAGCGTGTTGGAGCCGTCGTTCCACTGCTCGCGCACGCTCGCGATCGGGTCATCGCCGCCGCACTTGATCAGGCGCACGGCGTCGAGTCCCAGGGCGCGGGCGAGGATCTCGTCGAGGGAGCCGTCCAGGCGCCTGATGCCGACCTCACCCTCGCGCGCGCCACGGGTGAGCTCGAAGACGACGAGCGTGCCGAGGATCCCCGGGTGAACCGTGAACGTGTCGACGTCGACCTGGGTGAAAACGGTGTCCAGATGCATGAACGAGCGCTTGTGCGGGATCGAGAACGCGAAGACGCGCGCGACGCCCGACTCGGGCTCTCCCCACAGCAGGCGCGCGGCGAGCTCGTCGATCGCCGCCGGGGAGGTGCGCTCAGAGATGCCCACGCCGATGACGTCGGGCCCGAGCACGAGGATGTCGCCACCCTCGATGTTATGCGGGCGGTCGCTCGTGTACCACAGCGGCGTCCCGCCGTACTCCGGGTGGTAGCGGAGCAGGAACTCGCCGAAGACCCCCTCGCGACGGCGCGTGCGCGAGAGCATGCTGTTGAGGGAGACCCCGGACCCGATGACCGAGAACGTGTCGCGGGTGAAGTAGATGTTGGGGATGGGGTCGATGACCAGGGGGGAACCGGCGTTGCGGTCGGTGAGCATGAGGTCGGCGAGCGAGGCGGCGCGCGTCGGGGAGAGGTCGAGCTCGTCGGCGCGCACGCCCTCTATGCACTTGTCGACGAGCGCGCGCGTGTCATCGATTGAGTCCAGGAGCTCGCGCACGGCTGCTCGCGCGGCGCGTCCGGGGAGGCCGGACTCATCCAGCCAGCGCTCGCAGAACTCGGCGCGCGCGCCGGGCACGGCATCGAGCGCCTCGGCGACGAGCTCGTCGAGGTAGAGCACCTCGACCCCCTCGTCGGTGAGCATGCGGGCGAAGCAGTCGTGCTCGCGCTGCGCCTCCTCGAGGAACGGGATGTCATCGAAGAGCAGCGGGCCGAGCGTGTCTGGCGAGAGGTTCAGGAGCTCGTTTCCCGGACGGTAGAGCATCGCCTTGCGCAGACGCCCGATCTCCGAGCGAATGTTCAGTCCCTCGTGCATTGGGGCTCCCTCCGTGAGGTTCCTTTCATAACCATAACGCACGTGGCGCCGTTCGCCCATGTGCGGCTGCTATCATCATGAGAGGACACAGTTCGGCGCCCCGGGCGCCGCGAGACGAGAGGTGCGTGTGCTATGGGCAAGGACGCCGCCGAGAAGAACGGCAAGGCCGCTACGAAGACGGAGACGCACGTCAAGGAGCCGAAGGCGGGCAAGCCAGCGAAGGGCGAGGGGAAGGCCGAGCGGGCCCCCGAGCGCGACTTCTCCTACACGCAGAACCGTGAGATCAGCTGGCTGCGCTTTGACGACCGCATCCTCGACGAGGCCTACGACGAGAGCGTCCCCGCGTTCGAGCGCCTCAAGTTCTGCGAGATCGTGGAGTCCAACCTCGACGAGTGGTTCATGATCCGCGTGGGTGGTCTCTCCGACCTCGCCTCCCTCAAGAACCAGCCTAAGGACAACAAGTCGAACATGACGCCCGAGGAGCAGCTCGACGCCGTGTTCAAGGCCCTGCCCCCGCTGATCGAGCGTCACGAGAAGGGCCTCGCCCAGGTCGAGGCTGCACTCGCCGAGCACGGGCTGGTGCGCGTCTCCCCCGCCGACTACAGCGAGGCCGACCGCGCGGCAGTGCAGCGGCACTTCGACCGCCGACTGGCACCCATCATCTCCCCGCTCATCGTCGACCCCCGCCACCCCTTCCCGAACCTGAGGAACGGCCGCCTCTTCGTCGCCTGCTCGCTCGACGGCGTCGAGGAGACGGGGCTTCTCGGCATGATCGAGGTCCCCGCCGCCGAGGCGCGCGTCGTCGCGCTCCCCGCCTCGGCCAAGGCCTATCGCTACACCCTGCTCGAGGACGTTCTGGAGACCTGCCTCGACCAGTGCTTCGGAGACTACGTCCCCAAGCGCTCCGTCGTGCTGCGGGTCACGCGCAACGCCGACATCGACCCCGACGGCGAGGGCGTCGAGGAGGAGGAGGACTACCGCCAGCACATGAAGAAGGTGCTGAAGCTGCGTCAGCGACTGCAGCCGATCCGCCTCGAGATCCGCGGCAAGCTCGGCAAGAAGCTCGAGGACCTCATCGCCGCCGAGCTCTCCCTCGAGACGCGCCGCATCTTCCGCCTGAACCGTCCGATCGACCTCGGCTACGTCTACGGCCTCGAGTCGGCGATTCCCGACCACGGGCACACCGCCTGCGTGTATCGCCCCTTCGAGCCGCAGGTCTCCCCCATGGTCGACCTCTCCATCCCCATGCGCGGCCAGGTGGAGGACCACGACGTCCTGCTCACCTACCCCTATGAGTCCATGACGCCGCTGCTGCGCCTCGTGCGCGAGGCGTCCGCCGACGACGCGTGCATCTCCATCAAGATCACGCTCTACCGCGTGGCCAAGTCCAGCCACCTCTGCGAGAGCCTCATCAGCGCCGCCGAGGCCGGTAAGGACGTGACCGTCCTCATGGAGCTGCGCGCCCGCTTCGACGAGGCCAACAACATCGCCTGGGCCGAGCGCCTCGAGGACGCCGGCTGCACGGTGATCTACGGTTCCGAGGGCTTCAAGTGCCACTCCAAGATCTGCCAGATCACCTATCACGACCGCGAGGGCATCAGCCGCATCACCTGCCTCGGCACCGGCAACTTCAACGAGAAGACCGCCACGCTCTACTCCGACTTCATGCTGCTCACCGCCGACGAGGGCATCGGCGCCGACGGCAACACCTTCTTCCGCAACCTCTCGCTCGGCAACCTCCGCGGCTCCTACAGGCATCTCGGCGTGGCGCCGGTCGGCCTCAAGCCGCTCGTCATGCGCGGGCTCGACCGCGAGATCTCCCGCGCACGCGAGGGTGCGCCCGCAAAGGTCTTCCTCAAGATGAACTCGCTCACCGACCGAGACGTCATCGACAAGATCTCCGAGGCCTGCGAGGCGGGCGTCAAGGTGGTCATGATCGTCCGCGGCATCTGCTGCATCAAGGCGGGCGTTCCCGGCAAGACCGACGGCCTCGTGGTGCGCCAGATTGCCGGCCGCTTCCTCGAGCACGCCCGCATCTACGCGTTCGGCGAGTACATGGACACGATCTACCTCTCGAGCGCAGACATGATGACGAGAAACACCGAGAGGCGCGTCGAGATCGCCTACCCCGTGCGCGACCCCGCGTGCTCCGAGATCGTCCGCCACTTCGTCGAGCTGCAGCTCTCCGATAACGTGAAGGCACGTCAGCTCACGGCAGAGGGGACCTGGGCGCGTGTGGTCGCCGACGAGGACGCCCCGCGCGTCGTCTGCCAGGAGGAGCTGCTCCGGGAGGCCTACGCGCACGCACGCGCCGCAGCCGAGGGGCGCGCCGCCGCGCAGAAGGCCGAGCGGGTCCAGCCCGAGGCGTCCGCCGGCCCGACCCTCGCCTCGGTCGAGCAGGAGCCCGCAGAGGCGGCCGAGGCCCCGGAGGCCAACGTGCCGCCCGCTCCCGCCGCCGAGCCCGCCGTCGTGGCGCCGGAGACCAAGCCCGCCAGGCGGGGACGTCTCTCCCGCTCCCTCTCGCTCTTCGGCCAGGCGTTCCGCGCCCTCTTCGGCGGGGGTGACGAGTGAGCGGGTCGCCCGAGCTCGAACTGACCTGCGAGCGGATGACCTACGGGCCCGACGCCCTCGCACACGACGCCGACGGCCGTGCCGTCTTCGTCTCCGGCGCCGTGGCCGGCGACCGCGTCCGCGCCGTCATCGACCGTGACGAGGGGCGCTGGGCTCACGCGGTCGCCCTCGAGCTGACCGAGGCCTCGACCGAGCGCGTCTCCCCCCGCTGCCCTCATGCGGGCGCCTGCGGGGGCTGCCCTTGGGCGGCGCTCTCCTACGAGGCGCAGGCGCGCGCCAAGCGTGACGGCGTCGTCGACGCGCTCGCGCGCATCGGGCGCCTGGGCACCGAGCGCGCTGAGGCGCTCGTCGCCCCGCTCGTCTCCCCGGGAGACCCCTGGGGGTACCGCAACAAGGTCGAGCTCGCCGTCGCGCGCGATGCGCGCGGAAGGGTTACGCTCGGCATGCACGGCCGCGGCGAGGGCGACGTGGTGCGGGTCAAGAGCTGCGCGCTGCTCGACAAGGCGCATTCCGGGGCCGTGAAGTCGGTCTCGGGCGCGCTCGGATACCTCGCCGGAAGCCATGACCTCCAGCTTGAGCGCGTCGGGATTCGCGTCTCGAGGCGCACGCGCGACCTCGAGGTTGCCCTCTGGACGAGGCCGGGCGCGTTCCCCCGCGCCCAGGTCGCCAAGGTGCTCGGCGACGCCCTGCGCCCCACGTCGGTCGTTCGCGTCATGCAGAAGGGGCCCACCAAGGCCCGGCGCATCGCCGGCGTCGAGTGCCTCTCCGGTGCCGGGTCGTGGGGCGAGGTCGTGGGCGAGGAGTCGATGCGCGTCTCCGCACCGTCCTTCTTCCAGGTCAACACCAGGGGCGCCGAGAAGCTCGTGGAGCTCGTCATGGGGGCGCTCGACCCGCAGGCCGACGAGGAGGCCATGGACCTCTACTGCGGGGCGGGCACCTTCACGCTCCCGCTCGCGCGACGCGCGGGCTTCGTCTCAGCCGTCGAGTCGTACGGCCCGGCCGTGCGCGACCTGCGGCGCAACCTCGAGCGCGCGGGGCTGGGCAACGTCGACGCCGTGGGGGGCGACGCCGGGCGCGAGTTCCCCGACACGGACGCCGACGTCATCGTCGTCGACCCGCCGCGCGCCGGTCTCGCCGCGGACGTCGTGTCGCGCCTCTCCGAGCAGCCTGCGCGCGCCATCGCCTACGTGAGCTGCGACCCCGCCACACTCGCCCGTGACCTGGCGCGCTTCGAGGAGGTCGGGGTCTTCAGGCCCGCCCGCGTCACTCCCGTGGACCTCTTCCCCCAGACCTACCACGTGGAGACGGTCACCCTGCTCGAGCGCGCACGAGCCTGAGGCCGCGCCCACACTACAGGTCGCACGCGGCCACGTAGCCGTATGCCGACCCCGCCTGGCGGGCGCCGTCGGCTATCGCGCGCCCGAGCGCGCGCACGGCGAGCGCCCCGACCGCGTCGACCGGTGCCTCCACGGAGCCGGTTGCCATGACGAACACGGTGTCCCCGTCGTTGGTGGTGTGCGTCGGCGTGATGGCGTGCGCGTAGGCGTCAGCCGCCATCTGCGCCACCTTGGTGGCCTGCGCCTTGGTGAGCCGTGCGTTGGTGACCACGCACGAGATCGTTGTGTTGGCACGCTCGAGCGGCATGCGGGCGACGCCGGCGAGAAGCGCCTCGACGCTGCTCCCCAACGTGCCCCCCTCCTCGCGAACCCCGGCGATGACCTCTCCGGTGTCCGGGTCGCGCACGTCACCGCAGGCGTTGACGGCGGCGACGGCGCCGCAGACGAGGTCGCCGGCGCACTCCACGTCCTCGCCGAGACCAGACTTCATCGCACGCTCCGGGCCGGAGAGCTTGCCGACCGTGCAGCCCGTCCCGGCACCCACGTTGCCGCGCGCGAGCGGGCGCCCGGGCTCGTCCAGCGCGGCGGCACAGGCGTTTCGGCCGTCCTCGGCCGTCGGGCGCGCGTGGGCATCGCCACAGGCAAGGTCGAAGAGGCAGGCGCCCGAGACGATGGGCACGCGGGCGACCCCAACGTCAAGGCCCAGGCCGCGCCGCTCAAGCTCCTCCGCCACGCCGCAGGAGGCGGCCAGGCCGAAGGCGCTGCCGCCCGACAGGACGACCGCGTGCAGCTCCTGGACGGTCTCCTCAGGTCGAAGCAGGTCCGTCTCGCGCGTCGCGGGCGCCCCGCCGCGGACGTCGGCGCCGCCCACGGCACCCGAGGGACAGAGGATGACGGTGCAGCCCGTGGCACCCGCCTCGTCGGTGGCATGGGCAGCGTACACGCCGGGAATCTGCGTGACGCTCCGGACGATCTTCTCGCTAGGCATGGGCCCCTCCGATCCTTATCGACTGTGCCACGAGGTCGCGGCCGCCCCCGGCAAGCTTGCCGAGCTCACGGACGAGTCGCGCCACGGGCAGGCCGACTACGTTGCTGTAGTCGCCGCGCACCTCTCGCACGAGCAGCCTGCCGGTGCCCTGGATGCCGTACGCGCCCGCCTTGTCGAGCGGCTCTCCGCAGGCGACGTAGGCGTCGACCTGCTCGTCGGTGAGCTCCCAGAACGTGACGTCGCTCGTTTCGACGAAGCGCGCCTCGCGCTCGAGGGAGCCGTCGGGGGCGAGGAGCATCGCGCAGACGCCGGTCGAGACGTGATGGGTGCGACCCGAGAGCTCGTGCAGCATCGCGGTGGCGTCGGCGGCGTTAACGGGCTTGCCCAGCGCCTCGTCTCCCATCCAGACGATCGTGTCGGCGGCGACGAGCAGGCCGTCAGCGGGCGCATGCTCCAGCGCCGCGCGCACGGACTCGGCCTTCTCGGCGGCGAGGCGGCCCACGAGGTCCACGGGGCTCTCGCCGTCCTGGCGCGTCTCGTCTATGTCGGCGGGGACGACCTCGAGCTCAAAGCCGGCGTCGCCGAGGAGCTCCCGGCGCCGGGGCGACTGGGATGCGAGTATCACGGCTTACCTCCAAAAAAGAAAGCGGGGACCGAGGCGGCCCCCGCTTGACGTCACGTTGACGCGCGTCGATCTACTCGACGACGATGGCGGAGACGGGGCAGTTGTCAGCAGCCTCCTGAGCGGCGTCCTCGGCGTCCTCGGGCACGTCCTCCTCGATGGCGACGGCGACGCCGTCATCGGAGATGGAGAAGACGTCAGGGCAGGCGCCCTCGCACAGACCGCAGCCGATGCACTCCTCGTTGACAGTAGCCTTCATGTGTGAATCCTCTCTCTTGCCCGGACCCCCTGCCCGGGTTACCACCTTTTTGTACACGTTTCGACGCCCGTGCGCAACCGTTTCTTGCGTGTGGCAGAAATAGGCCGTCAACGGCCATGAGCTGCCGTTTATTCCTAGCGTCTCGGTGGGTTTTGCCGAGGCCGCGGGCGCCCTAGTTGAACTTCACGAGCTTCTGCGCGGCACGATAGCCGGCCAGGGCGAGCGCGCGACCGAGCGTGCCGGGGAGGTTGGTCGCGCGCCCCACGACTCCGTGGCGGGCGCGGCGGTACATGCGGCGGTCATAGGCTCTGAGCTCGTCCCAGAGCTTCTGGAGCTCGTCCATCGCGTCCGGGCGGTCGCTCTTCTTGGAGAAGACCGAGCAGATGGCCATGATGATCGTGAAGTAGTTCATCATGTAGCTACGCAGCTTCGCCGAGGAGACGTCGTCGTAGACGTGATAGGCGCGCATCATGACGCGCGCGACGCGCCAGTAGTGGTCGACGCGGCTGGTGAGGACCTTGTCGTTGACGGACTGGTCCTCGCGGCCGATGAAATAGCGGTAGACGTCCACGTCGAGGTAGTAGATGCTGCGGCACGCCGGGAAGGGCACGTAGGCGTAGATGTTGTCGACGTAGAAGGTGTGCGGCGGCATCTCGAGCCCCACCTCGCGAAGCACGTCGACACGGTAGGTCAGCGCGTGCATGAGCAGGTACTGCCACATCATGAAGTGACCCATGTCGTTCCAGGTGAAGATGCGCCCGACCGGCAGCACGCGGCGGTAGTCGACCTTGTTCTGCGTGTCGTCCTCGACGTGCTCGTAGACGTAGTTGGTGATCACGAGGTCGACGTGCTCACCCAGCTCCTCGAAGCGACGGAGCTGGTCGAGAAGGGCCCGCACGGCGTCGGCGTCAACCCAGTCGTCCGAGTCGATGTTCTTGAAGTAGGTGCCGCTCGCGTTGCGCACGGCCTGCATGACCGCGGCGCCGTGCCCGCCGTTCTCCTGGTGGACCGCCTTGATGATGCCCGGGTGACGCTCGGCCCAGGCGTCGGCGCGCTGGGGTGTGTCGTCCTTGGTCGAGCCGTCGTCGACGATGATGATCTCGACGTCCTCCGCGTACCCGGTGCCCTCCAGGATGGACTCGATGCAGTGGTCCATGTAGGCGGACGAGTTGTAGCACGGGATTCCGAACGTGATGGTCTTCTTCATGCCTGTCCTTCTCGCGGGCGCAGTCAAGGGCGCCCTTGCTAGCTGTGCTGGGCGATGATCTCGTCGGAGAGGTCGAGCGCAGAGGCAACGACGCCGTCCATGTCGTAGTAGCGGTACTCGGCGAGACGGCCGACGCAGTGGAAGTTGACGAGGTCGTCGACACGCGAGCGGTAGCGGCGGTAGAGCTCGAGGTTCTCGTCCTCGATGATGGCATAGTAGGGGGTGTCGCCGCTCAGCGGGACGTAGTCGCGGGAGTACTCGCGCATGATGGTGGTCCTGCCGGGAGCCTCCTGGCCGGTCATGTTCTTGAACTCGGTGATGCGGGTGAAGGCCTCGCTCGTGGTGTAGTTCACGGTGCCGACGGGCTGGAAGCGGTCCTGCGGCAGCGTCTCGAAGACCATGTCCAGCGTACGGTACGGGAGCGCACCGAGGTCGAGGTCGAAGAGCTCGTCGAGCGGGCCGGTGTAGACGACCTCGCCGCCGTAGGGCTGGCCGCAGACGGAGACGCTCGTCTCCCCCACCGTGAGGAGCTCCCGGGCGTCCACGCCGAGAAACACGTCGATGCAGTCGTGGTCGAGCATGTGCTCGAAGAGCGCGGTGTAGCCCTCGGCCGGCATGCCCTGGTGGGGGGCCTGGGGGAAGTAGCGGTCGTCGTCGCCCACGAACACGGGGACGCGCCCGGTGATCGACGGGTCGATCTGGTCGGGGGTCTGCCCCCACTGCTTCATCGTGTAGTGGAGGAAGACGTTCTCGTAGACGTAGTCGGCGACCTCCGCGAGCTCGGGATCGTTCTTCTCGCGGAGCTCCATGATGGGGACCTTGCGGTTCTCGCCGAAGGTCTCCACGAGCTTGCGGTAGAGGCGCTCGCCGAGGTCCTCGCCGAAGGCGAGCAGCAGGGACCGGTGGTTGAAGGGGACCGGCATGAGCGTGCCGTGGATGTTAGCGAGGACCTTGTGCTGGTAGTCGGTCCACTCGGTGAAGCGAGAGAGGAACTCGTGGACCCGGTCGATGGTGGTGTGGTAGATGTGCGGGCCGTACTTGTGTATGAGGATGCCGCCCTCGTCCTCGTAGTCGTAGGCGTTGCCGGCGATGTGGTCGCGACGCTCGAGCACGCAGACCTTGAAGCCGCAGGACTCCGCCAGGCGGCGCGCGCAGGTCGCGCCCGCATAGCCGGCGCCGACGATGAGGGCGTCGTAGGAGCCCGCGCTGAAGCCGGCCGGAAGACCCGTGATGACAGCCATGGACATCCTCTCTGAGCTGATGGGGCGAAGTCGCGCACAACTCGTGCGCTCGCCCATTCGTCTGCCTGATTCTATCACCTCGCCCCTATAATGGACCCGAGCGAGCGCCCCCTGCCCCACCTGCACACAATCGCATGCCGCAGGATGACGCGCGCGAGAGGACAAACGGCGTCAGTGAAGGAGTTTCGATGAGCGATTTTCTCGCACGCATGAAGGCCGCGGCCAAGGCCTACAAGAAGACGATCGTCCTGCCCGAGGGCGAGGACCCGCGCACCATCGAGGCCGCGCGCAAGATCGTCGAGGAGGACCTGGCCAATCTCGTGATCCTGGGTGACCCGGCCCAGATCGACGTCGAGGGCGTCACCGTCATCGACCCGACCTCCCCCACGGCGCCCAAGCACGAGGCCTACGCCCAGAAGTTCGCCGAGCTCCGCGCCAAGAAGGGCGTGACCATCGAGCAGGCCCGCGCCCAGATGATGGACGCGACCTACTACGGCACCATGATGGTCAAGATGGGCGACGCCGACGGCCTGGTCTCCGGCGCCTGCCACTCCACCGCCAACACGCTGCGCCCGGCGCTGCAGATCCTCAAGACCGCCCCGGGTACCAAGCTCGTCTCCGCCTTCATGGTCATGTGCACGAAGACCCCGGAGTTCGGCGCCGACGGCACGCTCGTCTTCGCCGACTGCGGCCTGAACATCGACCCCACGTCCGACGAGCTCTCCGAGATCGCCATCGCCTCCGCCAGCTCCTTCGCTACCTTCATGGACGACGTGGAGCCGCGCGTGGCCATGCTCTCCTACTCCACGATGGGCTCGGCCGGCGGCGACACCGCCAAGAAGGTCCAGGAGGCCACGGCCTTCGCCAAGGAGAAGGCGCCCGAGCTCGCCATCGACGGCGACCTGCAGCTCGACGCCGCCATCGTCCCCGAGGTCGCGGCCCTCAAGGCGCCCGACAGCAAGGTGGCCGGCCACGCCAACGTCCTCGTCTTCCCCAACCTCGAGACCGGCAACATCGGCTACAAGCTGGTCCAGCGCTTCGGCAACGCCGAGGCCTACGGCCCCATCCTGCAGGGCATCGCCAAGCCGGTGAACGACCTCTCCCGCGGCTGCGTCGCCGACGACATCGTGGGCGTCGTTGCCATCACCGCCGTCCAGGCCCAGATGGCCGAGATGCACTAACCCAGAGATAAGAACGCTGGCACTGCGGCCCGGCAGCCTTGAGGCTGTCGGGCCGCTTTCGTGTCGCGGCGCTCTTGCGAACCCAAGCCCCAAACAGGTTTGGGTTCAATATTGCGGCGTCCGTCGGGCATAGGAAAAGCCCCAGTCCTGTGACCTGGGGCTTTGCAGGACGAGAAGAACGGAGGGCTCAGGACGAGAGCCCAAACCGTGAGAGCGCACAACACCTAGCGCTCGTCCACCTTCCACATCCCATGCCGCTGCGAGCCGATGCGGCGAACGACACCCTCAGCTCGCAGCCCGCGAACCTGATTTCTCACGGTGGTTTCAGAGACGGAGAGCGCGGAGGCGATTTCTCTAAGCGTCACACGGGGTTCATCCCTCATCATTTCAAGAATGACGCTCCTGCGCCGCTCCCTAGCGTCAATCTTACCGTCAACGTTGACGCTTGGAGTGACGGTTACCAGCCCGCGCTCGCGCTCGGGGATCTCCAGCCGCAAACGGAAGATGTTCACGCGGAACATGCTGCCGATCTCCCGGAACTCGGGCTCGGGCAGCCCTGCCGCGGCGCACGCATCGCGGATGCGCCTGAGCCCGGTCCCCCAGCTCTCGAACATGTCCATCTGCATGAACGACTCGGCGACCTTGGGGTTGCGCAGCGCGGTCGCCCCGTCGAGGGCCTGCTCGATGGTAATGCCGCCGAAGAGCGGGCCCGGGGAGGTCACCTCGAGACGGTCGTCGTAGAGGGCCACCTGCACGCAGGGGTTCGCCTGGAGGTCGCGGTGCACGACGGCGTTCACGATGGCCTCCCGGATAGCCTCGGGAGGAAGCTCGTAGTAGTCCTCGCGATAGAGTCCCTCGATGCGGGCTCCGAGCCTGATGTTGCGCAGCACGAAGTCCTCCGCCGCGTCCACCTGCTCGTAGAGCGGGCCCGCGTACTCGCGGCGGTCGAGGAAGACCGTGCGGGTGGTCCCCTTGAACTGACCGCACTGGATGCGGGCGAAGCGATAGGGGTTGCTCGTGAGCAGGAGCAGCGCACGCGTGGGCACGCGCTCCCCGTCGAGCCGCTTGACGAGGCCCCAGTTCTCGAGGCTCCTCAGCATCACCTCGCCGCCGCGGTCCGGGAAGGACGTGAACGAGGAGCTCATGTCGGCGCTCGGCAGGGGCCGCGCGGCGGCCGGGAGGGCCCGGTGAGCCCCCCTTCTCGGCGGGTCTGCCGCGGGGGCGGAGCCCTGCGGCCCGCCGTACCAGCAAGCTTAGTTCCGAAAGAGACCCTTTCGTGCTGGGTATGCCCTCACGCGAAAGGGCGGATGCCCGAAAGGGCCGCGCACAATCAGAACGCGGAGCGCTCAGCTCTTGATGCTCCTTCCGTTTTGGCTGCGACCTTAACTCCCTCTCGTCGGCAGCACTATGCGTCTATGCAGCATTCTTCAGGATAATCACCGTCGGAAGGCCAGCTCAGACCAGCTTCCCACCGCTCATGCTAAGCACGCGGTCGCATTTCTCCGCCAGCGACATATCGTGTGTCACGATCACAAGCGTCTTTCTCGCCTCTCGGGCGGCGGAGATGAGCGAGTCCATGACGGTCTCCGCCATGCGAGCGTCCAGAGAACCTGTCGGCTCGTCGGCGAGGATGAGGCTGCCCGGCTTGAGCATGGCGCGGCCAATCGCGACGCGCTGCTTCTCGCCGCCTGAGAGCTCGTTTACGTTGGAATCGAGCTTGCTGGAGACCGAGAACCTCTCCAGCACCCTTTCGATGGCCTCTTCCTTTTCTCCCTTGGAGAACTTCGTGTAATAGAGGGCGAGCATGAGGTTATCTCGCACCGTCCTCGAGTCGATGAGCGCAAAAGACTGGAAGAGGTAGTTTATCTCGTTGCGGCGCAGGAGCATCGCCTGCCTGGTCCCCATCCCCGGGTACTTCTTTCCGGAGAGGCGAATGCTCCCCGAGTCGTACGTCTCGAGCAGTCCCAGGATGTTCAGCAGCGTTGTCTTGCCGCACCCCGACGGCCCCGTGATTGCGACGGACTCGCCCTTTCCGATAGAGAGGTCGAGGTTGGAGAGGACGCGATGCTTCCCGTAGGACTTCGAGAGGGACTCAATCTGAATGTACGACTGCATCGCTACTCCTTGGAGACGGTTTCCAGCACGACGGCCGCAGACCCCTTGCGCGACACGACCGCAATGACGAGGTTCGAAATGGCCAGCAGGGCAACGCCGACGAGCACGCCGGCGGCGCTTCCGAAGAGGGCGCTCACGCCAACGCCCAGCAGGGCGGTGACGGTCACGAACAGAACCTCCCGGCGGTACAGGTCCCACACCCCGAAGCCGAGGACGTACTTCACGGAGATCTCCCGGGCGCTCACCCGGTTGACCACGTCGACAAGGCATGCAACCATGACGGAAACAGTGGCTACCAGGACCACCAGAACCGTTGAGAAGAGCGCGAAGAGCTCCTCGAGGGTCTTCTGTAGCCCATCGATATAGTTCCCCACCGTGGCGAATCGGGCATCCACCGCGCCGCCGATTCCGACCCTGCCGTCGGCATCGAGCAGGCTCGATGCCGCGCGCTCGTCGAGCTTCACGTACGCGTTCTCCAGGCCGGAGGCGACGAGGCTCTCCGACTCGAAGAACACCATATTGTCGGCGGTCACAATCGCAATGACGAACCCGCTCGACGTGACCGGCTCTTCAGGGTCCGTGCTCCACGTGAAGAGCTCCGCATCGGCGTCATAGGTGATGAACTCGTACTCAGGATTCTCCATAAAGGGGGTGACGATGTTCGAGTCGGAGGGCGTCCGCGCGGCAACGAGGAAGTCCCTCACCTCGCTTGCCTCGCTCGCGCTAAGTGACTCGGGCAAGAGGTAGACGCGCGTCCCCTGCTCGGCCTTCTCGATGACATCTGCCGACACGTCCACCCCGATCAGCTCAAGGTAGGAGGGGGACGCCGCGAGATACCGGAGCTGCTCGAGCGTCGTGTCGGAGCCGGCATACGCCCTGATGGTCGACTCCTTGTAGTTGATGGCGTTCGCAAGGTAGACGCCGTCATCGTGCTCATGCTCGGCGTACCACGTGTACATGTCCTCCGAAAACTCCATTGGGTTGCCGGTAAACCGGGCGCTCCCGATGCTGAAGTCCCTTACCGCGTACCACCCTTCGTACTCCTGCCACGCCGAGCGTGTCCGGGCAAGGTCCGCGTACATGGTGAGGGGCTGGTCTATGTAGAGGCAGCCGGCGAAGATGGCGACCAGGCACACCAGGTAGACGGCAACGGCCAGGCCGTAGAAGCCCCTCCGCGAGTAGCGCCCGTGGATGGCCTCGACCGGCCGCGCCGAGATGAGCGGAGCGGCCGCAACCGCCGCGGCGACAAGTGCCACGACGACTGCGGGCAGCACGGAGGTGAGGGCGAGTCCCACGAAGGCGGCGTTAATCGCGAACCCGTCCAAGGCGGCAAACGCTCCAACCAATCCGATAGGAATGAGAGCGAGGACCTGGAGGGCTTGCGAGGAGAGCAGCTCGCTCGCGAAGTCGGCCTTGCTCCACCCGAGCAGCAGATGCACTCCCAGCGTCTTAAGCTCAAGCAGCGAGTGCGTTACCATGAGCAGGCAGAGAATGAGCGAGAGGAGCGCAAACGCCCCCGCGCAGAACAGGTAGATCAGGCCGAGCCCCGAGGCAGAGCCCGACATCTCCGTGGTCAGGGTCTCGGGGGCTACCCCGATAGCGAGCGACAGCCTGTCTACCAGCGATTGAAAGGCGCCGTCTTCAAGGCTGAGGAGCGCGCAGGAGCTCCCCAGGTCGTCTCCGGCGTCCATCCTGTCGACGCGGAGATACATGCCGGAGCGAATGCTGGGCAGGGCGGACACTCGCGAGAAGGCGTCGTTCCCATACCCGGCATAGCTGTCCGGGCTGCCGGAGCTCACTTCCCTTATAAGGGCGTCGTCAATTAGCGTCGTGCCGAGAATGACGAGAGGGTCGATGACGGCCTCCCCGTCGACCGACGCCGGTAAAACGCTGAACGTGTAGAGGGTTGCCCCGGACTGCAGGGACTCCTTGTCTACGCTTATTGCGGTAAACGAGCCTTCGCCCGCCAAGCTCCGAAGCTCGGTGACGAGACCGTCCTTCTGCTCATCCGTTAGCTGCGAGGTGAAGATTGACGGCTGATCCGAGAGCCAGTCGTCAACCCGCCTGGAGGCAAGGCCTTCAAAGACTCCCTTGACGCAGATGACTGAAGTGATGCCCAATAGGATCATTATTAGCAGGCTGGCAACTGACCAGGCTTTTTTCATATTGCACCGCCATTGCAAGCTCATTGCTTATTCAATCGGGTAAGTCACAGAGCAGGTGCCACTTCATTTTCCTAGAGAGGTTATCCCCTACAGCTCCAGTACGCCTCCAGGGTGTCCGTTCCGATAAAGCCCCATGCCTGAGCAAGGACGTCGGGTCCCTTCCAACCCGACGCGTGACCGTTGCAAGACGAGTGGTGCTCGTAGTGGGCGGAGTTGCAGTCGGAGAATCCAAACACCCCGGCATTGCGCCCATAGTTCCAGAACACTGCCGTTCCCTTGTAATAAACGGTGTCCGCCAATGCAATCGCCGGCGCGCCCACGCACATCAAGCAGCACAGTATGGCGATAATAATCGACTTCTTGCCCTTTATGATACCCTCCGTTCTCAAGCAATGGCGGTGCTTTGGAGACATTCTGCCATATGTCTCTTTTGTGGATCATGTAAATGGATATCTTGATGGATAGACGTATATATGAAAGCGGTGAGTTGTAGACACGTCGTCTGCAAAACAGCGGCATGTGGCTGGGGAACTCGCGGATTTCTAAACATAGTCCTCGTAGTTGATTTTTTTGTCCGCTATTGGAATCAGCTTCCATCGTTCAGGTGCCTCTGGCGGTTCATAATTCTCCACGAGATTGCAATTGACTCTGAGATGCAGAACTCGCCGAACCTGACAGAGCGGTTGAAAAACCTGAATGGGGTTATGTTTGACTCAATTAATATTGGAGCGGTTATCGCACGGGAGCGAAAGAGACGTGCAATGACTCAGGACGACGTCGCAGATTTCGTTGGCGTGTCTAAAGCTGCCGTCTCGAAATGGGAGCTGGGAGTGAGTTTGCCTGACATCACTCTGCTTCCATAACTTTCTGGACTTTTTTCTATCAGCCTTGAGGAGCTTTTGGACTATGAGGCGACTCTGCCCGAAAAAACAGTTCATGAGGTTCGCGACAAATTGTTCGAAGAGTTGCAATCTGATGCAGAAGAGGCATTCGAACGTCTCGATACAATTGTTCGACTTCACTTTCAAGTTGGTCGCTTCTTCTGACCGCTGCGGCCTTGCTGCTCCTGCTGCTGCACGAAACGAAGGATGGTCTTGACGACATCATTGCTCTGCTCGGTTCGAATGCGGAATCGGATATCTCCTCCACTCCATTGCTAGCAGAGGCCCACTTCGTAAGCGGGGATACGGAGGCGGCAAAAGGGATGTTTCAGCGTATGCTGGCGAATGGCGTCAACCTGATCTTGGCAAGCCCTCCCTTTCTTATACAGCTTATGCCAGACGACAATGAAGCGGCAATAGCAGATTGCGGCGCTCTAGCTGTTCAGTGCGAAGACGTTGTTTACATCCGGATGGTGACAAATAGGGATGGCTCCCGCATGCCGTGAGTTGTCTGGGCTTAGGCGGAGGCGCACCTGCTCGGCGCTCATGGGACGCCACCTCGCCTTCTTCTCGGGGCTCGGGGCCGCGGTCGAGCGGGTCATGACGGACAGCGGCCCGGGCTGCCGCAGCCGCGAGCTCGACGCGCTCCTGGCGTCCGAGGGGGTCCGGCACGTGTGCACGAGGCCCTACGGCCCCTGGCGGAACGGGAAGGTCGAGCGCATGAACGGGACGCCCGCGCAGGAGCGGCAGTGCGGGCGCGCGTGGGAGAGCGAGGCGGGCAGGGCCGAGGCCCTGCCCGCCTTCATCGAGCACCACAATTGGGGAGGTCCGCACAGCGCCTGCGGGGGCCTGCCTCCCATGTCGCGCATCGTCGGCGTGAACAACCTATTGGCACACAACACCTAGCGACCGATGGGCTTGGGGCCGGCGGCGCGGACCTCGGGCGCCATCGTGGTGAGGCGCTTCTCGGCGTTGTCGACGAACATCTGGGCGAGCTTCTCGGCCATCTCGTCATAGGCCGCGCGGTCCTCCCAGGTGTTGCGGGCGTTGAGCAGCTCGCTGGGCACGCCGGGGCAGGACGTGGGCACGTCGAGGTTGAAGCGCTCGTCGTGGACGAACTCGGAGTCGTCGATGATGCCGGACTGGGCCGCCTCGACCATCTTGCGCGTGTAGGAGAGCTTCATGCGCTTGCCGACGCCGTGGGGGCCACCGGTCCAGCCGGTGTTGATGAGGTAGACGCGCACGCCACCGTGATCGATCTTCTCGCCGAGCATCTGGGCGTAGACGTTGGGGTCGAGCGGCATGAACGGCTCGCCGAAGAGCGAGGAGAACGTGGGCTGCGGCTCCTTGATGCCGCGCTCGGTGCCGGCGACCTTGGAGGTGAAGCCGGTCATGAAGTGATACATGGCCGCGTTGCGGTCGAGCTTGGCGATCGGGGGCAGCACGCCGAAGGCGTCGGCGGTGAGGAAGATCACGACGTCGGGGGTGCGCTTGGCGCGGCCCTTGGCGACGGCGCCGGGGACGAACTCGACCGGGTAGGCAACGCGGCCGTTCTCGGTGAGGGAGGTGTCGAAGTAGTCGGCGACGCGCGTCTCGTCGTCGATCACGACGTTCTCGCACATTGAGCCGAAGCGGATGGCGTTCCAGATCTGCGGCTCGGTCTCGGGCGTGATGTCGATGGTCTTGGCGTAGCAGCCGCCCTCGATGTTGAAGACGCGGTCCTCGGCCCAGCCGTGCTCGTCGTCGCCGATGAGGAGGCGGTCCTCGGCGGCGGAGAGGGTGGTCTTGCCGGTGCCGGAGAGGCCGAAGAAGACCGTGGTGCCGTGGGAGCGCGGGTTCATGTTGCAGGAGCAGTGCATGGTGAGCACGTTGTCCTCAACGGGCAGCAGGTAGTTCATGACCGAGAAGATTGACTTCTTGATCTCTCCGGAGTACTGGGTGCCCACGACGAGGATCACGCGCTCCTGGAAGTTGATGAGGACGGCGGCCTCGGAGTGGGTGCCGTGGACCTCGGGGTCGAGCTTGAGCGTGGGGGCGGCCATGACGACGAAGTCGGCCTCGCCGAAGCCGCGGAGCTCGTCCTCGGTGGGACGGACGAGCATCTGGTGGACGAAGAGAGCCTGGCTCGCCAGCTCGCAGATGGCGCAGATCTTGCGCGAGTAGCGGCGCTCCGCGCCGGCGAGGCCGTGCACGACGAAGAGGCGACGCTCGGAGAGGTGGCCGATGACCTCGCTCTTGATCTTCTGGTAGTTCTCCTCGGAGAACGGGACGTTGACGTTGCCCCACGCGATCTTGTCGTGGGCGTCGGGAGTGTCGACGATGAAGCGGTCCTTGGGCGAGCGGCCGGTGTACTGGCCGGTGATGACGGAGAGCGAGCCGGTGCTGGTGAGCTCGCCCTCGCCGCGCTCCACGGCGGTCTCGATGAGCACGGCAGGGGACGCGTCGATGACGGTCTTCTCCTCCGTGTGGGCGATGCCGTAGCGCTGAAGTTCCTCGATGATCATGCGTGCCTCCTTATGGCAGGCGGCCGTGCCGCCGACTGTTGGCGCATCGAAGATGCCCATAGTCCAAGGGCACCGGTTGGATATTATGCCACACATCCCCGCTTGCGGTTTCATTCGCCCCACTCGGCTACCCGACGACGGGGAATCGACGCAAAACGATACAGTTTTGAGAGATAGGACGACGGGAGGAAGACATGGCACAGCTCACCACCATCTCCGACGGCAGGCTCTCCGCGACGGTCGACGCCGAGGGGGCCGAGCTCATGAGCCTCAGGCTCGACGGCGCCGAGTACCTCTGGCAGGGCGACGAGCGCTACTGGTCGCGTCGCGCCCCGGTCCTCTTCCCCATCGTCGGCTGCCTGCGCGACGAGCGCGCGACGAGCGCCCAGGGCGAGGTGCGCCTGGAGCGCCACGGCATCGCCCGCTCCCACGAGCACGCGGTGAGCGAGGTCACCCCCACGAGCGTGACCTACGAGCTCTGCTCGACGGACGAGACCCGCGCCCGCTACCCCTTCGACTTCCGACTCAACATGACCTACGCGATCGAGGACGGCGCGCTCGCGCAGCGCTTCTCGGTCACCAACACCGGCTCCGTGGAGCTCCCTTTCACGCTCGGCGGGCACCCGGCCTTCAACGTCCCGGTCCCCGGAGAGGAGGGCGCGTCCTTCTCGGACTACGAGCTCGTGTTCCCGGAGCCCTGGACGGCACGCGTCCCGTCGATCGACGAGCAGGGACTCCAGGACTTCGGCCACATGCACGAGCTCTTCCGCGACACGGACCGGATCCGGCTCACGCACGAGCTCATCGACGAGCTCCTCACGGTCGTGTTTCTCGACGTCCCCGGCCGCTCGGTGAGGCTCGTCGGCCCCGCCGGCCACGGCGTCCAGGTCGACTTCGACGGGTTCCCCTTCCTCGGCGTGTGGACCGCCACGAGCGACTCCCCGTTCGTCGCGATCGAGCCCTGGGTGGGCTGCGCCACGGCCTACGACGAGTCGGACGTCTTCGAGGAGAAGCGCGGGACCATCACGCTCGCCCCCGGCGAGACCTGCGTGAGGTCCTTCACCATGAGGCCCTTCTAGGCATGGGCCAGATCCGTCCCGCCAACGCGGACGACCTTGGGGTCGTCTGCGCCATCTATGACGCTGCCAGGCGCTTCATGCACGCGAACGGCAACCCGACGCAGTGGCCCGGCGACTACCCCGGCATCGCCGACGCCGAGAAGGACCTCGGGGCCGGCGCCCTCTGGGTGCTCGACGAGGGCGCGGGGCCCGTCGCCGTCATGAGCGTCCTGCCCGGCCCCGACCCCACCTATGCGCGAATCGAGGGCGAGCCCTGGCTGAACGACGAGCCCTACTGGGTCATGCACCGCCTCGCCGTCGCCGAGAGCGGTCGCGGCGCCGGCACGCGCATGCTCGAGTGCCTCTGCTCGGAGCACGACAACGTCCGCGCCGACACCCACGCCGACAACCTCCCCATGCAGCGCACGCTCGAGAAGTGCGGCTTCGTCCGCCGTGGCACTATCTGGGTCGAGGACGGCACCCCGCGGATCGCGTACCACTACGTGCGGTAGTCGCAGTGCGCCAGCGGGTTGTTTGCGCCGACGACGCCCATCTCGCTTAGGAAAGTCGGGTTGTTGTAGGTCCGCAGTCCCCACCCGCTTAAGAATCTGGGATTGTTGCATCCCTAGGACGGCATCGCGGGAAATGCAATCGAGCGTCAACTGGGACTTTGTCGGCATGAAGCGCTTCTCGGCATACAACTACCCTGGATTGTTAAACGCGCTCCCGCACCGAACCTACAACGACCCCTGGTTCTTAAGCGCCTTGGCGACCGGCACCTGCAACTACCCCGAATCCTTAAGCATGTCGGGCGGGGGCCGCTCGGTCAGCGGCACGCGTCGACGAAGCTCTTCCAGAGGGTGAAGTCGGTCTCGACGGTGCGCCACGTGTACTCGGGGTGCCACTGGACGCCCACGCAGAAGCGCTTGCCGGGGACCTCGATGCCCTCGGGGACGCCGTCGGTCGCATGCGCAACGAGCCTCGCGCCCGCGCCGAGACGGTCGACGCAGCAGTGATGCGCGGAGTTGGTCTGCACGCACGTGGCCCCGCCGAGGGCGCGGGACAGCAGCGAGCCCTCCTCGACCTCCACGGGATGGCAGACGCCGTTCAGGATGCCGGTGTGGCGCCACTGGACCATGCCCTCGCTGGCGCCGAGGCTCGGGACGTCCATGCAGAGCGTCCCGCCAAGCGCGACGTTCAGAAGCTGCGTGCCGCGGCAGGTCGTGAACAGCGGCTTGTCGGCGGACAGCGCGGAACGGAGCAGCGGGAGCTCGAAGGCGTCGCGCTGCGGGCAGAGCAGGGCAGGGTCATAGGGCGTCTCGTCGCCCCAGAGCGCGGGATTGACGTCGGGTCCCCCGGGGACGGCGATGCCGTCGGCACGCTCGACATACTCCGCGATGACGCCCTCGTCCTCGGCGAGCGCCATCATGAGCGGCAGGCCGCCGGCGGCGAGGATCGCGTCGACGAAGCAGTCGGCGATGGCCTCCTGCGGAGGGATCGTTCCCGAGCCCTCCGTGACGGGCGCCACCCAGCGGGGAGCCACCAAGATGACCGGTCTTCTCGCCATGCCTAGTGCCCCTTGATCGAGTCGAGGAAGTCGCGGGCGCGCTGGGTCTTGGGGTGGTCGAAGAACTCGTCGGGAGAGCCCTCCTCCACGATCTGCCCGTCGGCCATGAAGACCACGCGGTCGGCGACGCGGCGCGCGAAGCTCATCTCGTGTGTGACGACCACCATGGTCATGCCACCCCGCGCGAGCTCAACCATGACGTCGAGGACCTCGTTGATCATCTCGGGGTCGAGGGCGCTCGTGGGCTCGTCGAACATCATCGCCTTGGGTCGCATGGCGAGCGAGCGGGCGATTGCGGCGCGCTGCTGCTGGCCGCCGGAGAGCTGGGCGGGGACCTTGTGGGCCTGCTCGGCAACGCCGACGCGCTCGAGAAGCTCCATCGCGTACCTCTCGGCCTCCTCCTTGCCCTGCCCGAGGACCTCGCGCGGCCCGAGCGTCACGTTGTCGAGGATCGTCATGTGAGCGAAGAGGTTGAACTGCTGGAAGACCATGCCGAGCTCCGCGCGCATCCGGGCGAGCTCACGCCCCTCCTGCGGCAGCGGCTCGCCCTCGATGAGGATCTCGCCGGAGTCGATGGTCTCGAGGCGGTTCATGGTGCGGCACATCGTGGACTTGCCCGATCCGGAGGGGCCGATCACGACGAGCACCTCTCCCCTGCCGACCGACAGGTTCACGTCGCGGAGCACGTGGAGGTCCCCGAAGTGCTTGTTGACGTGGCGAAGCTCGATCACCGGCACGTTCTTCTCGGATGCGCTGTCTTGGCTCATTCTCCCGCTCCTAGCGAATGATCTTGACGCCCGTGCGCCGCGCCACGTAGACGGACGCCTTGTTGATGGCGAAGTTGATCAGGATGTAGATGACGGCGACGACAAGGTACATGGAGAGCAGCGCGTCGTAGTTGGTGATGAGCACGCGCGCGTTCTGCATGAGGTCGGGGTAGCTCACCACGTAGGCGACCGTCGTGTCCTTGACCACGACGACGAGCTGGGCGATGAGCGAGGGGATGACGTAGCGGATCGCCTGGGGCAGCACGATCCTCCGCATGGTCTTGGCCGGGCTGAGCCCGATCGAGAGGGCCGCCTCGACCTGGCCCTTGGGCACGGCGTTCACGCCCGCGCGGAAGACCTCCGCGAGCACGCCCGAGGCGGCGAGCGCGACCGGCAGCGTGAGCATCCAGAAGGCGGGCATCTGGATGCCGTACTGCGGGACCACGAGGAAGAAGAAGTAGATCAGGAGCAGGCTCGGCACGCCGCGGAAGAAGTCCGTGACCACGCGGCAGACGGCCGCGAGCGGGGCGATCCCGCTCGTGCGCCCCAGCATGAGCGCGAGCCCCAGCACGAGCGCGATGACGCCCGCCGTGAGGGCCACCTCGACGGTGCCCACGAAGCCCTGCAGCAGGAAGCGCCACGTGGGCCACTCGAGCAGAAACGACCAGTAGCGCGGGGCGAGCTGATCCGTCACGTAGAACTGTCGGACCACGAGAAACGCGAGCAGGGCGAGCAGGACGGCGGAGATGGCCGTGCCGATCGCGATGCGCCGCCGCGTGCGCGGGCCGGGCGCCTCGTAGAGCGCGGATCGCACGCTCGGGGCTGTCTGGGTGCGCGCGCTCATCGGAGGATCCTCACCCTCTTGTCGAGGCGGTTGCCGGCGAACGAGATCGCGAACGCGGTGATCACGTAGCCGAGCGCGGAGATCAGAAAGGCGAGGATGCCGCCCGTGGCGCGCGTGTTGACGTAGGAGACCACGCCCGTGAGCTCCTGGGGCGTGAGCGGAACCTGGGAGCCGAGCGCCGTCGTGAGCATGACGGCGATGAGGAGGTTCGTCATGGGTAGGACCGTCGTGCGGAGGGCCTGGGGGATCACGACATGACGCAGGATCTGCCCGAACGTGAGGCCGATCGAGCGCGCGGCCTCGATCTGGCCGACGCCGATGGTGTTGATGCCGCTCATGAAGTTCTCGGAGCCGAAGGCCGAGGCCATGAGCACGACGGTCACGATGACGCAGGTGCGCAACGGCAGGACCACACGCAGCTGCGGCAGGGCGTAGGCCACCAGAATGAGCAGGGCGACGCCGGGGATGTTGCGGAACACCTGCACGTAGAGCTCGCCGACGCCTCGCAGGGGCGCGACGGGCGAGACGCGCGCGACGGTCACCGCCACGGCGAGGACCATGACGAAGACGAACGATACCGCCGTCATTCCCCACGTGGCGAAAAGACCGTCGAGGTAGTTCTGCCCGTATGTGCCGAGAAGCTCAGCGAGCCCCATGCGACCCCCTCATGCCGGGTCCGACGCTACACGCCGATCGTGGGGGGAACGGGGGCCTCGGAGATGGCGGCACGGTCGCCGATGCAGATCTGCCAGAGCTGCTCCCACAGGCCCTCGTCCTCCACGCGCTGGAGCCAGGCGTTGACGAACGCGACGCCGTCGGAGCCGAGCGGCAGGCCGATCCCGTAGGCATCGACCGGTCCGAACTCATCGCCGGCCAGACGATAGCGGCCCGGGTTGCGCGTCATGGAGCCCATCTGCATGGCGGTGTCGATGACGTAGGCGTCCACGCGACCCTGGGAGAGGGCCGTGCGAGCCTCCTCGTCGGTCTTGAACTCCTGGACCTGGGCATCGGGCGCGTACTCCTCGAGGATGGAGGGACCGGTGGAGCCGGACTGAGCGGCCACGTTCTTGCCCGCGAGGTCCTCGAGGGAGTTGATGTCGGTGTTGTCCGCCATGACGAGGATGGACTGCTGCGTGGTGTAGTACGGGCCCGCAAAGGAGATCAGCATCATGCGGTCCTCGTTGATCGAGTAGGTGGCGAAGACGGTGTCCACCTGGTCGTTCTGAAGGACGGACTCGCGCGTGTCGGAGGTGACCTGCGTGAGCTCCTGCTTGGACTCGTCGCCCAGGATGTAGCGGGTGAGCAGCTGGGAGAGGCCGGCGTCGAAGCCGCGGGTCTTGCCGTCCTGCTCGTTGAGGGACGAGAAGAGCAGCGAGGTCTGGACGCCGCCCACGCGGAGCGTGCCGGCCTCCTTGACGGCCGTGGCCCACACGCTGGCGGCGATCTCGTCGTCGGTCGCCACGAACCCGGACGCGATGAGCTCGTCGTAGGCGGCGGAGTCGAGCTGGCTCTCCTCGCCGGCGTCGTCGTCGGTGGTGGGGGCGGGAGCCTCCGCGTCATCGCAGCCGACGAGGGCGAGGGCGGAAAGTGCGGCAGCGCCGAGGCCGAGGGCCTGGCGGCGGTTGAGCATGAGGTCGTTGAGCGACATGGGGACTTCCTTTCGACGGGGGCTCCGTACACATTTTATAATTGTCCCCAACACGCTAGGAATTAAGACTCGTCAACCGCTCACCCGTTACCTCCCCGTAACCTCGACCCGAGGAGACCTGCAGCGCCACGGGCATTCCTCGAAGCATGTTTCTTGAGAGAGGCCCGGCTCCCCTGAACTGCACCCCAGGAGCCGGGTCTCTCGAAAGGACATGCGGAGGGAA
>JAUNEG010000002.1:0-35825 GCA_030525685.1 Atopobiaceae bacterium | reverse complement strand
ACGTTGTCTCGTCATAAAGCACTCTTCCATCCATAAAGAAGTCTCCCATTTCTCATGTCCAAGAAATGGGAGACAGTTCACCCCAGGAGCCGGGCCTCTCGAAAGCACATGCGGAGGGAAACGCCCGTGGCGCTACCCCAGCAGCTCCTCGACGTCGAGCGCGATCATGTACTCCTCGTTGGTGGGGACCACCATGACGGTGATCGCGGAGTCGGGGGTGGAGATGACGCGCGGCTCGTCGGAGCGCGGCGCGTTCTTCTCGGCGTCGATCTTGACGCCCATCCAGCCGAGCAGATCGCAGATGCCCGCGCGGATCTCGGGCGCGTTCTCGCCGATGCCGGCGGTGAAGACCATCGTGTCCACGCCCTGCATGGAGGCGGCCATCTCGGCGAAGAGCTGGGAGACGCGGTAGTTGAACATGTCGAGCGCCATCTGGCACTTCTCGTCGCCGTCGGCGGCGCCGGCCTCGATGTCGCGGGAGTCGGAGGACACCTCGGACACGGCGAGGAGGCCGGACCTCTTGTTCATCATCGTGTCGATCTCGTCGATGCTCATGTGCGCCTCGCGGCTGAGGTAGAAGACCGTCGCCGGGTCGAGCGTGCCGCAGCGCGTGCCCATGATGAGGCCGTCGAGCGGGGTGAGGCCCATCGTGGTGTCCATGCACGTGCCGTCCTGGATGGCGCACAGGGACGCGCCCGAGCCGAGGTGGCAGCTCACGAGCTTGTGCGTCTTGTCGCCCATCATCTCGTGCACGGTGCGCCAGATGAAGCGGTGGCTGGTGCCATGGGCGCCGTACTTGCGGACGTGATGCTTGTCGGCCACCTCGCGCGGGATGGCGTAGCGCCAGGCGTGCTCGGGCATGTGGTAGTGGAAGGCGGTGTCCGGTACGATGACGTTCCCGAGCTCGGGGAACATGTCGCGGCAGATCTCGATGACGTCGGCCTCGGCGTAGTTGTGCAGGGGGGCGAGCGGCGCGACCTCGCGGACCTGGGCGAGCGTCTCGTCGGTCACGACGGCGGACTCGGGGAAGTACCAGCCGCCCTGGACCACGCGGTGGCCGATGCCGCCGATGGGCTTGTCGATGGTCTTGAGGATGTCGAAGACGTACTTGATGGCGGTCTTGTGGTCGGGAAGCGCGACCTCGAGCTTCCGCTTCTCCCCGCCCATCTCCTCGTGGCCGACGAAGGAGCCGTCGATGCCGATGCGCTCGCAGTTGCCCTTGGCGTAGACCTCGCGCGTGTCCACGTCAAGGAGCTGGTACTTGAGCGACGAGCTGCCGGCGTTGATAACAAGGACGTTCATGACTCTCCTCCCGCGGGGCCTCCCCCACTCAGCGTTGAAACACGGCACTCACATGATACGCCCGACGAACGGCCCTCGTCGCTCTCACGTCGATGAACGGGCTGGCCGGGCCTCTCTCCGAGAAGTGCGCTGCGCGGAACTTCTCTGCGAGAGGCCCGACCAGCCCTAGGCAACGGTAGGCGCCACGGTCTTTCGGAGGGAAGTTCTGCGGAGCACGCTTCCCGGAGAAAGACCCTGGCGCCGGCCAGCTACGTCTGGGGGGCTAGGGAATGAGGCCCTCGCCGAGGGGTTTGCCGCCGAGGACGTGCATGTGCAGGTGCATGACGGTCTGGCCGGCGGCGGCACCGGTGTTCATGATGCAGCGGAAGCCCGTCTGCGCGACGCCGGTCTTCTCGGCGACCGCGCGTACCGCGCGCTCCATGGAGGCGAGCGTCTCGGCGGGGACGTCGTCGACGAAGTTGTCATGGTGGGCCTTGGGCACCACGAGCACGTGGACGGGCGCCTGGGGGTTGAGGTCGTTGAAGGCCACGACGCTGTCGTCCTCGTAGAGGAACTCGCTCGGGATCTCTCCGTTGGCGATCTTGCAGAAGATGCAGTCGGACATGGTGCTCCCCTCTCGCTTCTCGCTACTCGTTCAGGTAGGCGGTGCTGGGCGCCGAGACGGTGTCGCGCACGGGCGCCGACTCGTCGGTGGCGTCGAGAAGGACGCGCACCTTCTGCTCCGCCGTGCTCAGACGCTCGCGCAGGCTCTTCAGGAGCTCCACCCCGCGGGCATAGCGATCGAGCGAGTCCTCGAGCTCGAGCTCGCCGGACTCGAGCGCGCGCACGATCTGCTCGAGCTCGATGGAGGCCTCCTTGAACGTCATGTCTTCGATCTTCCTGGGCTCGTCTGCCATGGTGTCCCCTTCCCGGGCTATGCCCGATCTTCGATTCGGATGGACGAGACGGTCGCCTCGACGGACCCCTCGCCGAGAAGCACGCTCACCTGGTCGCCGCAACCCAGGTCCGACGCGCGCTTCACGACGCGCCCCGAGGCGTCGCGGGCGATTGCGTAGCCTCGCGCCAGGACCGAGAGCGGAGAGAGCGCGTCGAGCGACGCGGCGAGCCGCGCGAGCGTCGCCTCAGCGGGGCGCAGGAGGCGTCCGCCGGCCTCCGTGAGACGCCCTGCCGCGAGCTCGCAGCGCTCGGCGTCGCGGGCAAGGCCGCGCGGGACGGCGTCATGGAGACGCTCCTCGGTCTGGAGCAGGTCGGAGAGAAGGTCCCGGAGGGGCGCGGCGGGGTCGGAGAGGCACCGGTGCGCGCCGAGGGCGTCGAGGGCCACGCGGCGCCGCGAGAGCGTCGCGTCCATGGCGCCGGACATGAGCCTGCCGAGGGACGTGGCGGAGGCGGAGCGCACCTCCAGCACCGCCGACATGGCCCGCCCCAGGCGCACCTGCCGCTGGAGCATCTGTCGCTCCACCTCGTCGATGGCGGGCGCCACCGACTCGGCGGCGGCGGTCGGCGTGGAGGCGCGACGGTCGGCGACCATGTCGGCGATCGTCGTGTCCGGCTCGTGGCCGATGCCGGTCACGACCGGCACCGGACAGGCCGCTATCGCCCGTGCGACGCCCTCGTCGTTGAAGCACATGAGGTCCTCGAAGGAGCCGCCGCCGCGGACGAGCAGGATCGCGTCGGGACGGGCGGCCGCGGCGGTCGAGAGCGCGCGGACGATCGTCGCCGGGGCGTCGGAACCCTGCACGGAGCAGCCGACGACGTCGATCTCCACGAGGGGGTTGCGCCGCGCGAGCGTGCGCTTGACGTCCTCCACCACGCTGCCGGAGAGCGACGTCACCACGCAGACGCGCGAGCAGAACGCGGGGACGTGGCGCTTTCGGGAGGGATCCATGAGGCCCTCGCGCTCGAGGGCGCGCGCGAGCTCTGCGACCCGCTGGCGCAGCAGGCCCTCACCCGCGGCCTCGACCTTCCTGGCGACGAACGAGAGCTTGCCCGAGGCCTGGTAGACGTCGAACTTGCCCGTGAGCCGCACGGAGAGCCCGTCGCGCAGGTCGAATCCGATCTTCTCGGCCGTCCCGCGCCAGACGATGACGCTCATGGAGGCCCCGTCGTCCTTCACCTCGAAGTAGCAGTGGCCCGAGCGGGCGTTGGGACCCCGGAACCCCGACACCTCCCCGTCGACGACGAGCGTCGGCCACGAGGAGACCGCCCCCTTCGCGAGGGCGACGGCGTCCGAGACGGTGATCGGCTGGCCCTGCTGGGTACCCATCAGTCGTCCCTGCCGCCGTAGCGACCGAGCAGGTAGACGAGCTGCATGAGGGAGGTCAGCGCCGCCGCGACGTACGTGAGGGCGGCGGCGGTGAGGACCGACCGGGCGCCCCTCTCGTCGAGGCCGGAGCCGCGCGCGGAGAGGTACGCCACCGCGCGCCTCGAGGCGTCGATCTCCACCGGCAGGGTGACCACCTGGAATACCACGGCGGCGGCGAAGAGCACGATGGCGAGCTGCACCATGCCGACGAGGTTGAGGAACACGCCGGCGAGGAGCACGAGGATCCAGGAGCTCTCCGCGACGGACACCACGGGGACGAGCGCGGAGCGCAGGCGGTAGAAGCCGTAGCCCTGCGCGGCCTGGATCGCGTGCCCGGCCTCGTGACAGGCGACGGCGACCGAGGCGACCGAGGCGCCGCGGTAGTTGTCGTCGGAGAGGTGCAGCATGTTGTCACGCGGGTCGTAGTGGTCGGTGAGCGAGCCGGCGACGCGCGTGATGCCCACGTCGTTCGCGCCCCCGTCCGCCAGCATCTGCCGCGCGACGTCGGCGCCGGTGCCGGGGATGCCGGCATCGACCTGGGACCACTTGCGGTAGGTGCTCCTGATGTAGCCCTGCGCCGCGGTACCCAGGACGAGCGCGACGAGCACGACGACAAGATATGCCGGGTCGAACCCGTATCCGATGTAGAAGGGCATGTGCGTCTCCAATCACGTCTGGACTGCGTCCATTCTACCCACGCCGTCGGACGACAATGCGCGGGCCGGGCGGACGGTGCTAGAGCAGCTCGATCCGCCCCTCGCGGACGGTGAGGCCGACCTCGCCGGAGAGCAGCTTGTCGAGCGTGGAGCCCGCGAGCTCCCAGCGCCAGCCGCGCGAGAGCGGAGACTCGTCGCGACTCTGGACGAAGTCGAGGAGGTCGTCGCGCGTGGCGATGAGCTGGGTCGCCACGCCGCTCCCCTCGGAGGCCAGGCGCAGCACGGCGTACATGAGGTCCACGACCCCCTCGGTCTCGGCGGAGGGGCGCGCATGGCGGGCGACCTTGGGACACTCGTCGGGCGGGCACGCCTGGCCGCGGGAGACCGCCTCGAGCAGGAGTCGCGCGTCGCGCTCGGGGATCTGGTCGGTGCCGCGGATCTTGCGGAGCCGGTCGAGCGAGTTCGGCGTGCGCTTGCACACCTCGACGACAACCTCGTCCGAGGCGACCCACTTGCGCGGGAGGTCCCGGCGAGCCGCCGACTCCTCCCTCCAGGCGCACACCTCGCGCGCCACGGCGAGCTGACGCCGCGTGAGAGAGCCCGACCGACGCAGGCGCAGGTAAGCCTCGCGCGGCTCCTTCCGCAGGCGCGCGGGGTCGCAGAGCGCCTCCATCTCGGGGAGGACCCACGAGAGGCGGTCCCTGGAGACGAGCTCGGACATCATCTGGTCGTAGATCGCCGGGAGGTAGCGGACGTCGTCCTCGGCATAGGTGAGCTGCTCGGGGTCGAGCGGGCGCCGCGACCAGTCCGTGAGCGACTCGGCCTTGGGCAGGCGGACGCCGCAGTACGCCTCCACGACGGCCGCGTAGCTCGCCTGCTGCCTCATCCCGAGAAAGGCGGCAGCGAGCTGCGTGTCAAAGACGGGCGCGCAGGCGACGGACATGCCCTCGAGAAGGACCTCGAGGTCCTGGCCGCAGGCGTGGAGCACCTTGGTGACGCTCGTGTCGGCGAGCAGCCTCGCGAGCGGCGAGAGGTCGTCGATGAGGATGGGGTCGATGGCCGCTATGTTCTCCCCCGCCGCGACCTGCACGAGGCAGAGCTTGGGGTAGTAGGTCTTCTCGCGAAGGAACTCGGTGTCGACGGCGATCACCTTGGCCGATGCGGCCTGCTCGCAGAAGTCGGCGAGCTGCTCTGATGTGGAGAGGTACAAGGCGCTCGATTCTCCCCTTGCGGGGTTTGGGTACACTTGTCTAGGGCGCGAGACGCGCCCCACCATGATACCCAATCGCACCGCCCGACCCGGGAGGAGATCAGTGCGCGCCCTCGTCATACACAACCCCCGCTCCGGCTTTGGGTCGGACGCCGTCTTCCAGTTCGAGCGTGCCCTGCTCCAGGGAGGCGACGAGTGCCTCACCCGCGTGCTCGACGAGGACTTCGACCCTTCCGTCGCCTGCGCCGGGGCGGACGCCTTCGACGTCGTGGTACTGTCGGGCGGCGACGGCACCATCTCGACGCTCCTCCACGAGCTCCGCGACGCCGACGTTCCGACCTGCGTCTTCCCCTCCGGGACCGCCAACCTGCTCTGCGCCAACATCGGCAACGCGCCCGAGCCCTCCGCCCTCGCCCGCGCCTGCCGCATCGGCAAGACGGCCCGGCTCGACATCGGCGAGATCTCCTGGACCACCGTCGACGGCGAGGTGGGACGTCGGGGCTTCGCCCTCATGTCGGGCACCGGCTTCGACGCCCAGCTCATGCAGGCGGCGCTGCCCAACAAGGCAGTCATGGGGCAGGCGGCGTACTTCGCCGCCGCGCTCTCGAGCCCCCGGCCGACCGTCGGGCGCTTCTCCATCACGGTCGACGGGGAGACGGTCGAGCGCGCGGGCATCACCTGCCTCGTCGCCAACAACGCCATGATCCAGGGAGACATCGAGATCGTGCCGGACTGTCGGATGGATGACGGGCTCCTCGACGTCATCGTCGTGGAGACCTCGGATGCCGCGCAGCTCCTGAAGCCCCTTGCGTTCGGGCTCGTGGACCGCAGCGGACACGCCATCGGGCGTCCGCACATAGAGTCGCTCAGGGGGCGCGAGATTCGCATCGAGTGCTCGGCCGCGATGCCGCTCGAGGTCGACGGCGAGGTCATACCGAGCCTGGTGAGTGCCTACGAGGCGCGGGCCCTGCCCGGCGCGGCGCGCATCGTCGTCGACTCGATGAGCCCCTACGGGACCGAGGACGACGGCTCCTCCCGCTTCGGCGGCTCGGACGTCATCGCCTACCCCAAGTAGCGCCGCGACGGGCGCCCCTCTCGTGCCACATCGCCTCCGAGCCCCTCGCTCTCGGGCGGGACGGCGGTCGCGCGGCGCCTAGAGCGCGAGCATGAGCGCCGCGTAGGCGGCCATGCCGGTGAGCGCGCACCAGATCAGCGACCCCGTCCTTCTCGCCACGACCACGACGAGGGCTGCCGCGAGCAGCGGCTGCCAAGAGAGGCCGACGGACGGGTCGAAGAGGTCGTTGGCGACGAGCGCGGCGAACGCGGCGGGCGGGATGAGCCCGAGCGCCTCGCTCACGCGCGGGGACAGCTCGCGACCCTTGAGCGCGAGGAGCGGGACGCAGCGGCAGGCGAGAATGACCGCGAGCACGCAGCCGTAGAAGACCAGGAAGTCAGTCGTGCTCATGGCGCGACCCCCTCTCGAGCGCGCCGGCGACGAGGCCGGCGGCGACGCCCAGGAGCGCGCCGAGCAGGACGGCGAGCGAACCGGCGCCGAGCGCCTTCAGCGCCACGACGGCCGTCACGGACGCGACGACCACGACGACGTTGACGCGCGTCCACGACTGCCCCACGAGCAGGCAGACGAAGATCGACGTCATCGCGAACGACATGATCGCCGTGGGGATGGCGAGGGCGGGCCCCACGGCCGCGCCGAGCGCGTTGGCCGCCGCCCACGAGAGCATGCTCGCCACGTTGACCGCCGTCGCGCGCCGGACCGTCCAGGACTCGTCGGCGACGAAGCGCCCCATGTTCACCCCGAAGCTCTCGTCGGTGACCGTGGCGGCGAAGAGCGCGGCGAGCGGCCGGGGGGCGCGCTCGGCATAGCGCGAGAGGGCGGCGGAGTAGAGCAGCTGGCGCGTGCTCACGAGCGCCACGCTCGCCACCATGGAGGCGACCGGGGTGCCCGCGAGGGCGAGCGAGGCCATCATGAACTGCCCGGCGCCCGAGTAGAACGTCGCCGAGACAAGAAACGCGACGGCCGGCGACAGCCCCACCTCGGCGGCCATGACGCCGCAGGGGATGCCGATGGCGACGTAGCCGAGCATGACGGGCAGCGCCTCCGGCAGGGCTGCGGCGAGGTCGGAGCGGAGCGACGCGTCGTGCATGCTACTCGGCGAGGTCAGCGGGGAAGCGCACGCCGACCTGACGGCGGATCTCGTCCATGACGGCCAGGGAGTCGACCGTGACCCGCTCGAAGCGAGCGGCCGCCTCGAGCGCGGCGGCCTCGCCGCGGACGGCGGCGGTGAAGTCATCGATCTCACAGACCATGTCGTTGGCGGGGACCTCGGCGGGAACGGGTCGGGTGGACGCCTCCTCCATGCGGAATATCAGGCCCTTGTCCTCGTGGTCATGCACGCGGGGGTTCACGGGGCAGGACGTCTGGTCCCACAGGAGCGTCCCCTCCTCGCCCTCGACCTGCGAGGGGATCACGTCGTCGCACATCTTCCCGTAGGAGAGGCTCACGATCTTGTCGCCGTAGCCGAGAAGGGCCTCGCCGGCGAGGTCTATGATGGAGCAGGGGTCGTCGGCGTCGCAGCCCGGGACGGGCGCGGTGACGGCGAGGGCGCGGACCGTCTCCGGCCTGCCGAAGAGGGCCACGGCCGGCTCGACGCAGTAGACGCCGATGTCCATGAGGGCGCCGCCCGCCAGCGCGGGGTCGAATATGTTCAGTCGCTCGCCGGCGCGCAGCCGCGCCATGCGCGAGGTCACCTTGGAGAAGCGCAGCGTCGCCAGGCGAACGGCGCCGAGCTCGGAGGCCGTGACGCGCTCGATGGCGGCGAAGGTGGGCACGTGCAGGTTGCGCATGGCCTCCATGGCCACCACGCCCCTCTCGCGCGCGGCGTCGAAGACCCTGCGGGCCTCGCGCTCGTTGGCGGCGAGCGACTTCTCCACGAGCACGTGCTTCCCGCCGGCGATCATGGCGAGCGCCTGCTCGGCGTGGAGGCCGTTGGGGCTGGAGATGTAGACCGCGTCGACCTCGTCGCTCGAGGCGAGCTCGGAGAGGTCATCGAAGAAGAGCCGCGCGCCGTACCGTACGCCGAACGAGCGGGCCCGGTCGAGGTCGCGCGAGCAGGCGGCGACGTAGTCGGCCCCCTCCGCCTCGGCGAGCGCCTCGAGGAACCGCTCGCAGATGCCGCTCGTACCGATAGTCGCGAACCGAACCGTGCCCATGACTCTCCCTTCGTCGTCTGCTCCAAGCCGATTCTACACGCCGTCCTCTCCCGTGCGCGTCGCCGTGCGCCCTGCTATGGTTCTCTTTGTGACAAGGAGGGTCCATGGAGAAGTACAGCTTCGAGAGCCGCGTGCGCTACAGCGAGTGTGACGAGACGGGACGGCTCTCGCTCGTCTCTACGATCGACTACCTGCAGGACTGCTCCACGTTCCAGTCCGATGAGCTCGGCCAGGGGTTCGCGTCGCTCGAGGCGCGCCACCTCGCCTGGGTGCTCGCGACATGGCGGATCGAGATCGACGACCTGCCCGCGCTCGGTGACCGCATCAGGGTCTCCACCTGGTGCTACGAGATGACGCGGGCCCACGCGCTGCGCTGCTTCGAGATCGAGGCGGCCGACGGCCGCTCGCTGGCGCGCGCCGACTCCCAGTGGATCATGTTCGACGCGGAGCGGGGCCACGCCACCCGCGTCGCCGAGGACCAGCTCGTCTACCGCTCGGACGCGCCGCGGCTGGAGATGGGCCCGCTCGACCGACGCCTGCGGGCGAGCGGCGAGGGCACACAGCTCGCTCCCGTGCGCGTGAGGCCCCACAACCTCGACACCAACCGACACGTGAACAACGCACAGTACGTCATGTTCGCCGCGGAGGCGCTCGGGGACGCCGTGCTCTCGAGGACGCGCGGGTGCGTCTCGGTGCTCTATCGCCAGATGGCGCGCCTGGACGACCTCCTCGTCCCCGTGGCGTACCCGTGCGAGCGCGGCTGGGACGTCGAGCTGACGGACGGCTCGGGCGCCACCTACGCGCTCGTCCGGTTCCAGCGGCCCGAGGACAGGGAGGACTGATCATGATCGAGGTCACACGGGTCGCGGCGGCCCTCGTCCATCGCGACGGGATGCTCCTGGCGGCGAGAAGGGCAACGGGTCCGCAGGAGGGGCTCTGGGAGCTGCCGGGCGGAAAGGTCGAGCCCGGCGAGCAGCCCATCGAGGCACTGCGTCGGGAGATCAGGGAGGAGCTCGGCTGCGAGCTGGGGGCCGCCTGGCTCTACGACACCGTGGAGCACGACTACCCCGACTTCCACCTGATGATGGATTGCTTCGTCTGCACGCTCGCGTCGGGGGCCGAGCCCGCAGCGAGCGAAGGCGTCCACAGCGAGCTCCGCTGGCTCGCGCGCGAGGAGCTTCTCGACGTGGAGTGGCTTCCCGCCGACGTCGCGCTCGCCCGTTCGCTCACCTACTACTGGGACGAGGCCTTCGCCGACCAGCTCCTCTAGCGTCTTGGTATGATTGAGGGCAACGAGGGAGGAGACCCCATGGCCGAAGACAGGGACCAGCGCACCGAGGATCGGGACGAGGACGGCTCGAGGCCCCCCGTCATCGAGAGCGCGAGCGGCACGACCGACCCCGATAACTCGGGCTCCGGGATCGGCGCCTACGTCGTCTTCGGCGTCGCCGTCGCCCTTCTCGCCGTCCTCTGCCTCGGCGTGTCGAGCTGCACCGGCATGCTCAGCACGCTCGCGGCGCACTCCTACGACCACTCGTACGGCTACGACCTCGACGGCTTCGGGCACGACGACCCGTACGACGAGTTCTACGACGAGTTCCTCTCCCCCGACGACGACCCCTACTACGACTTCGGCGACGACCTCGACTGGACGGGCGACGGCTGGTTCTCGAGTCGTCTCGTCACCGCCGAGGCGCGCGGCGCGGAAGGAGTCCGGGCATGAGCAGGGCCGACGACCTCTTCATCTCCATGTGCTCCGACATCATCGAGCATGGCACCACCACCGAGGGCCAGAAGGTCCGTCCGCGCTGGGAGGACGGCACGCCCGCCTACACCATCAAGCGCTTCGGCGTGTGCAACCGCTACGACCTGCGCGAGGAGTTCCCGGCACTGACGCTTCGCCGCACCGCCCTCAAGTCCGCCATGGACGAGGTGCTCTGGATCTACCAGCGCAAGTCCAACGACGTCCACGACCTCAAGCCCCACATCTGGGACGAGTGGGCGGACGAGACAGGCTCGATCGGCAAGGCGTACGGCTACCAGGTGGGCGTGAAGTCCCACTACCCCGACGGGGACTACGACCAGATGGACCGCGTCCTCAAGGACCTGCGCGAGAACCCCTACTCCCGCCGCATCATGACGAACCTCTACACGTTCGCCGACCTGTCCGAGATGAACCTCTACCCCTGCGCCTACAACGCGATCTACAACGTGACGCAGGAGCCGGACGAGGACCGTCCCACCCTGAACATGGTGCTCGTCCAGCGCAGCCAGGACGTGCTTGCGGCCAACAACTGGAACGTGTGCCAGTACGCGATCCTGCTCATGATGGTGGCGCAGGTCTCGGGCATGAACGCCGGCGAACTCGTCCACATGATCGCCGACGCCCACATCTACGACCGACACGTCAACGTCGTCCGCGAGCTCATCTCGCGCCCCACCTACCCCGCCCCCACCGTCCGCCTCAACCCCGAGGTCACGGACTTCTACGACTTCACGACCGACGACCTGATCATCGAGAACTACGAGCACGGCCCGCAGGTCAAGAACATCCCGATCGCGGTCTGAGCGTCCGGCGAGAAGGGCTCGGCGCTTTGTCCCGCCGCGGGTTCTTGCCGCGCTCTTTGCGGCAAGCTGTCTGAGCGCCGGGGCAATGCGCCGAGCCCCAACGGTGCAGAAAGGTATGAATGATGAGCTGCAAGCTGAGTGCGATCGTGGCGGCGTGCGACGACTGGGGCATCGGGCTCGACGGCGGGATGGTCGTCGAGAACCGCGAGGACATGCGGCATTTCGTGGCCTGCACGACGGGCCACCCGGTCATCATGGGGAGAAAGACGCTCGAGAGCTTCCCGGGCGGGCGGCCGCTCAAGAACCGCCGCAACGTCGTGCTCACGCGCGACGCGTCCTTCTCGCCCGAGGGCGTGGACGTGGTGCACTCCGTCGAGGAGGCGCTCGCCGCGGTCGCGGACGAGGACGAGGCGTGGGTGATCGGCGGCGGGCAGGTCTACGAGCTTCTCCTCCCCCGCTGCGAGCGCGCCGTCGTGACGCGCAACCACTGCGTGCGACCCTGCGACACGCGCTTCCCCGACCTGGACGCCGACCCCGCCTGGGAGGTCGTCGAGACCCGCGCGGGTGGCGTCACCCCCGAGGGCGTCCCCTTCGACTTCGTGACCTACGGGCGTCGCTAGCCGCTCGTCCTTATCGCCTCTCAGAGCACGCCTCCCGAGCGAGTGACGGGTTTTACGCACTGCCAGGTCAAAAACCTGCCCGCATGCGTAAAACCCGTCACTCGAGTCGTTTGACATGAGGTTATGACGCGCGGTGCCACAAACTAGCGCGGACGAGAAGGACCCGCCAGCCGGGGGGCTGACGGGTCCGAAGTCGTGCGATGCGGCGGGCGCTAGTCGGTGTCAACCGCGGCGTCGACCTGGCTGCGGAGGAACTCCTCGGCGTACTTGCGGCCGCGGGAGAGCTCGGCGGCGGCCATGACGGGCACCCAGTAGTGGACCTTCTGCTTGGCGATGTCGGCCTTCTTGGAGAAGAGGTCGAGGTAGGCCTCGGCGTGGCCGGGGTGATACATCTTGAAGAGGATGTAGGTCATCGCGGCGTCGGCCTCGGGCAGGCCGCGGGTGACGTGGGTCCAGTCGCAGGCGTAGAGCGTGCCGTCCTCGGCGACGATCACGTTGGACGGGTTGAAGTCGCAGTGGCAGATGCTGCGGCCCGGCGCCATGCGGTCGGCCCTCATCTGGAGGTCGTAGCGCACGGACGGATCGAGCTCGGGGGCCTTTCCCACCATGCCGGCGATCTTGGTCTTCTGGTCCTTCATGAGGTCGGAGCCGCGGATGCCCTGGATCTCAATCTGGAAGTCGACGAACTGCTCGAGGAGCTTGTCGTACTCGGGGGTGCCCTCGGCGGCGTCCATCAGCGAGCGCATGGTGACGCCCTCGACGTACTCCGTGGAGAGAGCCCAGGAGCCATCGGCGACCTGGGAGACCTCGAGGACCTTCGGCACGCGGACGCCGGCCTCGATGACGCGGGCGATGTTGAGCGCCTCGTTGAAGACGTCGGAAGCGGGCTTCGTGGCCTTGAAGACCTTGACGATGCGACCGCCGTCGACGTAGACGACCTTGTTGTGGCGCTCGACGATGACCTGCTTGCTGTCAGAAAGTTCCATTGCTGCCTCCTTCTGGGCAACGAGAAGAACGTGTGCGGACTAGTCCTCGTAGGAGCTGGGCTCGCGGCCGTAGAAGGCGTCGAGGTAGAGCTCCTTGATCTCGGAGATGAGCGGGTAGCGCGGGTTGGCGCCGGTGCACTGGTCGTTGAACGCGTTCTCGGACATCTCGTCGAGCGTGGCGAGGAAGTCCTCCTCGGTGACGCCGAAGCCGGCGATGGTCTCGGGCACGCCCACGTGAGCCTTGACCTCCTCGATGCGGGCGACGAAGTTCTCGAAGACCTCCTGGTCGTTGCGGCCCTTGATGCCGCAGAAGCGACCTGCCTCGGCATAGCGAGCCAGGGTCTTGGGGTGGTCGTACTGTGGGAAGGTGCCCATCTTCACCGGGCGCTCCGCGGCGTTGTAGCGCATGACGCGGGTGAGGATGACGGCGTTGGCCAGGCCGTGCGCGATGTGGTGGTAGGCGCCGAGCTTGTGGGCCATGGAGTGGTTGACGCCGAGGAAGGCGTTGGCGAAGGCCATGCCGGCGAGGCAGGACGCGTTGGCCATGTGGTCACGGGCCTCGACGTCGGTGCCGTCGTCATAGGCGCGCTCGAGGTAGGTGAGGACGAGCTTCATCGCGCGCAGGGCGAGGCCGTCGGTGTAGTCGGACGCCATGATGGAGACGTAGGCCTCGAGGGCGTGCGTGAGGACGTCGACGCCGGAGGCGGCGGTCAGGCCCTTGGGCTGGGTCATCATGTTGTCGGTGTCGACGATGGCCATGTTGGGCAGGAGCTGGTAGTCGGCGATCGGCCACTTGGTGCCCGTGTTGGCGTCGGTGATGATCGAGAAGGGCGTCACCTCGGAGCCGGTGCCGGAGGAGGTGGGGATGGCCACGAAGAAGGCCTTCTCGCCCATCTGCGGGAACGTGTAGACGCGCTTGCGGATGTCCATGAAGTCCATGGCCATGTCCTCGAACTTGGCCTCGGGGTGCTCGTACATCATCCACATGATCTTGCCGGCGTCCATCGCGGAGCCGCCGCCGATGGCGATGATGCAGTCGGGCTCGAAGGCCTTGACCTGCTCGAGGCCGCGCTCGCAGTCCTGGAGCTTGGGATCGGGCGAGATGGACCAGAAGCTGGAGTAGACGATGCCCTGCTCGTCGAGGGACGCCTCGATCTTCTTGGTGAAGCCGCTCTTGTAGAGGAAGGAGTCGGTGACGATGAAGGCGCGCTTCTTGTTGTAGACCTCGGAGAGCTCGCGCAGCGCCACGGGCATGCAGCCCTTCTTGAAGAAGACCTTCTCGGGAACACGGAACCACAGCATGTTCTCACGCCTCTCTGCGACGGACTTGATGTTGAGCAGGTGCTGGGGGCCGACGTTGCCCGAGACGGAGTTGCCGCCCCAGGAGCCGCAGCCGAGCGTCAGCGACGGCGGCATCTTGAAGTTGTAGATGTCGCCGATGCCGCCCTGGGCGGCCGGGGTGTTGATGAGGATGCGGCACGTCTTCATGCGCTTGGCGTGCTCGGCCATCTTCTCGGTCTCGCGGGTGTCGATAAACAGCGAGCTCGTGTGGCCGTAGCCGCCGTCGGCGATGAGGCGCTCGGCCTTGGAGAGGGCGTCCTCCCAGTTCTTGGCGCGATACATGCCGAGGATCGTGGTGAGCTTCTCGTGCGCCCACGGCTCGGACGGCTCGACGGACTCGACCTCGCCGATGAGGACCTTGGTGCTGGCCGGGACGGTCACGCCGGCGGCCTCGGCGATCTTGGGGGCGGGCTGGCCGACCATCTTGGCGTTGACGCCGCCGTTGACGATGACGGTGTTGCCGACCTTGGCGATCTCGTCGCCCTTGAGGAAGTAGCAGCCGCGCTTCTCGAACTCGGCCTTGACCTTGTTGTAGACCTTGTCGAGGACGATGACGTTCTGCTCGGTGGCGCAGATCATGCCGTAGTCGAAGGTCTTGGAGTGGATGATCGAGTTGACGGAGAGCTCGATGTCGGCGGTGTCGTCGATGATGGCGGGGTTGTTGCCCGGGCCGACGCCGAGGGCCGGCTTGCCGGAGGAATAGGCCGCGTTGACCATGCCCGGGCCACCGGTGGCCAGGATGATGTCAGCGGAGCGCATGAGCTCGGAGGTCATGTCGAGGGACGGCACGTCGACCCAGTCGATGATGCCCTTGGGGGCACCGGCGGCCTCGGCGGCCTCGCGCACGATGCGGGCGGCCTCGGCGGTGCACTTGCCGGCGCGCGGGTGCGGGGAGATGAGAATCGCGTTGCGGGTCTTCAGGGAGATGAGCGTCTTGAAGATCGCGGTGGAGGTGGGGTTGGTCGTCGGGATGACGGCGGCGACGATGCCGAGCGGCTCGGCGATCTGCTTGTAGCCGAAGGCGGGGTCGTCGGAGATGACGTCGCACGTCTTCATGTCCTTGTACTTGTTGTAGATGTACTCGGAGGCGTAGTGGTTCTTGATGACCTTGTCCTCCATGACGCCGTAGCCGGTCTCCTCGACGGCCATCTTGGCCAGCGGGATGCGGGCCTTGTTGGCGGCCATGGCGGCCTCATAGAAGATCTTGTCCACCTGCTCCTGGGTGAACGTAGCGAACTCGGCCTGCGCGGCGCGCATCTCCTTGATGCGCTCCTGCAGCGCCTCGACGCTGTCGATCGGGGTCCTCACGTAGTCTGCCATGCGTTCCTCCTATTTCTCGGACCGGACAGCGACGCATCGCAGCTCGGTCGTACAAAGGACAAGGTAAAGCGCTGTGGTACGGACCTACATGCACGCTTTTGTGCACACGCGTTGAGTATACCATGACGCAACGCGCGCCCGGCGCCTGGGAGCCAAGCGCGCTGAATTGCCTAGTGAGCACCGGTGAGCACACGCTGCACCCAGTCCACGTCATTGGTCGTCTTCATCCTCTCGAGGACTGCCTCGTCCTCGAGGATGCGACAAATGTTGGCGAGGACCTCGAGATGCTCCCCCCCCCCTGCCGGCGATGCCAAAGACGAGCTGAGCCTTCTCTCCGTCAAAGTCCACACCCTCGGGGTATTGCTGCAGCACCACGCCGGTCTTCTCGACGGCCTCCTTGGCCTCGTTGGTGCCATGCGGGATGGCAATGCCCATGCCGATGCGGACACTGGTGAGACGGTCGCGCTCCACCATGGCGTCCACGTAGGGCTCGCTCACGCAGCCGCGCTCCACGAGAAAGGCCCCGGAGTCACGGATGCACTGCTCGCGGCTGACGGGAGCAAGGCCGAGCCGGATGTCGCTCGCCTCGATCATCGTCCGCACACACGGCGGGGCGCGCTCGGTCGAATATGTGGTAGGGACCGACGACCTCCTCCTGAACCGCAACACGCGCAACGTGGAGAGCAAGGCCATCATTGCGCGCAAGGCCAAGGAGCTGCTGCGTCCGGACAGCACGATCTTCCTCGACTCGGGGTCGACCACCACGGCACTCGCCCGCGAGCTGGACGACATGCGCATGATCGTTTTCACGAACAGCCTCACCTGCGCGGCGGAACTCGCTCGGCTCGAGCGCACCCGCACCATCATGATCGGTGGCACGCTCAACCGCTACAGCCTGAGCCTCAATGGCTCGAAGAGCGTTGAGGACGTGAATGCGCTGAGCTTTGACCTGCTGCTCCTCGGTGTGACGTCGTTCCAGTCCTCCTCCGGCTTTGCCTGCGGCCCCGACGACGAGGCGGCGCTCAAGCGCGCGCTCATCTCGCGCGCGGAGCGGACCGCGGTGCTCATGGACTCCTCCAAGCTGGGAGGGAAGAGCGCCTTCAAGATCTGTGGACTCTCTGACGTCGACCACGTCGTCTCTGACGGCAACCTCACCGAGCACTTCAAGAAGTACTGCGAGGAGGCCGAGGTCACAGTGCTGTAGTGAGACAAGGGGGCAAGTTCATTTGTCTCACACGAGGGCGCGCTCGAGCTCCATGACCTGATCGCGCGGATCGCGCTCGTCGGCCTCCCAGAGGCGCCACTCCCCCGCCGCGAGATACGCCACGCGCGGGCCGAAGCCGCCGACGAGCCCGTTGGCGGCTCGCGGGAAGTCGGGATCCGTCTTGAGGCCGGGATAGCGCACGGCCTCGACGCGAGGGTGGCACGCGAGGTAGTTGGCAACAACCTGGGCCGAGTCGGACAGAGCGCGCCAGCGCTCCCGTCCCATCTGGGACGAGAGCGCCGAGAGTGCGTCCATGTCGAGATGTCCCTCGCCCACCTAGCGGCGCTCGGCGATCTCGGACGTGACGTCGGCGACGAACTCGTCGAGCTCGCGGGAGACGGTCTCGTTGGAGCGGTCGCGGACGGAGATGGTGCCGGCCTCGACCTCCTTCTCGCCGATGATGAGCATGTAGGGCGGGCGGTCGATGTTGCGAGCCTCGCGAATCTTGTAGCCGATCTTCTCGTCGCGCTCGTCGAGGACCGCGCGGATGCCCGCAGCCTCGAGCTTCTCGGTAACCGAGCGTGCGTAGTCGCGGCTCTTCTCGGAGACGGGCAGGACCTTGGCCTGGCAGGGCGCGAGCCAGGTGGGGAACTTGCCGGCGAAGTGCTCGATCAGGATGCCGATGAAGCGCTCGATGGAGCCGAAGCACACGCGATGCAGCATGATCGGGCGCTTCTTGGAGCCGTCGGCGTCCGTGTACTCCAGATCGAAGTTGATGGGCATCTGGAAGTCCAGCTGCACCGTGCCGCACTGCCAGGTGCGGCCGAGCGAGTCCTCAAGGTGGAAGTCGATCTTGGGGCCGTAGAAGGCGCCGTCGCCCTCGTTGACCACGTAGTCCTTGCCGAGCTTCTCGAGGGCCACGCGAAGGGCCTCCTCGGCGCGCCCCCAGTCCTCGTCGGAGCCCATGGAGTCCTCGGGGCGCGTGGAGAGCTCGAGGTGGTAGGTGAAGCCGAACTTCTCGTACACCGAGTCGATGAGGTTCACGACGCCGACGATCTCGTCGGTGAGCTGGTCGGGGCGGACGAAGAGATGGGCGTCGTCCTGGTTGAAGCAGCGCACGCGGAAGAGGCCGTGCAGGGCGCCGCGCATCTCGTGGCGGTGGACCAGGCCGATCTCGCCGGCGCGGATGGGCAGCTCGCGGTAGCTGTGCGGCTTGGAGGAGTACACGAGCACGCCACCCGGGCAGTTCATGGGCTTAACGCAGTACTCCTCGTCGTCGATGATCGTGGAGTACATGTTGTCCTTGTAGTGGTCCCAGTGGCCGGAGGTCTTCCAGAGCTCCTTGCTCATGATCATGGGCGTGGAGATCTCCACGTAGCCGGCGGCGCGGTGGATCTCGCGCCAGTAGTCGAGCAGCTCGTTCTTGAGCGTCATGCCGTTGGGCAGGAAGAACGGGAAGCCGGGGGCCTCATCGCGCATCATGAAGATGTCCATCTCGCGGCCGATCTTGCGGTGGTCGCGCTTCTTGGCCTCCTCGAGCAGGCGCAGGTGCTCGTCGAGCTCCTCCTTCGTGGCGAAGGCGGTGCCGTTGACGCGAATGAGCATCTTGTTGTCCTTGTCGCCCTTCCAGTAGGCGCCCGAGACGCCGGTGAGCTTGAAGGCCTTGAGCGCCTTGGTGTAGGTGAGGTGCGGGCCCACGCACATGTCGATGTACTCGCCCTGCTGGTAGAAGGTGATGCGGGCGTCCTCGGCAAGGTCGCCGATGTGCTCGACCTTGTACTTCTCGCCGCGCTCCTCCATGAGGGCGATGGCCTCGGCGCGCGGGAGCTCGAAGACGGTGAACTTGAGGTTCTCCCTCACGATCTTCTTCATCTCCGCCTCGATGGCCGGGAAGTCCTCCTCGGAGATCTTCTGGCCCTCGGGGAGGTCGATGTCGTAGTAGAAGCCGTTGTCGGTGGCGGGGCCGTAGGCGAAGTCGGCCTCGGGGTACAGGCGCTTGATGGCCTGCGCCATGATGTGGGCGGCGCTGTGACGGACGACGTGGGTGGCCTCCTCGGCCGGGCACTCGTCGATGTGACCATCGTTGTACAGGACCTTCATGGGATGCACCTTTCTAGCAGGGTGTGAACATGAAAAACGCCCGCACACCGCGCATGCGGTGCCGAGCGATATGCGGCGCCTGCCCGGGGCCTGCCGGCCGGGATGGACAGACGCCTAGATAGTCTGCGTTCGGGAGATATGTGCGGCGAAGCGCTGCATCTGCGTGCTGCCTTTCGTAATCGGTCCTGTATAGGTTTACCACAAGTGGCGCACGCGCGCACTCCCCTCTCGCCCGGGCCGGGTACGGCGCCGCGCCCCGTGTCAGCGGATCGCTTAAGAAATCGGAGTAGTTGTAGGTTCGCGGCGCGGAGATGCTTAAGAGGTCGGGGTAGTTGTAGGTCCCCGAGGGCGGGAATCTGGCGATACGGAGGTACCAGCTGGGATTTCTCGGCGAGAAGCACTGCTCAGCAAGCGAAAAGTCCCTCTCGACCTACAACTACCCCGATTCTTTAAGCAGCGCGGCCGCGCCAACTCACAACTACTCAGTTTTCTTAAGCACACGCCGGCACAACGGGCAAGCCAGGGCGGTCACGCACGAAAAGGGCCCCGCGAACGGGGCCCTGCGGGTGCGATGTCCGGGACGCACTACTGCTGGATGCGCGTGCGGCAGTAGGGGCAGACCTTCCAGTCGGCGTTGAGGGGGCGGTGGCAGGTGGGGCAGACGTTGCGGACCTGCGTGTTGCAGATCGGGCAGACCACGAAGTCGCGGTCGATCGGGGCGCCGCACTTGGGGCAGATGCCATAGTGCGAGAGCTGGTGCTCGCGCAGGGCGATGTCCAGGTCCTGCTCCTCGCGGTCGATCAGGTAGGAGCTGGGACGGAGGATCACGTAGGCGAGCAGGCCCACGATGGGGATGACGGAGATGATGGCCCACATCCACCAGGGCTCGGCACCGCGGCGCTGGGCGTCGCGGATGACGTAGACGATGGAGAGGACGTAGAGCATGACGACGCACACGACCATCAGGTAGAGGACCATGCGAACCTCAGGGGTGATGAGCTGGTCGATAAGTTCTTGCATGTCGGGAACTCCTTCGGACTGTGGGCGCGGCGTCACGCCGCCACATACAAGCAGGATTGTAGCAAAAGCTATTTGAAGAGGGCCGCAAGCTCTCCCGCAAGGGTGATGGAGCCGCACGCGACGTACGATTCTCCACACAATGCCGACTTTGCCTCCCCGACCGTGGGATACGTCCCGAGTACGTCCGCACCGGCGTCCGAGAAGGCACCCGCCAGCTCCGCGGCGGGAAGGGCCCGTGGGCTCGCGGTCTGCGTGACCGCGACGCGAGGGAACGCCCCGGCGAGAAGCTCGACGATGCCGTCGACGTCCTTGTCGGCGAGCACGGCGGCGAGAAGGACCGGCCGCTCGTCGCGGTCGGGGGCGACGTCGGCGAGCGCGGCGAGAAACGCCTCGACCGACTGGGGGTTGTGGCAGGCGTCAATGAGGGCGGGGGGCTCGGGACGCAGCAGCTGGAAGCGCCCGGGCGTGGGGCACTGGACGACGGAGGTGAAGAGGGCGTCCGCGTCGAGCGCACGGCCGAGATACGACTCGCAGAGGGCCACTGCGCAGGCGATGTTCTGCGCCTGATAACAAGGCTTGAGAGCCGCGAGCTCGGCATAGGTCGCGCGCGGCGTAGTCACGTCGAGCTCGAGCGGCGCACCGAGACGGTGCGGATGCTTGGTGACGTGGAAGCTGGCAACGGGCGAACGAGCACGGGCACCACTCCCGCTGCACGCGCCTGGTCGAGAAGGACCCGCTCGACCGAGGCGGGCTCCGCGGTTCCGGAGCCGAGCACGCAGGTGCGACCCGGCTTGATGATGGCGGCCTTCTCGCCCGCGATCTCCTCGAGCGTGTCCCCGAGGATGCGCATGTGGTCGAGGCCGATGCCGGTCACCGCGACCGAGCGGATCGACTTGGCCGCCGACGTGGCGTCCCAGCGCCCGCCGAGCCCGCACTCGAGCACGGCGACGGCGACGCCGACCTCGGCGAAGACGACCATCGCCGCGACGGTAAGCGTGTCGAACTCGGTGATGTCATAGGGTCGCTCCCCCGCCGCCGAGCGTCGCGCGTTCACGCGCTCGCCGGCGACCTTGGCTGCGGAGACGCCGTGGGCGAACGCCTCCTCCGACACGGGCCTCCCGCCGACCTCCATGCGCTCCGTGTAGCTCACGAGCTCGGGCGAGGTGTAGAGGGCAACGCGAAGGCCCTCCCCCGCAAGGATGGCTGCCGTGTAGCGCGCCGTGGACGTCTTGCCGTTGGTGCCCGCGATCTGCACGCACTCGAACGCGAGGTCGGGGTCGCCGAGCTCGGCGAGCATGTCCTCCACGGTCTCCAAAAGCGGGCAGATCCCGAAGCGCAGCGCCCCGCGCACGTGCGCGAGCGCCTCCGCGTACGACATCTCCGGAACCTCGAACGGCAGCTGATACACAACTATCTCCCTTGTCACTCGTTTGGCGGGGTCTGTGGGCGTGCCCCGCCGCGAGCTCTTGCCGAGCGCCCTTCCCGGCAAGGTGTTTGAGCGCCGGATGTTCCTCGCCCAGGCGCTCGCGGACGAGGCCTACAACTCGAGCAGGCGCAGGGCCTCCTCGCGGGTCTTGAGGTCGCGCAGGCAGCCGCGTACCGCGGAGGTCGTGGTGAGCGCGCCGGCCGCGCGGATGCCGCGCATGGTCATGCAGGTGTGCTCGGCCTCGAGGACAACCAGCACGCCGAGCGGGTCGAGCTCCCGCACCATGGCGTCGGCGATCTGGCCCGTGAGACGCTCCTGGACCTGCAGGCGCCGCGCGTAGCCCGAGACGCAGCGGGCGATCTTGGAGAGCCCGGTGATGCGCCCGTCCCGCGGGATGTAGCAGACGTGGGCACGTCCGGTGAACGGCAGGATGTGGTGCTCGCACAGCGAAGAGAACGGGATGTCCTTGACGATCACCATCTCCTGGTTTCCCGGCTCGTGGAACTGCTTCCTCAGGTGCGCGCCGGGATCCTCCTGCATGCCGCCGAGAATCTCCTCGCAGGCCCGCGCCACGCGGTCAGGCGTGCCGACGAGCCCCTCGCGGTCCGGGTCCTCCCCGATCGCGAGCAACAGCTCCCGGACCGCGGCCTCCACGCGCGGCTTGTCGATGGGGCCGAAGCCCTGCCCGTTCTTCTCGCCCACGCTCACGCGCGCCCCCTTCCGCGCCCGTACACGAACCAGTACGAGACGCCAACGAGTACCACGCCGCCCACGAGGTTGCCCAGCGTGGCGGCCGTCAGGTTTGAGATGACACCAGAGAGCTCGACACCCCCAGCGACCACGCCCGTTGCCTGGAGCATGAGGGCGTAGGGCAGGAAGAACATGTTGGCGACGCAGTGCTCGAAGCCGGCCGCCATGAAGGCCATGACGGGCAGGAGCGCCGAGAAGAACTTGTCGGTGACGGAGTTGGCGGAGTGACCGACCCAGACCGCGAGGCAGACGAGCAGGTTGCACAGGACCGCGCGGGAGAAGGCGACACCCCACCCGAGCGCGACCTTGCCCTCCGCCACGGCGATCGCAGCCTGACCGAGCGCGCCGCCGTTCGCGGAGGCGACGTCGGCGGCGAGCACGAGCGCTGCGGCGAGCACGCTCCCCATCAGGTTGCCGAGAAGGACGACGCCCCAGCTCGCGAGCAGCCTGCTCCAAGAGAAGCGGCCGGCGAGCGGGCCCATGACCATGAGGCAGTTCCCCGTGAAGAGCTCGGCGCCGGCCGCAAGGATCAGAAAGAGGCCCAGCGCGAAGGAGAACCCGCCGAGGAGCTGGGTGGCGGCGAAGGGCAGCGTTGCGTCGGACTTGACGACGAGCATGAACGTCGCCCCCATGGAGATGAAGACCCCGGCCAGCACAGAGAGCACGAGGGCGCTCACGACGTCGGTGCCCGCCTTCGTCTCGGCGACGCGCTCGTTCTTGAGCTCCATCGACGCCGGCGTCATCGCCCCGCTGTAGGACGAGGACGGCTTCTCGGTAACCCTCATCGGCAGCTCCTCTCGGCGGCCTCGACGACGTGCTTGGCGAGGACCGCGGTGGTGACGGAGCCCACCCCTCCCGGGACGGGCGTGATGGCGTCGACGACGCCGCTGACGGCGTCATAGTCTACGTCACCGACGAGGCGCGCGCTCCGCTCGTCCCAGTTGATGCCGACGTCGACCACGACCTGGCCCTCGCGCACCGACTCGCGTCCGACGAGGCCCGGACGGCCCGCCGCGACGACGAGGACGTCCGCCTGCCGGCAGACGGAGGCCAGATCGCGGGTCCTCGAGTGACACATGGTGACGGTCGCGTCGCGAGCCTGAAGCATGAGCGCGACGGGCCGCCCGATCACGAGGGAGCGCCCGACGACCACGACACGGGCCCCGGCGAGGGGCACGTCGTAGTGGTCGAGAATCTCGAGGACGGCCGCGGCCGTGCACGGCGGGAAGCCGACGGGACGACCGGAGAAGACGCCGGCGAGCGACGCGTCGGTCGCGCAGTCGACGTCCTTCTCGGGCGCAAGGGCGGCGCAGGCGGCGGCCTCGTCCAGAGTCGGCGGAAGCGGACGGAACATGAGGCAGCCGTGGACGGAGTTGTCCCGGTTGACGCGGTCGATTGCGGCGAGAAGGTCATCCTGCCCGCAGTCCGCCGGGAGCGTGACCCGACGCACGCCTATGCCGACGCGCTCGCAGCGCTTCAGCGCGCCCCGCTCATAGGCGAGGTCGTCCCCGCGCTCGCCGACTCGCACGATCGCGAGCGTCGGGACGAGGGCGCTCGCGGCGAGAGGGACGACGCGTGCGGCGAGTCTCTCGGTGAGCGCGGCGGCGACGGGCGCGCCGCGCAGCTCGACGGCCATCAGCGAACCGACCTCCCCGCCAAACGACGGGCAAGCGCGCGGGCCCGCGGGACGAACTCGTCGAGCATCTCGTCGCACGCTGCCTCGATGCTCGCAACGGTGTCGTCCCCGGGAAGGGACGAGGCATTGACGAAGACGTTGACGCTCGCGGCCTGGAGGGCGGCGGCAGCAAGCAGGGCGCCGCAGGCCACGTCGGAGGCGAGCAGGCGCGAGCATCTCTCGGACATCTCCTCGAGAAGCACGATCGCGCGGCAGCACTCCCCCATCATGGCGAGGGGCGCCATGCAGGCGCCCTTCGTCGCCCTCACGACAGCGCCTGCGCGGGAGGGATCCTCGCGCGGGAGCGCGTAGGCATCGAGAAGGGGCAAGAAGCCCTCGGCGTCGTCGTCGACGAGCGCCAGGAGCCGGAACCGGACGTCCTCGGTCTCCTCCACGATCTGGGAGACCTCTTGCTCGACGTCGGCGAAGCGCGGCTTTCCGACCGTCAGGGCGCCCGCCATGGAGCAGAGCGCCGCGGCGAGGGAGCCCACGAGCGCAGCAGCACCGCCGCCGCCGGGCACGCCCTCCTCCGAGGCGAGTCTGTCACCGAACTCCTCGCAGCTCAGCTCCGTGAGCCTCTTCTTCGTGGGTGCCACAGGCGGGCCCTAGAACAGGCCGACGATGCGTCCGTCGGACGTGACGTCGATCTTCTCGGCGGCGGGCACCTTCGGCAGACCCGGCATCGTCATGATGTCGCCCGTGAGCGCCACGATGAAGCCGGCGCCGGCGGACACCTTGAGGTTGCGGACCGTGATGCGGAAGCCGCGCGGGGCGCCGAGCTTGGTCTGGTCGTCCGAGAACGAGTACTGCGTCTTCGCCACGCAGATGGGCAGGTTGCCAAAGCCCTGCTCCTCGAGCTGCTTCAGCTGCTTTGCCGCCGCACTCGTGAAGTCGACGCCGTCAGCATGGTAGACCTTGGTCGCGATGGCGTTGAGCTTGTCCACGATCGTGTCGTCCACGTCGTAGGCGAAGCGGAAGTCGCTCGGCTGCTCGCAGAGGCGCACGACCTCCTCGGCGAGCGCGCGGCCGCCCTCGCCGCCCTTGGCCCAGACCTCGGAGAGCGCGACGTTGACGCCGAGCTCGTTGCACTTGCGCTCGACGAGCGCGAGCTCCGCGGCGGTGTCCGTGGGGAACGCGTTGATGGCGACGACGACCGGGAGACCCCAGACGTCGCGGATGTTGGAGACGTGCTGGAGCAGGTTGGGCATGCCGGCCTCGAGCGCCTCGAGGTTCTCGGCACCCAGGTCGACCTTCGCGACGCCCCCGTTGTACTTGAGCGCCCGCACGGTGGCGACCAGCACGACGGCACTCGGCTTGAGGCCGGCGTAGCGGCACTTGATGTCGAGGAACTTCTCGGCGCCGAGGTCGGCGCCGAAGCCTGCCTCGGTGACCACGTAGTCGGCGAGCTTGAGTGCCGTGGTGGTTGCCTCGACGGAGTTGCAGCCGTGGGCGATGTTGGCGAAGGGGCCGCCGTGGACGAAGGCGGGGTTGCCCTCGAGCGTCTGGACGAGGTTGGGCTTGATGGCATCCTTGAGCAGGGCCGTCATGGCGCCCTCGGCGTGGATGTCGGCCACGGTCACCGGCTTGCGGTCATAGGTGTAGGCGATGACCATGCGGGCGAGGCGGGCCTTCAGGTCCATGAGGTCGGTGGCCAGGCAGAAGACGGCCATGACCTCGGAGGCGACGGTGATGTCGAAGCCGTCCTGGCGCGGCATGCCGTCGGCGATGCCGCCGAGGCCGTCCACGACGTTGCGGAGCTGACGGTCGTTCATGTCGACGCAGCGCTTCCACACGATGCGGCGCGGGTCGATGCCGAGAGCGTTGCCCTGCTTGATGTGGTTGTCGAGCATGGCGGCGCAGAGGTTGTTGGCGGCGCCGATGGCGTGGAAGTCCCCGGTGAAGTGAAGGTTGATGTCCTCCATGGGGACGACCTGTGCGTAGCCGCCGCCCGCCGCGCCGCCCTTGATACCGAACACGGGACCGAGCGAGGGCTCGCGAAGGGCGAGCATCGTCTGGTGGCCGAGGCGGTTCATGGCATCGGCGAGACCGATCGAGGTGGTGGTCTTTCCCTCGCCGGCGGGCGTGGGGTTGATGGCGGTCACGAGAACGAGCTTGCCCTTGCGTGGGCGGTCCGCGAGCGAGTGGATGTCCACCTTCGCCTTGGTGTGGCCGTAGGGCTCGATCATGTCCCCGGAGAGGCCGGCCTTGGCGGCGACCTCCGAGATGGGAAGCATCTGAGCCTCCTGGGCGATCTCGATGTCAGACTTGTACGCGGCCATCTCTCCCCCTCGCGTCGGTTGAACGGGTCACTGTGCCCGCACCCTACTATACCGCGCCGCCCGCCGCGGCACCTCGCGGCAGCCTAGCGCACCGAGAAGCGCCAGACGATCGTGGAGGAGTACGGGCGCCCGGGCTCGCAGACGGGGGTCTCCCACTCCGCGTGGTGCACGTTGTCCGGGTAGAACTCCGGCTCGAACGCGAAGCCGTCGCGCGGGCCGTAGGCCGCCCCGTCCTTCACGCCGGAGGCGTCCTCGAGCCAGTTGCCCGTGTAGAGGTGCGCACCCGGGGTCGTTACGGAGACGTCGAGCACACGCCCGCTCGTCGGGTCCTCCGCGTGGAGCGCAGGGCGCGGCGCGGAGGCGGGCTCGTAGCCGCTCACGCAGAAGCAGTGGTCGTATCCGCGCGCGCGGCGGAGCTGCTCGCAATCCTCCTCGATGTCGGCACCGAGCGCCTTGGGAGAGCCGAAGTCGAAGGGCGTGCCCGCGACGGGCCTGACCTCCCCCTCGGAGACCGAGTCCTCGCGCACCGGGAGGAAGGAGTCGGCGTCGATGGAGACGACCTGGGAGAGCACGTCGCCCGCAGCGTGGCCGGCGAGGTTGAAGTAGGCGTGGTTGGTCATGTTGACGTAGGTCGGGGCGTCCGATTCGCACCCGAGGTCAAGCCTCAGCACGGTGGCGCCCTGCGCGTCGCTCGAGAGCGCGTAGACCGCCGTGAGCTCGCGGTTGCCCGGGAGCCCCAGCTCCCCATCGGACAATCTGCAGGAGAAGGAGACCGAGCAGGCGTCCTCGTCGAAACTCGCGTGCCACAGGCGCTTGTGGAGGCCCCTCGCGAGGTCGGAGTGCAGGTTGTTGGCAAGCCCGGGGCCGTCGTTTCCGGGCAGGTGGTAGACCTTCTCGCCGAGAGGCACCTCGGCACGGTCGGTGCGGTTGGCGACGGGGCCGATCACGCCGCCGTAGCAGGCGCCGTTGACGCCCGCGTAGCCGCTCACGTCGGCGTAGCCGAGCACGACGTCGGCGGGCTCGCCCGCCCTGTCGGGAACCTCGACGCCCAGGAGCGTGGCGCCGAAGTCGCTCACGCACACGCGGGCGTCACCGCACGAGAGGGTGTAGGCATGCGCCTCCTCGCCCGACGGCGTCGTCCCGAACTCAGAAACCTCGACCATCATGCGCTCCCTTCTGTCGCAGACGGGAAAGATGGACACCGTTCACCGCCTGATCGGATACGTCCGCTCTCCAGATGTTAACGTACACATAGGCATTTATCGGCGGGTTCAGCGATCTTTTCGACGTCGTGTCCCAAACGACGCGCGAACGGTTGGGGGTGGGGCGATGAGCGCAGGACCCATGGGCTGCCCGCCCTCCCCCCGCCCCGTCTCCATGGCCGAGGTGGCGCGCGCCGCGGGGGTCTCCCAGCAGACCGTCTCGCGCGTGGTCAACGGACAGCCGAACGTGAGCGACCGCACCCGCGAGCGCGTGCTCGCGGCCGTCCGCGAGCTCGGGTTCCGCCCGAACTTCGCGGGCAAGTCGCTTAGAAGCGGGCGCTACAACTCCCTCGGCCTGTGCCTCTACAACGTCGACCAGTTCGGCAACCTCGCCACCATCAAGGGCATCCTCAACGCGGCCAGCGACATGGGCTATGCCGTGACGACGATGGAGATGGACGACCGCACCCCGCTCTCCCTCGAGGAGGCGTCCCGTCGCATGATGGGCCTGCCCATCGACGCGCTGGTCATCAGCATGAGCATAAAGGCCAGCGACTTCGAGACCTTCGAGCCCCAGCCGGGCCTCTCAACGGTCCTGCTCTCCATGTACGACCACCCGCTCTGCACGACGGTGGACTCCGACCAGTACGCCTGCTCGGAGATCGTCATGGAGCACCTCCGCGAGCGGGGGCACCGCGAGATCCGTTTCGTCGGCGGGCCCCCCTACTCGGTCGACTCCGTCTTTCGCGAGAAGGGGTGGCGCGACGCGCTCGAGCGCCGCGGCCTGCGCGTCGTCGAGCCCGAGCGCGGAGACTGGACTGCCTCGGCCGGCTACGAGGCGGGCGCGCGGCTCGCGAACGACCGCGACGCGACCGCCATCTACGTCGCCAACGACCAGATGGCCGTTGGGGTGATCTCGGCGCTCCAGGACGCCGGTCGGCGCGTCCCGGAGGACGTGAGCGTCGTCGGCGTTGACGACTCCCTCAGCCGGACGCTGGCCCACGTGTGGCTCACCACGGTCCAGTTCGACCTTCTCGCGCGCGGCCGCACGGCCGTCGAGCACGCCCTGCTGGGCTCGGCCCCCGGATACCGCCCGGTGGCCATACGCATTCGACCGAAGCTCGTCGAGCGATCGAGCGTGGTCGACCTGCGCTAGGCGAGCCGCGCGCTGCCGCCGGCGGTCCCGCTGCGTCAGCTGCTTTGAAATCCAGAGTGGTTGTATATTGCGGCGGTCTGGATGCTTAAGGATTCCGGGTGGTTGTAGGTCGCGCGACGGCGAGAAGTACTTCTCGCCGACAAAACCCCAGTTGACCGCGAATCGATAGTCCTTCTCGCCACCGCATGACGTCCACGAAGGTGCAACCACCCCGAACCCTTAAGCACGACGCCTCGAGCAACCTGCAACTACTCGATATTCCTAAGCAGGATGGACGCCAACGCTCGACAGCTTACTCATATGGACGGAAAAGGACGGCCGCCCCATAATTCCCCGCATGAGAAAAGCCCGCCCGGGCAAAGCCCGGGCGGGCATCGAGGCACGACTCAGAGGAAGTGCGTCACTTCTTCTGGATGTACTTCAGGCAGTCGAGCGTGACGGCGAGCAGGATGATGATGCCGGAGAAGACGAACTGGAGGTTCGTGTCGACGCCGAGGATCGTGAGCGAGTAGGTCAGCGCGGTGAAGATGAGCACGCCGATCGTGACGCCCGAGATCTTGCCGATGCCGCCGGTGAAGGAGACGCCGCCGACGACGCAGGCCGCGATGGCGTCGGTCTCCCAGCCCTGGCCGTAGGCCGCAGAGCCGGAGCCGGTCATGCGCATGCACTCGAGCCAGGAGCCGAAGCCGTAGAGGACGCCGGCGAGCATGAAGGTGCCGAGCATGACCCAGAAGACGTTGATGCCGGAGACGGCAGCGGCCTCCTGGTTGCCGCCGACCGCGTACATGTTCTTGCCGAACGTGGTCTTGTTCCAGATGAACCAGACGATGGCGATGGCAGCGACGGCCCACAGGATGATCGTCGGGAAGCTGCCGATCTTCGGGATCATCATGCTGGGGATCGAGGGTTCGATGGAGCCGAAGGAGACGCCCTTGGTGGCGTAGGTGAGCAGGCCGAAGATGATCAGCATGTTGGCCATCGTGGAGATGAACCAGTGCATCTTGAACTTCGCCGTGAAGAAGCCGGCGATCGTCGCGAAGAAGGTGCAGAGCACGATGCAGACGACGAGGGCGAGGATGATGCGGCCGACGACCGGCATGCTGGTGAAGTCGAAGGTGACGCCGAAGACGGTGCCGGTGTTGATGCCCTGGTGCATGATGATCGTCGAGGCGGTCATGCCCATGCCGACCATGCGGCCGATCGAGAGGTCGGTGCCCGTCTGGAGGATCAGGCCGGCGACGCCGAGGGCGAGGAACATGCGCGGCGAGGCCTGCTGCAGGATGTTGAGCACGTTGTTGACCGTGAGCAGCTGCGTGCCCTTGACGATCGGCGCCGCGATGCACAGGCCGATGAAGACGGCGAGAATCGCGATGTAGAGGCCGTTGCGCAGCAGGAACTGACGACGGTCGAAGGTGTACTGGTAGTTCTCCCAGCGCTGGGCCCGGTTCTCCGCGAAGGTGAACTTGGACATGCGGAGCATGTCAATCAGGTGATAGCGGTGGATGAAGGCCTCGTGACCGCGGTCCTTGATGCGCTGGAGGTCCTTCTCGTACTCGATCTTGGCGTCGAAGCGACGGTTCTTGTAGACGTAGTTCTCGTCCTTGATCTCCGCGTTGTCGGAGAGCTTGGCCAGGTTGGCCTGGTGCTCCTTCTCGAGCTGGGCGAGGTGCTTGTCATAGTCCTGCTTGGCGACGACCTTCTCGGCCGCGCAGCTCGCCTTGACGGCGTCGAGGTAGTCCTTGTCGTAGTGCGCGGAGAGGTAGTCGACGGCCTCCTTGATGAGGGCGTCCACCTGGGACTTGTTCTGGCTCTCGACGGCCTTGGCCTTGGAGAGGTCCTTCTCGTAGGCGGCGATGGCGCGGTCGCGCTCGTCCTTGGTGAGGATCTTGTCGCGCTTGGCGTCGTCGATGGAGCCCTCGAGGGCGATGACCTTGTCGGTGCCGTCAACGCGCAGCGCGTCGATCTTCGCCTGGATGGCGCCGACGTGGTCGTCGATCGGCTTGCGCAGGGCCAGCTCCTCCTCGGGTGTGAGAATTGCGTTTGCCATAGGTTGTCCCCCTTACAGATACTTGGCGCTGAGGCGCAGGAGCTCTTCCTGGTTCGTCTCCTTGGTGTTGACGATGCCGGAGAGCCTGCCGTTGGACATGACACCGATGCGGTTGGTGATGCCGAGAATCTCGGGCATCTCGGAGGAGACCACGATGATGGTCTTGCCCTCCTTGGCCATCTTGATGATGAGCTCGTAGATCTCGTACTTGGCACCGACGTCGATGCCGCGGGTGGGCTCGTCCATCAGGAAGACCTGAGGGGCGCGCTCGAGCCACTTGCCGAAGATGACCTTCTGCTGGTTGCCGCCGGAGAGCGAGGAGATCAGGTCGTCGGGGCCCATGCACTTGGTGTGCATGGTCTTGATCTCGTCGTTTGTGGCGTTGACCATCTTGGGCTTGGAGAGGGCGACGCCAGACTTGTAGTGGTTCAGGTTGGCGATCGTGGTGTTGAACGTCAGGTCGCCCTTGAGGAAGAGGCCGTTGGCCTTGCGCTCCTCGGTGATGAGGGCGAAGCCGTAGTCCATGGCCTCCTGGGCGTTGCTGAAGTTCATGAGCTTGTCGCGGAAGTAGACGCGGCCCGACGCGCGCGTGCGGATGCCGAAGATCGTCTCGAGCAGCTCCGTGCGGCCGGCGCCGACGAGGCCGTAGAGGCCGAAGATCTCACCCTTGTGCACGTCGAACGTGATGTCGGAGAGGTTGGGGGCGTACTTCGTGGAGAGGTGCTGGATGGAGAGGATGGGCTCCCCGGGCGTGTTGTCCACGGGCGGGAAGCGGTTGTCGAGCGAGCGGCCGACCATGGCGGCGATCAGCTCGTTCATGTTCGTGTCCTCGATGCGCTTGGTCATGACGAGCTCGCCGTCGCGCAGAACCGAGACGTCGTCGCAGATCTCGAAGATCTCGTCCATCTTGTGGGAGATGTAGATCAGCGAGATGCCCTGCTCTTTGAGCATGCGCATCATCGCGAAGAGCTTCTCGACCTCCTGCGTCATGAGCGACGAGGTGGGCTCGTCCAGGACGATGACCTGGGCGTTGTAGGAGATGGCCTTCGCGATCTCGCACATCTGGCGCTGGGAGACCGACATGTTGCGCATCGGAGTGTTGAGGTTGACCGTGAGGCCGAGCTTGCGGAAGAGGTCCGCGGCCTCCTTGCGCATGCGGCCCTCGTCGATCACGCCGAGGGCGTTCGTCGGGTAGCGACCGAGGAACAGGTTGTCCTTGACGTTGCGGTCGAGGCACTGGTTGAGCTCCTGGTGCACCATCGCGATGCCGTTCTCAAGGGCATCCTTGGGGCCGGAGAAGGCGACCTCCTTGCCGTTGAGCAGGATCGTGCCCTCGTCCTTCTGGTAGGTGCCGAACAGGCAGTTCATCATCGTGGACTTGCCGGCGCCGTTCTCGCCCATCAGGCCCATGACCGTGCCGCGACGGACGTTGAGGTTGATGTGGTTGAGAACCCGGTTGCGCCCGAACGACTTGCTCATGCCCTGAATCGACAGGATGATGTCATCTTGCTTGTCAGCCAATAGTTTCACCCCTTACGTAATTCGTGGCGCCGTGGCGCCTCCGGAATGCATCCGCCGAACCGGTGTCTCAAGACGTGCAGGGAGGGAGGAGTGTTGTCTCCCCCCTCCCTTGTGTTCTCCGTGTCAGCGGAATGACCTCATAGGCCCGATTAGGCGAGCAGCGCGGTGTAGGAGGCACCGTTGTCGGTCTTCACCATGTTGAAGGCAAAGCCGTCGTACTGATCGGGGTTGCCGAGACGGTTGGTGATGTTGGCCTCGGTCTGGCCGTCGCCGCCGATGTACTCGACCGTGAGGTTGAGGAGGTCGTCGTACTTCTCGAGCAGCGGCTGATAGGTGGAGGACAGGAAGTTGTCCCCCGCGTTGTAGATGTTCAGCCAGACGCTCTTGTTGGGGTGAGCGGACTCGTCGAGCTGGCTCTGCGCGGTGGCATAGAGCGTGGTGGCGTCGAGGTAGGTCTCGTAGTTGTCCGCGGTGACGGCGATGTTCATCGCGTAGTAGGAGCGCTGGTCGGCGTTGTAGGTGAAGTCCTCGGCGGCGATGACGTTGCCGGCGTCGTCCTCGGTGCCGATGCCGGTGTCGATGTCGACACCGTCAAAGACGTTGCGGAGCAGACGCAGGGTGAGGTAGGCCTGGACGGCGGGGTTCTGGGAGATGGTGCCCGCATAGCCCTCGGCGATGGCCGCGACGGCGTCGGAGTTGGCGTCGTAGCCGAAGGTCGGAACGCCGTTGTCCTTGGACCAGGCGTTGAACATGGACATGCCCATGCCGTCGTTGTTGGAGACGATGACGTCGATCTGGTCGCCGAAGGAGGAGGACCAGGACTGGAGGGCGTTGCCCGCCGTGGGGGCGTCCCAGGTGGAGCCGGACTGGTTCTTCATCTCCTGCGAGGCGAGCTCGCGGATGGTGTACTCCTTGCCGTCATCAGCGGTGACCTTGCCGTCGACGACGAGGTCGGAGGAGCCGTCGGTGTTGGTGCCGACGGGGTCGGAGACGATGTTGCCGTCCTTCTCGACGGCGGTGCCGAGGGCCTTGCGGGTGCCGCGGGTACGAGCGATGGAGTCGTTGTGACCGATGTCACCGACGGCGAGGACGTAGCCGATGATGCCGTCGCCGTTGCGGTCGAGCGAGGCGGCGTTCTTCTTGATGTAGTCAAGAACCATCTCGCCCTGGAGGTCGCCGCCCTGCGCGGCGTCGAAGCCGACGTAGTAGGTGTTCTCGTTGAAGTTCAGGGTGGTCATGTCGAGCTCGCCCGTGGTGGAGTTGGACGGCTGACGGTTGAAGAAGATGACGGGCTTGGCAGCGTTGCCGGTGGCAGCGGAGTCGCCGCCCTCCTCAGCGGGCTTCTCGGCGGTCCCGCCACCGCAGCCAACGAGCGCGACAGAGCCGGCACCCGCAAGACCGAGGCCGCACACCTTCACGAAGTTGCGACGAGTCAGATCCATGGTAGGTTTCCTTTCCCCGTTTCCCCGGGCACACGGCCATCCGCACGCCCTTAACTTATGAGTACGTTAACACCCGCCTTCGGGGCGCCGGGGACGAAGCGCGGCGCTCATCGACCGACGGTCGGATGGGCGGCGTGAGCGGTTTACAAATCCTTCATATTGGAGGGACGACCTTCAACCCGAGGAGAAACCCCGGAAGGCGCACAAGGAGCGTGGCCTACTCGTAGCGCTCGTCGAAGACGCGGCGGGTCTTCTTCTCGCTTCTCGGAAGGACGCCCAGCTCAACGACCTTGACCAGCGGCGTGAACCCGATGCGGCGCTTGACCTCGGACGCCACGGCGTCGGCGGTGTCCAGGAAGTCCTGGGTTCCGTCGGTCTCGACGTAGATGCGCATGGTGTCGCGGCCCTCGAGGTGCGAGAGGCGGATCTGGTACTCGCTCGAGAGCGCCGGGAACGTCTGGAGGATCTCCTCGATCTGGCGCGGGAACACGTTGACGCCGTGAATCTTGACCATGTCGTCGGAGCGGCCCTGCAGTGCGTCGATGCGGGGGAAGGGGCTGCCGCAGGGGCACGCGCCGGGGATGATGCGGGAGAGGTCGTGGGTGCGGAAGCGGATGAGCGGCGCGCCCTCCTTGACGAGGGTGGTGATGACGATCTCGCCCCACTCCCCGTCCGGGAGCGACTCGCCCGTCGCGGGGTCGACGACCTCGATGTAGAGATAGTCGTCCCAGTAGTGCATGCCGTCCTCGGCGTCGCAGGAGATGCCGATGCCCGGGCCGTATACCTCCGTGAGGCCGTAGATGTCATAGATCTGGATGCCGAGACCCGCCTTCACGCGGTCGCGCATCCTCTCTCCCCAGCGCTCGGAGCCGATGACGCCCTTGGTGAGGACGATCTGGTCGCGCATGCCGCGCTTCTCGACCTCCTCGGCGAGCAGCAGCGCGTAGCTCGAGGTGGCACCGATGACCGTGGACTGCAGGTCGACCATGAACTGAAGCTGCTTCTCGGTGTTGCCGGGGCCCATGGGCACGACCATGGCGCCGAGCTTCTCGGCGCCCGCCTGGAACCCGATGCCGGCGGTCCAGAGGCCGTAGCCGGGCGTGATCTGGATGCGGTCGTCGGCCGTAATGCCCGCCACCTCGTAGCAGCGCTTGAACTGCTCGGCCCAGTCGTCGACGTCCTTCGCGGTGTAGGGGATGATGACCGGCGTGCCCGTGGTGCCCGAGCTGGAGTGGATGCGGACTATCTCACGCTCGTCGACGGCACAGACGCCGAGCGGGTAGCAGTTGCGCAGGTCCTCCTTCTCGGAGAGGGGCAGCGCGAGGAAGTCCTCCTCGGTGCGGACCTCGGTGACGCCCGCCTCCTGGAGGCGCTGGCCGAAGTAGTTGCCCGATGCCACGAGGCGCTGGACCTGGTCGTTGACGAGCTTGAGCTGGGACTCGTTGATGTGCATGGTTGGCTCCTAGAGATCGAGGGCGCGAAGATCGAGGTCTACGAGGGCGGGCTTGACGATAGCGCGGACAGCGGCAACGAGGTCATCGACCGTGACAGGGCCAAGGGCTCCCGTGCGGGCGGCGGCACCGAGCAAAACGACGTTCAGCGCCTTCGCTGTGCCGAGCTCCGACTCCGCCGCAGCGGCGTCAACGACGAAAAGGCGGTCGCTGCCAACACGTGCGCGCAGGTGGGACATGATTGCCGGCAGGTCGTAGGCGGGACCTCCGGTCGCCGCCGAGACGGGGACGACGGGCGCGTCGCTCGTGACGACCATGCCGCCCGGGCGAAGGAACGGCAGCTGGCGCACCGCCTCGGCGGGCTCGAAGGCAACGATCGCGTCCGCCCGGCCGCGGCCGATGAGCGGCGAGACAGGCACATGGGAGGGACCCCCTATCCGCACATGGCTCGTGACGGAGCCGCCGCGCTGCGCCATACCGATGGTCTCAGCCGTCTTGACGGAGAGACCGCGCTCCATCGCGGCTCGGGCGAGGAGCTTGGAGGCAAGGACGGCGCCCTGCCCGCCCACGCCGGCGAGAATAACGTTCGTGCTCACAGGCGCTCACCTCCCGAAATGGCGTGCGTAGGACAGATCTGCTCGCAGAGCGTGCAGCCCGTACACTGCGTGGCGTCGATGCGCACCTTGCCCGTGGCGGCATCGGGCACGAGGGCGGGGCACCCCAGCTCGCGCACGCAACGCTGACAGCCAATGCACTTCTCAGCATCCACCGTGCTTCTCGCCTGCGGTTTGGCGAGAACGACGCACGGGCTCCGGAAGATGATGGCCTTCACGCCAGGTTCGTCCGCGACGCGACGCACGGTCTCGATGGCCCTCTCGTGATCGAGCGGGTCGACGGTCTCCACGACCGTAAGGCCGATGGCGCGCAGCACCCGCTCAATCGAGACCTTCTCCACGACCTGGCCCATCATCGTGCGGCCCGTGCCGGGGTGCGGCTGGTGGCCGGTCATGGCCGTG
>JAUNEG010000020.1 GCA_030525685.1 Atopobiaceae bacterium | reverse complement strand
TCACCAACCCCATCAACACCGTCTTCTCGATCAAGCGCTTCATGGGCCGTCGCTACGACGAGGTCGGCTCCGAGCTCAAGACCGTCCCGTACAAGGTCAAGGCCGGCACCGGCAACCGCGCGGTCGTCGAGATCGACGGCGAGGACTTCACTCCCGAGCAGATCAGCGCCATGATCCTCTCCAAGATGAAGGCTGACGCCGAGAAGTACCTGGGCGAGCCCGTCACCGACGCCGTCATCACCGTCCCGGCCTACTTCAACGACGCCCAGCGCCAGGCCACCAAGGACGCCGGCAAGATCGCCGGCCTCAACGTCCAGCGCATCGTCAACGAGCCCACCGCCGCGGCCCTCGCGTACGGCCTCGACAAGAAGGGCATCGACCAGAAGGTCCTGGTCTTCGACCTCGGCGGCGGCACCTTCGACGTCTCGCTGCTCGACCTCGCCGACGGCGTCGTCGAGGTTCTCGCCACCAACGGCGACAACCACCTCGGCGGCGACGACTGGGACCAGCGCGTCATCGACTGGATGGCCGACAAGTTCCAGTCCGACAACGGCATCGACCTGCGCAAGGATCCCATGGCCCTGCAGCGCCTGAAGGAGGCCGCGGAGAACGCCAAGAAGGAGCTCTCCTCCGCCCAGCAGGCCCAGATCAACCTGCCCTTCATCACCGCCGACGCCACCGGCCCCAAGCACCTCGACTACACGCTGACCCGCGCCGAGTTCGAGCGCATCACGCGCGACCTGCTCGACCGCTGCAAGGGCCCCGTCACCAAGGCCCTCCAGGACGCCAACCTCCAGATCTCCCAGGTCAACGAGGTCATCCTCGTCGGCGGCTCCAGCCGTATGCCCGCCGTCCAGGAGCTCGTCAAGCAGATGACCGGCAAGCAGCCCAACATGTCCGTGAACCCGGACGAGGTCGTGGCCGACGGCGCTGCCGTCCAGGGCGGCGTCCTCACCGGCGACGTCGCGGGCATCCTGCTGCTCGACGTCACCCCGCTGTCGCTCGGCGTCGAGACCATGGGCGGCGTCATGACCAAGATGATCGACCGCAACACCACGATCCCCACGTCCAAGACCGAGATCTACTCCACGGCCGCCGACAACCAGACGTCCGTCGAGATCAACGTCCTGCAGGGCGAGCGCGAGATGGCCGCGGACAACAAGTCCCTCGGCAAGTTCAACCTCACCGGCATCCCGGCCGCCCGCCGCGGTATCCCTCAGATCGAGGTCACCTTCGACATCGACGCCAACGGCATCGTGAAGGTCACCGCCAAGGACAAGGCCACCGGCAAGAGCCAGCAGATCACCATCTCCGGCTCCACTGCCCTGTCCGACGACGAGGTCGACCGCATGGTCAAGGACGCCGAGGCCCACGCCGAGGAGGACAAGAAGCACAAGGACGAGATCGAGGTTCGCAACCAGGTCGACTCGCTGTGCTACGGCGCCGAGCAGACCCTGAAGGACCTCGGCGACAAGGTCCCCGCCGACCAGAAGTCCGAGGTCGAGGCTGCCATCGCCGACGCCAAGAAGGCGCTCGAGGGCACCGACATCGAGGCCATCCGCGCCGCGGGCGACAAGCTCACCGAGGCGTCCCAGAAGCTCGCCCAGATCGTCTACTCCACCACCCAGGACCAGACCGCGGGCGGCTCCGACGCCGGCGCGGGCGCGCAGGGTGGCGCGGACGACGTCGTCGACGCCGACTACGAGGTCGTGGACGACGACAAGAACAACTAGTCGCACGGCCGCGTCTAGCAGATGACTTTCGGGGGCGGCCACGGCTTCGCGGCCGCCCCCTCCGGATATGTCGAGGAGGGTGACGTGAAGGTGCCCATCGAGGTAGAGGACGAGAAGAACGACGTCGTCGAACCCGACGAGGTGGAGGCGGCGGAGGTCGCCGAGAAGGACGACGAGCCCGCGGCCGAGCCTGAGGCCTAGGACGAGGACGCAGAGGAGCGCGCCCGCGTGGAGGCTGCCAGCCGCGCCGGCGAGGCGGCCGCCGCGCGCGAGCTCGCCGCCGACGCCGGCAAGCTGCGCGAGGAGCGCGACGACCTCGCCAAGAAGCTGGCCGACGTCGAGGACCAGATCGAGGCTGCCAAGACGGAGGCCGCGGAGGCCAAGGACCGCATGCTGCGGCTCCAGGCGGACTGGGAGAACTACCGCCGTCGGACCGCCGCCGAGCGACTCGCCGAGAAGGACCTCGCCGCCGAGAAGCTGGTCACGAACCTGCTCCCGGTGATCGACGACCTCGAGCGTGCCATCGAGCACGCCGGCGCGACCGGGGACGACGCCCAGCTCAAGCAGTTCGTCGACGGCGTCTCCGCGGTCCACGCGAAGATGCTCGGCGTGCTCGCCAAGGAGGGCGTCGACCCCATCGACCCGGCGGGGGAGGCCTTCGACCCGCTGGCCCACCAGGCCGTGGGCCGCGTGGAGGACGCCGAGGCCTTCGATGAGACGGTGGCCCAGGTCTACCAGAAGGGCTATCGCATGGGCGACAAGGTCATCCGCACCGCCATGGTGACGGTGACCTACGGCGGCCCCAAGCGTCCGTCGGAGCCCGAGCAGGAGTAACAGTACGTGGCGTGCAAAGGGGACGGGCTCTCTTGCACGCTGACAGACCAACCCGCGCGCGTGCAAAAGAGCCCGTCCCCTTTGCACGCCGACGCCCGCATTGAAGGGGGGCGCGTGCGACATGGCAACCAACAAGAGCTACTACGACGTTCTCGGTGTGAAGCGCGACGCCTCTGACGACGAGATCAAGCGGGCGTTCCGCAAGCTCGCCGCCAAGTACCACCCGGACGCCGGCGGCGACGAGGCCAAGTTCAAGGAGGTCAGCGAGGCGTACACCACGCTCTCCGACCCCAAGAAGCGCCGCGAGTACGACCAGATGCTCATGTTCGGCGGCATTCCCGGCGCCGACTTCGGCGGCTCGGGTGGCCGCGGCCGCTACACCTACACGACCAACGTGGGCGGCGACTGGTCCGACATCTTCAACAACATGCGCGGCGGCGACGGCGGCTTCGGCGGGTTCGACTTCTCGTCGATCTTCGGCGGCGCGGCCGGCGCCCGCGGGGCAAGCCGCCCGACCAAGGGCTCCGACCTCACCATGTCCGTGGACGTCAGTGCTGAGGAGGCTTTCCGCGGGGCCACCCGCAAGGCCACGTACCGCGTGCCCTCCACCGGCGAGGAGCAGACCCTCACGATCAAGATCCCGGCCGGTGCCGTGGACGCTGGCAAGCTCCGCTACCGTGGGCGCGGCGAGTACGGCGCCAACGGCGGCGACCGCGGCGACCTCGTGATCACCACGCACGTGGCCGAGCACCCGCTCTTCAAGCGCGACGGTGCCGACGTCCGCATGGAGCTGCCGCTCAGCATCTACGAGGCCACGCTCGGCACCACGGTCGACGTGCCCACGCCCGACGGCACTGAGGTCCGCCTCAAGGTGCCCGCCGGCACGCAGGACGGCAAGACCTTCCGCTTCCGCGACCTGGGCGCGCCTAACGTCAAGCGCAAGGGGTCGCGCGGCGCGCTGTTCGTGACCGTGCGCGTGCAGGTGCCCACGATGCTTTCGAAGAAGGAGCGCGAGACCCTGGCCGCCCTGCGCGACGCGGACACGCGCGACTACCGCGAGGAGGTCATGCGCTATGGCGCCAAGCGATAAGAACGTCGGCGGCGGCCGCGACCGCAACAAGCCTCTCTACATGATCAGCGTCGCTGCCGAGCTCACTGGCATGCACCCGCAGACCCTGCGCGTCTACGAGCAGAAGGGTCTCGTCACGCCCGGACGCTCGCGCGGCAACACGCGCCTCTACAGCCAGGCGGACATCGAGCGGCTCAACCTCATCTCCAAGCTCACCGACGAGGGGATCAACCTCGCCGGCGTCGTACGCATCCTCGACATGCGCGAGCGCATGCTCGAGCGCGAGGCCGAGCTCGATGACCTGCGCCGTCGCGTGCGCGAGCTCGAGGACGAGGTCCACGAGTACAAGATGCAGGAGAAGATCACCGCGCTCGCCCGCTACGACGCCTCGAGCTCCCCGGAGCAGGTCATGCGCCGCCTGCTCGAAGGCGGCGGAAGGCTCTAGCGCCCGTCACCGCCCCGGCGCCGTGTTAGATGCCGAGCGTCGCTGTCGCCGCACGGCGCCGGGGCACCTCGCTCGCTGTCATCTCAAATCCCATACCAGCGGCTTCTCGGCCCCGTACCTCCCCGGGGATGCGCAACCGCTCGCCGTCTCGTCGCATTCATTGGCGGGAGCCTCGATCCCGCCGCTCGAAATCGTTGATACCGTTGCGAGGAGCATGCTCTGAGCGGGTATGCGCCCTGAGGTATACCGGGTGGAGGGGACGGGAGCAGGACATGGGAACAAGAACCAAGAGGCTCATCACGGCGCTTATGGCGGTCTGCGCCATCGCGTTCACGGTCGCGGCGCTGCCGGGCCGCGCCGCCGCCGAGGAGGCTCCGTACCAGATCTACCCGACGCCCCATGACGTGAGCTACGGAGTGGGAGAGCAGACGCTGCGCAGCACGGCCTCCACAGTGGTGGAGGACGGCATCGACGCCGACACGAGGGCCCGCCTGGCCGAGGCGCTCGCGCTCAAGGGCATCACCGCCGCGCCGACCGAGAAGGTCCCCGCGTCCAAGGCGACCACGAGCATCCTCGTGGGCGTGAAAGGGTCTGGCGGCCCCGTCGACGCGCACGTCAAGAAGCTCGCCGAAGCCGGCAAGCTCTCCTTCGACGAATCGCTTTTCGAGAAGACCGACTCCTACCTGCTCGCCTCCCTGCCCGGAGACGGCTCAGGCCCCGACGAGATCATCGTCCTCGGCCGTGACACCGACGCCGCCTTCTACGGCCTCACCACGCTCTACCAGATCTTCCAGCAGCTCCCCGGCGCGAAGCTGCGCGCCCTCACCGTCTCCGACCACGCCGATGTCATCACCCGCGGCTTCATCGAGGGCTACTACGGCAACCCCTGGAGCACCGAGGACCGCGTGAACCTCATGACCTGGGGCGGCTACTACAAGCTCAACGCCTACGTGTACGCGCCGAAAGACGACCCCAAGCACAACGCGAAATGGCGCGAGCTCTACACCCCCGAGGAGCTTGCGGCCAAGATCGGCCCGCTGGCCGACGCCGGCAACCGGTCCAAGTGCCGCTTCCTCTTCGCGCTTCACCCCTTCATGAGCAACCCCATAACCGCGGCGAACTACGATGAGACGCTCCCCATCCTGAAGGCGAAGTTCACCCAGGTCATGGACTATGGTGTGCGCCAGATCGCCATCCTGGCCGACGACGCGGGCAACCAGGGCGCCGCGCTCTACACGCGCCTGCTCGAGGATATGACCGAGTGGATCCACGAGCAGCAGCGCGCCACCAACGAGGACGGGAGCCTCAAGTACCCCGGCCTCAAGGACACGATCGTCTTCTGTCCGGTGGCCTACTACGGCCAGGGCGAGTCGTGGTACGCGAACCTGCCCGAGAACATCCAGGTCGTGAACACCGGTGGCCGCGTGTGGGGCAAGATCGACAACGCCTTCGCCACGCGGTTCAGCAGGAACTCCGGCGGGCGCGCGCCGTTCATGTGGATCAACTGGCCCTGCTCCGACAATGACAAGGACGCCCTGCACATGGGTGGCCACAACAACTTCCTCGGCGCCGACGTGAAGCCCGGGGCGGTCGAGGGCGTCGTGCTGAACCCCATGCAGCAGTCCGAACCCTCCAAGCAGGGCATCTTCATGAACGCGGATTTCAGCTGGAACCTCTGGACCTCCACGGAGCACGCCGACCAGGTCTGGGAGGACTCCTTCTCCTACATCGACCACAACGGCCCGAGCGCCACGAAGGGCTCCCGTGCCCTGCGCGACCTCTCGGTGAACATGCGCCGCATGTACGGCGGCGGCGTGACGTGGTTGAACGACGAGTCGCCCGAGATCGCGAAGGACCTCGCCGCCTTCCGCGCCAAGCTCGCCGACGGCAGCGTCACGGCCTCCGACGCGGACGCGATGATCGAGATCTTCACCGAGCTGCGCGACACCGCGCGCGCCTACCGCGACAATGCGGGTGACGCCAACATGCTCGCGCAGATCACCTACTGGGTGGATGCCTGGGACGACCTGACAAGTGCGGCCCTGCTCGATCTCGAGGCCTTGAAGGCCGATCTCGCCGGCGACAGCTCGGCGCTCATCGCCAAGTACTCCAAGGGGACAGCGAAGCTCGACGAGGCGATGGGCCATGGCTACAGCTACGTCGACCACATCGAGTACGCCCGCGTGGGCAAGGCTCACATCACCCCGACGGTCCTCGCGCTCAACGAGCACGTGGCCGGTCGCGCGGAGCTCGCGGCGAACCCCGATGCGGTCCTGCGCACCTTCATCACCAACCGCGCGGACGCGCCCGTGGGCTCCACGGAGGCGCTGTTCGACGGCCGCGCCGACACCGGCGTGAGCTATCGCGACCCCGCCTCGCTCGCTGCGGGCACCTATTTCGGCGTGGAGCAGTCGCGTGCCTTCGACCTCAAGCGCCTCACCGTCACCTACGATCAGGCTCATCTGAACGACACGCTCCGCACCGGCAAGGTCCAGGTGCTGCGCGAGGTGGACGGCGAGCGCCGCTGGACGGACGTGGCCGGGGCCACGGTCTCGGACAGCCATGACCGCGTGGTCGATTTCAAGGGCCTCGCCGAGGACGGCGTGCTCGGCGTGCGCCTGATCGCGACCGCCGACAACGCCGGGGCCTGCTGGCTGACCGTCAACGAGATCGAGATCAACAAGGAGGACGCCGCTGACGCCGCGGCGCCCATCACCGGCACCGTGAGCGTTGAGAAGCAGGTGAGCGCCGACGCGGGCAGGCCCCTGCAGAACGCCTCGGACGCCTCCGCCGCGACCGAGCTGTGGCTCCAGAAGTCCGCTGCGGGCAGCGACCGCGACACCACGCAGGCCGGCGCCGCCGTCATCGTGACCTTCGACGCGCCCAAGACGATCGGCTCGATCGTGTTCGAGCAGGGCAGCTCCAACGCGGGCGACGTCATCACGGCGGGCACGGCGTATTACCGGATAACTGACGGCACCTGGCACGAGGCGGGGGCTGTCAGCGGCAAGACCACGCAGACGATCGCGCTCGCGCAGCCGGTTGAGGCGACGGCGATCAAGGTCGTCAACAACCAGGACCGCGCCATCTGGTGGCGCGTGGCCGACCTGCATGCGCTCGCGGACCAGGAGGCCCCGGCACAGCGGGCGATCACGACGAACATCACGAGCTACCAGGGCAACTCCATCTCCCTCGCGCACGACGGGAACGACGCCACGAAGTTCTGGAGCAACCGCGGCACGCAGACCGGCGACTGGGTCATGCTGGACCTCGGCCGCAGCACGCGCATCGACACCGTCCGCATGCTCCAGGGCGCGGGGGACAACATCGCCGCCGCCGACCTGTACTACACCGCGGACGCCTCGCCGAGCGCCGCATCGGGGTCGTGGACCAAGGTCGCCTCCCTCACCGCCGACGCCGAGCAGACCGTGACGTTCGGCACGGTGGACGCAACCGCGGTGAAGTTCGTGGTCACGCGCCCGTTCGATAACTGGTTCCAGCTGTTCGAATTCGAGGCGAGCGAGCAGCACCCGATGTCCGACGAGAACGTGCGCGCGACCTTCGACCTCGGCGGCTCGGGGCTCACGGCCCGCGTCGGCGAGGGCACGGCTGCCACCTCGGGCGCGACGGTGCGCATCCCCGATGCGGGCGATGTGGTCTCCGTCGACCTCGGGTCCATCCGCCGCGAGATCACGGTGGCGCACGACGCCGCCCCAGCCTCCGCTGAGCTCGTCTACTCGCAAAACGGCCTCGAGTGGCTGCCCGCCGAGGGCGGTGCGATCGAGCGCGCCCGCTTCGTGGGGTACCGCGCCACCGCGCCCGCCGCCGACGTCAGCTTCCAGGGATTCACCGTCTCGTTCTTGAGCTCGCTCGCGCCCTCGCTCGTGAGCAGCGATGTCTCCGGCTCCGGCAAGTTCGACGTGAGCAAGGTGTTCGACGGCAACGCGGGCACCAACTCGACGATCGCCGGGTCCCCGGCGGCGGGAGACACCATCGTGTTCGACCTCGGGCAGGAGCGCTCCATCTCCTCGTTCGACTACTTCGTTCCCGAGGGAAGCCTCGACTTCATCCGCAATGCCGTGATCGAGGTCGCCGATGCCCCGGATGCGCCCGACGACGCCTGGAGTGAGGTGCTCGACATCAACTCCGAGCAGCCCGTCGAGAACGTCTTCAACAACGACACCGCCAAGACCGCGCCCTGGCTCACGCACTCCGCCGAGTTCCCCGGCAACATGACCGCGGGCGCCACGGGTCTGGACGCCAGCGGACGCTATCTCAGGATCCGATTCACCGGCACCTACAGCCACCGCTGGGTCTGCCTCGGGGAGCTTCGGATCAACGGGGGAGAGCACGTCTCGACCTATGTGGGCGGCGAGTTCGAAAGCGACGTCGCCGAGCGCCAGGGGGCCTCGCCCGACCTGCTGCTCGATGGGAAGCTCACGACGTTCTGGCAGCCCGCCGGCAACGCGGGCGGCCGCCTCGTCTATCACGTCTCCGCGCCCCTGAAGAGCGACGGAACGCCGTATGAGGGCGTTCGCATCATCTCCCACGGCGCTGCGAGCGGGGCCGCCGTGAAGGCCGTGGTCTACACCGACGCCGACTACGAGGCGACGGAGGAGGTGGCCCTCGGTACGATCAACCAGCCGTCCCAGGAGTTCAGGTTCGGCGAGCCGGCGGGCCTCGCCCGCGCCGCGACCTCTTTCACCGCGGTGAAGGACGTGATTGTGAGCTGGGAGGCCGGAGCTGACCCGCAGATTGCCGAGTTCTACCTGCTGGGTGACGCCGCCGCGCCGAGCTCCGATGAGGCGGGCGCGCTCCAGCGCGCGCTCGACGCCGCCCGCGCCGTCGACACCTCCGCGTGGACGCGCGATTCGCAAGACGCGCTCAAGAGCGCCGTCACCGCGGCAGAAGCGGGCCTCGACGACGTGGACGGCCTGACCGCCGCAGGGGCCTCCGAGCTCGTCGCCGCGCTCGAAAACGCCATGACGAACCCGGTTCCCCGGTACGTCTCCCCCGAGCTCGCCGACCTGGTCGCCCAGGCGCCCAAGTCGGGCGAGGGGTACGCCGCCGCCGACTGGCAGGAGCTCCAACAGGCGCTCGCGCTCGCGACGACGGCGCTCGATGGGGCCGAGAACCTGCCCCAGGCGCAGGGCGAGGAGCTCGCCGCTGTGCTCAAGAGCGCCATCGACGGGCTCTCCTTCGACGCCTCCACAGCAGACCGCGCCGCCCAGGCGATCGCGGACACGCAGGCGCTGTACGGGTCGGGCGACTACACGGCCGCCTCGCGCGCCGCGCTCGATGGGGCCGTGGCGGGCCTTCAGAAGCTGATCGATGAGGGTGCCGCGCCTTCTGGCCTCGCCGAGGGGATGCGCTCGCTCGACACCGCCGTGGCCGCGCTCGTGGACGTCTCGGCGCTGCGCGCGGAGCGGGACGAGTTCTCGGAGACCTCGGCCGCCGGTTACACGGCTGCGAGCTACCAGGTATATAAGCAGGCCTTTGATGACTCGACGCCCCTGATGCGGGACGCCACGGCTGAGCAGGTCGCCGCTGCGGTGTCGAAGCTGCAGCAGGCCCAGGCGGGCCTTGAGGCGCTCGACATCGACGCGCTGATCGCCGACGCCGAGAAGCTGTCCCAGGACGATTACACGGCGGGAAGCTGGGACGCCTTCGCGCGGGCGCTCGCCGCCGCGAAGGATGGCCGCGGGAGCGCTCAGGCGTCCGCCCTTGCGCAGACGCTCGTTGACGCGCGTGCGGGTCTGGTGAACGTCGTCGCCCTCAAGGACGCGATCGCGCGTGCTGAGAAGGTCGACGGAGCCGGTTATGCCGCAGAGAGCCTGGCGGCTCTCGCGGACGCCGCGGCCGAGGGGGCCAATGTGCTCGTGAACGGTACCGACGAGCAGGTCGAGGCCGCACGGCAGGCGATTCTGAACGCGCTCGCCGGCCTTGTGAAGGTGGGGGAGAGCGGAAGCGGCGGCGCGACCCAGCAGCCGGGCTCCCAAGACGATGGAAAGCAGAAGCCCGCCTCCGAATCGGCACGCGACCCGAAGCAGGGCGTGCCGGGCCGCGGGAAGGGCGGTCTGCCGAAGACCGGCGACCCCGTGCTACTGGGCGTCGTGGCTGTGGCTGCGGCCTCGGGGGCGTGCATGGTAGCCGCGGTTGTTCGCCGTCGCAAGTAGCCCCGCGCAAACACCGTCGGAAGGGTCCTCCCGCTGCGGAGGGCCCTTCTATTTTGCGTATTTTGTTGCGCACGCCGCGTTTGCAACCCGCGGCCCCTTTTGAAAACCCACGCATATAAAATGCTGGTATCAGAGCCCTCTGCCCCCGCCCGCCTTCGCGCGGCCCATCCGCCCCCCCGTTTCCCGCAGGTTGAAACGTATTTGAACTCCGATACCAGCTCTTCGCAGGACGCGATTGTCCAACCGTTCATCGCTGCAAACCGAACGCCTGCCAGACCCTCATGAGTACGTACTCATAACCCCGGTATCGTTTTGCCGTCTATATCTGCCCATAGGCGCATGCCGGGGTGTAAGGGAGGAAGAGATGGCACGAACTGCTATCGAACGGGGATCGACCCCGAAGCGCCGCACATGGGGCGTGCGTCGCCGCGTCATCGGAGCAGCCGTCGCGGGAGCGCTCGCGATCTTCGGCGCCACGATGCCCGCGTTGGCCGACGCGGCGGATCCGCTGCTGCGCTCGCAGTCGGTCACGCAGATGAGCTCGGCCCCCGAGGTCGTCTACGTGAGCAGCGTGTCCGACCCGACCGTGCGCACGCAGGACTTCAACGCAAGCTGGAAGTTCCGCCTGGGCGATGCCTCGGGCGCTGAGTCTCAGACCTTCGACGACTCCTCCTGGGATCAGGTCACGCTGCCCCACGATTACAGCATCGACCAGGACTACACCAAGTCGGGCGAGGCGGAGAGCGCCTACAAGCCGGGCGGTGTGGGCTGGTACCGCAAGAGCTTCGAGCTCTCGAAGGAGCTTGAGGGCAAAAGCGTCCGCCTGGACTTCGACGGCGTGTACATGGACTCGACCGTGTGGGTGAACGGGCATAAGCTCGGCAACCACCCGAACGGCTACGCGCCCTTCTCCTTTGACATCACCCCGTATGTGAAGGCGGGCGCCGAGAACGTCATCGCCGTCAAGGTGAACGCCCAGACGCCCTCGAGCCGCTGGTACTCGGGAGCGGGCATCGGCCGCGACGTCGATGTCGTCGTCACGGACAAGCTGCATGTCGCCAAGGACGGCGTGCAGGTGACCACCCCGAACCTCGCCACCGAGGTGGGCGGACCCGTGACCACCAAGATCAAGACCACGGTCGAGAACGACGGCGACTCGCCGGCGAGCATCCAGGTCGTCCAGACCGTCTTCGTGCGCGGGGGCGACCCCGCGGCGGCCGTCGCCACGGCCACCACGGAGCGCCAGGTCGCCGCCGGCGCCACCGACACCTTCGAGGCCACGGCGACCACCGCGGCGGCTCCGTCGCTGTGGGATGTCGACCATCCGAACCTCTACACCGTGCGCACCGAGATCAAGCGCGACGGCGCCGTCGTCGACACCTACGACACCGACTTCGGCTACCGCTACTTCAGCTTCGACGCCAACACCGGCTTCTCGCTGAACGGCCAGCCGATGAAGATCAAGGGCGTCTGCATGCACCACGACCAGGGAGCCCTTGGTTCCGTGGCCGCCGATGACGCCATCGCGCGCCAGGTCAGCATCCTGAAGGACATGGGCGCGAACTCCATCCGCACCTCGCACAACACCCCCTCGCGCGAGCTCATCGAGGCCTGCAACGAGCAGGGCATCCTGCTCGACGTTGAGTTCTTCGACGGCTGGACCTCCCCCAAGAACGGCAACTCCAAGGACTACGCGCGCTTCTTCAACCAGGCGATCGGCGAGTCCGAGATCATCGGCGCTGCGCCTGAGAAGACCTGGGCCCAGTTCGACCTCGAGACGAGCATCGCGCGCGACTACAACGCACCCTCCATCATCATGTGGTCGCTCGGCAACGAGATGACCGAGGGCACCACCCGGGGCATCTCCGGTTTCCGCCAGATCCAGAAGAACCTGATCACCTGGGCGCAGGCCTCCGATCCCACACGCCCGGTCACGACGGGCGACAACAAGTTCAAGGGCGGCTCGAACGAGCTGTACCCGCAGGGCATCGCCGATGCCGGAGGCATCGTGGGCCTGAACTACGCGGGCGGCGGCGTCTACGACCGCGCGCACCGGGACCACCCCTCCTGGTTGATCCTCGGCTCGGAGACCGCGTCCTCCGTCAACAGCCGCGGCGTGTACTACACGCACGGCCAGCACACCGCCACAAAGCAGCTTTCCGCCTACGACTACAGCAAGGTGAGCTGGGGCCACTACGCCTCCAACGCCTGGTACGACGTCATCACCCGCGACTTCGTGGCCGGCGAGTACGTCTGGACCGGCTTCGACTACCTGGGCGAGCCTACGCCGTGGAACGGCACGGACCCGGGCGCCAAGGGCGGCTGGCCGTCCTCCAAGAACTCCTACTTCGGCATCATCGACACCGCCGGCCTGCCCAAGGACTCCTACTACTTCTACCAGTCCCAGTGGAACGACGCGAAGCACACCCTCCACATGCTGCCGGCATGGAACGAGGACGCCGTGTTGAAGGACATCGGGGGCAAGGTCGACGTCGTGGTGTACACCGACGCCCCGACCGTCAAGCTGTTCTTCACCCCGGCCGGCTCCACCGAGCGTCAGGAGATCGGGACCAAGTCCTTCTCGCGCAAGACCACGCCGGCAGGGTTCGGCTACCAGATCTACGAGGGCCACGACAAGAGCGCCAACGCGTTTCGCAACCTCTACCTCACCTGGAAGGTGCCCTATGCCGACGGCACCCTGACCGCCGAGGCCTACGACGTCGACGGCAATAAGATCGACACCTCGAGCTGGGACGGCCGCCAGAGCGTGACCACGGCGGGCCCCGCCGCCAAGCTCGTGGCCAGCGTGAACCGCGACGGCATGAGCGCCAACGGCACCGACCTCTCCTACGTGACGGTGAGCGTCCTCGACGCCGAGGGCAACCTCGTCCCCCGCGCCGCGGACAACGTGACCTTCAAGGTTGACGGCTCTGCCGAGCTCGCCGGCATCGACAACGGCAACTCGCCCGATCACCAGTCCTACCGCGACGACAACCGCGACGCCTTCTCGGGCCAGCTCGTGGGCATTGTCCGCGCGAGCCGCACGGCCGGCGCGGCGAAGGTGACCGTGTCCTCGCCGGGGCTCGTCCCCGCCACGGTCGAGATCCCCGTGGCCGAGGCCCCCAACAGCGCCGCGGCGAAATCCGTGGACAGCCTCTTCTACGCGCGCTACCAGTATGTGAAGACCGGCACCGCGCTCTCCCTCCCCGAGACGATCCAGGTCCGCTACACCGACGGTAGCGCCCAGGACGCGCCCGTCACCTGGGACGCCGTCGATGAGGCAAAGCTCGCCGAGGCGGGGACCTTCACGGTCTCCGGCACCGTGGCGGGCGTGCGCGCCAGTACGATCGTGACGGTGCTCGACAACATCGTCGCGCTCGCCAACTACTCCACCACCACGCCCGTGGGCCAGGCCCCGGTGCTCCCCGATGCCCGCCCGGCCATCCAGGCCGACGGGACGATCCTGAACGCCAGCTTCCCGGTTGCCTGGGACGAGGCCCCCGAGGGGGCCTTCGACAAGGCGGGCACCGTGGTGCTCACGGGCACGGCCAACGTCTTCGGCCGCGACATGGAGCTCACGGCCACCGTCCGCGTCCAGAAGGAGAGCGTGCAGGTCGGCGCCAACGTCGCGCCCGCGGCGGCGCTGTCGCAGGACATCCCCGAGGGCAAGCAGAACGACACGCTCGCCGCCATCACCGACGGTTCGGCGACGATCGGCGCCAACAGCAGCGGCGGTCCGAATCCGACGGCGTGGACCAACTACACCTATTCGCAGGAGGGCCACAACACCGCGCAGCTGACCTTCCGCTACGCGACCCAGCAGCGCCTGGGCGAGGCCGTGATCCACTTCTTTACGGACAGCTACTCCGCGCGCCTCCCCGAGGCCGACACCACGGTGTTCGAGGTCTCGGAGAACGGTGAGGACTGGGTCCCCCTGCCCGTCGAGGAGAAGATCGGCCAGACCTCCGGGCGTGTGACCCCCTACACCTACACCTTCGCTCCGACCGCGGCCACCTACGTGCGTGTCACGGTGAAGAACTCGAGCGAGGTCCTTGACGGCCGCAAACCCTGCACGGGCATCACGGAGGTGGAGCTCAAGAGCGTCACGGGCAGCTTCACCACGAACCGCGACGCGGCGCTCGAGGCCCTCACGGTGAACGGCAAGGAGGTGCCCGCCTCGGCGCTCGAGGGCGACTCCTGGAACACGCCGGCGATCGTTGCCGCCGTTGAGGCCGAGCCCCGGGGCAACGCCGCCGTCACCGTGCTCCCCGAGCACGAGGGCGTGGTGCGCCTCCTGCTCGAGTCCGAGGACCACAACGTGCGCAAGACCTTCGCCATCAACCTCGGGGTAGAGGAACAGCTCGCCGCCGACAGCGACCTGCGCGACTACCCGGTCGACGACATGACGTTCACGGCCGGCAGCGAGGAGCCCTCGCGCGGCCTCCCGAACGAGGGGCCGGTCCGTCTCGCTTTCGATAAGAACGATGAGACGATCTACCACAGCGCTTGGGCCGGGACGAGCGTTGACAACCTGTGGGTCACGATGGAGCTCAAGGAGCCGACGGCCATCGACGCCCTGCGCTACCTGCCCCGCCTGGGCGGCCTGCAGAACGGCACCGTGATGGAGGGCAAGCTGCTCTACAGCGAGAACGGCGAGACCTGGCAGGACGCCGGCGCGGCCACCTGGGTCTCCGACGACAAGCCCTACGAGCCCGGTTGGAAGATCCTCGAGCTCGACGAGCCGATCACGGCCAAGTACTTCCGCTTCGCCACAGTGAAATCCTTCGGCGACGGCAACCGCATGAATCAGTTCATGAGCGCTGCCGAGATCCGCCTGCGCACGGCGCCGGTGAAGACCGATATCTCGACCGCCGCGCTCACCGCCCCCGACACCCTTGAGGTCGACCGTGTGAATGGCGACGAGCCGGCGCGGTTCGATCCCACGCAGGTGACCGTGACGCTCAAGGGCGAGGGCGCCGAGGACCAGCTCCTCACCTACGGTGTCGACTACGTCCTCGAGTATGCCAACAACGAGGCCGAGGGCACCGCGACCGTGTCCGCCCGCGGCATCGACGCCTACGAGGGGACCACGGCAGCCCGCAGCTTCACCGTCAAGGTGAAGGAGCCGGTGCTCGAGGGCATCGCCGTGAGCTCGCAGCCCGCGAAGACCGCCTACACGGTGGGCGAGACGCTCGACCCGTCGGGCATCGTCCTCACGCTCTCGATGAGCGACGGGACGACCAAGATGGTCTCCTACGGCGCCGACACGGCTGGCGACTTCTCGTTCACGCCGGCGCTCGACGCGGCATTCGCCGCGGCGGGCACCGTGGACATCACCGTCGGGTACGGCGGCAAGACCGCGACGATCTCCGTGACGGTCGCCGAGGCGCCCGAGCCGGAGCAGCCCGATCCCGGCAGCAAGCAGCCTGGTAACGGCACCACGGGCACCCAGAAACCCGGCCAGACCGATTCTGACGTGGACGGCACCAAGAAGGGCGGCGGCTCCAGGGGCGGCAAGAAGGCGCCCAAGGGCCTGCCCAAGACCGGCGACCTCTTGAGCATGGCCGCACTCGCCGTGGCCGCGGGGACCGGCGCCGTGCTGGTCGGCGGAGGCCGCAAGCTCCGCCGCCGCAAGTAAGCACGGCATACCGGACAGCGAAGAGGGGCGTCCCACGGGGCGCCCCTTTTGTGTGTCAGCGCTAGAAAATCTTATATGGATGCACCTAGATTCTGATTAAACCCGCCTGCGCCGGCAACAATACACCTCGAACAGACCGACGCCGCCCCGAAGGGCGGCCGAGAAGGACGACGAGTAGCGACCGACCCCCCGGCTAAGGTCCTTCTCGCCGGCTTCCCGCACCCTGAAAAATCTACTATGTAGACACTTAGATTTACGTATACGCCCCAGCTCACGCGGGAACAATAGTCCTTGACTAACCGCAACCCAGAAAGGGGCAAACCATGAGACTCGACAAGTGGGCCGTCACGGCCCAGGAGGCGCTGCAGGCGGCCGTGGGCATCGCGACCGACGCCAGCGCCGGCCAGGTGCAGCCCGTGCACCTGCTCAAGGCACTTCTCGGCTCGGGGGAGCGCAACCTCAGCGCGATCATCGAGCGCGTCGGCGCGGACCCCGCCTCCATCGAGGCGCAGGTGGACCAGGCCGTCGCCAGCCAGCCGCGCGTGAGCGGCGACACGTCCCAGATGGGCGTCGGCCAAGACCTCGTGCGCGTGGGCGACGCCGCGGAGAAGCTCGCGTCCAAGATGGGCGACTCCTACGTGACCTCCGAGCACCTGCTCTGCGCGCTCGCGGACAGCAAGGACGAGGCGGGCTCGATCCTCAAGGCCGCCGGCGTCACCGGCAAGCGCGTCTCCCAGGCCTACGAGGAGCTGCGCGCCGGTGAGCACATCACCAGCCAGGATGCCAAGCCCCAGCTCAAGGCGCTCGAGCAGTACGGTCGCAACGTCACCGACCTCGCGCGCCAGGGCAAGCTCGACCCGGTGATCGGCCGCGTCGAGGAGGTCCGCCGCACCATCCAGGTCCTCTCACGCCGCACCAAGAACAACCCCGTCCTCATCGGCGAGCCCGGCGTCGGCAAGACCGCCATCGTCGAGGGCCTGGCCCAGCGCATCGTCAACGGCGACGTCCCGTCTACCATCCGCGACAAGGACATCGTCGAGCTCGACATGTCCGCGCTCGTGGCCGGCGCCAAGTACCGCGGCGAGTTCGAGGACCGTCTGAAGTCCGTGCTCAAGGAGGTCCAGAACTCGGACGGCAGTATCATCCTGTTCATCGACGAGCTGCACACCATCGTGGGCGCGGGCGCGACCGAGGGCTCCATGGACGCCGGCAACATCCTGAAGCCGGCCCTCGCCCGCGGCGACCTGCACGCCATTGGCGCCACCACGCTGGACGAGTACCGCAAGTACATCGAGAAGGACGCGGCCCTCGCCCGCCGCTTCCAGACCGTCATGGTCTCCGAGCCCACCGTGGAGGACACGATCTCCATCCTGCGTGGCCTCAAGGAGCGCTACGAGCAGCACCACCGCGTCCGCATCACGGACTCCGCGCTGGTCAGCGCCGCCGACCTCTCCAACCGCTACATCTCCGACCGCTTCCTGCCGGACAAGGCCATCGACCTCGTGGACGAGGCCGCGAGCCGCCTGCGCATGGAGCTGGACTCCATGCCGGCCGACATCGACGCCACCGAGCGCCAGCTCACGCAGATGCAGATCGAGGAGCAGGCCCTCATGAAGGAGGAGGACGCCGCCAGCAAGGAGCGCCTCGAGACCCTGCGCGGCGAGATCGCCACCACGCGCGAGAAGCTCGACGGCATGAAGGCCGACTGGGAGAACGAGAAGGGCGCGATCGACCGCGTGCAGGACCTCAAGTCCAAGATCGAGGACGCGCGCGTCGAGATGGAGCGCGTGACCCGCGAGGGCGATCTCGCGCGCGCCTCCGAGCTGCGCTACTCCACGATCCCCGCCCTCCAGCGCGAGTACGAGCAGGCGGAGGCCGCGCTCACCGCCAAGCAGGAGGCCGGCGGCCTGCTCAAGGAGGAGGTCACCTCCGAGGAGATCGCCGAGGTCGTGAGCTCGTGGACCGGCGTGCCCGTCTCCAAGATGATGCAGGGCGAGCTGGACAAGCTCAAGAACCTCGAGGCAGAGCTGCACAAGCGCGTGATCGGCCAGGACGAGGCCGTCTCCGCCGTGGCAGCCGCCGTGCGCCGCAGCCGTGCGGGGCTCTCGGACCCCAACCGCCCCATCGGCAGCTTCTTCTTCCTTGGCCCCACCGGCGTGGGCAAGACCGAGCTCGCCAAGGCGCTCGCCGAGTGCCTCTTCGACGACGAGCGCGCGCTCGTGCGCATCGACATGTCCGAGTACATGGAGAAGTTCAGCGTCCAGCGCCTCATCGGTGCGCCTCCGGGATACGTGGGCTACGACGAGGGCGGCCAGCTCACCGAGGCCGCGCGCCGTCGCCCGTACTCCGTCATCCTGCTCGATGAGATGGAGAAGGCGCATCCCGACGTCTTCAACATCCTGCTGCAGGTCCTGGACGACGGCCGCCTCACCGACGGCCAGGGTCGCATGGTGAGCTTCAAGAACACGATCATCATCATGACGTCCAACGTGGGCAGCCAGTTCATCGCCGGCGCCAACGCGGCGAGCAACCCGGACGAGGTCCAGCGCGAGGTCAACAACGCCCTGCGCCAGACCTTCAAGCCGGAGTTCCTGAACCGCATCGACGACGTGGTGGTCTTCCACGCCCTCGGCCTCGAGGACATTGAGAAGATCGTGGACATCCAGCTCCGCGACGTGCGCGACCGCCTCAGCCGCGACCGCATCCAGCTCCTGCTGACGTCTGCCGCCAAGCAGTCGCTCGCCCTCGACGGGCTTGACCCCGTCTACGGCGCGCGCCCGCTCAAGCGCCTCATCCAGCGCCAGGTGGTGGACTCGGTGGCTAACCTCATCATCGACGGCCAGCTTACCGAGGGCGACACGGTCCGCGTGGACGTGGGCGATGACGACCGGCTCTACGCCGCACGCGACGACGCCGCCTCCGAGCGTCGGCACGCCGGCGCGCCGGTTGGCCCCGTGCCTGCCGACGACGAGCCCCTGGAGCCGGACGCCCTGGAGTAGCGCTACCATAGGCGTAAGACTCAACCACTGTTCAAGGGAGGCGACGTGGCGGACGAGAAGAACGACGACAGGACCGTCAGGATGAGTCCCGACGACCTGCCCTCGGTCGACCCGGGCGCCACGCGCCTCATGGGCGGCGACGCCACGCGCGCGGACGCGACCCGCGTCGCGCCGCGGCGCATGGCGGACCGCCTCCCTTCCATCGATACCCCATCCGACCTGCCACGCATTGACGACACGTCCGGGCGCGACGGCATCGACGCGCTGTCCGACCCGTACTTCTCGCCCGCGGCCGCGCCCGAGGGCCTCACCACCGCGCGCCCCGTCGTCGCCATCGAGTCCCCCGTGGAGAGCCTGCCGGAGCGCAAGCGCCGCATGCCGCGCTGGGGCGTCGCCCTTCTCGTCGTCCTCGCGCTGGCGGCCGCCGGAGGGATCGCCTATCTCACCTATGCAAACGAGCTCTGGGGCGGCAAGACCGTCCCCGCGGTCGTCGGCCTGACCGAGGAGGAGGCGCGCGCCGAGCTCGAGGCGCTCGGCTTCCAGGTGGAGGTCGAGTACCGCTCCGGCGACGAGAACATCGGCATGGTCCTGGACTGCACGCCGGACGAGGGGCTCCGCACGGACCCGGCCGCGGGCGTGACGCTGGTCGTCGGGGCCGAGCGCACGATTCCCGACGTCATCGGGATGGCGGAGGACGCCGCCACGCAGGCGCTCTACGACGCGGGCGCCACGGACGTCCTGGTGAAGACCAGCAACTCGGACGAGGAGGCGGGCACCGCGATCGAGGTGAGTCCCGGGGTCGGGGAGCCCTTCGTCTCCGGGGACCAGATCACGCTCGTGATCGCCCAGCCCTACAAGGTGCCCGACGTGAAGGGCCTCACGGCTGATGAGGCGCTCGCCGCGCTGGAGGAGCAGGGCCTCAAGGGCGAGGTCTCCTACGTCGACTCCGATGCCAAGAAGAACACGGTGGTCGCGTCCGACCCCGGCGAGGGCACCGAGGTGGCGGGCGGCACGACGGTCAAGCTGAGCGTGTCGAGCCCCAACCCGTCCTCGCCGACGAGCCTGGCCGAGTACTTCGAGGCCACGCCCGAGCAGCTCTCCGAGTATCTTGCGGACGAGGGCTTCTCGCTGGTCTACGGCGGCGTCTACGTCCACAACGGCAACGCGCACGCGGTGTACAAGGGCTCGTCTGGCGACCTGCTCCACATCACCGACGACCCCGAGACCTCCCACTACGAGGGCGGCTCCAAGGGTGATGTGCTCACAGAGGGTGCGAGCGTCGGCGGCGTCCGCTACGCCTTCAGCGCCGACACGCTGCCGTCCGGCGGCGGGAGGGAGAACGAGGAGGGCGTGCGCGCCGTGATGGCGGCGTGCGGCCTCGAGGGCCTCAAGGACGTCTGCACGGCCGAGGACGTCGTCATGCCCGAGGAGCTCCCGGAGGACGCGCACTTCATCTGCGTCGTCGGCGAGCAGGGCGGCTACACCTGGGCCGTCAGGATCGGGGGCGCGGGCGACTCCACGGGGGTCGTGGCCATGATCGCCCCGACATCGCACTTCTCCGGCGTCGACCTCTCCGACTTTGACGGCAAGCTCTGCGACTACATCGCCTACATCGACCTGTTTACGGGGTGATCTGATGGACGACAAGGAAAAGGCCGTCGAGAAGGACGAGTTCAGGCGCGCCGAGAACGAGGACGACGACGGTTACGACCCCTACTCGGACCGCCGCCCGGACCCCGAGCCCCTCTTCGAGCGAGACCCCTGGGCGTAGGCAAAAAAAGGGGTCAAAAGGGACAGTCCCTTTTGACCCATACGGCTAGCGGGCGGTGGAGCCCCAGTTGGTCTGCATGTACTCCCAGACGAAGAAGACCACGATCGCCAGCACGGCCAGCACGGCGACGAGCGCTATGGCCGTCTTGATGCGCGTCTTGCGCTCGCGCGAGGCGAAGATGTCGCGGCGTCCCTTGGGAATCTCGAGGTACTGGCCATAGTGGAGGTCCCGGCGCAGCTGCACGCCCTCGGCGCGAGAGCGCCTGTGCCCGAGGGTGGGGAGGACGCCGCCGGCGACGGCCCGGTCGGGGCCCTGGTCGTCGAGCTCGGGCTCGCCCGTCTCGGACGCCAGGTCGTCGATGGGCTCCACGCTGCGATGGGTGGGACGCTGACGGACGTAGGGGGCGGCGTGCCTCTCGAAGTCCCCCGTGGCGGGCTCGGTGCTGCTCATGGTGCCTCCGGCTCTCTCAGTTACCGTCGCCATTATGATACAGGCCGCGCCGTGCTCAAAATCTAAGTTTATGGCGCTTAGATATGGTGAGTATATGTCGCTCAGAAAAATGGTCCTTCTCGGTTTAGAGGCCGGGTGGCGGGGAATAACTACCAACGAGCGACAGGGTGCCCGGGGAGGCGCCCACACAGACCAAAAGGAGTGAGCACCATGGCAAGCATGATTCCGTATGACCGTTACTCTCGCGCACTGCGCAGCTGGCCGTTCGACGAGTTCGACCGCTTCTTCGACGCGCCGTTCGCCGCGCTCTCCACGGGCAGCGCCGGCTTCAAGATGAACGTCGAGGACGCGGGCACCGCCTACGTCGTCACCGCCGAGCTCCCGGGCGTCAAGCGCGAGGACATCGACGTCGAGCTCAACGAGGGCCGTCTCTCCGTCTCCGTCGAGAAGAAGGAGTCCGACGAGGAGAAGGGCAAGAACTACCTCTACAAGGAGTCCGGCGAGTGGAGCGCCACCCGCGGCGTCTTCCTGAAGGACGCGGCCACGACCGGCCTCACCGCCAAGCTCGAGGGCGGCATCCTCACGGTGAACGTCCCCAAGCAGGACGAGAAGGCCAACGTCACCAAGATCGCCATCGACTAGCTGTTGCGTAGCGGCGACTCAGCGGGTCGGGACCCACGGGTTCCGGCCCGTTTCCTGTGCGCGGGCGCCACGACCAAGAATCCCGAGCGGCGCATGTCGAGAAGAACGCACCGCTTGGGATTCTTGGTCAGAGTGGGCACGTGCCCCTCAGAACACGGAGAGCGGCCAGTCCTGTGCGGCGCAGCAGATCGTGAGGCGGCCGTCGGGGGTACGGGCCTCCGGGCGACCGTCCTCGCCGGTCGCGACCTCGGCACCCACCGCGGCGGCCAGTGTGCGAACGCAGACGCTCGGGCGGTTATTGTCCTGCGAGAGGTGCATGGCCACCACGGTCTCGGTGTCGGGCCCCACCAGGTCCGCGAGCGCCGCCGCGGTCTGGGCGTTGGAGAGGTGGCCGGTCGGCCCGCCCACCCGCGCCTTGAGGTAGGCGGGGTAGTCGCCCGTCGCGAGCATGCGCTCGTCGTGGTTTGACTCCAGCGCCAGGATGCGCGTGCCGGCGAGGGCGTCCAGCGCCTCCGGTCCCAGCTCGCCGGTGTCGGTGCAGAAGCCGAGGGCGTCGTCTCCCGTCGAGAAGCGCAGGCCCACGGGATCGGCCACGTCGTGCGAGGTGGGGAAGGTCCGCACGCGTATACCGGCCAGCTCGAGCTCGTCGGAGTGGCCCACGAGCGTGAACGGCAGCTCGGAGAGGTAGCGGCGCGCCGCCACGGTTCCCGCCGTCGCAAAGAGCGGACCGTCGAAGCGGTTGCAGAACACGCTGAGCCCACCCACGTGGTCCGAGTGCTCGTGGGTGAGGATGACGGCGACCACGCGCCCCATGTCCACGCCCAGCTCCTCCGCGCGACCGAGAAGGGCACGGCGCGAGATGCCGCAGTCCACCAGCACGGAGCCGTCGGGACCCTCGACCACCGCAGCGTTGCCCTTGGAGCCGCTGGCGAGCACGTGCAGGTGGATCTCGGGGGTCATGGGGCTCCTCTCGCTGTCGTACACTTCTGGGTGGGGCGCGCCCGCGCGTCGCCGAAGTACAGGGTAACCGTTGGAGGTGGCCATGCCGAGCGTCTCTCGCCGATACGGTGCCTCGGGCGCTCGCTTCGAGCGGCCGAGCGGGCCGGCGGACGTCGAGCTCTCCGCGCCCGTCATCCTCATGGTCTCGGGCGGGGCGGACTCCACGGCGCTGCTCGTGCTGGCCGCGACCTCGGCGCTCGACATCGACGACGGTCGCGGCGTCGCGCGCATCGCCCGCGAGCGCCTGCACGTGCTGCACGTCAACCACGGCCTGCGCGGCATCGACGCCGAGGAGGACGAGGAGTTCGTGCGCGACCTCTCCGCGCGCTTTGGCATCCCCTGCACCATTCGCCGCGCCGACGTGGCTGCCCTCGCCGCGGACGCGCGGGATAACGTCGAGAACACCGGCCGCGAGCTGCGCTATGCCGAGGCCGCGCGCCTCGCGAACGAGCTCTCCGAGCGCCTCGGCACGCCGCGCTCCGCCGCATGCATCCTCACGGCGCACACCGCCGACGACCGTGCCGAGACCTTCTTCATGAACGCGATCCGCGGTACCGGGGCGGCGGGGCTCTCGTCCATCCCGCGCCGGCGCAACCGCATCGTGCGGCCCCTCCTGGATCGCACGCACGACGAGCTCTGCGACCTGCTGCGCATGCGCGGCATCGTCTGGCGCGAGGACGACACCAACGCCGACACGCGCTACCTGCGCGCCTACGTCCGCCACGAGATCATGCCTGTCGTGCGGGCGAGAAACCCGCGCGTGACGGCGAGCCTCGCGAACACCTGCGACATCCTCTCCGACGAGGACGCGTACCTCACGGCGGTCGCCGGGCGCGCCCTGCGCGACCTCACGCGTCGCGAGGGTGACGGGCTCGTCGTGCTGGACGCGTCGCGCCTCGCCGCGCTCGAGGTGGCGATCGCCCGGCGCGTGGTGCGCGCCGCGCTTCTCGCCCTGCGTCCCGACGCCCGCCTCGAGGCTCGCCACATCGCCGCGGTGCTGCGGGCGGTCGCGGCGGGGGAGGGCTCGCTCACCATCCCGATGGCCGTCTCCGCCCGCGTGGAGCATGGGCTGCTGTTCCTTCGCGCCCGCAGCTCGGCGACGCCCCCGGCGGCCTGGCTCGAGGTGCCCGGCCGTCTCGAGCTTCCGGACGGCCGCGCGCTGTCCGCACGCATCGTCGAGTCGCCTGCCGGCGCTGACCCCGCCGCCCGCGCCCGCGCCCACGCGCTCGAGTGGGAGGGAGCATCCGTGCTTCTCGACGCACGGGCCGCGGGCGTCGACCCCTCGCGCGGCGGTAGGCTCTGGGTGGACGCCCCGCGCCCCGGCGACGTCCTCTGCCCGCTGGGCATGCACGGGCAGTCGAAGAAGGTGTCCGACCTGCTGGGAGAGGCGCGCGTCCCCCTGGACGAGCGCGCGAGCGTCCCCGTGGTGCGCACCTCGCCCACCGGACCGGTCGTGTGGGTCGCCCCCGTGCGCCCCGACGAGCACGCGCGCTGCACCCCCGCGACGAAATGGCTGCTCGAGCTGACGCTTCTGAAGACGTCCGACCCCCTCATGTAGGGTTTGGGTTCGAGAATTTGTCTCAGCCGCGACACTTGGTCACAAAACCCCAGTTGACGCATATATCTAGAAATCAACTTCGCGTTTTCTGAACCCAAACTCGATTCGGGTTTGGGTTCGAAAAAGCGGGCGCAACGCACCGAAAATCAAACTAGAAAACAGTTATCTGCGCTTTTGTAACCGGTTACGACTCCGATGCCCCGTCTCTGAACCCAAACCCTGTTTGGCGCGCGGCATTCCGGCGCCTCCGGCGGGTCGCAGGTGCGCTATCCTTGGAAATCAGGCCAGAGAGCTTCCGCCGACGGAAGGAGCGAGCGATGGAGGCACTGCATTCCGACGTCAAGGAGGTCCTGCTCAGCGAGGAGGACATCCACCAGATCGTCAGCCGCATGGGCGAGCAGATCACGCGTGACTATGCCGAAAAGAACCCGCTGGTCGTAGCCGTGCTGCGGGGCGCCGTGGTCTTCACGGCTGACCTCATGCGCGCCATCGACTGCCCGATGTCGGTGGACTTCATGGCGGTCTCCAGCTACGGCGAGGCGGCCAAGAGCTCCGGCGTGGTGCGTATCGTCAAGGACCTCGACACCAAGATCGAGGGGCGTGACGTCCTGATCGTCGAGGACATTCTCGACTCCGGCCTCACCCTCTCGTACCTCATCGACCTGCTCAAGGGCCGCGGCCCCGCCTCCGTCGAGGTGGCTGCGTTCCTCGTGAAGGACGTCACCGGCAAGACGCCCGCAATCGAGCCGCGCTACGTGGGCACCCACGTGCCTGACGAGTTCATCGTGGGCTACGGCCTCGACTTCGCCGAGCGCTACCGCAACCTGCCCTACATCGGCATCCTCAAGCCCGAGGTCTACCAGAAGTAACCAAAAAGGAGTACGTGTTGCCAAATCCCGAGAACAACAACAGGCCGCCGCTCCCCGGCGAGCCCGGCGGCTCGTCGCGGTCCGGCGCGATCACGTCGCTGATCGTCCTCGCCATCGTGGTCTACCTCGTCTACTCGATGGGCTCCGCGCTCTTCAACAGCCGCCAGCCCAGCGATGTGCTGCCCACCAACGAGTTTGTGACCGCCGTCGAGGAGGGTCGCGTGAGCGACGTCCGCTACCGCACCTCGGACGCCAGCGTCACCGGCTCCTACTGGAAGACGGGGGCCGACAAGGACGACGACTCCAAGCTCGTCTCGTACAAGAGCGTCTATGTGGGCTCCGACTCCCTTGCCGAGCTCATGGCTGACCACCCGGACGTCACCTACGAGATCGACACGTCCTCCGACGACCTCCTCCAGACGGTCCTGGTCTCCGTCGTGCCGACGCTGCTGCTCGTGGGCGTCTTCGTCTACTACATGAAACGAATGTCCGGCCAGCAGGACAAGACGATGTCCTTCGCCAAGACCAAGTCCCGCATCGAGGGGGAGCGCCCCAAGGTGACCTTCGCCGACGTCGCGGGCATCGACGAGGCGGTCGAGGAGCTCCAGGAGGTCCGCGACTTCCTCTCCGACCCCGAGCGCTACCGCAAGATGGGCGCCCGCATCCCGCGCGGCCTTCTGCTCGTGGGACCGCCGGGCACCGGCAAGACGCTGCTCGCCAAGGCCGTGGCCGGCGAGGCGGGCGTCCCGTTCTTCTCGATCTCCGGCTCCGACTTCGTGGAGATGTTCGTGGGCGTGGGCGCCTCGCGCGTGCGCGACCTCTTCAAGCAGGCCAAGGAGGCCGCGCCCTGCATCGTCTTCATCGACGAGATCGACGCCGTCGGTCGCCAGCGCGGCGCCGGCCTCGGCGGCGGCCACGACGAGCGCGAGCAGACCCTCAACCAGCTGCTCGTCGAGATGGACGGCTTCGAGGACAACTCCGCGGTGATTCTGGTCGCCGCCACCAACCGTCCCGACATCCTCGACCCGGCGCTCCTGCGCCCCGGCCGCTTCGACCGGCGCGTGACGGTGGACCGCCCGGACGTGGGCGGCCGCGAGAAGATCCTGGCCGTGCATGCCAAGGGCAAGCCCGTCGCCGGTGACGTCGACTTGGCGCGCCTGGCCAAGGTGACCCCCGGGTTCACGGGCGCTGACCTCGCCAACCTCATGAACGAGGCCGCCCTTCTCGCCGCGCGTCGGCGCAAGGAGACGATCGGCGAGGCCGAGGTCGAGGAGGCCATGGAGCGCGTCATGGCGGGCCCCGAGCGCAAGAGCCGCGTCATCACCGAGCGCGAGCGCCGCGTCATCGCCTACCACGAGTCCGGACACGCCCTCGTGGGCCACGTCCTCGAGAACTCCGACCCGATCCACAAGATCAGCATCGTGAGCCGCGGCCAGGCGCTCGGCTACACCATGCAGATTCCCGAGGAGGACCACTTCCTCGAGACGCGCGACGGCATGCTCGACCAGATCGCGGTGCTGCTCGCGGGCCGCACGGCCGAGGAGCTCTTCTGCGACGACGTCACCACCGGCGCGAGCAACGACCTCGAGCGCGCCACCAAGCTCGCGCGCACGATGGTCACGCGCTACGGCATGAGCGACGAGCTGGGCGCGCAGGTCTTCGGCGAGGCGCAGCACGAGGTCTTCCTCGGTCGCGACTACGCCAACCACCAGGACTACTCCGCCGAGACCGCCAAGCGGATCGACGACGAGGTCGAGCGCATCATGCGCGAGGGCCACGAGCGTGCCCGCGAGGTCCTGGGCACCCGGCGCGACCAGATGGACACCATGGCACGCGTGCTCCTCGAGCGCGAGACCGTGGAGGGCGCCGCCGTGGCCGCCCTCCTCGAGAACCGCTGGGACGAGTACGCCGCGGGCGAGAAGGACGACGAGGCGGCGGAGGCCGCCGGAGGGGAGCAGCAGTGAGCATCAACGAGACCAGCCGCGCGTACGGCGCGCAGAAGTCCTCCATCCGCGAGATCGCGGCGTATGCTGGCGCCCGCAAGGCTGAGATCGGCGCCGAGAACGTCTTTGACTTCTCGCTGGGCAACCCCTCGGTCCCCGCGCCCGACGCCGTGCGCGAGTCGATCGAGCGTTCGCTCGCGCTCCCTGCCGCGCAGCTCCACGGCTACACGCCCGCCAACGGCTTGCCCGCCGCGCGCGAGGCCGTGGCCGCGAGCCTGACGCGCCGCTTCGGTGACGGCACCGCCTCCGCCGGCGACCTCTATCTCACCTGCGGCGCAGCCGCCTCGCTCTCCATCACCTTCCACGCCGTCGTGAACCCCGGCGACGAGGTCATCGTCATCGCCCCGTACTTCCCGGAGTATCGCGTCTGGATCGAGACCTCGGGCGCCACCTGCGTGGAGGTCCTCGCGGACCCCGCCACGTTCCAGGTGGACGTCGCAGCCGTGGCCGCCGCGATCACGCCTCGCACCAAGGCCGTGGTCATCAACTCGCCCAACAACCCCGTGGGCTCCGTGTACTCCCGCGACAACCTCGCTGCGCTCGCGGGCGCGCTCCACGAGGCCGAGAAGGGCCTCGGCACCACGATCTACCTCGTGGCCGACGAGCCGTATCGCGAGATCACCTACGGCGCCGAGGTACCGTGGGTGCCGTCCGTCTACGACCGCACGATCGTGTGCTACTCCTACTCCAAGAGCCTGTCGCTGCCGGGCGAGCGTATCGGCTGGGTGCTCGTGCCGCCGACCAACCCCGACCACGACGACCTGATCCTCGCCATCGCCGGCGCCGGCCGCAAGCTGGGCTTCGTTTGTGCCCCCGCGCTCTTCCAGCGCGTGCTCATGGACTGCGTGGACTGCCCGAGCGACGTCGAGGCCTACGCCAAGAACCGTCGTGCGCTCACCGAGGGGCTCTCGGCGCTGGGCTACGAGTTCATCGAGCCCGAGGGTGCCTTCTACCTGTGGGTCAAGGCCCTCGAGCCGGACGCCGAGAAGTTCTTCGAGCGCGCCAAGGCGCTCGAGCTGCTGCCCGTCCCGTCCGACTCCTTCGGCTGCCCGGGCTGGGTGCGCGTGGGCTATTGCGTGAGCTACGAGACCATCGTCAACTCCATGCCCGCCTGGAAGAAGCTCGCCGCCAGCTACCGCTAGGGAGTCGCCATGCTCGAGAACCGCTGCGACACGCACACCCACACGATCTTCTCGCGCCACGCGTACTCGACGGTGCGCGAGGACGTGCTCGCCGCTCGTGACGCGGGTCTCGAGCTTCTGGGCGTGACCGACCACTTCTCCGACATGCTCTTCCGCGACGCGGGTCTCGCGCATGCGGACCTCCGCGACTACCAGCACTTCCTCAACATGGTGGTCTGGCCGAGGACCTGGGAGGGCGTGCGGCTCCTGCGCGGTGCCGAGGCGGACATCCGCTCGCTCGACGGCCGGCTCTTCGGCCAAGACATCCCCGTCGCCGCCGACATCACCGGCGGCGGGCTGCGGAGCGAGACCACGCTCTACGACCATGTCGTCCGGGGCTGCGACTACGTGATCGCGAGCGTCCACTACCGCGAGTTTGCCCGCGACGCCACGCTCGCCCAGGCGACCGAGATGTACTTGGGCGCGCTCTCCCAGCCCAAGGTGCTCGTGCTCGGGCATGCCGGCCGCGCCGGGGTGCCGTTCGACGTTGCCGAGGTCGTGGGGGAGGCCGCCCGCCTTCACAAGCTGGTGGAGATCAACGCCCACAGCCTCGCCGCCCGCCGTCGCGAGGGCGGCACGTGGCAGGCGTGCCGCAGGATCGCGGAGACCTGCGCGGAGCTGGGCTGCCAGGTGGCGGTGAACAGTGACGCCCACATCTGCTGCGACGTGGGCGGCGTCGCGCCGGCGCTCGAGATGCTCGACGAGATCCACTTCCCGCAGGAGCTCGTCGCCACGCGCTCCGCCGAGGCGTTCCTCGCCGCGATGGGCGCCGCCGGCCTCGAGGCGCCCGCCGCCTAGCCGAACTCCGACTTATGTACGAGCGCTCGGCACTGTTCGCCTGACAAGACGAACCATCTAACTTCTCTAGCTGCATATATGCATAGTGCAACCATATCGAGATCGGTTGCGCTCGTACATAAGTCGGAGTTTGAAAGTCGTCTCGCGCCGGTGGGTCATCATGCGAGGGGCAGTTGCCCCCAATCCGTGAGGATTTCAGCGCGAAGGTGCGTCTGGGCCGCGAGCTGCGCATCGGTCTTCTCGCGATACGGCAGCCCGAGCTTCTCGGCAAGGAGAGCCGAGAAGATCCTGAATCGTGTGGGGTCGGCAAGCTGCGCATAGGTGAGCTGCACAACCTCGATACCCATGAGCTGCAGCGCCGTCGCTCGGTTTGCGTCGGAGGCGGAGCTCCTGACACCGAAGTGATGGGCGGAGCTCTGGCACTCCACGTCGACGCCCACGAGCTTCCGATTGGCCGTGCCACGGTAGAACAGGTCGCAGGAGCAGGCGTGCCGTTCGGCAACCCGCGCAGCATCGGGCGTGAGCACGATGCGTCGGTTGTGCTGGAAGTCGCCTAGGCCCTCCCCGCCTCGTCGCCGACTGAGCCCGAGCAGCATTCCCGCCTGCACCTCAAAGGGAGAGGCCGCCCCCGGCTGCACGAGCCCGGCCGCCTGCTCGAGGCGCGCCCGCCCGCGCGAGGTTCCGCTCCTTTCGGCGTCGCGCACGAGTCCTGCAGGCGTTGCAAGCGGTGGTCTCGACCAGAGGCCCGTGAGTCGCCCGTTGTTGTCCGCCGCGGCACTCCAACCTCCATATGGGATGAGCCTGCCCTCATCGAACAGGTCTTGGAGCAGGTTCGCCAGTGGCTGAGGGGGTTGGTAGGCCGAGAAGACCCCGCAGAGCTCCGAGGCCAGCGCGATGGTGCGCCCGAGCGAGGAGCGTGCCGCGACCTGCTGCAGCGCGAGTGCCGGCGGGACCACCGTCAGTCCTGGAGCTGGCTTGAAGGGAGTCTCGTCGGGGGGCGCCCCCGTCCAGACGCGCGGGCGCACGAGGGACGAATGCCGGCGCTCGGCCGACTCGCTGACAAGCAGGTCGACCGGGGCGTCTGTAAAGGCCGCGAGCAGCGGCGCGGCAGCCAGGAGCGACCCGGCCTCGACGCCCAGGTGGGTGTGCCATGAGGCCGGTCCGCTCGTCAGGCCAGCAAGCCTCGTGCCGTCAACCAGGTCGTGGCGCATGCGCTCCAGCCGCACTGGATCCACGAGATGGCAGAGCGGGTCCTCATCTGCTGGGCCAAGGGCCAAGAGACGGACGATTGGCGGCATCCGCCAGAAGAGCAGGGCCGATATGTCACAGAGGGTGTTCTCCATGCGGGAGAGACTAGCACCTGGGTCCCGATCCGTGTCGTGATGGAAAGTACACGCAAATTTGTACGAATCCGACAATATCGCCATGCATGCCAGCTAATTCAGGATGGGAGATTCGCGTCAGTTACTTGCAAGTTGCAAATATGATGCCTGAGCGGACGGTATTTCTCGGTGGCCGGCGTCGGGCGGGCCCGCCACTCCCACTCCGTCCTTCTCGCCTGGCGGCGCAACGGCTACACTGGTCCCAGCTCGTCCCCGTCGAAAGGAACACCATGGCCCGCGAGCTGCGCCTCGTTTCCTGGAACGTCAACGGCCTGCGCGCCGTCATGAAGAAGGACCCCAGCTTCACCGACGTGGTGGAGGCCATGGGCGCGGACGTCTTCGCCGTCCAGGAGACCAAGCTCCAGGAGGGCCAGATCGCGCTCGACCTGCCCGGCTACCACCAGACCTGGAGCTACGCCGAGCGCAAGGGCTACTCCGGCACCGCCGTCTTCAGTCGCGAGGAGCCGCTGCAGGTGATCAACCACATCGGCGCGCCGGCGGCAGACGACGAGGGTCGCGTCTGCGCCCTGGAGTTCCCCAGCTACTGGTTTGTGGACGTCTACACGCCCAACGCGCAGAACGAGCTCGCGCGCATCGACACGCGCCTGGCGTGGGATGCGGCGTACCGCGAGTTCCTGTGCGGCCTTGCTGCGGAGAAACCGGTGGTGACCTGCGGCGACTTCAACGTTGCCCACAACGAGATCGACCTCAAGAACCCCGGCCCCAACCGCGGCAACGCCGGCTTCTCAGACGAGGAGCGCGAGAGCTTCACGCGCCTGCTCGACGCCGGTTTCACCGACACCTTCCGCGCACGCTACCCCGACCTCGCGGGCGCCTACAGCTGGTGGAGCTACCGCTTCAACGCGCGCAAGAACAACGCAGGCTGGCGCATCGACTACTTCCTCGTGAGCAACGACATCGCGGACCGCGTGACCGGCGCCTCGATCCTCAGCGAGGTCTACGGCTCCGACCACTGCCCCGTGGAGCTCACGATCGAGCTGTAGCGCGGGCGGGCGGCTCGGTCCCGCGCTCCGGTCCCAAACTTCGAGATATGTGCGAGCGCTCGCTTCTTCTCGCCGGGCGAGAAGAACGGGTCAATTTGTCTAGCTGCGCATACGAAAAAAGCAATCAATGTGAGCCCGGGAGCGCTCGCACATAAGTCAGAGTTCGGTGCTGGCGCACGGGCGAGAGAAGCGTCGTCGCCGCGCTAGAAGTCGAACGCCGCCGCGATGTCGCAGGCGCAGACGAGGTCCGCCGCGTCGTCCTGCGGGGTGCGGTCGCGGTTGACGATCACGAGGTCGCCGCCGCCGAAGTAGTTCACCAGCCCGGCCGCCGGGTACACCACGAGCGACGTTCCCCCAATGACCAGCAGGTCGGCGGCTGATATGGCTCGGATGCTGGCGAGAAGCACCCGCTCGTCCAGCTGCTCCCCGTAGAGCACGACGTCGGGCTTGATCGTGCCGCCGCACCGCTCGCAGCGCGGCACGCCCTCGGTCGCGAGGACCCATTCGGCCGGGTAGGTCATCCCGCAGGACCGGCAGACATTGCGGTGGACGGAGCCGTGCAGCTCGTGGACCACGCGCGATCCCGCCGCCTGGTGCAGGCCGTCGATGTTCTGGGTGACCACGGCGGCGAGGTGCCCCTCGGCCTCGAGCTCGGCGAGCTTCTCGTGCGCGCGGTTGGGCCGCGCCGTAAGGCAGATCATGCGCTCGCGGTAGAAGTCGTAGAACTCGGCGGTGTGGGCCACGAAGAAGTCGTGGCTGAGCATCTCCTCGGGAGGGTAGGAGAATTGCTGGTGGTAGAGGCCGTCGGCGCTGCGGAAGTCGGGGATGCCGCTCGCCGTGGAGACGCCGGCACCGCCGAAGAACACCGCGCTTCTCGCCCGAGCGAAGCGCTCGGAGAGCTCTGCCGCGGCCTCGGTCGCGCTCGTGACCGTACGTCCCATGGTCCCTCCTTCGAGAATCCTCCTATCATGGTAATCCTGCGAAGGCGGTTGGCCAGCCACCCGAATGGGAATAAGGCACTTTATCCGACTAAAGGAGGCGCGATGGAGACCCTCAAGAACAACGTCTTCGACTGCGCCCTCGTCTTCGAGGGGGGCGGCTATCGCGCCGCATACACTTGCGCGTTCGCAAACGTCCTTCTCGAGCAGGGCATCTACTTCGACTACGTGTGCGGCCTCTCGGCCGGCGCCAGCAACTCCGTCAACTACCTCTCGCGTGACCGCAAGCGCGTGCGCGAGGCCTTCATGACCGACGGCGTGGCGAAGGGCCTCGTGGGGCTTCCCTCGCTGCTGCGCGGACGCGGCTACTTCGACGCCGACTCCCTCTACGAGGGGGCGCTCCGCGACGGCACGCTCCAGTTCGACTGGGAGACCTTCTCCGCCAACCACGCCCGCCTGCGCATTCAGGCCTTCGAGCGCGACACCGGCCGCACGGTGCGTTTCGGGCGCGAGGACATGACCGACCCCATGCGCATGATCGACCTCATCCGCGCCAGCTCCACGCTGCCGGGCATGATGAAGCCGCTCGAGGTGGACGGCAATGTCCTCATGGACGGCGGCCTGGGCGCGGGCGCCGGAATCCCGCTGGGCATGGCCGAGGACGACGGCTTCGAGCGCTTCGTCTTTGTCGCCACGCGCCCGCGGGGCTACCGCAAGAAGCAGCCCGGCGCGCGGGACAGGCAGATGTGCAAGGCCGTGACGCGCGACCATCCCTACCTGCGCAACGCCCTGCTCACGCGCTGGGAGCGCTACAACGCCGCGCTCGACCACGTGGAGGAGCTCGCCGAGAAGGGCCAGGCGCTCGTCATCTACCCGGACGAGATGCCCGTCGAGAATGCCACGGTCAACCCGCGCCGCCTCGCCGCCGCCTACGACGCGGGCCACGCCCAGTACCTGCGCGAGATGCCCCGCCTGCGCGAGTTCCTCTTCGGCTCGGCCTCCGGCGGCCCCCAGCCCGAGGACCCGGATCAGGGCACGGGCTACATCACGCTGGGGTAGAGCGGGCGCGCCGAGAAGAACGCCCCGCCGGGGCGCCGGGTACAATGGTGCGAAACGACGGCGTCCCAAGGAGGGCTCATGCTCCGAGAGAACTACGCAACCTGGCACTGCGGCGCGCACGAGATCTCGCTCGCGCGTCCCCGCATCATGGGGATTCTCAACGTGACCCCGGACTCCTTCTCCGACGGCGGGGAGAACCTCGACCATGACGCGGCCGTCGCGCGCGGCCTGGCCATGCTCGACGAGGGCGCCGACATCATCGACGTCGGCGGCGAGTCCACGCGTCCCGGCCACACCCCCGTCTCCTCCGAGGAGGAGGCTGCGCGCGTGGTGCCCGTGGTGCGCGCGCTCGTGGAGGCCGGCGCCGTGGTCTCCATCGACACCCGCCATGCCGACGTCGCCCGCATGTGCGTGCGCCTGGGCGCCTCCATCCTCAACGACGTCACCGGCTTCACGGACCCCGAGATGGTCCAGGTCGCGGCCGACATCGACTGCGGCTGCGTCGTCATGCACTGGAATCGCGAGGGCCTGGGCACGCACGTCGCGCGCCGGCAGGTCCTTCTCGACGAGTCCCGCCCCGCCGGCAGCGCCCTGCCGCGCCCCGCGGCGTCCCAGCACCGCTTCACCCTGCCCGACCAGGCCCCCGTCATGCGGCAGGTCATGGGATTTCTGGGCGACCAGGCCCGCACGCTCATGCGCGCGGGAGTCTCCCGCGAGCGGATCTGCATGGACCCGGGCGCCGGCTTCGACAAGTTCGCCGACGAGGACGTGGTGATCCAGCGCGCCACGCACTCGATGGTCTCCATGGGCTACCCGCTGCTCTGCGCCGTCTCGCGCAAGCGCTTCGTGGGCGCGCTGTCCGGTGTGAGCGACGCCGCCGCCCGTGACGCGGCCACGGCCGGCGTCTGCATCTCCGCGATCGAGAACGGCGCCCGGATCCTGCGCGTCCACAACGTCGCCGAGGTCGCGCAGGCCGTGAACGCCTACTGGGCCGTCGCGCACAAGGACGCGCGCCAGGGCTTCGTGAGCCTGGGCTCCAACGTGGGCAACCGCGTGGCCAACCTCGCCCGCGCCGCCCAGCTCATCGACGAGATCCCGCTCACCTGCGTGGTCAGCGTGAGCCACGCCTACGAGACCGAGCCCGCCTACGGCATCGCCACGCCGGTGGCCAACGCCGTGGCGGAGATCCGCACCGAGCTCCACCCGCTCGTGCTCATGGGCAAGCTGCTCGAGGTCGAGGACCAGCTCGGTCGCATCCGCCCGAAGGGCGAGAAGGACGACGCCTCCCGCCCCGGCGCCAAGAAGCCGGGCAGCGGGCCGCGCACGATCGACTGCGACCTCGTCTGGGTGGAGGGGGAGACCCACGCCGGCGCGCGCCTTACGCTGCCGCACCCCCGCCTCGGTGAGCGCGACTACGTGATCGTGCCGATGGAGGACCTCATGCACGACCCGGAGCGCTTCCTCGCCCACGCCGGCATCGCGGTGACCCCGCGCGACGAGCGCGTCGGCCACGTGACGGCGGACCTGGGGGAGGTCGCGTGGGAGTAGGGACGTCCTTCGCGCTGCGCCCGACGGTGCCGATGGGCCACATGACGGGCGTGCCGCACGTGTGCGCGCTCGGCGTCGCCCGCGCGCTGGGCGCCCACGTGCGCTGGCCGCACGAGGTGGTCGCGGCGGGCGGGGAGCCGCTCGTGAGCGTCGACGCGCGCGCCGGCTACGACGACGGGGGCGTCTTCGTTCGCTGCGACCTCGCCTGGGACGCCGAGAGGGACCTCGACGCCGCCGCGCTCGAAAACGCCGCGCGCGAGGCCGTCCGGGTGTGGGAGCGGAGCGTCGCGGAGGGCCGTGCGGCCGCAGGCCCGCTGGCACCGGTGCTCTCCGACTACTTCGACGCCCTTCTCGGCATGGGGGAGCGGGTCGAGGTCCTGCGCGGGGACCGCGTGATCGGCGAGGGCACGCTCGTCGCCGTGGACGTGTGGGGGCGTGCGACGGTGCGTCTGGCGAACGGCACCCAGGAGCTCGAGGTCGCCCCCGAGCAGGCGCGCCTGCGCTACGTCTAGCGACGCCCTTCTCGCCAGCCCTTCCGCCCTCCCGGGAGGGTGTGTGCACTGTTAAGTTATTAATCAGGTACCATGCAATCAGATTATCACAGGTAGAGACGTTGCGGCTCGACGTATCAATAGTAGAACTGTGTACATACCCTCGGATGTGACACGCGCATCAGCTCCGCCGTCCGGCGAGAAGAACCGCCCGCCTGCGTCGCGCGCCCGTGCACGCTACGCGCGCCCGCGCTCCCAGAGCCAGATCTCGCGGATGCCGCGCAGGGTGAGGTCGGGGTCGATCGCGTCGAAGACGTCGGTCGCCCGCGCCACGGTGCGCGCGAGTCCGCCCGTCCCCACGACGGTCGCGTCCGGCGCGCCGAGCTCCGCCCGGATGCGCGCGACGAGCCCCTCCGCCTGAGCGGCCGCGCCGATCACGAGGCCCGACTGCAGCGCCGCCTCGGTGCTGTCGCCGAGGGCGTGCTCGGGCGCCTCGACCGGGATGCTCGCGAGCTTGGCCGCGCGCGAAAAGAGCGCGTTCGCCGAGAGCATGAGGCCCGGCGAGATGGCGCCCCCGCGGTACGCGCCGCTCGCGTCCACCACGTCGATGTTCGTCGCGGTCCCAAAGTCCACGACGATGACCGGCGCCCCGTAGGTCGTGCGCGCCGCGACGGCGTTGGCGATGCGGTCGGCCCCCACCTGGCGGGGGTTGGGCATGGCGATCTCCATGCCGCAGTCGTGGCCCGCGCTCACGACGAGCGGGCCGTGCCCGAGATGCGTCTCGAGGCAGCGCCGCCATGCGCGCTCGAGCGCGGGTACCACGCTCGCCACGCCCGCGTCGGTGACGGAGCCCAGCTCGAGTCCATCCTTGCCGAAGTAGCCCCATAGCCGCGAGTGCAGCATGTCGGAGGTGTCCGTGGCGTCGGTAGACATGCGCCACCCGCGCACGAGCGCGCCTCCCTCGTCGAAGAGGCCGAGCGTGGACTGCGTGTTGCCGACGTCTATGGCAAGGAACATGGGGCCTCCCGGGCCGCGGGCGGACGTTCTTCTCGCCCTATCTTAGCGCGGCCAGGTCACGCTTAGGAATTCGGGGTTGTTGCAGTCTGGTCGTCTCCGCGCGCTTAGGTTTTTGAGGTTGTTGTACCCACCAAAGGCGCCTTGGCGAGAGGAACGACGGGCCGAGAAACGCCCACCTGCGGTTTATCCGCCGGCCCCACGGTCTTCTCGCCGCCGAACCTGCAACAACCCCCGAATCCTAAGCGCCCGGGGACTGCGGACGAAAAGTTGGACCGGCAGGTCCGGAGCTTGGAGGTCCGCATG
>JAUNEG010000043.1 GCA_030525685.1 Atopobiaceae bacterium | reverse complement strand
CTGCCGCTGAAGGCGCCAAACAGGGCGAGGAACGTCGGTCCCATCATGAGCGACGGGGACTTCAGGCGCATCGTAGCCGAGACGGAGGGCGGTGGCGAGAGGAAGCTGCGTGACCGGGCGATCCTGCTGCTCATGGGAAACCTCGGGCTCAGGGCAAGCGACGTGGCGATGCTATCGGTCGACGACGTCGACTGGTCGCGCGGGCTGCTGCACATACGCGAGTCGAAGAGCGTGTCCGACAGGACCGTCCCCATCGACGAGGAGACCGGTTCGGCGCTGGAGGCCTACGTTGTGGGCGCGCGTGAGCCGAGGCCGGGCACGCGCGCCCTCTTCCTCCCTGCGGGCCGCGAGGCCGATGGCACCGCAGTTACGTCCGCACAGGTGGTCCGCGCCGTGAAGCTGCTCGCTGAGAAGGCCGGCGTCACGGGCTACCATGGGACCCACTCCATCAGGCGCGCGGTCGCGACCGGGATGGTCGCCGGCGGCGCGTCGGTGAAGGTGGTGGCCGACGTCCTCGGCCACGAGTCGGTGCAGACGACCATGCGCTACCTCAGGGTGGACATGGCCGCCCTCTCGAAGGCGTGCTCGCCCTGGCCCGAGGCGGTGGCCCGATGATGACAAAGGCCATGAGGGGCATCGAGGCGAGGACGGCCAAGGTCGTCGCCGGCCAGGTCGAGGCGTACGTACTGTTCAAGAGGGGCCTTGGGGTCGAGATGGCAACCACCGCGGTCACGCTCGCGCAGCTCGTCAGGTTCGCGGACGCCGCCGGACACGAGGGGCCGATTGACAGGGACCTCGCCGTCTCGTGGGCGACCTCCGGGAAGGGGCACTCGCGCAGGTACGAGGCGAGCCGCTACGAGCAGGCTCGGAGGGTCGCCGACTTCTCGAGGGCGCTTGACCCCTCGCTCCCGAAGCTGCCGCCGGGCATCCTCGGAAGGGAGAGGGAGCGAATCACGCCGTACATATTCTCGGACGAGGAGGTGTCGACGCTCATGTCGTGCGCGTCGAGGCTCTACTTCTCGCACGACCCGCTACGCCCGCTCGCGGTGAGGACGTCGATCGGGCTCATGCGCGCATGCGGGCTCAGGCCCGGCGAGGCCATCGCCCTTGAGGACGGCGACCTCGACCTCGACGCGGGCACGATCGCCGTGCGCGACTCGAAGTTCGGCAGGACAAGGGTGCTTCCCATCGACGGAAGCGTCGTCTCCGCTCTTGCGGACTACCGCGAGGCGAGGGACTCGATGCGCCCGGATCGGACGTGCACCAGGCTCATCGTCGGCGACGGCGGAAGGGAGGTGAGGATCTGGACGCTCGACGGGGTGTTCGAGTCGCTGCGCATGTGCCTGCTCGACAGGGGGCAGATGTGGGAGCGACGCCCGCCCCGCCTGTACGACTTGAGGCACAGCATGGCCGTGCGCACGCTGCTGCGATGGCACGGGGAGGGCCGGGACGTGAACTCCCTGCTGCCGGTGCTCTGCAGGTACATGGGCCACGAGTCGATTTCGGAGACATACTGGTACCTCACGGGCGCCCCGGAGCTCATGGAGGTGGCCTCCGGGGCGTTCGAGTCGCACTTCGCCGGCCTCTCGCCGTCCGTCGGGGCGCTGCCATGAGCGCCGCTGGCAAGCCGTTCCCCTGGCTGGTCGAGCGCTTCTTCCTAAGCTGGCTGCCGACCGCCAGGAGGGCCTCGCCGCACACGGTGGCGAGCTACCGCGATGCCTTCAAGCTGCTCCTCCTGTGGGCGTCGGCCACGTTGGGCGTGGATCCGTGCGACTTCTCCCTCGACCACCTGACGAGGGCGAACGTGCTCGCGTTCTGCGAGTGGCTCGAGAGCGAGAGGGGCAGCGGCGCCAAGACGGTCAACTGCAGGCTCGCCGCCATAAAGTCCTTCTGCTCCTACGCGTCGTACGAGGCGCCGGAGAGGCTCGAGCAGCTGCGGTCGGTGCGCGACCTGCCCCAGCGGCGCGAGAGGCGACGCGAGGTCGACTACCTGACTCCCGAGGAGGTTGGTTGGCTCGTCGACGCCTGCGACGGGAGACCGGAGGACGCACTTCTCATCGCCCTGCTTTACAACACTGGCTGCAGGGTCTCAGAGATGGTCGGCTTGCGTGCGCGTGACGTCTCCGGCAGCGGCGGGAGGCTCAGGCTGCACGTGCTCGGCAAGGGCCGGAAGGAGCGCACGATACCACTCTGGGAGGACACCTCGGCGGCGCTCGCCAGGCACGTCGAGGTCCGTGCGCTCGGCCCCGACGACTACGTCTTCCGGGGTAGGAACGTGCCACATCTCACGAGGTCAGGGGTGCGCCACCGCATCGAGTCGGCCATGGGCCGCGCTCGCGCGGCGCATCCCGAGCTCGTCGGGAGGAGGGTCGGCCCGCACACCTTCCGCCACTCGTGCGCCATGGCCATGCTGGCGGCGGGCGTCGACATCGCCTCCGTAGCGATCTGGCTGGGCCACGAGCACATCAACACGACGCACAAGTACGTCGTGGTCGACATGAGAATCAAGGAGGAGGCCCTCGCGAAGGTCAGGAGGGGATGGGAGGTGAGGGAGCGCGCTCACTACTCTGCAAGTGAGGATGTGATGGCCTTCTTGGCACAACTCTAGACAGTGTGACGCTATGTGCCAAGTCTCGGGGAGGCCCGCAGGTCAGGCTGCCGCACGGCACATAGCGTCGCTCGGCACATATGAGCGCTTCAACCGCACGCTGCGCATGCGCTTCCTGTCGGTGCTGCCCGAGGGCG
>JAUNEG010000042.1 GCA_030525685.1 Atopobiaceae bacterium | reverse complement strand
GGCGAGATCGAGGACGAGTTCGACCCCGACAACAAGTACCTCACGCAGCTCTCCGAGCGCGAGTGGCTCGTCGACGGCCGCTTCTCCATCGACGACGCCATCGAGCTCGGCTGGCCCGTCGAGGACTCCGAGGAGTTCGAGACCATCGCCGGCTTCGTCCTGGACCAGGCCGACAAGCTCCCGCATCCCGGTGATGTCTTCGTCAAAGATGGGTATCAGTTCCGTGTGCAGTCCATGCGCGGCCGTCGTCTCTCGATGCTGCGCGTCGTCGCCCCCGAGCCCCCGGCCGAGGACGCCGAGGACGACGCTTACGGAGAGAAGCCCGCCGCCCCGGAGAAGGAGTAGGCCCGGCAGGCGGCTTCGCCCGCCCGTTTCATTACAATGGTACGAGGACCACGCCCGCGCGCCGCGCGGACCGAGACGAGAGGGAGCCGCACATGGCTCAGCTGTTCGACTTCAAGAAGGTTACCATCGGGCCGCGCGCGCTGACGGCGGTCGTCGAGCTCGCGCCCAGCGCCCCGCTCATGACGAGCGAGAACCCCGAGGCGACGGAGCTCGTTCTCGACCTCATGCCCGCTCTCGCCGACCATGTCTGCCTCGGCGACGCCGCCCCCACCTTCGGCGAGGTCGCGGCCGACACCGAGCTCGCCCACCTGCTCGAGCACGTCACCGTCGAGCTCCTCGCCCAGACTGACATCGCCGGCGACGTCTCCAGCGGTCGCACCATCCAGACCGACGAGCGCGCCTACGAGGTCACGCTCAGCTGCGTGGACGACGTGCTCGTCGCCGGCGCGCTCTCCAGCGCCGCCTGGGTCCTCCAGTGGGCCTACTCCGGCGGCGGCCCTCGCCCGGATGTGGACGCCATCGTCGGCGGCCTGGTCGCCCTGGTCGAGAGCGTCTCTGACCAGGAGGGCGAGAAGAACGACGAGGTCGCGGCCGAGGAGCCCGAGCCCGCCCCCGCGGAGGAGGCGACGGCCGAGGTCGAGCCCGAGCCGGCTCCCGAGCCCGAGGGGCCCGAGGCCCCGACCGACGCCGAGCCCGCTGCAGAGGAGCCCGTCCCCGACGACGCCGAGCTCTCCGAGCCCGCGCCCTCCGAGGAGGAGCCTCCCTCCGCCCCCAGCCCCTGGGACCTGAACACGGTCCCGCGCCCCCATCCCATCCGCTAGCGCATCCGCGCTCCGCGCCCGCAAGCCACACTGACAGGAGGATCCAATGAGCAAGAAGACCGTCGGCTTTATCCTTGGCAGCATCGTCGGCGCCGCCGCCGGCGTCGTCGCAGGCGTCATGCTCGCCCCGCGCTCCGGCGCCGAGAGCCGCGCCATGGCCGCGGACGCCATGAACGACGCCTGGGACTCCGCCGTTGACACCTACGAGCGCGGCGCGAGCGTCGTGAGCGACAAGTTCAGCGCCGTTCGCCCCGTCGTCGACGCCAAGACCGACGAGCTCCGCGCCAAGGTCGACCTCGCCCGCGAGCGCATGGACCAGCTCCGCGACTCCCTCTCCGACATCGTGGCCAACGCCTCCGACCAGGTCAAGGACGCCGCCGCCACCGTCGCCGACCGCGTCTCCGCCATGGCCGACGCCGCCGCCCCCGCCGAGCAGGCCGCCGAGGCCGTCCACGTCGAGGTCGTCGACGCCGACGACGAGACCGCCGAGGCCTAGGCGCGTGCTCAGGGTCAGCTCCCTCACCGGCCGCAGGGTCCTTCTCCACAAGAAGACGACCACGGCCAAGGACGGCACCGTCACAGACAAGTACACCAAGTTCGGCCGCGTGCGCGCCGCCCTGTTCACGCCGGACGGCAGGCACGTGGCCGGCTTCGTGATCAAGCGGCCGGACGTGGCCGGCATGATTAAGCGCGGCGACGCGTTTCTCGCCTGGGACTCCCTCCGCGTCCTGGACGAGAAGACCGTCCTGGTCACCCGCCCCGACGACGGCCTGGACGACGCCGCGCTGCGTCGCCTCGACCTGGACTGGGACCGCTGCATCATGTGGTCCGGCATGGACGCCAAGACCACGGCCGGCAAGGCGCTCGGCTACGTCTCAGATGCGGAGTACGACGAGAGGACCAGCGCCGTCACGCGCTTCTTCACGGCTGACGGCGGCATGGCCCGCGCGCTCATCGGCTCGTTCGTGATCACGCCCGACATGGTCCGCGGCTACCGCGACGGCTTCATGATCGTGGAGCCCGGCGAGAAGAGCGTCGAGCTGGACGGCGGCCTGGCCGGCGCGGCCGGCGAGGGCTACGCGCGCGCCAAGGCCGGGGCGTCCAAGGTGGGCAAGAAGGTCGGCGCCGCGGCCGGGGAGGCCGTGGACAAGGGCTCGTTCGCCCTGGGCCGCGTACTCGGCAAGGCCAAGCGCGCCATCGCCGACGCTACCGAGCCCGAGGACCAGCCGCCCGCCGTGCCCCAGGTCCCCGCGGCCGACGTGCGCGTCGAGAAGCCCGTTCAGCGGATCGCCGAGAAGGGCGTCGACCCGAAGGGCGCCTCTCGCCAGGCGGCCCCCAAGACCTACGCGCCCGCGAAGAAGAAGGCCGCCGCGACCAAGTCCGCCCCCAAGCCCGCCGCGAAGAAGCCTGCGTCGACCGGCGACAAGGTCGCCCGGGCGGCCGGCAAGCAGCTCGGCTCGCTCGGCAAGATGTTCGGCTCCCTCAAGGACGAGTTCGACAAGGCCAGCAAGTAGCTCCCGGGCCGTCGCAGGGCCCCGAGCAAAATTTTTTAGATTGCCCCTTGCCATGGCCGAAACCGTATGAGAGAATAACTTCCGCGCAAAGCGAACGGGGTGTTAGCTCAGCTGGTTAGAGCGCCGGCCTGTCACGTCGGAGGTCGAGGGTTC
>JAUNEG010000033.1 GCA_030525685.1 Atopobiaceae bacterium | reverse complement strand
GCGCAGCGGCGGGTTCATCTTGAGGTTGGTGTCGTAGGCGTCGGTGATGTCGTCCTCGCAGAGGAACAGGTGGTGCGGGGTGACCTCGCAGGTGACCGGCAGGCCCTCGGCCTTGGCGGCGCGCACGAGCTCGAGGCCCTTCTCGGTGGAGATGTGGGCTATGTGCAGGGCGCAGCCCGTCATGCGGCACAGCTCGATGTCGCGGTAGATCTCGAGCTCCTCGCCGAGCGCCGGCCAGCCGAACATGCCGAGGCGCGTGGAGGCGCGGCCCTCGTTGATGACGCCGTGCGTGGTGAGCGACCCGACCTCGCAGTGCGCCGAGACGACCTTGTCGAACTGGCTCACGTACTCCATGCAGGTGCGCATCATGCCGGCGCTCTGGACGCCGTGCCCGTCGTCGGAGAAGGCGACCGCGCCCTCCATGACCATGTCACCGATCTCCGCGAGCGTCTCGCCCTTCTCGCCGACCGTGAGGGCGCCGATCGGGCGCACGTGGCAGAGGCCGGCGTGGCGGGAGCGGTCGATCTGGTAGCGGACCTCGGCGCCGGTGTCGGTCACCGGGTCGGTGTTGGGCATCGTGGCCACGTCGGTGAAGCCGCCGTGGGTCGCCGCGCGGGCACCGGTCTCGATGGTCTCCTTGTACTCGAAGCCGGGGTCGCGGAAGTGCACGTGCATGTCGACGAGGCCGGGCACGAGGTACTTGCCGGCGGCGTCGATGACGCAGGCGCCCTCGGGGGCCTCGAGGCACTCCCCCACCGCGGCGATCTTCTCGCCCTCGATGAGCACGTCGCGGACGTCGTCGAGGCCCACCTGGGGGTCGACGACGTGGGCAGACTTAAGCAGATTCGCCATTGCTCTCTCCTCCCAGAAGCAGGTACATCTCGGCCATGCGCGTGAGTACGCCCGCGTTCACCTGGTCGAGGATGCGCGAGCGCGCGCAGTCGGCGACGTCGGCGTTGATCTCCATGCCGCGGTTCATGGGGCCGGGGTGGCAGATGATGGCCTCGGGCTTCATCTTGTTTACGCGGGCCATGTCCAGGCCCCAGAGGCGGTTGTACTCGCGGCGGGACGGGATGGCCGCGCCCTCCATGCGCTCGAGCTGGACGCGCAGCATGTAGACGACGTCCATCTCGGGGATGACGTCGTCGAGGTCGGCGGTCTGCGGGACGCCGTAGTAGTCGGGGTCGTCGACCTGGAAGGTAGGGGGTCCGACGAGCGTGACGTCGGCGCCCATGGTCTTGAGCGCGGGCACGAGGCTGCCGCAGACGCGGCTGTGGCTGAGGTCGCCGACGATCGCGACCTTGAGGCCGTCGAGGTGGCCGAAGTTCTCGCGGATCGTGTAGAGGTCGAGCATCGCCTGGGTGGGATGCTGGTGCTTGCCGTCGCCGGCGTTGATGACGATGGCGTCGGTGTGCTCGGTGATCTTCTGCGGCGTGCCGGCGAGCTTGGCGCGGCAGACGAACATGTCGACGTTCATGGCGTCGATGGTCTCGATCGTGTCCGCGAGGCTCTCGCCCTTGACGACGGAGCTCGTGGCGCCGCCCATGGAGAGGCTGTCCGCGGAGAGGCGCTTCTCGGCGAGCTCGAAGGAGCTCTTGGTGCGGGTGGACGGCTCGAGGAAGAGGTTGACGATCGTGCGACCGCGCAGCGCGGGCACCTTCTTGATCGCACGCTTGTTGACCTCGGAGAACGATCGGGCCGTGTCGAGGATCTGCGTGATGTCGTCGGCCGTGAGGCTCGTCGTGTCGATCAGATGCTTGACGGAGAGCATCAGTTGGCACCTCCCTGGTTCTTCTCGGTCACGGTGTCCCAGATCTCCACCGAGGTCGTGCCGTCATACGGGGCAATGGAGACGCGGACGTCCTCCTCGCGCGAGGAGGGGACGTTCTTGCCGACGTAGTCAGCGCGGATGGGCAGCTCGCGGTGGCCGCGGTCCACCATGACGGCGAGCTGCACGGTCCGCGGGCGACCGAGGTCAATCAGGGCGTCGAGTGCGGCGCGGATTGTGCGGCCGGTGTAGAGCACGTCGTCCACCAGGACGATGTCGCGCGCGTCAACGTCGAAGGGGATGTCGGTGGCGAACTCGACCGGGGCGATCTTGCGGCGCACGTCGTCGCGGTAGAAGCTGACGTCGAGCGTGCCCGCAGGCGGGCGCGTGCCCTCGATCTTGGCGATCTCGTCGGCGAGCAGCGGGGCGAGCGCGGCGCCGCGGCGGACGATGCCGACGAGCGCGAGGTTGGACGCGCCCTCGTTCCTCTCGATGATCTCGTGGGCGATGCGCGTGAGCGCGCGGGCCATGGCCTGCTCGTCCATGATCTGGGCCTTGAGCCGGGGCTGTTCCATGGGTCTCCCTTCTTACGAAAAAGACGCCCTGCCGTTGCGGCGCGAGCGTCGGGAAGGGTGTTATGGAAGCGCCCCCTGGGCCTGACCTTGCTGGCGTCTCGCACCGGCTTAAAGATTCCCTGCCAGTGTACACCATCGGACGGCGGATTCTGCCGCGCAAAAGAAAAGGACCGGAGGGATGCCCTCCGGCCCTGAGCGTTTCTGGCTCCCCGGGTAGGATTCGAACCTACGACACGCTGATTAACAGTCAGCTGCGCTACCACTGCGCCACCGGGGAATCTGTGCGCAAGGAGAAAGTATACAGAGTCTGACGCGACGTGCAAGCCACAATTCCAGAATTCTTCGCGCAGGCGGCGCGCCGTCCGGAAATCCGCGGGGTTCCCGCGATTCGGCATCTCGTCGTCCCGGAATCGGCGACGTTCTCCGCACCGGCGAGAAGCGCGTCCCGGAATTGGCGGTGTTCCCCGGGGGCCGTCCCGGAATCGGCGCCCTTCCGCGCCCTGGGCACACTCAGCCTGCGGAACCCCGGCGATTTTGGGACGGCCGTGCCTTCGATCTGCGGAAGCCCGCCATTTCCGGGACGCGGGAAGCTGTCGAGCGGGGAACCTCGCCGATTCCGGGACGCGAGAGCCTCGGAACAAGAAACGGCCCCCGCCGGGGCGGGGGCCGCATGAGGTGCCGAGAAGGGCGGGCGGCTCGCTCCCCTAGCCCTCCATGTAGTCCTTGAGGCGACCGGAGCGGCTGGGGTGACGGAGCTTCGCCAGGGTCTTGGACTCGATCTGGCGGATGCGCTCGCGCGTCACGCCGAACTCGCGGCCGACCTCCTCGAGCGTGCGCGGGTGGCCGTCCTCGAGGCCGAAGCGGAACTTGATCACCTTGCGCTCGCGGTCGGCCAGGCCGTCGAGCACCTGGTCGAGCTGCTCGCGCAGCATGGAGTCGGACGCGGCCTCGGGCGGCGCGACGGCGCTCGCGTCCTCGATGAAGTCGCCGAGCTGGGAGTCCTCCTCCTCGCCGATCGGCGTCTCGAGGGAGACGGGCTCCTGGGAGATCTTCTGGATCTCGCGAACGCGGTCCGGGCTCATGCCCATCTCGGCGGCGATTTCCTCGGGGGTGGGGTCGCGGCCGAGGTCCTGGAGCAGCTGGCGCTGGACGCGAATCAGCTTGTTGATCGTCTCGACCATGTGCACCGGGATGCGGATGGTGCGTGCCTGGTCGGCGATGGCGCGGGTGATCGCCTGGCGGATCCACCAGGTGGCGTAGGTGGAGAACTTGAAGCCCTTGGTGTAGTCGAACTTCTCGACCGCGCGGATGAGGCCGAGGTTGCCCTCCTGGATGAGGTCGAGGAAGAGCATGCCGCGGCCGACGTAGCGCTTGGCGATGGAGACGACGAGGCGCAGGTTGGCGCTGATCAGCTGCTGCTTGGCGTCGAGGCCGACCTGCTCGATGCGCATGAGGCGGCGCTGCTCGGCGCGCGTGAGCTCGAGCTCGCCGGCCTCGGCGGCCTCGAGCTTCTCGGCGGCGTCGGTGCCGGCCTCGATCTTCATGGCGAGGTTGACCTCCTCGGAGGCCGTGAGCAGGTCCACCTTGCCGATCTCCTTGAGGTACATGCGGACCGGGTCGCCGGTGAGCATGGCGGTGGAGGTGTCCGTGCGGCGGGCGCGGGCGCGCGAGGAGCACTTGGGCTTGGCGACCTTGGCCTTGGGAACGGCGCGCAGCGCCTCCTTGACGATCTTGGCCTCGGCGGCGCTCTCGGAGTCCTCCTCGTCGTCCTCCGCGTAGGAGTCGACGTCCTCGTCGTCCTCGAACTCGTCGTCGGCGACCTCGTGGGAGGAGAGGTCCTCGCCGGAGCCCTCGGCCGGGGTGCCCACGACCTCCATGCCGCGCGAGCGCAGCGCGTCGTAGACGTCGGAGAGCTCGTCGGAGTCGACGTCGATGTCCTTGAGCGCGAGCTGGATGTCGTCCTCGGTCACGCTCGAGTTGGAGCCGACCCCTGCCACGAGGCCGTCGACGGCCTTGAGCAGGTCGTCGGAGAGCTTGATGTCCGCGTTGGTCTTCTTGGCAGCCACAAAAGTCCTTTCGACGTATAAACCTTTGAGATTATACCCAAAAGCTACGTGCCAAACACCGAAGAGAGTCGCCCCGCGAGCTCGGTGACGCGACGCTGGAGCTGGGTCGCCTCGGCGAAGAGGGAGTCCGAGTCAGGGTCGGGCGCGGCCGAGCGCAGGCGCGCCCGGATCTGCCGTATGCGGCGGCGGCACGAGTAGAGCTCGGCGCTGTCGACGATGAAGTCGAGCTTGCGCTCGTCGGAAAGCTCGTCGTCGCCCATGGCGCGCCCTCCCGAGAGGATCCGGGGCGCCTCGGGGACGACCGCCGCGGCGGCGGCGACCGCCTCCGCCGGCGTGCTCCCCTCGGGCGTCGAGAGCATGGCCCAGGCCATGGCCTCGTGCCTCCCGTCCGCCCAGACGAGCCCCGCGATCCGATCCCCGTAGCCCCTCAGGGCGTCCGGGCGCTGCGCGATGGCGCAGAGCAGCTCGCGCTCCGCGGCCACCTGCACGCGCTCGTCGGCCGAGAGCGGCCCGGGCACGGCCTCGGGCGCAGGCTCTGCCGTCCCTCCGCCCTCGAGGGCGTCGATCGCTACGTAGTCGGCCGGGGCCTCGTCATGCGCCTCGTAGGAGGGGCCCTCCGCCGCGGCGGGCGGCGCGGCCGCGGGCGACGGAGCGGCCGCCCTTCTCGCGGGGCGCTCCTCGTCGAGCTCGGGGACCGGAGCGGAGCGGATGGCGCGTTTGGTCTCGTCCACGTCCATGCCCAGGGCGTCGGCGAGCCGCGTGGCGTACTCGTCGAGAAGGACGGACTGCTTGAGCGGTGCGAGGACCGACGCCATGTCCTCGAGCGCGCGGACGCGCCGGCCCGGGCCGGAGAGGTCGTAGGAGGCCAGGCGCTTCTCGAAGACGAAGTCCATGAGCGGCCGCGCGCCGGCGAGCTGCTCGCGCAGGGCGTCCGCGCCGTGGGCCGCGAGGAACTCCATGGGGTCCTGGCCGTCCGGGAGCACCACGCACATGAGCGACGCCGACGTCTTGTCGAGGTAGCGGACCGCGCGCTCGGCGGCGCGCTGGCCGGCGGCGTCGCCGTCGAACATGCAGATGATGCGGCTCACGCGCTGGCGCTCCATGAGGCGCACGTGCTCGAGCCTGAAGGCCGTGCCGAGGGCGGCTACGGCGTTGGTGAAGCCGGCCTCGTGCATGGCGATGACGTCGGTGTAGCCCTCGCAGACGACCGCCTCGCCGGTGGCCGCCATGCCGTCGCGCGCGCGGTCGTAGGCGAAGAGGTGCTTGCCCTTGTTAAACGCCGCGGTGTCGCGCGTGTTGACGTACTTGGCAACCCCCTCGCGCTTCTGCGCGTCGAGGACGCGGCCGCCGAAGGCGATCGCGCGTCCGCGCTCGTCGTGGATCGGGAACATCACGCGTCCCCAGAAGCGGTCCTGGAGCCGTCCCGAGCGCTCCTGCGCCAGGTCGGCGGCGACCAGCTCCGCGGGCGTGAAGCCCTTCTCGCGCAGGTGCGCCACCAGCGCCCCGTGCCCCGGGGCGTAGCCGAGCCTCCAGCGGCGGCAGACGTCCGAGCCAAAGCCGCGGCCCGCGAAGTAGCTGCGGGCGGCGGCGGAGTCGGACCCGCGGCCGCGCATGAGCATGAGGTGGTAGAACGACTCGGCCTCCTCGAGGGCCTCCATGAGCCGGCTCCGGCGAGGGCCGCGGCTGGTCCGCTCCTCCGAGAGCTCGATGCCGGCGCGGTCCGCCAGGTAGCGCACGGCGTCCGTGAACTCGAGGTTCTCACGGCGCTGCACGTAGGAGAAGACGTCGCCGCCCTCGCCGCAGCCGAAGCAGTGCCAGAGCCCCGTGGAGGGGTTCACCTTGAACGAGGGGGTCTTCTCGCCATGGAAGGGGCAGCAGCCCCAGAAGTCCTGACCGCGCTGGCGCAGCTCGACGGTCTCGGCCACGAGCTGCACGAAGTCGGTCGCCTGGCGGACCCGCTCCTTGTCCTCGTCGGAGATCACGCGGACCACTCCCCCCTCAGCTCGACTTCCCCTGACCCGAGGGTAGCACGCACCCAGGACACGTTTCCGAGCACGACGCGCTCGAGCTCGTGGGCGGACGAGAAGGACCTCGGCTCGCGCAGCCACCGCACGAAGGACACGCCGACGACGGCGCCGTAGAGGTCGCCGGAGAAGCCCAGCAGCGAGGCCTCGAGGAAGCTCTCCCCCTCCTCGCCCGGCGAGAAGGACCTCGGCTTGCCCACGTTGACGGCGGCGGGCCAGGCGGAGCCGCCGTACGTGACGTAGCCGGCGTAGACGCCCTCGGCGGGAAGGCAGAGGCCGGCGGCCACGCGCACGTTGGCCGTGGGGAAGCCGAGGGACGTCCCCTCGCCTCGGCCGTGCTCGACGATGCCGGTGACGAGGTGGCAGCGGCCGAGCAGGCCAGCGGCCGCCTCGACGCGGCCCTCGGCGAGCAGGCCGCGGATGCGCGTGGCGGTGACGGGCGAGCCGCCCTCGTCGAGGAGGTCCATGCCGATGACGTCGAAGCCGTCGGCACGGCCCAGCTCGGAGAGGGCCTCGACCGTGCCGGCGCTGCCCGCGCCGAGCCTAAAGTCCGACCCGACGACGACGGCGTCCAGGTCAACGAGCGAACCCAGCGTCTCGCGCACGAACTTCTCGTAGGGCAGCGCCGCCAGCTCGTGCGTGAAGTCGAGCACGACCACCCGGCCCACGCCCTCGATCGAGCGAAGTTCACCGATCCGCGCCTCGTCCGAGAGCAGCAGCCTCTGAGGGTGGTCGGGGCACAGGACGACCGACGGGTCCGGCGAGAACGTCACCACGACGAGCTCGTCCCCGCGAGCGAGCGCCTCCTCGCGCGCCCGCGCGATCAACGCCCGATGCCCGAGGTGGACCCCGTCGAACGCCCCGATCGCGCAGACCGCCCCCGGGCGCTCGGTCGGGGCGGACTGAAGCGACGAACGGCCATCGACCACCTGAAACGGTGCGGTCCGCTCCTCTCCAGGCGACGCGAGGATGGTTCCGGGCACGCGTCTCCCCGCGCCCTCGACCGAAGCCCTCACCGGCCCATCGGAAGTGTTCTGAAGGGAAGTTCCGCAAAGCGCACCTCCCGTAAGAACACTTCCGACGGGGCCCAGGGGATTCTCCGGCGAGAGCGCGAGGAGCCGCCGCTCGAGGTTCTTCTCGCTCATCGAACCCCCTCGATGCCCTGGGGGAAGTTGGACTCGCAGACGAGATGTCGGCCCTCTCGGCACCAGATTCCGACGAGCGCGCCGGAGAAGGCGAGCGCGACGCGCTGGCCGGGGGCGAGCTCTCCCCCGTCGCGCAGGGTGCCGGAGACGATGCGTCGGCCGCACGTGACGTCGGTGACCTCGTCGAGCCCGAGGTCGCGGACGGGAAGACCGAGCGTCGCCGCGGGGTCGAGCGCCCGCTCGTGCACGAGGTCGGTCCCGCGTTCGGCGAGCTCGTCCAGGCTCACGCACGCGTCGATCGTGACGGGGCCGGAGAAGGTGCGCCGAAGCCCGCTCACATGCGCCAGGCAGCCGAGCTCGCGGCCGAGGTCGCGGGCGATGCTGCGCACGTAGGTGCCCTTGGAGACGTCGAGGTCCACGGTCCAGGAGCGGGCGGTGCGGTCCACGGAGACGAGCTCGGCACCGTGGATCGTCACGTGGCGCGGCGCGAGCTCGACGTCCTCGCCGGCGCGCGCGGCGTCGTAGGCGCGCCGACCGTTCACGGAGATGGCCGAGAAGCGCGGCGGGACCTGGTCCGTCTCTCCGACGAGCCGCGCGACCTCGACGGACGCGCGCTCGCGGGCGAGCAGGTCGTCGGGCACCCCGGCGGTGGAGGTGACCTCGCCCTCGGCGTCATCGGTCGTGGTCTCGGCGCCGAGCGAGAACGTGGCACGGTAGCCCTTGCGGTCGAGCGTGAGCAGGCCCAGGAGCTTGGTCGCCTGGCCGATGCCGACGACGAGCACGCCGGTCGCAGCCGGGTCGAGCGTGCCGGCGTGGCCCACGCGGCGCTCGCCCACGGCGCGCCTCACGCGGGAGACGACGTCGTGGCTGGTCATGCCAGCCGGCTTGTCGACGGCGATGAGCGCGGAGAAGGCGCTCGGGCGGCGGCTCACCGCCCGTCCCCGCCGTCCGCGTAGAGCGCGCGCAGCTTGGGGAGGACCACGGCGAGTGCACGATCGATGTCGCCCTCGACGGTGAAGCCGGCGGCCGCCGGGTGGCCGCCCCCGCCCATCTCACGCGCGACGACGGAGATGTCGCGGTTGGACTTGGCGCGGAGGTTGCCGCGGACCTTGCCGCCGGGTACCTCCTTGAGGAAGAGCGCGATCTCGCAGCCGTCAACGCGGCGGACGATGTCCACGAGGCCGTCGCACTCCGCGACCGGCACCGCGTTGGCCTCGAGGTCGGCCATGGTGGCGTAGCTGTAGGCGATCCTGCCGTGCTCGAAGGTGGTGATCCTGCCCATGACGGTCGCGGAGAGGTGCAGGTAGCTCACGCGGTCGCTCTGGTAGACGTGGAGGGCGACGTCGGAGGGCGACGCCCCCGAGTCGACGAGCGCGCTGGCGACGCGGAAGGCCTCGCCGTTTGCGTTCTGGTACTGGAAGCGGCCCGTGTCCGTGACGAGCGCGCAGAGCAGGTTCTGCGCCATGGGCGGCGTGAGCGAGCCCGTGAGGTGCAGCGCGTACTCGGCGACGAGCACGCCCGCGGCGGCGGCGTCGGGACGGACGACGCCCGCGTCCCAGGTGGCCTCGTCGGCGGGATGGTGGTCGAGGACCGCGACGCCGCCGGAGCGCTCGAGGACCGCGCGCGCGTCGCTCAGACGGTCGGGGCGCGAGAGGTCCACGCAGAAGAAGAGGTCGGGGTCGTCGTGATAGTCCACGGCGCGGACGAGCCGCTCGGCGCCGGGAAGGAACTGGTAGATGCGCGGGACCTCGTCGTCATCGGCGAGCAGCGCCGTCACGCGCTTCTCGGGCCACACGGACTCGATGAGCTCGACGAGCGCGAGCTCGGAGCCCAACGCATCGCCGTCCGGCGAGGTGTGCGCGCACACGGCTATGGTCGCGGCACCCTCCACGAGGCGCGTGATCGCTTCGAAGCCGGAGCGCTGGAGCTCGCTGGTAGCCTCGTCACACAGCACGGCAGCCCCCTAGCCCTCGCTCGTCTCGCCGGCACCCTCGACCGGGTAGCCGAGCTCGTCCTTCTCGACCGCGAGCGTGGGCGGCACGTCCTCGAGGGCGCGCGAGATGGCCTCGGCCTCGTCGGTGGTGGTGTCGATGCGGAAGTCGAGCTCGGGCGTCACGCGCCAGCCGAGCGCGCGGCCGAGCAGCGTGCGGATGCGGCCCTTCGCGCGGGCGAGCGCGGCGGTGACCTCGTCGTAGCGCTCGGCGTCGCAGCTCACGTAGGCGCGCAGGTAGGACTTGTCGACGGAGACCTCGACTCCGGTGATGGTCACGAGCGCGAGGTCGGGGTCGGAGATCTCGAAGAGCAGGATGTTGGCGAGCTTGACGCGAGCGAGCTCGTTGGTCCTTCTCGAGTGCTGGTTCTGCTTCATGTTCTGCTCCAAACGGGATGCCCCCGCCCTCCTGCGACGGCGCGCGGGCGGGCGGGGGCGAAGGCGCCTACTCGGTGCGGGCGACCTGGTCGATGCGGAAGCCCTCGATCTGGTCGCCGGGCTTGACGTCCTGGAAGTTCTCCAGGCCGATGCCGCACTCGAAGCCGGCCTTGACGCTCTTGACGTCGTCCTTGTAGCGGCGCAGCGAGGCGATCTTGCCCTCGTAGACGACGATGCCGTCGCGCACGAGGCGGACCTGGTCGTCGCGGGAGATCTCGCCGTCCTGGACCATGCAGCCCGCGGCGATGCCGACCTTGGGCACCTTGAAGGTGTCGCGGACCTCGGCGACGCCGGTCTGGACCTCGACCTCGGTGGGCTTGAGCATGCCGATGCGGGCGGCGTCGATGTCCTCGATCGCCTTGTAGATCACGCTGTAGGTGCGGATCTCCACGCCGTCGCGCTCCGCGGCGCTCCTGGCCTTGGCCTCCGGGCGCACGCCGAAGCCGATGATGATGGCGTTGGAGGCGTCGGCGAGGATGACGTCGGTCTCGGTGATCGCGCCGACGGCGGAGTGAATCGTGTTGATGCGGACCTCGGACTGGTCCATCTTGTCGAGCGAGTCCTGGAGCGCCTCGATGGAGCCCTGGACGTCGGCCTTGATGATGAGGTTGAGCTCCTTGACCTCGGCGTCGGCCATGGTGTCGAAGAGGCTCTCGAGCGTGACGTGCTTCACGCGGTTCTGCTCCTCGATGCGGGCCTTGAGGGCGCGCTCGTCGGCGAGCTGGCGGGCGTCGCGCTCGTCGTGGAAGACGCGGAACTCGTCGCCGGCCATCGGCACGCTCTGCAGGCCGAGGATCTCGACGGCGTCGGAGGGGCCGGCCTCGGTGACGGAGTTGCCCTTCGGGTCGAGCATCGCGCGGACGCGGCCGTAGGCCATGCCCGCCACGAGCGCGTCGCCGATGTGAAGCGTGCCGCGCGTCACGAGCACCGTGGCGACGGAGCCGCGGCCGCGGTCGAGCTTGGCCTCGAGGACGTTGCCGGAGGCGAAGGTGTCGGGGTTGGCCTTGAGCTCGAGGACGTCGGCCTGGAGGATGACGGTCTCCAGCAGCTCGTCGATGCCGATCTTCTGCTTGGCGGAGATGTTGACGAACATGTTCTGCCCGCCCCACTCCTCCGGGATGATGCCGTACTCGGTGAGCTCCTGGCGCACGCGGTCGGGGTTGGCGCCGGGCTTGTCAATCTTGTTGACGGCCACGATGATGGGCACGCCGGCCGCCTTGGCGTGGTTGATCGACTCGATCGTCTGGGGCATGACGCCGTCGTCGGCGGCGACGATCAGGATGACGATGTCGGTCACCTTGGCGCCGCGGGCACGCATGGCCGTGAAGGTCTCGTGGCCCGGGGTGTCGATGAAGGTGATCA
>JAUNEG010000041.1 GCA_030525685.1 Atopobiaceae bacterium | reverse complement strand
GGTGTGTTTAGTCAAGTCCCCTTTTCGGAAATGTGCAAGCATTTCTTTAGGGTGTGGGCACGAAACTTTTTCGGATTTCGTCACGCCGACACGGCAGTGCTTATCCGCGGCAGATGCTCGTGACGGGGCCACGCCGCTCCGCGGCCATCACGGCGTGGCGCCCATTGTCGTCAGAACGGAAGCGCTCCTGACCCCCCTCCCTCGTCGCGTGCATCGGGGCTGAGGCTGGCAGGCTGCCTACCAGTGGCCGCGAGGTAGTCCCGGACCAGCAGCTCGAAGGTCGAGGGGAACGGGCCGCACTCCCCGCCGTGTGGGCACGAGCCGCACTGCACGCCCCAGTACACTTCGTGCGGGCATGGCCCGTCGTAGGGCTCCGTCCTGGCCCAAACGGAGTCCGGCCCGTAGCTGAGCATTGCGAGCTCCTCGAAGCCGGCCGGCACGTCGTCGCCCATGAGACGGATGACCGCCTCCAGCGCGTCCCTGTCCAGCGCGATCATGCGACGGCACCCCCCTTGCCCAGCATCAGCGAGTTCTCGAGGCGGTGGCTGGGACCCGCGTACTCGACCAGGCGGCCGTGGTGCACCACGCGGTCGACGATGGCCTGCGCCAGCTTGTCGTCCGCGAAGACGGTGCCCCACTTGGAGAACTCGATGTTGGTGGTGAATATGATCGAGCGGCGCTCGTAGCTCTCGGAGATGACCTGGTAGAGCAGGCGCGCCCCGTCCACGTCGAAGGGCACGTACCCGAACTCGTCCAGCACCAGCAGCCTCGAGCGCGATATGTCGCCCAGCACCCTGGAGAGGGTGCCGTCGCGCTTGGCGTTGCCGAGCTCGAGCACCAGCTGGGCCGTCTGCCAGAACCTCACGGGGATGCCGGCTGCCGCGGCGCGCATGGAGAGCGCTATGGCCATGTGTGACTTGCCCCGGCCGGTCTGGCCGAAGAACACGAGGTCCTCGCAGGACCCGATGAAGGCCAGGGACAGCATGTCGTCCCTTCCCCAGCCGTCCGGGAAGCGCACGTGGGCCCAGTCGAAGTCCTCGACCGACTTGTGGACGGGCAGCCTTGCCTGCCTGAGCAGCCTTGCCCGCCTGTTGGCGTCGCGGTGGGCGATCTCGGCCTCCAGCATGGCCCTGCATCCGGCGATCTGGGTCGGGGTTGAGGTCTCCAGGAACTGGTCGATCACGTCGCCCGAGATGTAGAGGGCGCGGGCCGCGGCCCTCGTGGCGGAGAAGACGGCGTCGCGCTCGGCGCTGCTAAGCGGCATCGTGACCACCCCCGTCGAGCACACGCCAGACCTCGTCGTAGGCGCTGAGGTCGACGGGGCTGTCGTAGGTGACCGCCTCGTCCCCCGAGGCCGCCACGGCGGCGGAGAGCTCCACGTTCGCGGCGCTGAGGGATCCCGTGGCCCCGAGGGAGCGTACCATGCCCTCGACGGCCGCGCCGAACCCGCTCCTCTCGGCGGCGTCGCGCAAGACCCTGAGGTCGGCGGAGAGGCCCGCGGCGTCCTCCGCGTCGAGGAACGCCACGAGCTCGTCCGGCAGGGAGTCGCGCACCACCGAGTCGCGCCAGCCGCCAGGACGCATGCACAGCAGCTTGAGCTGCAGGGTCGGGTCGGCGCTGCTGGTGGGCACGGAGCCCCATTCGCGCTCGTAGGTGGCAAGGACCTCCCCGGTCATGGAGTCGACGAACGTGACGTCGAAGGCGCTGAGTCCGACCGTCACCTCGCGTCCGGTCATCGCCGGCCCCACGTTGTAGCGGTGTATGCCGCCGAGCACCACCTCGCCCTGCTTGTTGGCGCGACGCGTCCTCGCCTCCCACCTCACGCAGCTGAACGGGGCTGCCGGGAGGGGAAGCAAGGCCGCGCGGTCGCTCCCGAAGAGCTCGAGCTGGGGCACGCCGAGTCGGTAGTGGCGCTTGTCGGAGAGGTCGAGGCTGTCTCTGAGCAGGCGCTCGTTGAACCCCCTCACGTCGTGGAAGCTCGGCACGGGCACGAACAGGGCACGGCGATGGGCCCCCACCATGTTCTCGCAGTTGCCCTTCTCGTTTCCGGAGTGGGGGTTGGTGAAGCTGTAGTCGAGCCCGTAGTGGGAGGCGAAGAGCTTGAACATCCTGCTGACGCGGATCTCGGCTCCGAAGCGGCGGCCGACCTCCGTGGCGTTGTCGAAGACCGCACGCACGGGGATGCCGCCGACGAACTCGAACACGCTGCGCAGGCCCTGGCACACGCACTCCGAGGTCTCGCCCCAGAAGACCTGCGTGAAGCCGACGTTCGAGTGGGGGAAGCTGACGGTGAGGTACTTGCCGCGGGTGGTGACGCCGCGCACCCTGAAGTCCGCCTCGCCGAAGTCCACCTGGCACTCCCCGGGCAGCCACCTGAGCAGCAGGTACCCCGAGGCGTCGCGCTGGTCGCGCTCGAGGGCCATCTGCTCTCTCCTCCAGCGCACGTAGCGCTGCACGGTGGAGTAGCTGCCCTCGTAGTGCTCCTCGTCGCGCAGGCGCACGTAGATCCTGGTTGCGGTGTGGCGCTGCTTGCGCCACTGCTTCGAGTCGGCGATGAGCCATGCGTCTATCGTCTCCTTGAAGCGCTCGAGGGTCGGGAACTGCGGTTCCTGCCTGGGCTTTGGCTGCACGGAGAGGTCCTCCATGTCCCTGTACTTTCGCACTGTCGGCTCGGAGACGCGCAGCTCGCGCGCAATCTGGGCGACGGGTTGGCCCCACCTCACCCTCTTGCGTATATCCTCTATCTTGTCCACGTCGATCATTCCTTTCTGCCTTTCTCGTGTCGGATACAACGGCACCGACAACGCTAGAGGCAATTGGGCCGGTCGACGTGGTCATGCTCAAACCCGAAAAGTTTTCGTGCTCGAAAGCTAAAGGCTTACGTGCTCAAACCCGCAATCACGACGTTAACAAACACA
>JAUNEG010000019.1:30628-40199 GCA_030525685.1 Atopobiaceae bacterium | reverse complement strand
CGTCGCGGTCGTCCCAGTCGTCGTTGCCGTCGATGTCCGCTTCGAGGACCTTGCCCGTACGGGCGTCGACCTCGTACTCGTACTCCACGCCGCCGGAGGTGAACTCCATCTCGTAGACGCCGTCGTCGAGCTCGTACTCGTGGTCGTTGAACGAGGCCTCGGCAAGACCCAGCTGCGAGAGCACGATGTCCTTTGCGGCGTCCAGGCCGATGTAGCCGCGGTCATCCAGCTGCTCGGGGGCCACGGCGAGCGCGTCGGACTCCAAGCCAAAGCCGCCCACCGTGCTGCGGACGTCATCTTCTATCCCGCGCAGGAAGTCGTCGCCCGGGTAACCCGATCCCTGCTCGAGCTTGACCACCACGTTGCGGTCGTGCCCGTCGACGGTCTGGTTGAAGTGCCCGGCCTCGTAGATCTTGCCCACGAGCTCCGAGACGACCTCGCGGCAGGCACGACCCTCGTAGCCCGCATACCCGCTCACGACGCCGCGACCCTCGTCGTTGACGCCCTCGACCTCGGTGACGAGCCCGGCGTCATCGTACTCGACCTCAATCTCGGGGTTGACGCTCAGGAGCAGCGTCCCCGCGGCCTGGGATACCGGGGCCTCACCGGCGCCGCCCGTCGCCTGGCCGGCAGGCGCGGCGGGAGTGGTTCCGCATCCGGCGAGAACTGCCGCAAGGGCGGCGCCCATCGTGGCGGTGGCAAGGATGCGCTTCAGGCTCGTGGTCTTCATGGTGTCCTCCTTGGGTGTCGGGAAGCCTCTTCTTTGCCTTACAGTGAGAGGTTGCGTGGGCACCGTCTCAAAACCGGGGTCCGCGAGAAATTTTTTTCGGGACCCCTCCGGACGAGAAGAACGTCAGGTCAGCCTAGTCGTCATCTTCGTCGTCCGCATCATCGTCATCCCACTCGTCTTCGTCGTCATCGTCATCGTCATCGTCGTCCCCGTCGTCGGCCTCGCCCCAGCCGTCGTCATCGAACGCAGGCGGCGCGGTCACCTCAGTCGGGGGCTCGGGGGTCGTCACCTGCTCGACCTGAGGCGCGGGCGCGACATCCTCGCCACCGGCAGCGCCCGTCACCGCCACCCGATGGTCAAGGTGCACCTCGAGCTCCACGATCAGCCGGTCCTCGGTCGCGGTCCTCCACTCCTCGTCGTCGGACTCCACCGTGAGCTCGATCGTCCCGCCGTCATCGAGGTAGCCCTGGTCCTCGGCGAGATCCGCGAGGTCGTCCGAGACCTCATCGAGCGTCCGCCCGTAGTATGCGAACCCCTCGATGAGGTCGTCGCCGTCATCGTTCTCGCCGTCGAGCCCCACCACGCGGTCAAGGCGGTTGACCTCGATGCTCACCTCGGGGTTAATGCTCATGTAGACCGTTCCCACGGGCAGCTGCCAGACGGCCGCGCCCGCCACCACAGCAACGGCGAGGCAGGCCGCCGCTGCAACGAGCGCGACGCGGCGGCCGCGCGTTCTTCTCGCCCGGCGCGCCTCGAAGGGGACGACGTCGGCCTCCCCGAACGGGCTCCCCTCGAAGGTGATCACATCGTCAACCTCCTGCCCCATCTTGTAGCCGAGGTTGGGGACCTTCATGAAGCGGCCCTCGTCATCGAGCGCCACGGCATAGCTCGTGGCGCACTCCAGGATGAGGTAGCTCATCGCGCGTCACCTCCCGTCGCGCGGACGATCTTGCAGAGGTGCCCCCGGATGATGTCGTAGCCGTTGGTGTAGGCCACGAACAGCGCCACGAGGTAGCGCCGGTGCCGCTCGAGCGTCTTTCGCTCCACGCCCGCCCCGCGCGCGAGCTCCGCAATGGGCAGCTTTCCCGTCTGGGCCACCCGGTCGAGCAGGTCCTGCCGGCCGCGCGCATACGCGAGCGCGCTCCGGCACGCCTCCAGGGTGCGCTGCTGGCGTGGGCTGTTATCGGCCACGTCCGAAAGGCCCACGCCGAGCCCCTCGAGCTGGGCCGCAAACTCGGCGATCTCCGCCCGGCTCGCCCGGCGCGCCTCGCGCTCGGAGATCTCATCGCGCTCGGAGGCAATCCGCTCCACGAGCGGACGGGCATCCTCGCCGTCTCCCCCGTGGCCCGGCTCGTCGAGCGAGGACACCTCGGCGTGGCGGCGCTCCCGACGCCGATAGTCGATCAGCCGGTTTCGGACGCTCATGGCCGCAAGGGGCAGAAACGCCCCGCGCGTCTCGTCGTACGCAAGCACCGCCTCGTGAAAAGCAAACATGGCAATCCCCAGCTCGTCATCTCTTCCCTGCTGCGGAGCCCGCCCCATGAACTTTGCGGTCTCCGCCTTGATGAACGGGAGATAGTCGCGCACCAGGCCGTCCGCGGCGCGCGCGTCGCCCTTCGCGGCCCTCACGCGGGCAGTCAGGTCCTTGTCCCGTCTCATCGTCCCCTCCTCGGCGATAGAGTGCGCACAAGGCATCCCGTTTTCGGGGTCGTGCCATGAATTGGTCTGAACTTTTTCAGGTTATCGGGAAGGGGCGCACGCAATGTAAGCACCGCGTAAGGGGTCGCGGACGGTCATCCGGCGCGTCCGTCCGGCCCGAGGGGTACCATGGCGTAAGACACGCGTCACGAGGAGCGCCATGACCACACCGCCAACCGCCCTGGACGTCCTGCGAGACACCTTTGGCTACTCGGAGTTTCGCCCGCACCAGGCGGAGATCGTGGACGCCGCCCTGGCCGGTCGCGACGTCCTGGCCGTCATGCCCACCTCGGCGGGCAAGTCGATCTGCTACCAGGTGCCTGCGCTTGCGCTCGACGGCCTCACGATCGTGGTCTCGCCGCTCATCTCGCTCATGGCGGACCAGGTGGGCGCGCTGCGGCAGATGGGCGTGGCGGCCAGCTACCTCAACTCGACGCTTTCCGCGGGTGAGCGCGCCGACGTGCTCCACGGCGTGTCCTCCGGCGCGCTGCGCCTCGTCTACGTGGCGCCCGAGCGGCTCGACGACCCCGCCTTCGTGGAGACGGCGACCACGCGCGGCGTGAGCCTGCTCGCCGTGGACGAGGCGCACTGCATCTCCCAGTGGGGCAACGACTTCAGACCCAGCTACCAGCGAATCATCGACTTCCTGGGGACCCTTCCCGAGCGGCCGCCGGTCATGGCGCTCACGGCCACGGCCACCCGTGCGGTGCGCAAGGACATCGTGGGCGCGCTCGGGCTCGTGGACCCCTTCGTGGTTGTTGCCAGCTTCGACCGGCTCAACCTTTCCTTTGCCGTTCAGCGCCCCCGCGGGCGCTCCGAGAAGGACCGGATGCTCGTCGCCTTCTGCCGGCAGCGCGCCGAGCGCTCCGGCATCGTCTACTGCTCGAGTCGGCGCGCCGTGGAGGAGATCTGCGACGAGCTGCGCGACGAGGGACTTCTCGCCACGCGCTACCACGCCGGCCTCACGTCCGAGGAGCGCGAGCGCAACCAGGACGACTTCCTCTACGACCGCGCCCGCGTGATGGTGGCGACCAACGCCTTCGGCATGGGCATCGACAAGTCCAACGTGAGCTACGTGGTCCACTACAACCTGCCGCTCAGCCTGGAGAACTACTACCAGGAGGCGGGGCGTGCCGGCCGCGACGGCACGCGCGCCGACTGTCTCCTGCTCTACTCCCCCGGTGACGTCCACACGGCGGAGTTCCTGCTCTCCCGCAGCGAGCCGCGCGAGGGTCTCTCGCCCGAGCAGGTGGCGCTTCTCGCCGAGCGCGACGCCGAGCGCCTGCGCCAGATGGTCTTCTACGCCACCACCACGGAGTGCCTGCGCGCCCACATCCTGCGCTACTTTGGCGAGGAGGCGCCCGCGTACTGCGGGAGCTGCGGCAACTGCCTCACGGACTTCGAGGAGACCGACGCCACCGAGGACGCCCTCAAGGTCGTGAGCTGCGTGGCGCGCATCGCCCAGCGCGGACGCAGCGCCGGTGCCGGCATGGTCGTGGACGTGCTGCGCGGCTCGCGCGGCGAGAGGGTCCGGCAGCGTGGCTTTGACACGCTCTCCACCTACGGCATCATGGCGGACGCGTCCGCGGCGCACGTGCGCGCCGTGATCGACGAGCTGGTCTTCCGCGACGTGCTCGCGCGCGTGGGCGGCGACTACCCCACTCTCGCGCTCACCGCGAGCTCGGGTGCGTTCCTGCGGCGAGAGGCGCCCTGGGACGAGCCCTTCGTCCTCAAGGTAGCACGTGGAAAGCCCAAGTCCGAGCGCGAGCACGCGGCACCCGCGAAGGCGCGCGCGGCGAGCGACGTCAGCGAGCTGGACGCCGACGGCCAGGGGCTCTACGCGCGCCTGGCCTCGCTGCGCGGCGAGCTCGCGCGCGAGCAGAACGTCCCGGCATACATCGTCTTCTCCAACGCGTCGCTGGTGGACATGTGCGCCAAGAGGCCGCGCACGCGCGAGGAGTTCCTCGGCGTCTCCGGCGTGGGCATGAAAAAGGCCGAGCTCTACGCCGACGCGTTCCTCACCGAGATCAACCGGTGAGACAAAGGGGACAGGTTCATTTGTCTCACCGCCCCTGAAATGAGCTCCGAGGCATTTTTTCTCTGTCGCTGTGTCACTTTTCCCCGCTGGTGTGTGGGCTGTCGCGACCCCTCGCAGATTCACGCGATTACGGGCGGCTCTCAACTAGTCTTTTGCGGACGAGCGAAGGTCCTGGACATGAAGCGACTCCTCCAGGCCACACAGACGGCGGGAAAAGTGACACCAGGCCGTTCGATTTCTGTCTCAGAGTTCCACAGAATGGAGCGGCTTGTAGCGGGCGCCGTCGGACTCGAGGATGCTGCGGAAGAGCGTGACGTCGCGTGCCTCGTCGGGCAGCGGGAAGGCGAGGTCCCCCAGCTCTCCGCGGGGCACGCGAGCGCGGCGCGCGAGCGTGACGTGCGGCAGGAAGTCCTTCTCGTCGTACACCAGGCCACGCGCCGCGAGCTCCTCGCGCACGCGCCGGGCGAGGAGGCCCAGCTCCTCGGAGCGCCGAATCCCCAGCCAGAGCGTGGCGGCGCGGCCGCGGCCGAACGTGCCGAGACCCTCCGCCGCCAGCTCGACCGGGCCCACGCCGGCGCATGCCGCCTCGAGCGCATCCATCGCGGCGCGCACGCCCGCCTCGTCCACCTCGCCGAGAAATGCCAGCGTGAGGTGATGGTTTCCCTCCGCCACGAAGCGGCCCTCGCAGACGGCGGCCAGCCGCCGCGACAGCACGGCGACCTCATCCGCGAACGCCCCCGGCAGCTCCAGCGCTATGAACGCCCGCATGGCCCCTCCTCGAATCTGTCCCGCCCCTCGGCTATGATGGTCCCATCATAGAACAAGTGTTTGGAACCGGGAGACATGGGCGGCGCCTACCTCTGCATAGACCTCAAGTGCTTCTACGCCTCCGTGGAGTGCGTGGACCGCGGGCGCAACCCGTTCGAGCACCGGCTCGTGGTGGCCGACCCCTCGCGCGGCCGCAAGACCATCTGCCTGGCCATCTCCCCGGCCATGAAGGCGCTCGGGGTGCGCAACCGCTGCCGCGTCTTCGAGATCCCGGACGGCATCGACTACGAGATGGCCCGGCCCCGCATGCGGCGCTACATGGAGGTCTCCGCGGACATCTACGCCCGCTACCTGCGGTACTTCTCGCCCGAGGACATCCACGTCTACTCGGTGGACGAGGTGTTCATCGACGTGACGCCCTACCTCGCGCTCTACGGCAAGACGCCGCGCGAACTGGCCGTGGAGCTCATCGACATGGTCCGTCGCGAGACCGGAATCTGCGCCACGGCCGGCATTGGGACCAACCTGTTCCTGGCCAAGGTTGCGCTGGACGTCACGGCCAAACACACGCCCGACAACATCGGAGAGCTGGACGAGGAGCGCTACAAGTGCCTCATCTGGCCCCACCGGCCCATCACGGACATCTGGGGCATCGGCCCCGGGATCGCGCGGCGCCTGGCCCAGATGGGCGCGCATGACATGGGCGGCGTGGCCCTGCTGCCCGAGAAGGTCCTCTACGACGAGTTCGGCGTCAATGCCGAGCTGCTCATCGACCACGCCTGGGGCGTCGAGCCCTGCACGATGGCGGAGATCCACGCCTACCGGCCCAAGGCGCACTCGATGGGCTCGGGACAGGTCCTCATGCGCGACTACGCCTTCGACGAGGCCCAGGTGGTCCTGCGCGAGATGGTGGACAACCTCGCGCTGGAGCTCGTGGACAAGGGCCTGGTCTGCGGGCACGTCTCGCTCTTCGTGGGCTACGCGCACGAGCGGGGCGCGGCGGGCGAGAAGGGCGCGGCCGCGGAGACCTTCACGGGCGAGCACAGCACGCGCGTGGTGGGCCGTCGCGGCGAGGGCGCCAACGTCTCGCGCAAGCTCGCCGAGGCCACGAGCTCGCGCGCCGCACTCGCCGCGGCGTTTCTCGCGCTCTACGCGGAGATCGTGGACCCCAACCGCGCGGTGCGTCGCGTCAACATCTCCGTGGGCGAGCTCGCGCCCGAGGAGTATGCGGAGCTCACGCTCTTCTCGGACCCCGCGGCGGATGCCGCCGAGAGGAGCCTCGCGCGCGCCGAGATGGCCGTGAAGCGGCGTTTTGGCAAGAACGCGCTGGTGCGCGGCATCAGCTACCGCCCCGAGGCAACCGGGCGCGCGCGAAACGAGCAGGTGGGAGGTCACCATGAGTAGAGCCGAGGAGCCGCGCCGCCACGCCGACCGCGCGGCACAGTTCATGCCGTTCGCGGCGCTCACCGGCTACTACGACCTCGTGCGGGAGCGCGAGCGTGTGACTGAGCCTCGACGTGACCCCTCCGAGGAGGAGGCCGCGCGCATCTCGGCCGAGCTCGCCGCCGTGCGCAAGGGGCTGCTCGTCCGCGTGACGCACTACGAGCGCGACGCCTACGTCACGACCGAGGGCATCGTGACCCGCGTGGACCCCACGGCCCGCGAGCTCGCGGTCGTGCGGCACCACATCGCCTTCGACGACGTCTGGCGCGTGGAGCCGCTCGCCTAGCCCTGACGGTAGTGAGCGAAGAAGTCGGCGAGGTCGGTCATGGCCTCGCGCAGGACGCCCATGCGCGGCAGGTAGACGATGCGGAAGTGGTCGGGCTTGGGCCAGTTGAAGCCGCCGCCGCGCGTGATGAGGATGTGCTTCTCGTGCAGCAGGTCCAGGGCGAACTGCTCGTCATCGGTGATGTTGAACTTCTTGACGTCGATCTTCGGGAAGATGTAGAACGCGGCCTTGGGCTTCGCGGCCGTGATGCCGTCGATGTCGTTGAGGGCCTCGTAGACGAAGTTGCGCTGGTCGTAGATGCGCCCGCCGGGCCCCACGTAGCGCTCCACGCTCTGGTAGCCGCCGAGAGCCGTCTGCACGATGGACTGTGCCGGCACGTTGGAGCACAGACGCATGTTGGAGAGCATGTTGATGCCGTAGATAAAGTCCTTCATGCAGCGCTTGTTGCCCGAGAGGATCATCCAGCCGATGCGGTAGCCGGCGACCATGTGGGACTTGGAGAGGCCCGAGAAGGTGACACACGGCAGGTCGGGCGCGAGCGAGGCGATGGAGACGTGCTGGTAGCCGTCCATGCACAGGCGGTCGTAGATCTCGTCCGAGAAGATCATGAGCTGGTGGCGACGAGCGATCTCCACAATCTGCTCGAGCACCTCGCGCGGGTAGACGGCGCCGGTGGGGTTGTTGGGGTTGATGATCACGAGGGCCTTGGTGTTGCTCGTGATCTTGGACTCCATGTCCGCTAGGTCGGGGGTCCACTCCGCCTCCTCGTCGCAGAGGTAGTGCACGGGCGTGCCGCCGGCGAGCGTGGCGCAGGCCGTCCACAGCGGGTAGTCCGGCGCAGGGATGAGGATCTCGTCGCCGGTGTTGAGCAGCACGTTCATGCAGAGCTGGATGAGCTCCGAGACGCCGTTGCCCGTGTAGATGTGCTCCATGCTCACGTTGGGCAGGTGCTTGAGCTGGGCGTACTGCATGATCGCCTTGCGGGCTGAGAAGAGGCCTCGCGAGTCGGAGTAGCCCTCGCAGTCGGGCAGCTGCTGGCGCATGTCGTGGACGACCTCGTCCGGGGTGCGGAAGCCGAAGGGCGCGGGGTTGCCGATGTTGAGCTTGAGGATGCGCAGGCCCTCGTCCTCCATGCGGGCCGCCTCGTCGGCGACGGGGCCGCGGACGTCGTAGAGGACGTTGTCGAGCTTGCTGGACTTCTTGAACTCTCTCATGCTGGCGCTCCTGTTCTCGGAGGTGCTGGCGACGGGCTTCCGGGAGGCGGTCTCAGGCCGCGAGGAAGCTCGCGCGCCCTCCCCCGTGGCCAGCCAGGCCTTGTCGACGTCGAGGAGTGCGGCGAGCAGGGCGACCACGTTCGCGCGCGGCACGACCTTGCCGCTCACGTACTGGCTGACCTGGCTCTTCCCGAGCTTCTCGCCGCGCGCCGACGCCCCGTGGACGAGATCGGCCTGCTTGAGGCCCCTCTCCGCCATGGCCTGTCGGAGCCGGTCCGCGAAGGTCTCGTTGGTCACTGAGCCTCCCGAGGTTCAATTTCAGACGTTGAATTGAACTCAATGGCCCAAGAGTTCAATTTCAGTCACTGTAGCACATCATCAAATTGAACTCTAGGCAGAGCACGCGGCCGGCTCGTCCTTCTCGCCCCTGCGAGCGTGAGACGTCACGTGAGGTAGAGGCTGATTCTGACCTCGGTGTCACCCGAACTGTACCGGGTGAGGTCGAGATGAGCGCCGCCGTCATAGTAGACGTACAGGGAGTCGTACGTCGCGTCCCCGTAGACGCTCGTGGAGCACTCGTCCTCGGAGACACCCTGCAGGGCACAGAACTCGTCCACGAGCTCGGAGGACGTGCCGGTGACGGAGGCGACGTCCCCGGGGGACGAGAGCGCCTCGGCCATCTCCGTGAGGACGGCGGGGAAGTCCTCGACCTCGACGTCCGCCTCGAAGACAAACACCGCCGAGACGAGCTCGGTGTCCTCCGGAAGGTCTGCGAGGGAGGTGACGGGGTCGGCCGCGTAGCCGTCCTCGTCCCAGTCAAAGGCGAAGTCGTCGGACTCGAGGTAGAGCGTGAGCATGATCTCGTCGTCCGACCCCGCGACGGGGAACGCCTTGTCCACCTCACCGGAGAGGTCCAGTTGGAGGGAGTCGGAGGCGCCCCCGTTGGAGAGGGCGGTCGACCCATGGATCGAGAGGCCGTGCTCCTTAAGGGAGGCCTCGACGCTCGCGAGATCCTGGCCGTAGAGCCCCTCGTCGAAGACGGTGCCGACGACGCTCCCGGCGGGCTCGGCGTCGGGCTCTGCGTCGGGGGCGGAATCGTCGGGGGCGTCCTGCGCGACGTCGCCCTGAACGGGGCCGGCCAGCCCGACCGAGAGCTTCTCGCCGGAAGAGGGCGACCCACCCAGGAACAGGAAGGCCGCCGCCGCGACGGCCACGAGCGCGACGACCCCGACGACGATGCCGACCACCGCGCCCGCGCCGAGCCCCTTGGAGCCCTCGCCGCCGTCCTGGACCGGACCCTGTCCCGAGCTGTCGGGCCACTCCTGGGGAGGCGTCCCGGGCACCGGGGGCCCGACCTTCTCGGGCGCCGCGCTCGGCCGCGGCTCGGGCGCCGC
>JAUNEG010000019.1:25786-30618 GCA_030525685.1 Atopobiaceae bacterium | reverse complement strand
GATCACCCCGTTCCCGATGGAGGAGCTGCTCGCCCGCCTCCGTCTGCGGCTCGGGCTGCTGGGCCGTCACCAGACGCGTCCCGCACTCGGTGCAGAACTTGGCGCCGTCCGCGTTTTTCGTGCCGCACTCGGGACAGAACATGGAAGCTCCCCTCGGTCGTCCTTCTCGCCGGAGCCTGCGCCGACTCAGCTCCCGATGCTACCACACGCCTCGCGTCGCCGCTGCTCGATGCGGCCTTTTCTCCCTCGACCGGTCACCCTATCATTGTCAGGGGACACCGAGCCGAGGGGGCAAGCATGCCAAGAGAGACCAAGCAGGCCAAGATCGACCGCGCCGTCGAGGTGTGCCGACGCCTTGACAAGAAGTACGGCCCGGTCGAGTGCTTCCTCGACCACGCGAACCCGTTTCGCCTGACGATCGCGGTCCTGCTCTCGGCGCAGACCACGGACGCGCAGGTCAACAAAGTGACGCCCGCGCTCTTCGAGCGCTTCCCCACGCCGGAGGCCATGGCAGCCGCCTCTCCCGAGGAGGTCGCGGAGTACATCCACAGTCTGGGGTTCTACAAGTCCAAGGCCAGGCACTGCGTCGAGTGCGCGCAGATGATCGTCTCCGGGTTCGGCGGCGAGGTGCCGCACACGATGGAGGAGCTCACGCGCCTGCCCGGCGTGGGGCGCAAGACGGCCAACATCGTGATGAACGTGGGGTTTGGCATCGTGGAGGGCATCGCGGTGGACACGCACGTCAACCGCATCGCGCACCGGCTCGCGCTCTCGCCCAAGACGCACGAGAAGGAGCCGCTCAAGACCGAGCAGGACCTGCTGCGCCTTTTGCCGCGCGAGCTCTGGGGGCCGGTGAACCATCAGTGGATCAAGCACGGCCGCGATACGTGCGCGGCGCGCGGCCCCAAGTGCGACGGCTGCGTCCTCGAGGACATCTGCCCCAGCGCCCACCGCTGCTAGCCAACGTGATGTCTGTAAATTGGGGGCTGTCCCCAATTTACAGATAGCGGCCGGTGATGCTGTCGGGGCAGGCGGCGATCTCCTCGGGCGTGCCGGCGCAGACGATGCGGCCGCCCTCCTCGCCTCCGCCGGGACCCATGTCGATCACGTAGTCCGCGTTGCGGATGACGTCGAGGTCGTGCTCGATCACGATGACGGTGGCGCCCGCCTCCACGAGTCGCTGGAACACCGCGAGCAGCGTCCGCACGTCGAGCGGGTGCAGGCCGATCGTGGGCTCGTCAAAGACGAAGACGGCGTCGTCCTGCGCGCGGCCCATCTCGCTCGCGAGCTTGAGGCGCTGGGCCTCGCCGCCCGAGAGCGCTGGCGTGGCCTCGCCGAGCGTGAGGTACCCCAGGCCCAGGTCGTGCAGCACCTGCAGTCGCGTGGCAACGCGTCGCAGATCAGAGCAGGCGTCGAGGGCCTCGTCCACGGAGAGCGCCATGATCTGCGGGAGCGTGAGGCCCGTGCCCGCAGGCTCGCCCTTGCGCGGGCGGTGCACGGCATCAGCCGCCGGGGCGTAGCGCGAGCCGCGGCAGTCCGGGCAGGGAATGTCAACGTCCGGCAGGAACTGCACGTCGAGCGATATCTCTCCCGTTCCGTCGCAGGTGGGGCAGCGCAGGCGGCCGGTGTTGTACGAGAAGTCCCCGGCCTTGTAGCCGGCGGCGCGAGCCTCGTCGGTGCGGGCGTAGGCGCGCCGTAGCTCGTCGTGGACGCCCGCGTAGGTGGCCACGGTGGAGCGTACGTTGATGCCGATCGGCGTGGCGTCGATGAGGTTGGCGCGCCGCACGCCCTCGGCATCCACCCACCGCACGTGCGCGGGCGGGCGCTCCCCCGCCGCCGCGGCGGCGAGCGCCGGCACCAGCGTCTCCAGCACGAGCGTCGTCTTGCCCGAGCCCGAGACGCCCGTCACCACCACAAGCCGTCCGCGCGGCACCTCCACGTGGAGCGGCCACACGGTGTGCAGCGCCTCGGTCTCCATCGAGATGGTGCCCAGGTCGAACATCTCCCCGGCGGCCACGCGCGGCCGCGAGAGCACGTCCTTCTCGCCCGTGAGGAAGCCGGCGACGCGCGAGGCGGGGTCCGCCGCCACCTCGGCGACGCTCCCCTGGCAGATCACGCGCCCGCCGTCCGCCCCCGCACCGGGGCCCAGCTCGACGAGGTGGTCCGCCTCGGCGAGGATGCGCGCGTCGTGGTCGACCATCACGACGGAGTTGCCGTCCGCCAGAAGGTCGCGCATGACGCCGAGAAGCCCGTCCACGTTGGCGGGGTGCAATCCGATGGACGGCTCGTCGAGCACATAGAGCACGCCCGTCGTGCGGTTGCGGACCGCGCGCGCCAGCTGCACGCGCTGGCGCTCGCCCGTGGAGAGCGTGGCCGCCGCGCGGTCGAGCGAGAGGTAGCCGAGGCCCAAATCAAGCAGGCGCCGAGCCGTGTGCTGGAAGGACTCGCAGATGCTCTCCGCCATGGGCCGCACGTCGTCCGGCAGCCCGGCGGGAACCGCGGCGACCCACGTCACCAGCTCGCCGAGCGTCATGGCCGTGGCGTCAGCGAGACCGATTCCCGCCACGCGCGGGGCGCGCGCCGCATCGGAGAGCCGCGTGCCGCCGCAGTCGGGGCAGGGCCCCTCCGTGAGGAAGCGGCTCACGCGCTTGAGGCCTTTCTCGTCCTTGACCTTGGCGAGCGCGTTCTCCACGGTGTAGATCGCGTTGAAGTAGGTGAAGTCCAGCTCGGCGAAGTCGTCACCCTTCTTGGACTGGTAGAGGATGTGCTTCTTGACGGCCGGGCCGTGGAAGACGATGTCGCGCTCCTCGGGCGTGAGCTCGCAGAACGGAACGTTGGTGCGCACGCCCATGGCGCCGCAGATCCGCTTCATGAGGTCCCACATGAGACTGCCCCACGGCAGCACCGCGCCGTCGTCGATGGAGATGGACTCGTCCGGCACGAGCGACGCCTCGTTGACCGTGCGCACCACGCCCGTGCCCTCGCAGGTGGGGCATGCGCCGGTGCTGTTGAACGCAAGGTCCTCGGCGCCGGGACCAAAGAACTTCTCGCCACAGGCGGGGCAGGTGATGGGCTGGTCCGTCGCCACCGCCATCGAGGGCGGGGCGTAGGTGCCGCAGTGCGGGCAGCGGTGGCTGGCAACGCGCGAGAAGAGCAGGCGCAGGCTGTTGAGCAGCTCGGACATGGTGCCGAAGGTGCTGCGCACGCCCGGCACCGCCGGGCGCTGGTGGAGCGCCAGCGCAGCCGGCACGTAGCGGACGTCGTCCACGGCGGCGTGGCTCGCCTGCGTCATGCGGCGGCGCGTGTACGTGGAGAGCGACTCCAGGTAGCGGCGACTGCCCTCGGCGTAGAGCACGCCGAGGGCGAGCGAGCTCTTGCCGGAGCCGGAGACTCCGGCCACGCCGACGAGCTCGTTCAGCGGGATGTCGACGTCGATGCCCCTGAGGTTGTGTACGCGGGCGCCGCGCACCTCGATGTGGTCGGGCGCCGCGGCCCCGCCGCGCGCGGGCATGCTAGACCAGCTTGCCCTTGCAGTGGTCGACCATGTGCTGGATCATCTGCGCCGTCCAGCCCATGTAGTCGCGGCGACGTGCCTTGAGCTCACCGTCGACGAGCTCGTCGAAGGAGACCTTGATCTTGGCGAAGCGCGTCGCACGCACCGGCTCCTCGTGGGTGAGGCAGCTCTCCTCGACCTTGGCACCGCCGAGGGCCATGAGGATCTTGGGGTTGTACATGACGTGGACGCCGTCCTTGTCGTCCCGGTAGGCGATGACGGCCTTGGTCACGCCGATCTGGTTGGCGGCGAGGCAGACGGCGTCGTCGATGGAGGCAAGCGTGTCGACGAGGTCCTGCGCCAGGTCAGCGTCCTCGGCGGTGGCGGGCTCGCAGGGGGTGGAGAGGACGGCCTCGTCGTGGACCAGTTCCTTGATCATGGGGTTCCCTTCGGGTCGAACATGCCATACCCGACCAGTATAACCGCCCCCAACGACTGCAAAACAGGCGCTCGTGATGAATGGCGTCGCTTTCCCGTGCAAAACGGGCGCTCGTGATGAAGGAATTGGAGCCCGTTTTGGCATCCAACAAGACGTGCACAGCGTTTTCCCTGTTGGCTTTGGTCCATAGGTTGGCCTCATGCCGAAAGATGCCCATAATCCTTCATCACGAGCGCCCGTTTTGCGGATCAGATGCCCCGCTTTCATCACGAGCGACACTTCTGCACAATATGAGGCGCAATCATCGTCGGCGAGGGGGCTGCGTGTTCAACGTCGTGCTGGTGGCTCCGGAGATTCCGGCCAACACCGGGAACATAGGGCGCACCTGCGTGGTCACGGGCTCGCGTCTGCACCTCGTGGGGCCGCTCGGCTTTTCGCTGGACGAGAAGAGCCTGCATCGTGCGGGACTCGGCTACTGGGAGAGCCTGGACGTCACGGTCCACGAGAGCTGGGACGCGTTTCTCGAGGCGGCAGGCCCCGAGGCCCGCCTGCACCTCCTCACCAAGAAGGCGCGGCGCACCTATGCCGAGGCGCGCTACGTCAACGGCGACTACCTCGTCTTTGGATGCGAGAGTGTGGGGCTTCCGGAGGAGCTGCTCGCCGCACACGCGAGCCGCTGCGAGCGCATCCCCATGCTGCCGGACGCGGCATCGCTCGACAACGCGGCGAGCTGGGGCTCGCCCGGCGAGAGAGACGATCACGCCGCGCTTCTCTCCCAGGACGTCTGCGGCAACTTCGTGAACCCGGACGACTACCGCATCAGCGCGCTCAACCTCTCCAACGCCGCGGCCATCGTGCTCTACGAGGCGCTGCGCCAGACCGGCTTCAAGGGAATGTGAG
>JAUNEG010000019.1:14791-25686 GCA_030525685.1 Atopobiaceae bacterium | reverse complement strand
GCGGCCATCGTGCTCTACGAGGCGCTGCGCCAGACCGGCTTCAAGGGAATGTGAGGCCTCATGACAGACCTTACCGTTGCTTCCGATCGCACTCCGGAGCTTGTCGAGCGGCTCGTGGGCGTATGGGAGCGCTCCGTGCGCGCCACCCACACCTTCCTGTCCGAGGCGGAGGTCGCCGAGATCAAGCCCTTCGTCCCGCAGGCGCTCGCGGGCAGGGCCTCGGTCGCCGGCTTCTCGAGCACGGCATCGAGCGGCTCGGCGTGAGAGAGCTCACCGTCAACGAGCAGAACCCACAGGCCGTGGGCTTCTACGAGCACCTGGGCTTCAAGACGTACCGTCGCACCGAGCTCGACGAGGAGGGCCGCCCTTACCCGCTGCTCTACATGCATCTGTAAATTGAGGGCTGTCCCCAATTTACAGAAAGGGCGGCGACCAGACGGCCGCCGCCCCGCTCAGAGCGATGCGAGAGAAAAACTAGAACGTCACCTTGAGGATCGGGGCGCCCGCCTCGACCTTCTCGCTGAAGTCGGCCGTGAGCTCGACGCCGGCGAGGTCGTCGGAGTTGGAGATGGCGAAGACCACGCAGTCCTGGTAGCCGGCCTCGTTGATGACCTTGCGGTCCATCATGATGATCGGCTGGCCGGCCGCCACGCGGTCGCCCTCGGAGACGAAGTTGGTGAAGCCCTTGCCCTTGAGGTTGACGGTGTTGACGCCCACGTGGATGAGGACCTCGGCGCCGCCGTCGGACTTGATGGTCACGGCGTGGCCCATGGCGGTACCGACCCAGCCGTTCGCCGGCGCGTAGACGACGTCGCTGTCCGGCCAGAGCGCGCAGCCCTTGCCCAGGACCTCGGTGCTGAAGACCTTGTCGGGGACGTCGGTCATGCGGATGACGCGCCCGGAGACCGGGGCGTAGCCGATGCCCGGCTGGGCGTCGATCTGGAGGCTCTCGGGGGCCTCGACCGGGGCGTCCTTCTTGGTGAACTTGTCAAAGATTGCCATTGCGCGTGGCTCCTCTCGTTCTGTTCCGATCTTTGTCCGCTCCGATTGTATAATACTGAAATCGTTCTCACCTTGTTGTGGTAGGATGGCGCCACGCGACCATCGGAGGTTCTCCATGGATATTCTATCCATCGTGCTTGCGTGATTGCCCTCATCACCGCGTTTACGCCGTTCATTTGGCTGCAAATCGTCGGGGGCTGCGTGGGCATCGCCGGAATCGTGCTGGCGCGCCGCGCGAAGCGGGCGGACTACCGCAAGAGCCTCACCACGGCGATCGGCATGCTCTGCTCCGTCACGGGAGCGCTCCTGTGCTTCGTCGCGCCGGTTCTCTCGCTGGTCAGCAACATTGCGCTGTTCTTTATGACTCGATGGCCTCTTTTGGGTATCCTATTTAGTAACGCTGCGTCATCTATTGGAAGGAGCCCGTCATGAGCACGCTCGTCGCCTACTTCTCCGCAACCGGAACCACCGCACGCGCCGCCGAGGCCCTCGCGGAGGCGGTTGGCGCGGACCTCTTCGAGATCGTCCCGGAAGCCCCCTACTCCCCCGCCGACCTCAACTGGAACGACAAGGGCAGCCGCAGCTCGCGTGAGATGGCGGACGAGACGTGCCGTCCGGCCGTCGCGGGAGACGCGCCCGACATGAGCCGCTACGACACCGTGTTTCTCGGGTTCCCGATCTGGTGGTACGTTGAGCCGCGCATCATCGACACCTTCCTCGAGGCGCACGACTTTGCCGGCAAGACCGTCGTCCCGTTTGCCACGAGCGGCGGCTCCGGCCTGGGCCGCGCGCCGCAGCGCATGGCCACGCTCGCGCCTGGCGCGACGGTCACGGAGGGCCGCATGCTCAACGGCCGTCTGGACGCGGACGAACTGCGCACCTGGGCGCACAACCTGTAGGCCCGCAGACGCCGATGACGAGAAAAGCCCGCCGGTGCCGAGCTCCAGAATCGCGTCCTCGCTCTTGAAGGCCGGGTTCTCGCGGAACGACCGCGCGGCGGCGCGCACGGCCCTCTGCTCGGCCGGCGTGTAGGCGCGCAGGCCGTGCTGCACGCGGTTGGAGAGCTGGGCGAGCACCTCGTCGGGGATGTCGCTCGGGCTCTGGGTGATGAAGTAGACGCCCACGCCCTTGGAGCGGATGAGCTTTACCACCTGGACGATCTTGTCCAGGAGCTCGCTCGGCATGTCGTTGAAGAGCGGGTGCGCCTCGTCGAAGAAGAAGACGAACTTGGGCTTCTCGAGGTCGCCCTCCCCCGGCAGCGTGTCAAAGAGCTCCGAGAGCATCCACAGCAGGAACATCGCGTAGATCTGCGGGCTCTGGATGAGCTTGGCGGCATTGAGGGCGTTCACGTAGCCGTGGCCGTTGGAGTCGCACGCGAACCACTCGGAGAGGTCGAGGTCCGGCTCAGCGAAGAGCTCCGGGCTGTTGCAGACGTAGAGCCGACCGTCCTTCACACGCTGACGCGCTTCCGTGAGGCCCATCAAACCCTCGTTCTTCTCGCCAGACAAAGCGAGCGTCCCGCCGCCCGGAGGCGACGGGACGCCCGAAGTTTTGGCCTAAGACCCTACTCCCACTCGATCGTGCCGACAGGCTTGGGCGTGAGGTCGTACGTCACGCGGCAAATGCCCGGCACCTCGGCGAGGATGCGGTCGGTGATCTTCTTGAGCAGCGCCCAGTCCAGCTCGGGCACCGTGGCGGTCATGGCGTCGACGGTGTTGACGGCGCGGATGATGGCCGGCCAGTCGTAGGCGCGCCTGCCGTCGCGCACGCCGGTCGCGCGCATGTCGGGCACCACGACGAAGTACTGCCAGACCTTGCCGACCAGGCCCGCCTCCGCGAACTCCTCGCGCAAGATGGCGTCCGCCTCGCGCAGCGCCTCCAGGCGGTCGCGCGTGATGGCGCCGAGGCAGCGAACGCCCAGGCCCGGCCCCGGGAACGGCTGACGCTCGACCATGCCCTCGGGCAGGCCGAGGGCGCGACCGACCACGCGGACCTCGTCCTTGAAGAGCAGGCGCACGGGCTCGACGAGCTCGAACTGCAGGTCCTCGGGCAGGCCGCCCACGTTGTGGTGGGCCTTCACACCGTCGGACTCGACGATGTCGGGGTAGATGGTGCCCTGTGCCAGGAAGTCGACGCCGTCGGCGACCCTGCGGGCCTCCTCCTCGAAGACGCGGATGAACTCGGCGCCGATGATCTTGCGCTTGCGCTCGGGCTCGGCCACGCCGGCCAGCAGGTCGAGGAAGCGGTCCGTGGCGTCCACGTAGACGAGGTTGGCGTCCATCTGGTTCTTGAAGACGTCGACGACCTGCTCGGACTCGCCCTTGCGCATGAGGCCGTGGTTCACGTGCACGCAGACGAGCTGCTTGCCGATGGCCTTGATCAGCAGCGCGGCGACCACGGAGGAGTCGACGCCGCCGGAGAGGGCGAGCAGGACCTTCTTGTCGCCGACCTGCGCACGGACGGCCTCGACCTGCTCGTCGATGAAGGCCTGCGCGAGCTCGGGGGTGGTGATGCGCGCCATGTCGTCGGGGCGCTTGTTCGGGAGGTCCATGCCAGCTCCTTTGAACGGGGAATCGATGTCTCGATTCTAGCGTGAGCTGGGTGGCGGAACGATGACGTCGTAGCGAACGGCCTTTCCCGTGAGCGAGTGGCTCGGCTTCGCGCCGGCGAGCCACGGACCCTTGGGCGGCCGCTTGATCACGACCTTACGGGGTCGCGCGGCGAGCGCGGCGGCAAGCAGCCCCTCCTCGTCCTCGCATGGGCGCTCCAAGTGGTGCAGCAGCTGGAACTTCTTCTTCACCGCGGCGCTCTTGGTACGCTCGGGGAACATAGGGTCCAGAAATACCACGTCGGGCGAGAAGCCCGGCTCTCGCAGACCGGCAACGGAGTCGCCCTCCACGAGCGTCATGCGCGCGACGACTTCTGCGAGCTGCGAATCGTTTGCCGCTCGATCGAGTGCGTCGCTCAAGAGCGCCGCTATCACCGGATCCTTCTCGAACATGGTCACCGTGAAGCCCGCCGCGGCCAGAAGCAGCGAGTCCTCGCCCAGCCCCGCCGTGGCGTCGACGGCGGTCGGCGTCGCGACGCCCCGCGTGCGGGCAGCGCGAACCAGGAGCTCGCGCCCGATCCGGTCGGCGCGCAGGCGCGGCAGCAGGCGCGAGAAGTCCGCTCGCAGCACCATGCCGTCGCCGACGAGCGCCAGACCCTCGTCGTCACGCCGCAGCTCGAGCCCCTCGGCAGCTTTGCCCATGCCAGTCCCCGTCGTCAGAGTTCCAAAACGGCCCCTCGTGCAACATTGTCGCACGAGCGTCGGTTTTGCGATCCCGAGGACATCGCGTGCGCCCGTGCCCTAGGATGAAGCTCGGTTGTTTCGAGGATCGAGCGAGGGGACGTCAGATGGAGAGAGCTGAGGCGGCCGTCACGCCCAAGGTTCCCGTGAGGCTGGGACTCACCGTCATCTGCGCGGGCGGCTTCATGGACGCGTACTCCTACCTGCTTCACGGCCAGGTCTTCGCCACGGGGCAGACGGGCAACATCGTGCTCCTGTGCATGAACCTCGCCGAGGGCGCGTGGCTCGGGGTGCTTCGCTACCTCGTCTCGATCTTCGCCTTCGTGCTGGGCATCATGCTCTCCCGCCACGTGCTCGTGCGCGTGCACGGTCGGGCGACGGGCCGCATGCAGAGTTGGGTCGCCGTCTTCGAGGCCCTCGCGTTCGCGCTCATCGCGCTGCTTCCCTCGCGGACGCCGGACCTGATGGTGAACAGCGCGATCTCGTTCTGCGCCGCGCTCTCCTACGAGAACTTCCGGCAGTTCGGCACCAAGTCCGCCTACGCGAGCGTCTTCTGCACGGGCAACCTCCGCTCCCTCGGGGAGACCCTCTACGACGGGATCTTCGAGGGCGACCAGCACGAGCTGCACCGCTCCGCCCGCTACGCGGCGCTGATCGGCTCCTTCTGCGTGGGTGCCGTCATATGCAAGCTGCTCATCGACCTGGTCGGCCAGTACGCCTGCCTGGCGATAAGCGCCCTCTTCCTGCTGTCGCTCCGCTTCATCACGCTCGACGACCCGGCGTCTTCATAGCGCTAAAACGCGGCGCCCCCGTTGCCGGGGGCGCACGACGGGGGGGGTCGTGATGGGGCCGGGGCCAGTCCCTCGGGGAGGCGCCGGCGGCGCGGTCGGGGCCGCTCGGGCCGGGCGCCGGCTGGCCTCCCTTGTCGAACGTCTTAATCGCGGGGGTCGTCAGGAGGCCGAGCAGGACAATCGCGCCTCCCACGGCATAGGCGATGCGCGTGGACCGGGAACGGGCATGGGCGTCGATTCTCACGAGCTCGCTGCGCTCGGAGGAGGTCATCGGGATCCCGGAGATCTGCTCCTCGAACTCCTTGTCGCTCCCCAGGTTCACGTTCATGCCCGAGTGCCGCTCGCTCACCTGACGAGAGACGAGCATGTCGGAGGCGGCGCCGGAGCGCACCGTGTTGGTGATGCCGAAGAGCAGCACCGCGCCGAGAAGTGCCACGCCGAGCGCCTGGCCGATGTTGCGCATCGTGCTCTGAATTCCGCCGGACTGCGAGGCGCCGCGCTCGGGGAGCGCGAGGGCGACGACGTTGCTCGCGTGCGAGGACACCGTGCCGGCGCCCACGCCGGCGAGGAACGCGCCCAGATAGACACCCGGCGCGAACGCGCCGTTCATGGTGACCGACAGCATCATGACGCCCAAGGCGGCAGCCATGGCGACGTAGCCCGCCTGGATGACGTGGCGAGGGTTGGCATGAGGAAGGAGCTTGGGGATGCCGAGGGCGAGCGCGAACGTCGGGACGCCCGTCACTATTGAGATCACGCCCACCTCGACCGGCGACCATCCGGCAACGAGCTGCAGGTAGGGTGCCATGAGGATGGACTGGGCGCCCATGAAGAAGAAGGTGATTGCGTTGGCGGCGAGACCGGCGAGCACCTGGGGCGTCTCGAGGAACGAGCTCGGCAGCAGCGCGACCCCGTGCTTCTGCTCGTCAACTTCCGCGCGATCACCGCCCTCAAGCCCGATGTCAACGGCAGGATCATCGCCACCTTGGAAAACGGTGAGCAGGTCGTTATCTCGCGCCAGTATGCGCCCGACGTCAAATCGAAGCGCGTTCTGAGGTCGTCGAAACGAAGGGAGGGAGACTGAAATGATTAACAGGGACGTTATCGACACCGATAAAAAGACGCCCGTGGAACACCTCGGACAACTCGTGAAAAGCATCTGTATCGGCTTCGCTGTTGCCATGATAGCCTTCTTGGCATTAGGGACTTGTTTCGCTGATGACGCCTCCAAGCAGGGCATTTACTATTGCTGGTCGATTCTAGCCGCGTGCGTCGCCGCCCCCGCGCTGCAGCTCGTGCTCTTCACGCCCGCGGTGATCGGACGGATGGCGTATCCCGCGCGCCTGGTGCTGTTCGGCGTTTGCCTCTACGCAGTCCTCTGTGCATTGGCGTCTATCTTTGCTTGGATTCCCGCGAACAACCCCGGGGCGTGGGTTGGCTTCACGGTTGTCTATCTCGCCATCCTGGCGGTCCTCACTCTTGTTTTCAACGCCAAGCTGAGCCGCGAGACCCGCGAATTGAACGACAGGCTCGCGGAATGCCGCAAGAGCAGGGAGACGGAATAGGGGTATCGCTGAGCATTATCGATGCTGGGCAAATCCTTACTTCCATTCCTCGGAATGCCGCCCAGTGCGAGGACCTGATGCCAAGGCCGACGCAGGGCGATGCTCGACCCCGCTTGTTTTAAAGTTTCGAAACCGAGGAGGCAATATGTTCAAGGATGCGTCGGGGAGTGAATCCCAGTCGCGCCATGCCAGCAGCGATGTCGGGGCGCGTTCGCGTATGCTATAACGCGTCCATCAGAGATGAAAACACAGTCCCCGTCGGGTAGTCGTGGGCGTGCGGGAGTCCGCATCAGTAACCTGCCTCCTTGGTTGTCCCTTCTCTGCATGGTCATCTACATAAAGGAGGAACCAACCATGCAGATCAGCGTGTTGTCCGCCCTGACCGTATATCACGACGGCCAATTCTGGGTCGAGCTGGCGGAGCACGTCGAGGGCGGAAGGTACGGCGTCGCCCGCATCGTCTTCGGCGCCGAGCCGTCCGATGAGGAGATCCTGCGATTCGTTACAAGCGAGTGGGAGAAGCTCTCGTTCTTCGGCGACAAGGCCACTGAAACAAGCAAGCCCGCGAAGAACCCCAAGCGGTGTGCTCGCGAGGCAGCGAAAGCCCTTAAGCGGCCCGCGGTGACTAGCGATTGCGAGAAAAATCAACTACCATGGCGGTGTTTCAGTGCATCCACAGTTAGACGGGGGGTGCATAAACAACGTGTCCTTCCGCGCCGCTCTGGCGCGGTTTGCAAGAACGAGAGAACAAGGAGGGAACAGAGCGCATGATGAGAAAGAGAATGGCAATGCCGGCCATCGCCCTTTGCCTGGCCGCTGCCACGTGCCTCGTCGGGGGGGGGGGGACGGCTTTCGCTGACGAGCCGACGACGGCCGTTCCCGAGGCTTCGGCCGTCGATGCGGCTGGCGCCCTCTCGGACGCGGCGGAAGCCTCCTACACGGTCAGCTACGAGTTCAAGAGCAGCGTCACATGGCGCACTCTGAGCCAGGAGGTGAAGGACCTGCTGCCCGCCGCGCAGGCCGACGTCGCGGACGGCACGAGGGTGGTCCCGCCCGCACCGGCGGCCACCGAGGTGAGGGGAGACGGCGGCGTCTGGCGCTTCCAGGGCTGGGACAAGGCCGAGGCGACGGTCGACGGTGCGGACGTGAGGTTCGTCGGCACGTGGAAGATGGAGCAGTACAAGCCGCTCTTCGCGGACTACCACTTCTCTCCGTCCACGAAGAGCGTGGCCGCCGGCCATGACAGGCTGCCCGAGGAGGTGCTCGACCTCCTCCCCGCCCCGATCGAGGGCCTGAAGGACGGCGACGTCGTCCACCATCCCCAGCCCGCCAGGACCGAGGTCGAGGTCGACGGCGGCAAGTGGGTGTTCGACGGGTGGCCCATGGGCGACACCAGCGTGATGAAGGGCAACCTGGGCGCGTACGCCTCGTGGACCTTCGTTGAGGACGCCCCGGCGCCCGCGACCGCCGACCGCGTGCACTTCGCCGTGCACCTGCTCGTCGACGGGGGGCGGGACTACCCCGACGCCGCCATGCTCGGCGAGATGAAGCCGGCCCTCGTCTCGGCCGACGGCGACCGGGTGGAGCCCTCCGGGATCCGCGACAACGGCTTCACCTTCGAGTTCACGGACGTGCCCGAGGGCGAGTACACCCTCGAGTTCTCCCTGCCGGAGGGCTACCGCTTCGCGGCCGGAGAGACCACCTCGATGGGGGCCTACCTCGACTCCGGGTCCAAGGTGCGGGTGAAGGCCGGGAATGTCGTGAACAACTTCTACACCCAGCTGCAGCCGGTCCCCGCGCCGGTGGATCCTGCCGACCCGACCGATCCGGCCCCCAAGGGCGACTCCGGCAAGGAAGCTCCCCGCGAGGCCATGGAGGGCGGCGGCGACTCCGGGCAGCGCGGCCCCGTGAGCCAGGATCCTTCCAAGAAGTCCGATCCTGCCTCTTCGGTCAAGGCTCTGCCCAGAACCGGGGACCAGAGCGGAATCGCCGCCCTGGTAACCGCAATCGCAGGCGCGGCCTGCACGGCTGCGGCGGGCCTGGCACTCGCTAGGAGGGCCGGTCGAGATCGCGACTTAGAGGCTTAGACAATCTAGGAAATGTCGTAAACGAGCGCGGGGCGTTCTCCAGCTGGAGAACGCCCCGCTTTTCCTTTGGTCGACCTCTTGCTTTCTTTCATTGAAAGCCGATCAGCCGCTCTTTAAAAAGGTGCCAGCAACCGCCGTCCTTGAACACCATAGACTCGGCGAAGCCGCTTCTGTGGAAAAGGTGGTCCAAGGTCTAGCACACCCAGAAGCCCTTCTCGACGACGGCCGGCGTAAGCGCCATCCTCTGCGCGGAGGCCTCGAAGACCAGCCTGCGCTCGTCGGTCGAGGCCCTAGCGATTCTGTCCATGCCTCGTCTCCCCTATCTTCTTCGCGGCGTCGGCAACCCAGGAGGTGAGCCCCGCCGACTCTTCCAGGAATGCGCCTACCTGCCCTTCCGTGAGGTTGCGCGCGAGCGTTCCGATTTCCTCGTCTCCCACGTTCTCGCGCCCAAGCGCCTTGAGGGCCCGCACGATGGCGCAGGTGACTTGCGAGCAGTCGAGCAGGTCGCGGTTGGCGCGGTGCCGGAGCTCGATATCGTACGGCCCGTACTCGTAGCGCTTGTACGGACCGCTGCTGATGTAGACGAGCTTTGCGGGCACCTGCGTGTCGAGGCCCAGTCCGCTTTGGCGCAAGAGACCCGCGGGGGCTTCCGCGCCGGCTGGTAGAATTGGCTTGTTTCCGAGTGTTGACGAGGGTCGCCATGGCAGAGAACGAGTTGCTCAAGGAGATACGCGCCGGGGAGTCCAAGACCCTCGAGCTCAAGGAGGCCCTGCCCTCGCGGGCGGAGCGCTGGGTGAAGACGGTCGTCGCCTTCTCCAACTCGGCGGGCGGCAAGCTCGTCGTGGGCGTCAGCGACGGAGGCGGCGTTGCCGGCGTGGACGACGCGCGCCGCACCGCCGACGCCGCGGCCAACGCCATCGACGACCTCTGCGAGCCCCAGGTGACGCCGCGCATCCGCGTGGAGGAGCTCGACGGCAGGGACGTCGTGGTGATAGAGGTACAGCCCGGCACCGCGACGCCCTACCACCTGAAAGGCGGCGGGGAGGAGTGCGGCACGTACGTCCGCCTCGGAGCGACCACGCGGCCGGCCGACGGGGCCTCCCTGCGCGAGCTCAGGCTGCGCGGCTCCGGGCAGTACTACGACGAGCAGCCCTGCCTCGACGCGCCGTTCGACGAGGGCGCCGTCCAGAGGCTCTGCGACGAGATGAACCGCCGCCGCAGGGACGCCGACCGCGGCGGCGAGGTGACGCTGAGGAGCCTCGAGAACTGGGGCCTCGTCAAGCGGCTCGACGGGGAGCGCGTGCCCACGCGTGCGCTGCTCCTGCTCACGAGCAACCCCTTCGAGTTCGCCCGCATCCAGTGCGCCCAGTTCAAGGGCACAGACCGCGTGGTGTTCCTCGACCGCCGCGACTACGGCGGCCCCCTCTACGAGCAGATCGACGAGGCGGAGGACTTCGTGCTGCGCAACATCAGACTCGGGGCCCGCATCGAGGGGCTCTACCGCGAGGACTACTACGAGATACCGCGCACGGCCATCCGCGAGGCGATCGTGAACGCCGTCGTGCACCGCGACCTCCAGGCGAGCTCCTGCGTGCAGGTGGCTCTCTACGACGACCGCCTCGAGGTGACCTCGCCCGGCACGCTGTACGGAGGGCTCACGCTGGAGGACGCCCTCGGCGGGACGACCCGCCTGCGCAACCCGCGGGTCGCCAACGCCCTCATGCAGATGGACCTCTTCGAGAACTGGGGGACGGGAATCAGACGCATCCGCGAGGCCTGCGCCGAAGCCGGGCTCCCCGAGCCCGAGTTCCGGGAGCTCGGCAGCGCGTTCCGCGTGAACATCTTCCGCTTGCGGCTGGAGATCCCCGAGCGCGAGCGTCCTGGCGCAGCCTCCGACGGTGACTCCCTTTCCCACGGGAAATCCGCTCCCGTCCCCCTCGAGGTTTTCTCCCAGCTTAACGATAACGAGAAGGCCGCGGTCAAGTTGGCCGCGGAAAAAGGGAGGGTCACGACCGCCGGCCTCGTTGAATTCGCCGGGATTTCGAGAAGGTCCGCCATTCGCGTGCTCAAGCGGCTCGCGGAGGGCGGTCTTCTCGAATGGCATGGGAGGAACCCGAGCGATCCGACGCAGTTCTACAGCCTTCGCGGTTAGCTTCGCCGC
>JAUNEG010000019.1:0-14781 GCA_030525685.1 Atopobiaceae bacterium | reverse complement strand
AAGCTGTGCCAAGCTGTGCCAAGTCGGCATCACCTCCAATACGCTCACCTCGCCTCTGCGGCGAGCTCCCTCTTCCTTTCGACCGGTTTCTCCTGCCCTGAATCGGGTGGCACAGCGCTTTCCGGCCTGTCGAGGTCGAGCTCCGCGTCCAGCTCCGCCAGGCGTGCCGTCTTCCTTCGGAGCTCGTCCTCCCGCGGGAAGGGTCGCGCAGCCTCGTCCCCAGCCGCCGAGATCTGCCCGCGGACCTTGGCGGATGTCGTTCGCCCTGCGCGAGTTCGCCCAGAAGGACCCGCTCGACCTGTGGCTGGTCTTTCCCCTGCACGAGGTTGACCACACCGATCTGCTGGCCGACTGCAAGCCCAACTACGGCGGCGTGAGCGAGGCCAGGAAGCTGCGCACCGAGGCCGAGAACCTTGGCAAAGTGGCCTCCCTTGAGGGCGTGTGCGACCGGCTCATCGGGCGCGGCGAGAGCTGCGAGCGCGACGTTGGCCCTCAGTACCTTCCCGCATACTCCTGGCGAGCTTTCGCGGTTACATCCTTGATGAATTCGGTCTTCGCCTCGGTGTAGGCGTTCCTGTCGTGCTCGAACTCTTTCCATAGGCGCAGCTTCAGAGCCTCGTACTCCCTGGCGGTCTGTAGATGCGCGTTGAGGTAGTCGCGGAAATACAGCTCGTCGTTGTCCCCGACAAGCCGCAGATGGACGTGGTAGACCTTCTCAGCAAACCCGTCCTTCGTGTAGCCGAGGTTGAGCGAGATCCTTTCGCCCTCGTCAGACATCATGGTGAAGCCCGAATGCTCGAGCTTCTCCGCCGCCTTTTCCAGTTCTGCCTGAGTGGAGAGTTCGACCATGACATCGACTATGTCCTTGGCCCAGATTCCATCCGCGGCGGTGCTCCCTATGTGGCTGATCTTCTCGACTGAGCAGTCGGACAGCAGCTTGGCGAGGCGGCCCTCAATCTCCTCGTACTGCTGACGCCATGTACCATCATGCTCCACGAGGAATATGGGAAACAGCTCCCATAGCTCTTCCAACGTCATGTCCGACAGCTCTTTTCCCATACCTTCTCCCCGTATAGCTTCAGGCACTCACATTCTAAGGCACGGATGGGATTGTGACGGCAGCGGACACTTCACCTTGCCTATTCGCACGGTTGAAGGAGGTTTCCGCATGAGCACGAATGGCCTTGATGAGTATTGGGTGCCGGAGCATCTTAAGGACTATCTACGCAAGCTCGGGTTTGAGAAGGACAAGGAGGGCAACTGGATCGACGAGATCCCAGACGGCAATGACCATTCCATAGACGCTGCTCGCTATGCCATGATGGACGACGTATTGCGAGGTTAGGCAATGGCTTTTCTCATCCTCACCCTTGCAGTTCTTCTCGCCCCGTGCATCACGGCCCTTCTCGTCCTTTTCCAGATCATGCGGATGCTGGCGCGCGCGATGGTGACGTTGGCCCTTCTCGCCCTTATTGGCTAGTCGTCGAGGAAGAACACGTCCTCCACGTGAAGCTCGAACAGCCTGGCGATCTTCATCGCGAGCTCGAGCGTGGGGTTGTACTTGTCGTTCTCGATGGCGATGATGGTCTGCCGGCTCACCCCGAGCTCGTTTGCCAGGTCCTCCTGGCGAAGGCCCGCGTCCTTCCTCAATGTCTTGATTCTGTTCCTCATGTCGTGCTACGCCCTCAGAACGAGATAGGCGCCGATTGAAAGCACCACGACGAGCACGACAGCAGCCATGATGACGGTGTGGGCAAGCGTGTTCGTCTCTTGGTATTCCTCGTCGCCTGCGGTCATCTTCCACTTCAACGACACTTGCGAGAACGCCTGCACGCATACCGCGACGCACAGGACCAGGCAGGGCAGCATATCGAGATGCGTATGACTCACGATTGACTGATACACGTTACCCAACGTCCACACGCACAGGGCAACCAGCACCGCCTTGTAGCCACGCTCCTCGGCGCGCAGCTGTATGCTCCGGTCCATCTCGTCCATCTTCTTCATGAAGTCCTCCCATCCCGAAAGCACAGTGGTAAACGTAAAGAGCTCTTGACATTACTCATCATAGAAGCTTCCGCCAATAAGTCAAGACCTCTTTACATTCTGCAGGTCAACGTCTGTCCCTTTCGCACGCAGATGCAAGGCGCGGGGCTTGTTGTGACATGCGCGGACACTTCACCATGCCTCTTCGCGCGATGTATGGAAGTGTTGGTATGGGTGCTAATGGTCTGGATGAGTACTGGGTGCCTGAGCATGTGAAGGACTATCTGCGGAAGCTCGGGTTCGTCCTTCCCCTGGATGACATGGAGCCCTGGATTCGTAGCTGGGATGACTGGATGTCAGCGCGCGGGGAGTTCTACGACTACCGCGACAAGGACGGCATGGGGCGCGTGTATGCGGTGCATCGGCGGGTCCATTCACCCTGCTATGCGCGTGTGCAAGGAATGGGGATCCCTTCTCCTGAATGAGGAAGTCAAGGTCGTCTGCGAGGACCAGAGGGCGACCGACTGGATCAACTCGTTCTTCTCTTCCACTAACTTCATGAACGCGGCGCAGGCGACCGTGGTGAGGGCGTTCGGGCTCGGCACGGGCGCTTGGGCGCTGTGGATTGACCTGGGTAAGCGGAAGGTTCGCATTAGGCATTACGACGCTCGCATGGTGATTCCTCTGTCATGGGACGAGGACGGGATCTCGGAGTGCGCTTTTGTCAACAGGGCCTTCTACAGGGGCAAGGCCGTGGACCAGCTGCAGCTGCACCTGCGCGGCGGTATGGGCTTCTCGGCGGAACTTTCCCCATCTTCACCTTCCACGCCTTCACCTGGCAATGCGGACGTTCTTCTCACCGATGAAACGGAAGAGACGTACCGGATCGTCACCGTCTGCTTCGACCGCGAGGGAAACGAGCTCGCGCCCGTGGACATCCTCCCGGTCTACGACACGGGCTTTTCTTTCCCCACCTTCGGCATCGTGAAGCCAGCTATCGCTAACACGCGCGTGGACATGTCGCCCTATGGGCAAAGTGTCTTCGCAGACGCGGTGGACGCGGTGCAGGCCGTGGACCTCACCTTCGACGCTCTTATCAACGAGATCGTCCTCTCCAAGATGAAGGTGTTCTTGTCGGATGTTCTTTTCGATCGCGAGCAGGAAAGCAACAAGAACGTCACCATCCCGTTCGGCAAGCAGGGCTGCACCGTCGGCGATCTGGACGAGCGTGTCGGTGCGCGGGCAGCTCCCTCGGCTTATGAGCGCGGACAGGTACATGCGGGACTTGCCGAGGGTCTGGGAGGCGCCCACGACGCCCTTGCCGCTCTTCTCGCACCATGGCCACGCGGGTCTACGCGGCGACTCCCGACGGCAAGGTGGGCTTCCGGCTGGCCAAGTAGCCGCGCGGACACGCACAACGCCATACGAGTTCTCCGGGGATGGCCTGCGGGCCGTCTCCTGCTGTCTGGGGTCCGAGATCCGTCACGGCCGACCCGGGCACGGTGATCGCCGCAGCCGCCGTCTCTGCCGCCGTTTGCGTACAAGCCACGCAAGCGCACGACCCGGCGGCAGACAAATTCTGCGACGTGATGGTCACGATGTCAGTCTCGATATTTGGTCTACGATTTGACGTTACTGCCACCATCGGGGAACGCACAGTGCCACAACACGGCATATACCTGCTTACGGCCGATATAGCCGACTCATCTCATGACACCAATGATAGAATTAGCGAGATTAAGCAGTTGCCAGACGAATGGAAGAATATGACTGGCACGGTTTAGCGAAAGGAAGGAATGTGGACGCCGCGACGGTACGGCTTGACCCTGAGCCAAGTATCCTTATTGAGAGTCTTCGCGACATCGGCTACTCCTTCAACAGTGCGCTCGCAGATATTGTCGACAATTCAATTACGGCCAATGCAACTGAGATCTGGATTCTAGCGATACCCGACGATGAGTTTCGTATCGGAATCATCGATAATGGTGATGGGCTTTCAAATGACAATTTGAAGCAAGCCATGAGGCTCGGCTCTACTAACCCCAGACAAAAACGCGCTCTCAATGATCTTGGGCGTTTCGGTTTGGGCCTTAAGACTGCGTCTTTCTCGCAATGCAGGCGGCTTACTGTTGTTTCACGCAATAATGGCAAAACTGCTGGTTACACATGGGATTTAGACCTAGTAGTTGAGCAGAACGAATGGAATGTAATCGAACGAACTGACTTCGAGGAGATATCTTTTATCGATGAGCTCGGGGATTCGGGAACGCTCGTGCTTTGGGAAAAGCTCGATAGGCTTACCGGTGCTCGCGGTTCTGGCAGGGTTGATCACACGCGCATCATTAGCGAGGCGCAGGATTATCTTGCATTGGTTTTTCATAGGTATCTCGCAGGTGAAAAAGGCTTGGATAGGATTTCAATCAAGGTCAACAATCTCCTTTTGGAACCTATCGACCCATTCAATGCTAAGCACCGCGCCACTCAAGCTTCACCAGTTGAAAGGATTTGCCCTGGCGTGACGATGCAGGCCTATACGCTACCTCACCGCTCACATTACGATTCTCAGCGAGAGTACGAGCACTTCGGACTCAGTGGCGGATATCTTAAAAGCCAAGGGGTGTATCTGTACCGAGCAAAACGACTGATTCTCTATGGCACATGGTTCGGATTGGCTAAGAAAACAGCTTTAACCCAGCTCACAAGGGTCAAAATTGACATCGACATCAATCAGGATGAGATTTGGAAGATCGACGTCAAGAAAGTCTCGGCACAAATGCCGGAGGTTGTGCGAGAACGCATTAAGGCGCTCATCGCAACAATCGGGGCACCTTCACGTAAGGCTTATCGTCGACGTGCGACAAGACTTACAAGCCCCGATGTCTATCCTGCGTGGAATGTTGAGCAGGCTGGCGAGAAGAGGCTTTACAAGATTAATCGCGAACACCCCGTAATTGCTAACCTGAGAGATAGCCTCGACACATACGATTCAGAAAACCTTGGAACCGTACTTGCGCTTATTGAATCGTCGTTCCCAACGGAATCACTCTTCTATGATTTCGCAAACAATGAAGAAGGGGTGACCTTTGCCGCCCTCGAAGACACTGAGTTTCGTAATGCGGCCAAAACCTTCTTCTCGGCAATGAAGCAAGCCGGTCATGGCGATGAAACGATTCTGTCGATAATGCAAAGCGCCGAGCCCTTCCAATCGCGATGGAAGGATACGCTCGACGCACTTGGGATAGAGGAGCATTAATGTCGGTTACGAAGAACGAGTTTATTGAACAGATAGATAATTCGGTGCGTCAACATTTTGCAGGCATGGAGAGTGTGCCCGAGGAAAACGACGTACGCGATATGTATGAGCACCTATATGACGCATTTGCCACGATACCGATGTACAAGGATATGACCGGCGATCGCCAGGAGGTAATTGAGGCTCTTGTTCATCAATACTGCTCGGAACTCTACATAACCAAGAAATTTGGTTTCGCCTTCAAAGATGAAGAAGTAAAACCTTGGCTTAACGAAGCCGAAGAGGCTATTGAGGACCAAAACGGCTGGTTCTATTGGTCGCGATATAAGAAGTACCTGATGTACACGAAGCATTGGGCACGCAGTACTGTACGCACCATCGAACGAGACACGTGGAACGTGCTTGACCTCATGGCGAACCCCAATGTTGAGGCCGGCTTCGAGCGGAGGGGCTTGGTAGTCGCCTCCGTCCAATCTGGTAAGACGGCAAACTACATTGGCCTTATATGCCGAGCGGCAGACGCGGGTTACAAGATCATTATCGTCATGGCCGGTGTGCACAACGTGCTTAGGAACCAGACCCAAGCCCGTCTCGAGGATGGCTTTACGGGTTTTAACATCGTAGAGCAGCAAAGCATCGAAGCCGTTGGCGTCGGGTTGGACAACGGTACGCGAAGGCCAATTGCGTGCACGTCTCGCGAAGCCGACTTCAATAAGAAGCGGGCAAGCGCCTTGAAGGGCATACAGACCGCCCATACGAACGAACCATGGCTATTCGTCATCAAGAAAAACAGCAACTCGCTTAAGCAGGTGTATGAATGGCTTCGAGACAATGCAAGCCCGGATGATCAGCTTTTACTTATTGACGACGAGGCGGATAACGCTTCCATTAACGGAAAGTACAAGCGCGATAGGCGGGATGACGAGCCGACGCGGATTAACGGGCAAATCCGGAACATACTGAACTACTTCACCAGAAAGTGTTACGTCGGTTACACAGCCACGCCATATGCAAATATTCTCATTGACCCGGAAGTCGATACGGACGATTTCGGAAAAGACCTGTTCCCAAGCAGCTTCATCTATACGCTTGAAGAGTCAAGCGACTATTTCGGCGCCGAGAAAGTGTTCGCCGACTACGACGATCCGAGCCCGAAGCATCTCCGCTTTATTGACGACATAGATTTAATACTTCCACCGAAGCACGAGAGCTACTACCAGGTTGATGGCATACCAGGATCTCTCAAGGAAGCGATCAGGACCTTTGTGGTCGCTACGACAATTCGTGCCCTGCGCGGCGATGGGGACGAGCACTCAACGATGATGGTTAATGTCTCGCCTTACAAGCAGCCGCAAAAGTCTGTCGCTTGGGAGATTGGCGACTATGTCAAGCAGCTAAAGAACAGCATCAAGGCGTATGCGGCCTTGGACGAAGAGAGGGCGCTCGGTTTGTCCGATGACTTGAAGTTCCTCCGTGGGACATGGCTCACCGAGTATTCACATTCCACGGAATTCGAATGGGCCCAAATCCAGCATGCTCTGTATGACACCGTCAAAACGATTCACATTGTGAGCATCAATACAGATTCGACAGAGGTGCTCGAATACGAGCAGCATACTGAGCATGTCATTGCTGTCGGCGGATACAGGCTTTCGCGCGGCCTTACCCTTGAAGGCCTTGTTGTGTCGTACTACTCGCGCAATGCAAAGGCATACGACGCGTTAATGCAAATGGCCCGGTGGTTCGGGTATCGGCCTGGTTACGAAGAGCTATGCCGCGTATGGATGTCCGAGAAGGCAGCCGGATGGTACAAATTCGTTGCCGATTCGACCGCCGACCTTTTCGATGAGCTACGCAATATGAGACAAGTGCAGCGAACGCCCAAGAATTATGGGCTGAGAATTAGGCAGAGCCCTGATTCCCTCATCGTGACTGCTCGCAACAAGATGGGAACAGGAACTAAGCTGACTGCACCTATCGACCTTAATAACGGATTCGTCGAGACTATAGCGTTCGATCGGCGAAACGATGTGATACAGGAAAACAAGCTTGCAGTGCGTGAGCTATTGTCCAAGATAGGCGACCGCAGGACGGAAGGATTGTTCTATCGCCGCGTGCCCATGGACATTGTCATTGACTTCTTAGGCAAATACATAAATGAGGACGCACGTTCGCCAAAGTCACAAATCAAACCGGTACTGAACTATATCGACGACCGGATGCTTGATGGCGAGCTCGAGCTATGGGATGTGTTTGTCGCGGAAGGCGACGGAGTCGAGATTGAACTTGCCGACGGAGTATATGCAAGGCGTGAGATCCGATACCCCGGTAGCGATACATCAGGCGAATGCCTTGTCGTTGGGGAGAAGCATAGGCTTGCAAGTCGAGGCGTCGAAGCCAAGGGCCTAGACGAAGAACAACTGCAGGACGCCGAAGACGACTTCAAGAATGATCATCCGGACAAGGACAACCCTTCGGACAGGTACTATCGTCGCAGGCGGGAGTATCCGCTCCTGGTAATCCACCCCGTACTCTTGAAGTACACGGATAAACAGAGGGAGAGGCGCGAGGAAAAGGGCATTTACGAGCCCGAGGCTGGCAAGTGGCCAAGTTGGGACCATTCAGAAGAGGCATATGGCTGGAGCATCAGCTTCCCCTTCACACCTAAGCAAACGAGGCCAGTAGAGTATGTCTTCAACCAAATCGCAATAGACAACATGCGAACTGACTACGAAGAGGACAGCGATGACGACTTCGAAGACGACTAAATATCCTTGGGACGATCTGGCTAGCCCCGAGCGTCAAGGCGAGTATATCGCTCGGCTCGTACCAGACGAGGACAACCCACAGCATAGAAAAGTCTTCTGGGCGAAGAGCTGGGCTTCTAGACCGGCTTTGCTTGTTGAGTACGAGTGCCGCCCTTGGAAACCTATCAGCTTGCCAACTTTTAAGAATATCCTCGTTGCAGATCATCAAGATGAGAGCAGCCTTGTCATAGAGTTACTCGACCCTGATATGCGCGACATTTTCCTTAAGGTTTGCGTTGACATCATCGCTTCGCTGCAAAACGTAAGCATGAAAGTAAGCAGGAAAGCATGCATCTTCCGCTTGGAGAAGTGGAGCTCGTTCCTACGCCCATCTCGCTCCAAGATGTCGCCTGAGGCTCAGAAAGGGCTCATTGCCGAGTTGCATTTTCTCAAGCGAGACGCACTCTTGGTGCATACCGAAAGCGATGCAATCCGAGGGTGGACAGGACCCGACGCAGGGCCAAGGGATTTCGCGTACGGACAGGTCTTTGTCGAAGTCAAATCGAAAAGGAGCTCCGCAAATCCCAGCATAGTCATCTCGTCCGAAGAGCAGCTGAACGTTAATGAAACGGAACAGCTGTTCCTGTATGTCGCCGAGCTCAACGATACGTCTAGTGACGACGAGCAAGGTTTCACTGTGACCGACGTTGTAAACGAAACGCGGGAGGCATTGGAGTCGCCGTTGCAGCGGGCTGCGCTGGACAGCAAGCTCGCAGGCGTAGGCTACTTTGACGAGGACGACTATTCCGATATCAGGTGGAGTGAGGGCTCAACGTACTACTATGCCGTTGTCGGTGATTTCCCGAAAATCGACTCGCAAACCTGCAGGCCAGGAGTGAGCAGAGTCGCATACCAGATAGACCTTGACTACTGCGACGAATACCGCGTGGACAGAGAGCAGGTCATTAAGACGATGGAGTAAGACATGCCAACGCCCGAAGAATTCTACGAGGAATTATTATTTCAAGACATCAAGACGACTGCTGATGCGTACGGTATCTATCTTGAGGATGCGTTCTTTGATATCGTCACAGACCAGCTCATCGATGCCGGAGAGTTCGACGAGGCTGAACGTGCGTTTTTCAGACCCGCTCAAGGTGGCATAAGGGTCGATGGCTACTGTGGTGACCCGCTCGAATCAGCCATTGCGCAAGAGGCGGGCCAAGGAACACTTGGGCTCATAGCACTAGACTTCAATCAAGACACAGACTTGACTACCCTCACCAACACGGATATGGAAGCCGATTTCCGACGATTGGAGAAGTTCCTTACTCAGTCGCTCAATGCGCGTTTCAGGAACTCGCTCGAACCAACAGATCCCGGATTCGGACTTGCAGACCTCATTAACACTAGATGGGAGAAGATTTCCCACGTCAGGCTTTATTTGCTGACAAACAAAAAGCTGAGCGCTCGCGTCGAAGGTAAAAAGGCCTCGTCCATCGACGGGCGCGAGATCGTTTACAACGTTTGGGACATTACTCGCTTCGGGAACCTCGTTTCCTCGGGGCGCGAGCGCGAGCGCCTCATCATAGACTTCAATGAGCTCCCTGGCGGTTCTCTAAGAGCATTGTTGGCTAGCAAGCCAAACGACAAAAATCAAGTTTATCTCGCTGCTGTCCCCGGCTTGGACTTGGCCTATATCTATGACCGATGGGGTACGAGGTTGCTCGAGCAGAATGTGCGTGTCTTTCTGCAAGCGAGAAGCAATGTAAACAAGGGGATCAAGCGAACACTGGAAAACGAGCCCGAGCTTTTCTTCTCTTTCAACAACGGCATAACAGCCACTGCCGAGGCGATCACGACTGAGATCACAGATGAGGGGCTGGTTATAACCGGGCTTGAAAACCTTCAAATAGTAAACGGTGGACAGACGACGGCGTCGGTCTATGCGGCATTCAAGGCAAAGCATGATCTGAGTCGTGTCTACGTACAGATGAAGCTAAGTATCGTAAGCCCCGAGGCGGCAAAAGAACTCGTGCCGAGGATCTCCGAATACGCCAACAGCCAGAACAAGGTATCAGCGGCAGACTTCTTCGCAAATCACCCGTTCCATGTGCGCATCGAGGAGTTCTCGCGGAGGATTCTCGCCCCTGCAAAGGACGACAGCTTTGATTTGACCAAGTGGTTCTATGAAAGAGCCCGTGGGTCTTACAGAGATGCCCAAGCCTATCTCACGCCCGCAGCGAAGCGCAAATTCGCGAAGGAATACCCGAAGGCGCAGAGCTTTACAAAGACGGATCTTGCAAAATACCTGATGGTGTGGACGGATAAGGCCTATATGGTCAACCGCGGTGCACAAAAGAACTTCGCAGAGTTTGCCAAGGACGTAGCAGATGCATGGGAGAAGAACGACCAACAGTTCAGCGAGGTCTACTTTAAGTACCTGATTGCAAAGAAGATAATCTTTGATCTCGCTGGCAAAGTTATCCAAAGCCGAGACTGGTATGAAGCTGGTGGCTATCGCTCTCAGCATGTTGTCTTAGCAGTCGGTGCTCTGGCCAATGCAGCTAGGATGCTCGGAAAGTCTGTTGACTTCCTCTCCATTTGGAACCGACAGGCCGTCACTCCTGCTTTCGAGAGGGCGTTAGGACAGGCCGCAGACGCAGCACACGATGTACTCATGCAGCCGGGCGAAGGCTATCGAAACATATCAGAATGGGCGAAGCAGCCAAAGTGCTGGAATGCGCTAAAGCAGAAGAACGTCTACTGGGATGAAGGGTGGATTTCTGAGCTTATAAGCCTTGGGGAAGAAAGAGAAATCAAAAGTGAGGGCGTTAAAGACCAGAAGGAGCTAAACGGAATTGAAGCGCAATCAATCGTCGTAGAGGCGGGCGCGCAATTCTGGCAAAACGTTCTTGAATGGTGCAAGAAGGAAGGCGAGTCAACGGACAAAGAGCGAGGCATCCTCCAATATGCTGCGTCAATGCCAAATAAGCTGCCCTCAGACAAGCAATCGATTATTCTTGTCGATTTAATGGCACGGCTTCGGAAGAACGGCTGTCCGTATCGTCTGAAATCTCGTCGTCGCAGGTCACGTGGGTAAGCGAATCGCAAAATCCCCTAGCATCGATACCAAGGAACTTCGCTACTATCTTTCCGATTTGCTGCGCAAGCAACGGTGGGACGGCATTGCCAACTTGCGTGTACTGCGATGTCCTATTGCCCTCGAAAAGATAGTCATCCGGAAACGTCTGCAGCCTTGCCGCCTCGCGTACAGTTAGACTTCTACATTGAGCTGGATCTGGGTGAATGTAATAGTGTCCATCCTTTGCGATGTGCGACGTAACCGTAGTTGACGGCCTATCCCAAAGCTGAACGCGGAAACGATCGTCGAACTTAATCTCTTCTCCCTCTTCTACCTTAAGAACGTTTTTGTGATTCGGATAGAGGTATCGCGGGAACTTTGTTATCCGTGCTGGAGTGGCATGCTTTTCTGCATATGCCGCGCAAAAAACATAACGATCGAGATCCGAGGCAAGGTGAGTGCGCGATTCATGATTCGCAAGTACGCGATGGACGCCCATGCGACCCCTATACCATTCTTCGTAGGGGCCTTTTTCACCGTTAATGATGCTCTTACTCATGAGTCGATATGCTCTTTGATGTCGAACGCGCGTCAGAACATCCTCAAGGTCTTTGCCTTCTTCTGTTTTGAGAAGCTTGTCAATAGCGCCCTTAAGGTATCGCCCCCACTTCATATCGCGCCAGCCTTGATTCCTTTCGGAGAAACCACTACGGATCCCGGGGATGCCGATGAGCGTTTCCCTCAAAGACATCGTAGCCAGCGGCGTCAGCGTATCTGTTGGTTCTTCGCATCCCTTACGAATACCAAGCAAAATCACCCTGTGTCGCATTTGTGGGATACCGTATCGCTCAGCTTCAACAACGTAGTCGCGAGGGTCTGCGGCTTCTTCCTTGACAAGCGATCTTATTTGGTAGCCAGCTTGACGCATGTCCTCACAGATGCGCTCGAACACGCCTTCACCTTTACGCGTTGCCGAGAGAAGACCTTTGACGTTTTCCATGACAAAGACGGACGGCTTTAGCTCCCTGATAAAAGCAAGATAGCATTTGTAAAGCGTCTGCTTGGGATCCTTCTCAAGTCCTTCTTTGTCGTGTGCGCGACGGGATCTACCCACCAAAGAATATGCTTGGCATGGAGGGCCGCCTATTAACACCCAAGTCCCGCCGATTTCAACGCCGTTTTCCCGGAGACGTTCCTTGCCCTTTTCAACCAAAGAGTTGTCATGGGCGTCCAATGTTGCACAAAGCGCTTCATCGGACGCCGCCGTCCACTCGTCAGGGTACTTATCCTTGAGTTGATGAAGATAAGTTTCGTCGTGGTACTCCATGTATTGAAGATATGCAAGAGGAATTCGGTTGCCATTCGCCCTGTAAATCTTTCGAAAGAACGAGCGAAGGCGCAGTGTCATATGTGCCTGCTCATCTTTTTCGATCGACATTATTGTCTGAAATACGGGCTGTCCGTTTTCATCAAGAAGGGATGAGAATCCTTCACCCAAGCCACCAGGACCTGCAAACAGGTCAATGACAGGTATCATTCTCGCGTTCCCTCCCTAGGTCGCATACTCTTGCACCCAGGGTACCAGGATTGAAAGGTGCAGTCCAGGACTGCATCGACGACAGGAACAAGTGTTTTTTGATTACTCTGTGGCCATATAAAACGCAACACATCGATTGGATTACCTACTAAATCGCACCATCTTGCCAATTCCTCTTTCGCGAACGCGTTGATATGACGGATAGCTGATAAAACCGCCACCTTGTGACACCCCAAGACAATGCCCGTACCGGTAAAGTGCGGGCATTGTTCGTCTCTGCCCGCCTGGACTAACGAAAGGCAGGCAGGAACATGGACGGTGAGACCAATGGCGGCCAAGAAGCCACGCACGGTGCGGAGAACCAGGCGCAACAGCAGGGCCAAGGGCAGCAGGAAACGCAGCAGCAGGGCCGATCGCAGGTAGGCGGCGAGGCTTCCGACTACGAGAAGCAGATCACCGAGCGCGACGAGAAGATCGCATCCTGGAGGCCCAGGTTGCCGAGGCGGCGAAGAACGCCGAGACCGCAGAGCAGCTTCGCGGCGAGATTGCCGAGCTCAAGGCACAGGGCGAGAGCGACCGCATCGACTTCAAGCTGCAGCTCGCGGGCGTGCGCAACGTGAAGGCGGCTCGCGTCCTGCTATCTGACCACGGAAACGACGTGGACAAGCTCAAGGAGGCCGAGCCCCGGCTCTTCGAGGCCACAGGCAAGCACGCCAAGGACGGAAGCGCCGGCTCAGGCACGACCGGCCTTCCCAACGCGGGCGCGGCTTCCGACGAGGGCAAGACGCTCAAGCACTGGCGCGAGGTCACGGGACTCACCGACGACGACAAGAAGGAGTAAGACATGCCTAGCAACAACATCGCATTCGCACGCAACTACACCTCGGTGATCGACGAGGTGTACCAGAGGGCGTCCGTGTCCGGCTGCCTGAACAGCGGCCGCCGCATGATGCGCGCGGGCCACAACGCCAAGGAGATCCTGATCCCAAAGATCTCCGTCACGGGCCTGGGCGACTACACCCGCAACGTGGGCTACAAGACCGGCGCCCAACCGTAGCTGCCGAAGGCCAGGCTGCCGCGCTGCGCGAGCTCGGGCTCTCGGGCATGGCGTTCACGGGGGTCTGCTGATGAGGAGCATCCGGCCCATACCGCGCTCGGCGCTGCCCGACGTTATGACCGTGAGGGTGCCGCTTCCCGACGGGACCTTCGAGGAGCCGCAGATCATCGCCAACGTGCGGTTCGAGCGGACGCAGAAGGTCTCCGACGACGACCACAGGTCTGCCGACGCCGGCCAGGGCACGGTGTTCGTCGACGCGGTGAACTCCATCGGGGCCTTCGACGTGCCGGCGGGCTCGCGCGTCGCCGTAAGCGGGCACTCGATGATGGTGGCCGAGTCGCACGCGTGTTGCGACCTCTTTGGCCGCGTACACCACTGGGAACTGAAGGTGAGGTGAGCTGTCTTGCGGCTTTCCTTCTTGGTGGCGAAGGCCCTGCTAGAGGGCGACTTCGCAAGCTACTTCGCAAGTCTTCCGTCGGCCGACGTGGAGCCGGAGCCCATCGTCCTGCGTGAGGGGAAGTTCGAGAGCACGAGCCGCATGGAGGCCGAGGAGCGCGGGACCGTGACCGTCGCCGTGATGGTCGTGCGCGAGGTGGCGGCCACTGCCGAGGCCGACGCGCAGGCGTGCGAGAGATGGATCCGTAAATACGGCTGGGAGCCGGTGGCGGAGAACGGCAGCTGGCGCATCGCGGGCTTGGACACCACGGCGCCGGCGTTCAAGGAGAGGGACGGGTCCGGGCGCTACATCTGGGCCTTCGACGTTGTGCTGACGGTAGTGAGGGGCATATGAGCGACAAGAGCAAGCGCGTGAACGCGAGCGGCCACTAGGCCGAAGCCACGGTGAAGCGTGCTCGGCCGTTCGGCAAGGACGACAAGGCGACGCGCGAGTCGCAGCGCCGGGCATCGGCCTACGGGCGGGCAAGGGGCAACGCATGAGGTCGATCGTCTACGTGGGGAACGACTTCTCCGAGATTTGCTCCGCCGAGGTGATCGAGCGGGCGGCCAACCCCATCGTCGCGGAGACCATGGCCGTGCCGGGGCGCGCGGGCCCCCTTCTCGTATCCGGCTACATCCCGCCCGTCGACGTGCGGGTGCGGCTGTTCATGGACATGGGCT
>JAUNEG010000032.1 GCA_030525685.1 Atopobiaceae bacterium | reverse complement strand
AAGAGTTCTCCGCACATCGCCTCTCCGCAAGCCTCTCACCTGTGGTTCTTCTCAGGGCCACCGCTCGACAGCTTTTGCTGCTCACTCACGGAATAGTGCGCGAAGACGAGGGTAGCGCAACTACACTATGAGTTATGCTCTTGCCCGTGGATCTGATGGCTGTTTGGAGGCCCTATGGCTGGAATCAACAGACGGGATTTCATCAGGCTTTTTGTTGGAGCTGCCGCCGTTAGTCTCATTCCATCGAAAGCGAGAGCATCAGAGACGCAGCATTCGTCATCACTTGTAGAGTTCACGGATGACTTAGCGGCAAGAATATCTGAAAAGATGGCCGAACTTCTCTCAGGTGAATCCAGCATCAAGGCTAGCAGCGTCACAAAATGCTATGGTCCCGATAGAAAGGTAAACGGCTGCATAACTCTCCTTGAGAGTTATGGGGCTCCGTATGGATACGTCTGCCTTGATGTGAACAAGCCAGGACTTCTCTCAAGTTGCTCACTCGGTCAGGGTGTAACCCACCCGGTTTACGAAGCACAGCCCACTCCACGAACGCTCAGCTCAAACGAGAGCAGTCATGTCTTGATGCTCAGCCCTATTGATTTCTGCATCTACGATGACACGAGCCGCTGTTTTTATTTCGAGAACGGCTCTACATATTCAATTGGCGACTCCATCGTGACTCTCTCAGACAAACCTGACTCATGGTCTGATGTCATGATTGATGTTTCTGAAATCAGTAGTAACTACAACATAAGTGGCGCAAATTACATTGGTCAGTTTGACGCTGTTAGACGGGACGACATACTTGCACAGACCGACCATTATGCATGCGTCGTGACAGCCCTCAGTATAGTTTCATCAAAGATGGACATAGCAAGCTTCTATCTCGAGCCAGAGATTTATATGGAAATTTGGCACAGCACAAATACGCGCCCACTGCCTGATGATGAGCAACACCGAGAGGGGAAGATACTTGGTTCGACTCGGACTGAGTATATTGTTCCGGGGTTCCAGGCTTATGCTCTTCAAAGAGGCCATAGTATAATAGGCACTGCTCAAAGCTCCCCTTCTTATAATACTTTTAAGCAGTGTGTAGATTCTCAGAGGAATTCAGTTCTTTCCGCTGGCTTCTTTGGCGAAAGTTCGCGCGGTCACGCCATGTGCGTCCAGGGCTACGCAACGCTTTCAAACGGCAGTACTTCATTCAATGCGCTCGCCGTCGCCGATGGATGGGACGATTCGGGCGTCTATCTAAGGTACACACCGTCTGACTACAGATACTCTCATGCCGCGATGTTCTATGAGACTTAGAAAAAAGGGGTTCTTGCGCATACTTGTCATATGCTTACTTGTCATATGCTCTGTAGCCATATGCGCTGCCTACTCGATTGGTAAGAGAGAGGAGTATATGGGGGGCAAGTCAGTCGGTGGCAGCGAGTGGTTCCTGTACTCTTGCGAGGGATTCGTTACCGAAACCGACGAAGAGACCTATTCTGCGACCGTTCGTATTGAGTCATCTAATACCACAAATATGGGCATTGATGCTGGATTAGAAGTCTCTTTCTCCTTCTCTTCATGGGGACTCAAAAACGATTTTGGAGAATTAAATAGAGGAGATTATGTTCATATAGAGTTCTTCAACCATACGAACCCACTTGGCTCCTACGAAGTAAAAGCCTTCTCGAGATAAAGCTGTGCCCAAAAATGCCACGGCTCCTCATCTCTCCTGAGACCGCGCAGGCCTGTCGCTGTAGTACTGTGGCGCGGACTGGTAGGCAGGCTCCCGGAAGCCACCGGCCTTCTGGCCCTGCGGGGCGACGCTCGGTGCGTCGCGCGCGGCGGTCGCACGCCATTCCTCCGCCATCCTCAAGCTTGCGAGGACTTTCGTCTGCACGTCCCCGTCCTTTGCGACCTCCTTCGGCGGCCTCGGCAGCTTTAGCTTGGGAATCTCCTCCATCCTCCTGCCCCTCATGCCCACGACCTCCCTGCGGTACGCACGCGTTAGGTCGTCAACCCTCTTGAGATAGGATTCCTTGAAACTCTGGACGCGCGCGGCCTCGGCCTCCTTGGCGTGGCGCCGAGCGCCCTGCCGAGGCCGTCGCCCGCAAGCTCTGGCGCGACGTCGGCGAGGGCCATCCAGCAGTCCTCGGGCCGGTCACGGTCGAGGAACCAGAGGCCGTCTGGTCGCTCCTCGACGGCCACACCCCAGCCGTCGAGCGATGCGGCGGCCCGCCGCCGACCGGGACAGGAAGACCGACAGGCACGACGCGGAGTTCCTCGCGCGCCTGCTCGCCACGCGCAACGTCGTCGAGGTGCGGCTGCCCGACGGGCGCACCGAGGCCGCCCGCGACCTGTCGCGCGCGCTCGCGCGCAAGGTCGCCGAGGCGGCGGGGCGACCCGAGTGGAAGCCCGCCTGCGACGCGCTGAGGTGCGTGAAGGGCATAGACGTCGCCCGGGCAACGGGGTCCGACCCCGGGAACCGCCGCCGTTCGAGGCCGTTGGGAGGCCACTCGAGTCCCTTTTATGGGCAGCGGGAGACAGCCACGCCCGCCCGCAGACTTCGGAAGAGACCCCAGCCATAGCAACGAAATGCGCAGCCGGAGAGGCCACGCGCGGATATTAGAATGCCGAACGTGCGTCGAACAGACACGCCCTCAGGCGGCGGGCTGCCCGGGCGAAGATAGGTGGGCCCGTCCCCTCCGGTGGCTCCGGGAGGGACGGGCCGGTTTTGCCCCTTGACAATGTTCAGCTCATATTAAAAGGGCGCTCGCCCCTACTCCACCATCTCGGTGGGCCAGGCGCCGTCCTCGGGCATGGTGGCGTTGCCGGAGGCCACGTCCTCGGGGATGCGGCTGTCCATGGCCATGAGCTCGTTGACCGTCACGAACTTGTAGCCCTTGTCCTGGAGGTTCTCAATGATGCGCGGGAGCGCCTCGAGATCCTGGTCACGGTTGCCGCCGCCGTCGTGCATGAGGATGATGGCGCCGGAGTACGCGCCGTTCGTGCAGTTGGAGACGATGGCGTCCGCGCCGGGGAGGGTCCAGTCCTCGCTGTCGAGGTTCCAGATCACGGAGGCGGAGAGCGTTCCGTTGGAATCGAGCCAGGTCTGGTTGTTGAAGTCGCCGTAGGGCGGGCGGATGACGGTCGTGGCGCCGCCGCCCGCGCCCTCGATGGAGACGAAGGCATCGGAGATCTCCGAGCGGAGCGTATCGGCGTCGAGCGTGGAGAGCGGGTCGCCGTGGCTCTTGGTGTGGGAGGCGACCTGGGAGCCCTGGTCCTTGATCGCCTTCACGAGGTCGGGGTTCTTCTCGGCTGCCGGACCCAGGCAGAAGAACGTGGCCTTGATGCCGTACTTGTCGAGGATGTCCAGGTACTTCTGGGTGTAGTTTGCGTTCGGGCCGTCGTCGAAGGTGAGGGCGATCACCTTGGAGCCGTCCTCGGGCTGCGGGTTGACGCTCTCGATGACCAGGTTCTGGACGGGCTCGGTCTCCTCCTTGAGCGCGGTCTCGCCGGAGGTGTCGCCGACCATGTAGATCGCCTTGCCCGCCTTGGGCCACTGGGCCACGTAGGTGACGGCGCCGATCTTCTCGTAGGGCTCCATCTTGGGCTGGGTCTCGCGCTCCTCCTCGTGGTAGGGCTCCGTGACGTCGGCACCGTCGCCGAAGACGATCTCCTCGTTGCCCTTGGCGCGGAAGGCCTCGATCTGGTCGGCGTCGAGCTCCTTGCCGTTGACCGTGGCCGAGAAGGGCGCGCCCTCGCCCTCGGTGAGGACGTTCCCGCCCACGGAGACGAGGTCACCCGGGGCCACGCTGATCTCCTGAGCCTCGGCGATGTCCGCGAGGGTGGCGTCCGCGCGGACGCTGACGAGCGCGCCGTCGACCTTCACGTTGACGGTGCGGTTGATCCACAGGAGGACACCGCCGCCCACGACCGCCGCGAGGACGAGAGTCGCCGCAAGCGTGAAGCCGAGCGAGCCGCGCGAGGACCTCTTCTTGCGCGCCGACGCATAGACGTGTGCCGACGACCTGCTGTGACCATACGAAGCGCCGCTGCGGCGGGGCGTGCCCCTTCTGCTGCTCATGACCTGCTGCCCTCTTGTCCTATTCGAAGGTGATGAATCGAAACAACGGGTCCCAGCGTATCAGTTTGCTGTGTCAAACAAGGTGACATTCCGGTCAATCAGCCCCATTTCACAAGCCAGACACCGACCTCCCGCGGGGGATGCCTAGATCCTGGACACGAGCTCGTCCGTCGGGCGGTGCGCGGCGTGGTTCGCCGAGGGCTCCGCTCCCTCCGCGGGGTAGCCGACCGGGAAGAGCGCCACCAGGTCGTAGCCCTCGGTCTCCGGGAACGCCTCGTGGACCGCCGGCGCGTCGAAGTGCCCCACCCAGGTGGTGCCCAGGCCCAGGTCGTGCGCGGCGAGCATGATGTGGGTGCCCACGATGGACGCGTCGACGTCGGCGAAGTTCCGGTCGTCGTACTTGCGGGTCCACGCCTCGCCCGCACGGGCGCCGAGCATGAGGATCACGCGGGCGCCGAACGAGAAGCGCGTGAGGGCCGAGAGGCGCTCCACCGCGTCCGGGCTCTCCACGACCCAGAGGTGCCAGGGCTGCCTGTTGACCGCGGTGGGCGCGGCGACGGCGGCGTCCACGAGCGCCTCGATCTTCTCGGCCTCGACGGTCCGATCCGAGAGGTCGCGGCAGGAGTAGCGATCGTGTGCGAGCTGCAGGAAATCGGTCATGGTCCCTCCCTTATGTCGGCATGGTCCGAGTATAGCCGCGCCGCGCTAGAATGGATGACCGCACGAGAGGAGACGCATGAGCGCAGCACCCGCACCCGAGGCCGTCGACGAGGGTCCCGACGCACCCGGCTCTCTGGGGCGCCTCATCCCCTGGCCCGACGACGAGACCTACCCCGACATCCCCGCCGAGGAGGCGCTCGACCGCTTCCTGGGCTGGGTGGACTCGCGCGGCATCGAGCTCTGGCCGCACCAGGAGGAGGCGCTGCTGTCCCTGGCGGCCGGCGACCACCTGATCCTGGGCACGCCCACGGGCTCGGGCAAGTCCATGGTGGCGCTGGGCATGTGCTTCATGAGCGTCTGCACGGACCGGCGCGCCTACTACACCGCCCCGATCAAGGCGCTGGTGAGCGAGAAGTTCTTTGACCTCGTGAGCCTCTTCGGCCGCGAGAACGTGGGCATGATCACCGGCGACGCGGCCATCAACGCGGAGGCGCCAATCATCTGCTGCACCGCGGAGATCCTGGCGAACCAGGCGCTGCGCGAGGGCGAGAAGTGCGACGTGGGCTGCGTGGCCATGGACGAGTTCCACTTCTACGCTGACCCGGACCGCGGCTGGGCCTGGCAGGTGCCGCTGCTCACGCTGCCGAACGCGCAGTTCTTGCTCATGAGCGCGACGCTCGGCGACACCTCGGCAATCGCCGCGGCGCTCTCCGAGCACACGGGCGGGCGCACCGTCGACACCATCGCGGACGCGCCGCGCCCCGTGCCGCTGTCGTACGAGTTCGTGGACACGGCGCTCGAGGGGACCGTCGAGCTGGCGCTGCGCGCGGGCGAGGCGCCGCTCTACATCGTTCACTTCTCGCAGGACGCCGCGCTGGCGAGCGCGCAGAGCCTGGCCAGCTACGGCGTCTCCACCAAGGAGCAGCGCGAGGCCATCAAGGACGCGATCAAGGGGACGCGCTTCACCACCACCTTCGGAAAGACGCTGCAGCGCCTCCTGGGCTGCGGCGTGGGCGTGCACCACGCCGGCATGCTGCCGCGCTACCGCCTTCTGGTGGAGAAGCTCGCGCAGCAGGGGCTCCTGCCGGTCATCTGCGGCACGGACACGCTCGGCGTGGGCATCAACGTGCCGATCCACACCGTGGTGCTCACGGCGCTCTCGAAGTTTGACGGCCGGCGCATGCGCCATCTCAACGCGCGCGAGTTCCACCAGATCGTGGGCCGTGCCGGACGTGCCGGCTTCGACACCGAGGGCCACGTCATCGCCGAGGCCACCGAGTACGACATCGAGAACGCCCGGGCCCTGCGCAAGGCGGGCGGCGACCCCAAAAAGGCGCGCAAGGTCAAGACCAAGAAGCCGCCCGAGGGCTTCGTGGGCTGGAACAAGCAGACCTTCGAGCGGCTGGTCGCCGCCGTTCCGGAGCCGCTGCGCCCGCGCATGAAGGTCACGCACTCGATGGTGCTCGCCGAGGTGGAGCAGGGCGGCGACGCCTGGGAGCGCGTGCATCGGCTGGTAGAGGAGTCGGCGCAGCCCGCCGGGGAGAAGGCCGCGCTCGCCACGCGCGCGGACGAGATCTTCGCCACGCTGCTCGACGCCGGCGTGGTCACGCGCGAGGAGCTGCCCGACGGGGGCGCGTCCTGGTCGACGACCGTGGACCTCCCGGACGACTTCGCCCTGGATCAGCCCCTGTCGCCGTTCCTGCTGGCCGCGCTCGAGCTCCTGGACCCAGAGTCGGAGACCTATGCGCTCGACGTCATCTCCATGGCGGAGGCCACGCTCGAGGACCCGTGGCAGATCCTGCGCGCCCAGCAGCGCGCGGCGCGCGACCGCGCCATGAGCGAGATGAAGGCCGAGGGCGTCGAGTACGACGAGCGCATGGAGCGCCTGCAGGAGGTCACCTACCCCAAGCCGCTCGAGGAGCTGCTTGACCCGGCCTTCGAGCAGTACTGCGAGCAGGTGCCGTGGGCGCGCGACTTTGCGCTCTCCCCCAAGTCCGTCCTGCGCGACATGGTGGAGACCGCGAGCGACTTCAAGGAGTACATCGGCCGATACAACGTGGCGCGCTCCGAGGGCCTGCTCCTGCGCTACCTCTCCGAGGCGTTCCGCGCGCTCGACCGCACGGTCCCGCTCGAGAAGCGCGACGAGCGGCTGCGCGACATCATCGCGTGGCTGGGCCTCGTGGTGCGCACGGTGGACTCCTCGCTCGTCGACGAGTGGGCCGCCGCCGGCGAGGGCACCTCCGAGGGCCTCGACGCCGCGCCGCCCGCCGCAGACGAGGTCGTGCGCGACCGGCGCGGCCTCACGCTGCTCGTGCGCAACGCGCTCTTCGCCCGCGTGCGGCTGGCGGCGCACGGGCGCGCGGACGAGCTCGGCAAGCTCGACGGCGAGTGGGGCTGGCGAACGCCGGTGTGGCAGCAGGCGCTGGATCGCCTCTACGAGGCGCACGAGGAGATCCTGCTGGACGCCGACGCCCGCAGCGCCGCGTACTTCTCGATAGACGAGAAGGACGAGAGGGCGTCGCACGTCTGGCACGTGCATCAGGTCTTCCGCGACTCCGACGGCGACCGCGACTTCGGCATCTGGGGCGACGTGGACCTCGACGCCACGCAGGACGAGGGCGCCGTGGTCTTCTCGGCCTACCGCGCCGGCTTCGTGGACGACGAGTGACGCGCCGGAGCGGCGACACCGGTACACGCGCGCGGTTTTCTCGGCAGACCTGCCGTCTCAGCTACCTGCGAATACGTGCGTTTGAGCAGGCAGAGCGCTTACGAGAAAAACGGTCCCGTGTACCGGTGCCGCTCGGCCGCACGTTGGCGTACCATTGATTGTTCGAATTCCCGTGCCTCGACGCCGAAGGAGCGCCATGCAGGACCAGGACCCGATCTTTGCGGCCGAGCAGGACCACCTCTCCGAGCTCTACGCCAAGCTGCTGCAGATCCGCGACGACATCTCGCAGGACCTTGAGTCCAACCACCAGGGCGCCAAGCAGGACCTCATCGACATGAGCGAGGAGGTCCGCCTGGACTTCGGCGGTGCGGACGAGACGATCGAGACCCTTGCCGCCATCGAGACGCTCAACTCGATCATCGACGCCTACAACCAGTACCACGACTTCAACGTCGACAAGCTCCGCCGCGTGATGCTGTTGCTCATGCAGCCGTACTTCGCGAAGGTCACGCTCGAGATGCGCCCGGGGCGGCCGCCGCGCGACGTCTACATCGGCGCCGCCGGCATGACCGACGAGCGCAGCCGCCCGCTCGTGGTGGACTGGCGCTCCCCCGTCGCGGAAACCTACTACAACCAGGAGATGGGGCCGACCTCCTACCAGGTGGACGGCAAGACGCGCAACGTGAATCTCACGCTGCGCCGGCAGTTCGACATCGTGCGCGACGAGCTGCGCTCCTACTTCGATACCACGGTGGCGATCCAGGACTCGCTGCTGCTGGGCGCCCTCAAGCGCCGCCACACCGAGAAGCTCCAGGCGATCACCGCCACGATCCAGCGCGAGCAGAACGAGGTCGTGCGCCACAAGGACGTTCCCGTGCTGCTGGTCAACGGCATCGCGGGGTCCGGCAAGACGTCGGTGCTGCTCCAGCGCATCGCGTTTCTTCTCTACCAGGAGCGCAGGACGCTCGACCCGAGCCAGGTCTGGCTCTTCTCGCCCAACGACGTCTTCGAGAGCTACATCGACACGGTCCTGCCGAGCATGGGCGAGTCCAACCCGCGGACCGTGACCTGGCGTGCCTTCGTGGCCGAGCAGGGCGCCGGCGAGCGCGACCTCGGCCTCTCGACGACGCCCGAGGCCCTGCACCGGCTGGACGAGGCGGCGCGCACGCTCGTCCTCGAGCCGGACGACCTGCGCGAGATCCGCCTCGGGGATGAGACGCTCCTCAAGGCGAGCCAGGTGAGGAGCGCCGTCGAGAAGTTCGCGGAGTTCGACGTGGGGCCGCGCTTCACCGCGCTCGTGAAGGAGGAGCTGCACGACCGCCTGAACCGCCGCCTTGCGCAGATGGCCCGCAACGAGGAGGTCCAGGAGGAGATGCTCGGCCTGGACGTGGAGCGCCAGTACGAGATCTTCGGCGAGACGCTCTCCCCGGACGACGAGGCCGAGACCGTCGCCTACGCCAAGCGCTACGTGGAGCACCTCTACGAGGACGCCCACGACGCAATCGAGCGTCTCGCGTGGCTGCGCTTCGACCGCATCGGCATGCGCCTGCTGGGACAGAGCGCGCTCTCCGCGACCGAGTGGCTCTACCTGCGGCTCGTCTTCACGGGCATCGGAAGCCGCGACGCGCGCTTCGTCATGGTCGACGAGGTCCAGGACTACACCGAGGCCCAGCTCATGGTGCTCGCACGGTTCTTCTCGCGCGCGCACTTCCTGCTTCTGGGAGACGAGCACCAGGCAATCTTTGAGGGGACGGCCACGTTCTCGCGCATCGCGGAGATCTTCGGCGCCACGCACGGCAGCGTCGACGAGTGCCGCCTGCTCACGAGCTACCGCTCCTCGCCGGAGATCACCGAGCTCTTCTGCCGCCTGCTGGAGCCGGACGAGCGCCGACGCCTCACCTCGGTGCAGCGCGAGGGCGTCGCGCCCGTGATCCGCTCCTTTGACGATCGGGACGCCTATCTCGAGGCGCTGCGCGCGGCGGTCGCCGAGTCGGGCGAGGGCCTCACGGCCGTGGTGGCCGAGAGCGACGCGCGCGCGAGCTGGCTCGCCAAGCAGCTGGGCGACGCGGTGAGGGTGATCCGCGGCGGGATGTCGCTGCCCGCGGAGGGCGTAGTGCTGCTGCCCCTGCGCGTGGCAAAGGGACTTGAGTTCGACCACGTCATCGTCCCCGACGCGCAGGCGGAGGTCTACCCCGACACGCCGCTCGCGCGCAGGCGCCTCTACACGACGCTCTCGCGCGCGACGCACCGCGTGACCGTGCTCGCGCAGGGGCCTCTCACGCCGATGCTGAAGCAGTCGTAACCCACCGCTGCCGAGCGGGCGAGCAGGCCCCGGCGCTCAGACAGCTTGGCCGAGAACGGGCCGAGAACTCGCGGCGGCACTTGCCCGCTCGCCCGGCAGCTGCGTTTTCTCGGCTAGATCAGGCCGAAGTGGCTCAGGGCGGTGACGACGCCGTCGTCGCGGACGTCGTCGGTGACGTAGTCTGCGTGGGCCTTGACGTTCTCGCGCGCGTTGCCCATGACCACGGCCACGTTGCCGGCGGCGACGAAGGCTCGTATCGCCTCCTGCACGCCCGCGGCGGGCACGACATGCAGACCGTCGTTGAACTCCCTGCTGGTCAGCGTGCCGTCCACGTCAAAGAACGCGACGACGGGACCCTGGTCCTCCTCGGCCACGAAGCCTCCTCGCTCGGGGGTTGTCCGAGACAGAGCCTACCGCATTGCGCCCCGGGGCCCACCCTTCCCGCCGTCCCTCCGCGGCGTGAAACGGGTTTGGGTTCGAGACTTCGGCTTGTGATCGATTGCGACTTATATGTCTGCAGCTCAGATTGATGGGTCGGTATGAGACACGGGCCTTCGTCCCGTTTTTCGAACCCAAACCCGATTCGGGTTTGGGTTCGCCCGGCTTCGTTAGAAATCACATAAGCACAGCTCATAGGTTTGCGGTTCGTTTTTATACTCGCCAGAACCCCTCAAACCGAACCCAAACCCTCCGGGGCCCGTATAATGGTCCCGCAACGGCACGCCGCACGACGAAAGGCCCAACGTGGACATCACCCCGCAGGAAGTCGCCGAGACCCTCTCCATGGTCTCCGAGCAGAACCTCGACCTTCGAACCATCACGATGGGCATCTCACTCGCGGGCTGCGCCGACGAGGACATGGGTCGCATGTGCGACAAGGTCTACGACCGCATCACGCATACGGCCGAGCGCCTCGTGGAGACGGCTGAGGACCTGGAGGCCGAGTTCGGCATCCCCATCGCCAACAAGCGCGTCTCGGTGACGCCGATCGCGCAGATTGCGGCCGGCTGCCCCGACGAGGACCTCTCCCCGCTCGCGCACGCCATGGACCGCGCGGCCGAGTCCCTGGGCATCGACTTCATGGGCGGCTTCTCCGCGCTCGTGCAGAAGGGCATGGGTGCCACGGACCGCAAGCTCATCGCGAGCGTCCCCGAGGCGCTGGCCACCACCGAGCGCGTCTGCTCCTCGCTCAACATCGCCTCGACGCGCGCCGGCATCAACATGGACGCCGTGCTGCTCTCGGCCGAGACCATCCTCGAGTGCGCGCGCCGCACCGAGGACATCGACTGCTACGGCGCCGCCAAGTTCGTCGTGTTTGCCAACATGGTGGAGGACTCGCCGTTCATGGCGGGCGCGGTGCACGGCTCCGGCGAGGCCGACGCCGTGATCAACGTCGGCGTCTCCGGCCCCGGCGTCATGGCCGCCGCGCTGGCGCAGCTCCCCGCGTCCGCAGGCCTCATGGACGTGGCCGAGAAGATCAAGCAGACCGCGTTCAAGATCACGCGCGCCGGCGAGCTCATGAGCCGCGAGGCCAGCCGCCGCCTGGGCGTGGAGAAGGGCATCGTGGACCTGTCGCTCGCGCCGACGCCGGCGGCCGGCGACTCCGTGGCCAAGATCCTGGAGATCATCGGCGTGGGCGAGTGCGGCGGCCCCGGCACCACCTGCGCGCTCGCGCTTTTGAACGACGCCGTCAAGAAGGGCGGCGTCATGGCGTCATCCAGCGTGGGCGGCCTCTCGGGCGCCTTCATCCCCGTCTCCGAGGACGCGGGCATGATCCGCGCGGCCGTCGACGGCGCGCTCAGCCTGGAGAAGCTCGAGGCCATGACCTGCGTGTGCTCCGTGGGCCTGGATATGATCGCCGTCCCTGGCGACACCTCCGTGGAGACCATCGCCGGCATCATCGCCGACGAGATGGCCATCGGCGTCATCAAC
>JAUNEG010000031.1 GCA_030525685.1 Atopobiaceae bacterium | reverse complement strand
AGGGCAAGGTGCCGTTCCTGAACTTCTTCGACGGCTTCCGCACCTCGCACGAGATCCAGAAGGTCGCGGTCTGGGACTTCGACGACCTCAAGGACATGCTCGACATGGACGCCGTCCAGGCGTTCCGCGACCACGCCCTGAACCCCGAGCACCCGCACGCCCGCGGCTCCCACGAGAACGGTGACATCTTCTTCCAGCACCGCGAGGCCTGCAACAAGGCCTACGACGCGCTGCCCGCCGTGGTCCAGGCCTACATGGACAAGATCAACGAGAAGCTCGGCACGAGCTATCACCTCTTCGACTACTACGGCGCCGATGACGCCGACCGCGTGGTCGTCTGCATGGGCTCCTTCTGCGACACGCTCGAGGAGGTCATCGACTACCTGAACGCCCACGGCGAGAAGGTCGGCCTCGTGAAGGTCCGCCTGTACCGCCCGTGGTCCGTCGAGGACTTCGTGGCCGCGCTGCCCGCCACCGTCAAGAAGATCGCCGTGCTCGACCGCACCAAGGAGCCCGGCTCCATCGGCGAGCCCCTCTACCAGGACGTCATCACGTCGCTCTTCGAGGCCGGCAAGGACGGTATCACCGTCGTGGGCGGCCGCTACGGCCTCGGCTCCAAGGACGAGCCGCCCGCGGCAGCATTTGCCGTCTACAAGGAGCTCGAGAAGGACGCCCCCGCCCGCGAGTTCACCATTGGCATCGTGGACGACGTCACCAACCTCTCCCTCCCCATGGACCCGGACGCCCCCAACACGGCGGACCCGTCCACGATCGAGTGCAAGTTCTGGGGCCTCGGCGGCGACGGCACCGTCGGCGCCAACAAGAACTCGATCAAGATCATCGGCGACCACACCGACAAGTACGTCCAGGCCTACTTCCAGTACGACTCCAAGAAGACCGGCGGCGTCACGATCTCGCACCTGCGCTTCGGTGACTCCCCGATCCGCTCGCCGTACTACATCAACAAGGCCAACTTCGTCGCCTGCCACAACCCGTCCTACATCATCAAGGGCTTCCCGATGGTCCGCGACGTCAAGCCGGGCGGCACGTTCCTGGTGAACTGCCAGTGGTCCGACGAGGAGTTCGCCTCCCACCTGCCGGCCGTGGCCAAGCGCTACATCGCCAAGAACAACATCAACGTCTACCTGATCGACGCCATCGACCTCGCCGAGAAGGTCGGCATGGGCAAGCGCACCAACACGGTGCTGCAGTCCGCGTTCTTCTCGCTGGCGCAGGTCCTTCCCGCCGAGGACGCCATCCAGTACATGAAGGACGCCGCCGAGAAGTCCTACGCCAAGAAGGGCCAGAGCATCGTCGAGGCCAACTGGAAGGCCATCGACGCCGGCGCCACCGCCTACCGCAAGTTCGAGGTGCCCGCCGACTGGGCCAACGCCGAGGACGAGAAGGTCGAGCTCACCCTTGAGGGTCGCGAGGCCATCGTCAAGCAGGTCCGCGAGCTCATGGAGCCCATCAACCGCATGGACGGCGACTCGCTGCCCGTCTCCAAGTTCGTCGACGTCGCCGACGGCCAGTGGGAGCTCGGCGCCTCTCAGTACGAGAAGCGCGGCGTCGCCGTCATGGTGCCGCACTGGGACGAGACCAAGTGCATCCAGTGCAACCAGTGCTCGTTCGTGTGCCCGCACGCCACGATCCGCCCGATCGTGATGAACGCCGAGGAGCAGACTGCCGCTCCTGAGAACATGCGCCGCCTCGACCTCACCATCCCCAAGGGCACCGGCTACACCTTCACCATGGCCATCAGCCCGCTCGACTGCATGGGCTGCACCAACTGCGCCAAGGTCTGCCCGAAGGGCGCCCTCACCATGGCTCCGCAGGAGTCCGAGCTCGACCAGGCTCCGGTGTGGGACTACGCGGTGAACAAGGTTTCCGAGAAGACCGAGCTCGTGGGCGCCAACGTCAAGGCCAGCCAGTACGCCAAGCCCTACCTCGAGTTCTCCGGCTCCTGCGCCGGCTGCGCCGAGACCGCCTACGCGCGCCTCGTCACGCAGGTCTGCGGTGACCGCATGTTCATCTCCAACGCCACCGGCTGCTCCTCGATCTGGGGCAACCCGGCCGCCACGTCGCCGTTCAACGTCAACGCCTGCGGCCACGGCCCGGCGTGGAACAACTCGCTCTTCGAGGACAACGCCGAGCACGGCCTGGGTCTCGCCCTTGGCTACGACGCCGTCCAGGAGAAGCTCGTCACCGAGACCGAGAAGATCCTCCAGTGCGACAAGGCTTCCGACGCCCTGAAGGAGGCTGCGACCGCCTGGCTCGAGAACCGCAAGGACACCGAGGGCAGCAAGACCGCTGCCGCCGCCTACATCGCCGAGCTCGAGAAGAGCGACTGCGAGACGGCCAAGGCGGTCCTCGCCGACAAGGCCTACCTCACCAAGAAGGCCTTCTGGATCTTCGGCGGCGACGGCTGGGCGTACGACATCGGCTTCGGCGGCCTCGATCACGTCCTCGCCTCCGGCAACAACGTGAACGTCTTCGTCTTTGACACCGAGGTCTACTCCAACACCGGCGGCCAGGCCTCCAAGGCCTCCAACATCGGCCAGGTGGCCCAGTTCGCCGCCTCCGGCAAGGTGACCAAGAAGAAGAGCCTCGCCGAGATCGCCATGTCCTACGGCTACGTCTACGTGGCCCAGGTCGCCATGGGCGCCAACATGAACCAGACGCTCAAGGCCATCCACGAGGCCGTGTCCTACGACGGCCCGTCGCTGATCATCGGCTACAGCCCGTGCGAGATGCACTCCATCAAGGGTGGCGGCATGCAGAACTGCCAGATGGAGATGAAGAAGGCTGTGGAGTGCGGCTACTGGAACCTCTTCCGCTTCAACCCGGCCGCCCCGACCGGCAAGAAGTTCACGCTCGACTCCAAGGAGCCGGCTGGCGGGTACCAGGACTTCCTCATGAACGAGGCTCGCTACACCTCGCTCACCCGCTCCTTCCCCGAGCGCGCCAAGGAGCTCTTCGCCCAGAACGAGGAGGCCGCCATGGCTCGCTACGCGCACCTGCTCAAGCTCAAGGACCTCTACGCCGAGGCGTAAGCTCCTCTCCTGAGCTGATCGCGTAAGCTGCGGCCCCCGGCATCGTGCCGGGGGCCGCTTTGTGTCTCGAAGGAGGGCGCCACAGGCCCCGAGCTCGCCTCATGCATCACGCTGCTTAGGAATCCAGGGTGGTTGCAGGATGGCTGTCGTATTTCGCTTACGAATCTGGGATAGTTGCATCCTCTCGGTGGCCACGATACGGCGAGAAGAACCATTGGATTGCGACTACCTGCGGTTTTGCCAGCGCGAGGTTCTTCTCGCCGCCGCATGAGGGTCTCGCGCCCTACAACTACCCCAAGTTCTTAAGCGTCGCGGCGGGTCGGAGGTGCAACTACCCCGAATTCTTAAGCTGCCTGCCGCGGCGGCGGCATCGCAGGATATGGAGGCCCTGTGTGCGCTCCCATATGCTTGGATGTGGAGGCGCATACGGTGACAAATGCACAGAAACTCATGAAGTACGTCCTCGACCACGAGGGCGTGGGCATCGACGAGCTTGGCGCCCACCTGGGCGTGCGGCCGCGTACGCTGCGCGCGCGCATCGCGCGGGCCAACCGCCTTGCCGACGGACTCGGGCGGATCGAGTTCCGCCGTCCCGTCGCGGGCTATGTCGCGGAGCTGCGGCGCGAGGTGCTTGTCGACTTCCACGACCTTCTCTCCCGAGGTGGCTGGGTCACCATCGACGACCTGTCCTCCGTGCTGTTCGTGTCCCGCACGCGCATATCCGCCGACCTTCGAGATCGCCGAGACGAGCGTGAACACCTACAAGAAGATGTGCGACCACTACGACTGCATCCTTCTCGGGCCGCAGATGTCCTACCAGCGCGACAACGTCGCCACGGGCAGCGGCCTGCCAACCGCGGTCATCCCGCCTGCCGACTACGTCATGGCCAACTGCCCCAACATCTTCAAGCTCATCAATCAGCTCCTGGGCGAATAGCCCGGACGGACATCACAAGGAGGTCTCACATGGCAGCGTTCGAGAAGCTGTATGAGTCCGCGTTCATGCAGAAGCTGCAGGCCTGGGGCGGCAAGCTCCAGTCCAACAAGGCCCTGAACGCCATCAGCAGCGGCATGACGTCCAACCTCGCCTCCGGCGTGGTGACGCTCGAGGACGGCTCCACCACGAGCGCGCTCAACACCACCTGGCTCGGCGGCCCCGGCCTCTTCACCGCGCTTATCATCCCGCTCGTCGCGGTGCGTATCATGAAGTTCTGCCAGGAGCACCGCATCGCCATCAAGATGCCCGAGGCCGTCCCGCCGTTCCTCTCGCCGGGCGGCGTACCCACGACCCGGGCTCGCTCCGAGCGCCGTCCTGCTTAGCATTTCGGGCTTGTTGTAGGTCCGCCGTCGAACTTGGCTTAGGAATTCGGGGTGGTTGTACCTTTCCCGTTGTGCCAAGGCGTCGAGAAGAACCGACGATTCGTCGCCAACAGGCATTTTGCCGACGCATTGTTCTTCTCGCCGCCGCGTGGGGGTTCCGCGGCCTACAACTACCTCAGATTCCTAAGCGCTGTGGCGGGCCGGACCTACAACTACCCCAGTTTCTTAAGCACGGACGTGCGCAAGACGCGTCGTGCGGCGGGCGAGAAGAACGTGGCGGTCGCGGCCGCTACCCGCGCGTTGCGATGCGCAGCGCGACGTCGTGTGCGGCCGTCTCCAGCGCGTCGTCGAGCGGCGCGAGCGTGACGTCGGCGCCGCGGCGCTCGAGCGCCCGCGCGATTAGCCAGTCCGTGACGCCGGGGTTCTTGGGCAAGATCGGGCCGTGCAGGTACGTGCCCACGACGCCGTCGTGCAGCACGCCCTCGCCGCCGTCCTCGCCGTTGTTGCCGGTGCCGGCGACCAGCGCGCGCCCGAGGGGTTTCTCGCCCGCGCCCAGGAGCGTCCGGCCCGCGTGGTTCTCGAATCCGACGACCGGGGCGTCGCACACGGGGGACTCGATGGCGACGTTCCCGATCAGGCGGGTCTCGCCGGCGACGGTCTCCAGGTCCAGAATGTGCAGGCCCTCGACCTGCTTCTCGCCCATCATGTAGGAGTGGCCGAGCAGCTGGTAGCCGCCGCAGATGGCGAGAAGTGCCCCGCCGTCGGCGACGTAGGCGGCGAGCTTCTCGCGCTGGCCCTGGAGCTCGTGGCACACTGCCAGCTGGTCGCGGTCGGCGCCGCCGCCGAGCAGGACGACGTCGGCGTCGGACAGGTCGAGCTCCTGCCCCATGAGGACCTGGTCGACCTGGCAGGGGATGCCGCGCCAGGCGCAGCGCTTGGAGAGCGAGGCGATGTTGCCGCCGTCGCCGTAGAGGTTGAGGGCGTCGGGGTAGAGGTACACGACGCGCAGCGGCCGGTCGAGGGCTACGGGCGTCGGGCGAGCGCTTTCGGCCGCCGCCGCGGGCGGGGTATGTAAATCGGGGACTGTCCCCAGTTTACAGAGGCGCTCGAGGTCGGCGACCACGGGCGGGAAGGCGGTGTAGTTGGCGATCGCGTGGAGCTTCTCGCCCGCGGGCAGCAGCCCCAGGGCGTCCTCGATACCGTTCACGAGCACGATCGGCGCACCCAGCTCGGCGTACTTCACGCGCACCGCCATGTCCTCGCGCCGGGTGCCGCCCACGCAAACCAGTCGCAGGTCGGAGAGGCCGCGCAGGCGCTCGAGGTCGATGTCCCAGATCCAGGAGACGTCATGGCCGTCCGCGTCGTTGTCGTTCAGGAAGAGCGCGAGGCAGCGACCGTCCTCGGAGCGCACCTGCTGGATCATGCGGTTGAAGCCCGTGGGGTTCTTCGCCAGGTTGGAGGCGACCTCGCGTCCATCGCCGAGCGAGAAGACCTTGCCGCGCCCGCTGGCGGGCTCGTAGGAGTCGAGTACCTCCTGGAAGCGCGCGGCGTCCCCGCCGGCGGCAAGGCAGCCGGCCAGCGCCGCCATCACGTTGTAGACCATGTAGAGGCCGCTGTAGCGCGTGCGCACGTGGTGGCGCACCACCTCGGCGCCGCGGCGGTCCTCCACGTCGAACTCAAACCCACCGCAGGTCAGCCGCAAGTTGACGGCTGCGAAGGCGAGTCTCGGGCGCCCCCAGCCGCACTCCGGGCAGCGGTAGGAGCCCAGCTGGCCGTAGTGCACGTACTCGTACTCCAGCCCCGTGTTGCAGCGCGCGCAGAAGCGGCTGTCGGAGATGCGGTCCGCCTCCAGGTCCGTGGGCTCGTCGATGCCGAAGGGCAGCCCGGCGTTGTCCACGCGGTCGGCGATCGCGGCGCACAGCGGGTCGTCGGCGTTGAACACGAGCGCCGTCTCGGGCGAGCGGCGCAGGGCCTCGGCGATCACGTCCTGAGTGTGGTCGATCTCGCCGTAGCGGTCCAGCTGGTCGCGGAAGAGGTTGAGCAGCACGAGCGCCCCCGGGCGCATCGCGGGGAGCACGCGGACGGTGTAGAGCTCGTCGCACTCGAAGCAGCCCGCCCGCGCGCCGTCCTTCTCGCCCGCCATGACGAGTGCCGCGGCGATGCCGGACTCCATGTTGTTGCCCGCCCGGTTGCAGACAACGTCGGCGCCGCCCGAGGCGAGCGCGTCGGCGAGAAGGCCGGTGGTGGTCGTCTTGCCGTTGGTGCCGGTCACCACCACGCGCGGGGAGAGCCCGCGCGAGAGCTCGCCCACGACGCTCGGGTCGACCCGCAGCGCGACGGCGCCGGGGATGTTGCCGCCCCCCTTGTGCGCGAGGTGCACCGTGCCCCAGTGGGCGAGCGCGCCGGCAAGGCGGGCGAGTCTCACACGCGGCTTCATGGGTCTCCTTCTGCGAGCGTCGGGTAGCAGCACCACTATAGCGCCCCGCAGCGGCGCCCCACGTTGCGACCACGGGGTACAACTCTGCTAGTATCAGTTCTGTCGTGCCCACGGGGATGCTTCTTTTGGAGTGCTTTCCACCGGGATCCCGCTCGTCGTGGGTTCGTCATGCCCGCGCGCGGGCATCCAGCAAAGCCCTCCGAAAGAGAAGAGAGAACCATGGAGCAGCACAACACCCTCACGCACCCGACCGACCCGTCCGTCGCCCACGCCCGCCGCGTGGCACGCGTGGGCATGATCGCCGCCGTCTACGCCGCCCTCACGCTCGTCGCCCTGCTGTTCCTCGGCAGCCTCGCCTGGGGCCCGGTGCAGTTCCGCGTCTCGGAGGCGGTGTGCGCGCTGGCGCTGCTTACCTCGGACGCCGTGCCCGGGCTCGCGCTGGGCTGCGCGATCGCCAACCTCGCCAACATCGTGCTCTCCGGCACGGGCATGCTCGGCATGCTCGACGTCGTCTTCGGCACGCTGGCGACGGCGCTCGGCGCCTGGCTCACGTGGCGCAACCGCCGCCGACCGGCGCTCGCGCTTCTCGGCCCGGTGATCGCCAACGCGATCATCGTCCCCGCCTACCTGCCGCTCATGCTGCAGGGCATTGGCTTCTACGTCATCCCGTTCACCGACATCGCCCTCGACGGCGCCTACCCCGCGATGTACGCCTTCGGCCTCCTCGCCACCGGAATCGGCGAGGCCGTGGTCGTCTATGCGCTGGGGCTGCCGCTGTTCCGGGCGCTCGGCCGCACCACGCTGCCGCGCGCCCTCGCGCAGGACGACGCCGGGCGCACCGAGAGGGGCTAGTGCTTGAATCCCGTCGTCGTCATCCCCACCCACTGGGACCGGATCGTCAGGCCCGGTGCCCTCGGCGAGCGCGGCGTCTATGACTACACCACGCCCATCGACAAGCCCCTGCCCGAGCTCGAGAACTGCCTGAGCTCGCTGGAGAGGGTGAGCGGCGTCCTGCGCGTGATCGTGCTCGTGGTGGCGCCCAAGAGCTGCGAGGAGTCCGCCCGCGCCCGGGTGAGCTCCATCTGCCGCGCCCACGCCGACCTCAACCCCCTCATCGTCGGCTCCCAGGAGGCGGCGCACGTCGAGCGCGCCGTCGGCAGGCTGGCGCACCACGTGACGGGCGAGACGGTCTCGCTGCGCGGCTACGGCGCCATCCGGAACATGGGTCTGGCGGTGGCCGCCGTGCTGGGCCACGACGTGGTGGTGTTTCTCGACGACGACAAGGTCGCCCTGGACGAGGAGTTCCTCACCAGGGCCGTGTGGGGCCTGGGCTCGCTCACGCGCCAGAACCTGCAGGTGCTGGCCAAGAGCGGCTTCTTCGTGGATGCCCTCGGCAGCCCCTACGCGGAGCCGTCCGAGGCGTGGAGCGAGAAGTACTGGTCCAAGGCCGCGGACTTCAACCTCGTCATGGAGCACGCGCAGACGTCGGCCTCTCGCATCACGCGCTCGAACCACCTCTGCGGAGGGTGCTGCGCACTGCACGCCGCAGCCTTCTCGAAGGTGCCCTTCGACCCCTACATCACGCGCGGCGAGGACCTCGACTACGTCCTCGACCTGCGCGCGAATGGCATGGACGTGTGGTTTGACAACGAGTGGTACGTCCAGGCCCGCCCGCCCGAGGAGTTGGCGGGCGCGCCGTCGCTGTTCATGCAGGACGTTCACCGCTGGCTCTACGAGTACCGTAAGCTCGGCGCCATGAACGCCCGCCGCGACCTGCGCACCATTACCCTCGAGTCCCTCATGCCCTACCCGGCGCCCTGGCTCTCGTCGGACGTCCGCCGCCGTGTGTTCCGCACGGCGCTGCGCCGTCTGCTGACGGGGCCGGACCGCCTTGCCTACCTGCGCATCCTCACGAAGGGCCGGCATGACGCGGACAAGTTCGCGCGCGCCGCCTGCTCGCGCTACCTCTCGTTCGCCATGATGTGGCCCTCGATCGTGTCCGCGCTGTGGGACGACCGCGTGATAGCCTCCGCGATCCTGCGCACCGGCGAGGTGGCGCATCCCGCGCCCGCGCCCGCCCCGGCCGCAGACCCGCTCGGCGACACGGGGGCCTTCCCGATGCAGGGAGGTGGGTGATGGCGAGGCCAAGTGCCCGACTCTCCGGCTGGCTGGCCGGCGGGTCCCTCGCGGTGTTTGCGCTCGTGCTCGCGATGGCGCTCGTCTACAGCGTGAACGACGGTCTTCTCGCCGCGGCGATGCTGGCGGGCTGCGGCTTCGCGGCCGTCATCGTGCTGGGAGGGGCCATCAACCTGTCGCCGGACGACACGCGCTCCGAGGCGACCGAGCGCACGCTGCGCGTGGCCACGGGCACGCTCTCGCACCTCCACGGCGGCCTTACCGAGGAGAATGCCCGCGCCATCTGCGCGCTGCTGCTGCCGGAGACGAGCGCCGTGGGCATCGCCATCACCGACACCGAGACGGTGCTCGCGCTTGAGGGCGCCCTCGACACCCCGTTCGTCCCCGGGACCAAGAACGCCAAGCCCACGCTCGAGGTCCTGGAGAGCCGGCGCATGGAGACGTTCGTGTCGGTCGACCAGGAGAGCCAGGACGTACGGCGCTTCTCGATCGGCAACCGCCGTGCCGGCCACTCCTTTGGCATCATCGTGCCCCTGCTCGTGCAGGACCGCGCCGTGGGCACGATCAAGCTCTATTACCGTCGCGACCTCGACATCGACCGTACGCAGCTCGCCATCGCCGAGGGCCTGGGGTCGCTGCTCTCCACGCAGCTCTCCTCCATCGAGCTCGACCGCCAGGCCGAGCTCACGGCGCGGGCCGAGGTCAAGGCGCTCCAGGCCCAGATCAACCCGCACTTCCTCTTCAACACGCTCAACACCATCGCCTCGTTCACGCGGACCAACCCCACCAGGGCACGCGACCTGCTCCGCGAGTTCTCGACCTTCTACCGCCGCACGCTCGAGAGCTCCGAGAAGACGCTCATCCCGCTCTCGCAGGAGCTCGAGCAGACGCGTCGCTACCTCAAGATCGAGAAGGCCCGCTTCGGCGAGGACCGCATCGTCGAGACCGAGCACGCGGAGGAGGGCTGCGGCGAGCTTCCCGTCCCGTCGTTCCTCGTGCAGCCCATCGTGGAGAACGCCGTGCGCCACGCCATGCGCGACGATGGCGCGCTCTCGATTGACGTGCAGGTGGCGACCGACGGAGATGATATCCTTATTGCCGTCGCCGACAACGGGCTCGGGATGGACAAGGCGGTCGCCGACCGACTGCTCGCGTCGGCCCGGGACGCCGGGCCGTCCTCGTCCTCCCAGGGGACGGGCATGGCCCTGCGCAACGTCGCCGAGCGCATCGAGCGCTTCTATGGCGTCGGCTCCGGCGTGGAGATTGTGTCCAGGCCGGGCGAGGGCACCTGCGTCACCCTGCGTCTTGCGGGTGCGCGGTTGAGGCTCGTGGAGCTGAGGCGCAAGGGCGAGTAAGATAGACCCTGCCGGACGACGGGAGGACCGCCGCTCCGGCAGGCGAGAAGGACACGAAGGGATCTGCACATGCGCGCGATGATTGTTGACGACGAGGCCCCCGCACGCTCCGAGCTGCGCTACCTGCTCGAGGAGACGGGTCGCGTTGAGTCCATCGCCGAGGCCTCCAGCGCCCGCGAGGCGGTGGAGAAGCTGATGGAGGCCAAGTCCGACGTCATGTTCCTGGACGTCCAGATGCCCAAGACCTCCGGCATGCAGCTCGCCGAGGCCCTTCACCGCCTGAAGAACCCGCCTGCCGTCGTCTTTGTCACGGCCTACAGCGAGTACGCCCTCGAGGCGTTCGAGGTCGATGCCATCGACTACCTGATGAAGCCCGTGGACCCAGAGCGCCTGGGCCAGGCGCTCGACAAGGTCCAGGCCCGCGTCAAGCCGCAGCAGCAGAGCCACTCCTCCGTGGAGCGCATCCCCGTGGTCAAGAGCGGGCGCAAGGTGCTCGTCCCCATCGACCAGATCCGCTACATCGAGGCCAAGGACGACTACTCCTGCATCTACACCGACACGGACCGGTTCCTCTCCACAATCTCGCTGGCCAAGCTCGAGCAGAAGCTCGCCCCGCACGGCTTCTTCCGCGTCCACCGCGGCTACATCGTGAACCTCGAGTACGTCGAGGACGTCGAGGTCATCTCCTCCGGCATCCTCCAGCTGGGCGTCAACGGCATCGAGGGGAAGAAGATCTCCGTCTCCCGCCGTCGCGTGGTCGCGCTCAAGCGCGCGCTCGGCCTCTAGGGGCGCGCGTTGGCCGTCAAGCGCTTCGACGTCATCTCCGATACGCACGGGTTTCTCGCCCCGGAGCTCCTGAACGAGCTTGCGGGCGCGGACGTCATCGTGCACGCCGGCGACATCTGCTCGCCCTCCGACCTTCGCACGCTCGAGACCATCGCGCCGGTGAGGCTGTGCCTCGGCAACAACGACTGGGCGTATGACTACGGCCCCATGGTGAGGGACCGGGTGGTGTTCGTCGGCGGCGACCTCAAGTGGCAGCTCGCCCACTACCGGCGACGCCTCAATCTGCAGATGTGCGACATCGCGATCTTCGGCCACACGCACACGCCGGTCATCGAGCGCGACGAGTGGACGGGGGCGCTGGTGATGAACCCCGGCAGCCCCACCTACCCGCGCCGGTCGCGGCCGAGCATGGGGCGGATCTACGTCGACGACGGCCAGGTGGTGGACGCCGAGATCGTCACGCTGGGGTAGCGGGCGGGCGTCCTTCTCGCCCGGGTTAGGAAATCGCGCTCGTCCCCCCCCCCCTGCCGGGGCCGCCTGGGTTAGAAACTGCGGCCCGTCCCCCTCGAAACG
>JAUNEG010000018.1 GCA_030525685.1 Atopobiaceae bacterium | reverse complement strand
CCCCCCCTGCCGGGGCCGCCTGGGTTAGAAACTGCGGCCCGTCCCCCTCGAAACGGCTCGGCGGACGGGGACGCGCCCGTATTTCTAACCCGCGCGGCGGCCCGGACGGGGACGCGCCGGAATTTCTAACCCGCGCGGCGAGAAGAACGGGGACGAGCCGGTCGTTTTAACCGCGGGGCGAGAAAGACGAGCGCCCGGGTCGCGGGGGGCGACCCGGGCGCTGGGGGAGGGGGCTTGAGCCGGGCTATCCCGGCTCAGGAAACCTGAGGTTGGGCTAGTGCGTCATGTCCTGGAAGAACTCCCAGGCCTCGGCGTCCGTGGCGCCCTCGTGCACGATCTTGCGGACGGCCTGCGCCATCTCGAGCGGGTGCGTGCTCTGGAAGATGTTGCGGCCCATGTCGACGCCGCGCGCACCCTTGCGCATGACGTCGTAGGCCATGGCGAGCGCGTCGCGCTCGGGGAGCTTCTTGCCGCCGGCGACGACGATGGGCACGGGGCAGGCAGCCACGACCTCCTCGAAGTCCTCGCAGTCGTAGGTCTTCACGATCTGGACGCCCATCTCGGCGATGATGCGGGTGGCGAGCTTGAAGTAGCGGGCCGTGCGCTCCATGTCCTTGCCCACGGCGCAGACGCCGAGGGTGGGGATGGAGTAGCGGAAGCCGGCGTTGACGAGGTAGCTGATGTTGTCGATGCTCTCGAGCTGGCCGTCGGCGCCGATGAAGACCTGGGCGGCCATGCAGTCCGCGTTCATGCGGATCGCCTCCTCGATGTCGACGGAGATGACCTCGTGGGAGAGGTCGTCCTGGAGCATGGAGGAGCCGGAGGAGCAGCGCAGGGCGACGGACTTGGTGATCTCGGGCGGGACGCAGGAGCGGATGGCGCCGCGCGTGCCCATGAAGCAGTCGACGTACGGCGTGAGCTGCGGAAGCAGCAGGTCCAGGCGCTCCAGGCCGGCCGTGGAGCCCATGAAGTAGCCGTGGTCGAAGGCGAACATGACGGTGTTGCCGCTCTTGGGGTCGAAGATGTTCGACAGGTGCTTCTTCATGCCCCAGTCAAGGCTGTTGGCGCCCTTGACGTAGAAGCCCTCGCAGTTGGCGAAGGGGGTTTCAACGTGGTAGTCCTTCGCAACCTTGACGCCATCGAGATCTGCCATGTCTGTCCTTTCTCTTGTCCTGTAAGGAGGGGTCGGGCTCGTCCCGGCGCCCGGAAGGGGCCCGACCTCTCCGCACACGACGCGACGCCCCGCGACCCGCGCCGGCGGCTCCACGGGGAGCTGCCGCCGGCGCGGGAAAGGAGAAGCGACTCAGAAGTTGTAGTCGTTCATGTTCTCCGAGGTGAAGATCAGGCGCTCGGGGAGCAGCACGACGCCGTTGTTCTCCTCAGCCGTCTCGACGCCCTCGGCGATGGAGTCGTTGGCCTCGACGGTGACGTCGCCGATCTCCGGGATGGAGATGGTGTCGCCGACCTTGACCGTGTTGCCAGCGGCGATGTAGGCGGCGCAGTAGCAGCCCATGGCGCCCTGGACGGCGCAGTCCCACAGACCCCAGTTGTAGATGGTGCCGTTCTCGCAGTAGGCCTTGACGGACTGCGGGGAGGCGAAGCCGGTGATCGTGATGTCGTCCTGCGTGAGGCCACGGTTCTCGGCGGCCTGGAGCTGGCCGGGGAGAGCGGTGGAGTCGTTGCAGATGATCAGGTCGATCTCAGGGAAGGCGTCGAGGATGGCCTCGCCGGTCGTGATGGCGAGCTCGGCGTCCTGGTTGGAGTAGTAGTTCTCGTGGACGTTCTCCCAGTTGGGATACTGCTCCGCGATCTTGGCCTGAGCGGCCTCGTACCAGGAGTTCTGGTCGGTGACGGTGGCCTGGGAGTAGTGCCAGACGTAGGTGAGCGGGTCGTTGGCCGGGTCGATGCCGCGCTGCTCGAGGCCGGCGACGGACATCTCGATCAGCATGTCGGCGAGGATGTCGGGCGTGCCCTGGGAGACCATGAGGGTGCGGTCCTCGGGGTTGGCGTCGGAGTCCCACGTGGCGACGACGACGCCGGCGGCCGCGGCCTCCTTGAGGGCGTCGGAGACGCCGGAGGCGTCGACGGTGGAGATGCAGATGGCGTCAGCGCCGTTGGCGACAGCCTGGTTGATGACGGAGACCTGCGCGGTGACGGAGGCCTCGGCGTCGCCGATGTAGTCGACCGTCATGCCCCACTTGCCGGCGTACTCCTGGGCGCCGTCGTTGGCGGACTCGAAGAACGCGTTGCCGGTGACCTTGGGGATGAAGGCAACGGTCAGGCCCTCGACGGAGCCGCCCTCGGCAGCGTCGTCACCAGCGGGCTCCTCGGCATCCCCGCCACCGCCGCCGCAGCCGACGAGCCCGAGGCCCGCGACGGTCGCGCCGACGCCGGCGACCTTCAGGAAGTTGCGACGAGTCATCTCTTTCATGGTGCTTCCTCCTTCTTACGTGCCTTGCTAACGTACTTCCCTTACGTGCTCACCGAACGTTCCTTATCGCTGCCCTTCCCCGGAAGCAGCGACCGAAGCCAGGGTCCGAACCCGCCCACGCCGGCTGCGGAGCGACCGACGATGACGGCCACCAGCAGGATTCCGACGGGGATGTCCAGGTACTGGGTGCTGATCTTGAAGCACAGGGGCAGGCCGAAGCGCAGGAACGCGATCAGGAACGACGCGAGCGCCGTGCCGACGATCGAGCCCTTGCCGCCCGTGGAGATCGTGCCGCCGAGGACGACGGCGGTGATGATGTCCATCGTGAGGTCGCCGCCGAGGTCGGAGCGAGACGTGCCGAGGTAGGCGGTGGTCACCGTGCCGGCGATCGCCGCGGCGACGGCGGACAGGATGTAGGTGGACATGATCACGCGGCGGGTGTTGATGCCGGAGTACTCGGCCGCGCTCTGGTTCACGCCCGTGAGGAAGATCCTGCGTCCGTACTTGGTCTTGTGGAGCAGGATGAACGCGACCACGAGCATGAGCGCGTAGATGAAGATCTGGATGGGAACGACGCCACCCACGTCATAGGTGCCGACGAAGCGGAAGTCCTCCGGGAAGCCGCTGATGCCGAGGTAGCTCTCGGTCTTGGAGAGCGTCGAGACGAGCAGGGCCATGCCCGAGAACAGGAAGCTGCCGCCCAGCGTGACGACCATCGCCTGCACCCGGCAGTACGCGATCAGGAACCCCGAGAGCGCGCCGCACAGGGTCACGAGCACGAAGGCGAGGCCCACGGCGCCCCAGATCGGCAGGCCGAAGTCCTGCCAGGCGACGCCGATCGTGATCGACGTGAGGCCCACGAGGGAGGACACCTGGATGTCGATACCGCCGGTGACCATGATCAGCGTAACGAAGAGCGAGAGCATGAAGGTGGGCAGGTTGTCGTTGATGCTCGTGAAGAGCAGCGCCGGACGGAGGAACCGGTCGTTGGCCATGCCGAAGACCACGAACTCGAGGACGAGCAGGGCGATCAGGATGGTGTTCCAGCTCGCCTGGCCGTGCGTGGCGTAGAAGCCCTTGATCTTCTCGATCACCTGGCATCACCGCCCTTCTCGGCACCCGCGCCCGCGGCGTTGCCCTGGGACACGCGCGCCATGAGGCGCGCCCGCCGGTTCTTGACCATGGAGCGGTGCTGGATCAGGGCGTCGGCGACGACGATGACGATCAGGATGACGCCGGTGATCGCGTTGTCGTAGTTGGACGAGAAGCCCATGAAGACGAGTAGGTAGCTGATCGACGCCATGATGACGGCACCGATGGCGGAGCCGAGGACCGTGCCCACGCCGCCGAGCAGCGAGACGCCGCCCAGGACGCACGCCGCGATGGCCTTCATCTCGTAGCCGTCGCCGGACTGCGGGGTGACGAAGCCGATACGGCTGGCGAAGATGATGCCGGCGACGGCGGCCATGACGCCGCAGATCACGTAGGCGAGGACCTTGGTCTGGAGCGTGGGCAGGCCGACGAGCGTGGCACCCTGGTCGTTGTCGCCCACGGCCTGGAAGTAGCGGCCGCTGCGCGTTCGGGTGAGCAGGAAGTGGATGCCCACCACCGCGAGGATGGTGACGCAGTAGTAGACCGTGAGGTCGCCGACAGCCGTCACCGACGAGAAGTCCTTGAACTCCTTGGGGAGGTTCTCGACCCAGGCGCCGTTGGTGTAGACGTACATGACGCCGCGCAGGATGCCGTTCACGCCGAGCGTGAAGATCAGCGCCGGCGCGCCCATGACGGCCACGCCCCAGGCGTTGACCAGGCCGATCACCGCGCCGATCAGCAGGCCCACGAGGACGGCGAGCATGAGCGGCTGCCCGTCGCGCAGCATCGAGCCCACGACCGCGGCGACGAGGCCGAGGTTGGAGCCGATGGAGACGTCCAGGTTACCGGTGAACAGCGTGAACGCCATGCCCACCGCAACGAGCGTGTACACGACCGACGTGTTGAAGCACGCAGCGATGCTGCTCGGCGAGAGGAACGACGGGTTGATGATCCCCACGATCACGAAGAGCGCGATCAGGAACAGCAGGCTCGTCAGGCCCCGTGCGTGGAGGAGCTTCCTCACGATCTGCACGGCTCACACCCCCTCTCGAGAACGGTCGACATTCATGGGGAGACGCGGGCTGGTCGATCTCATGCGCTCCTCGCCTCCCCGGTGACGCCGAAGGAGGCGGACATGAGGTTGTCCTGGGTGATCTGGTCGCCGACGAACTCGCCGTTGATGCGGCCCTGGAACATCGTCAGGGCGCGGTCGGCGAGCTCCACGACCTCCTCCATGTCGGAGGAGATGAGCAGGATCGAGACCCCGGTCTCGCGGAGCTGCTGCAGGACGGCGTAGACGTCGCCTCGGGCGGCGGCGTCGATGCCGCGGGTGGGCTCGTCGAGGATGACCAGGCGCGGGTTGGTGGCGAAGGCGCGCCCGATGACGATCTTCTGCTGGTTGCCGCCGGAGAGGCCGCCGACCTCCTGCGTGAGGCCGGTCACCTTGGTGCGGAAGTTGTCGACGTAGTGCTGGCTGACGCGCCCCGCCTCCTTGCGGCCGAGGATGAACTTGCCCAGCCCGTGCGCGAGCAGCGCGCTCGTGGTGTTCTCCTCGACGTCGCGGATGCGGAAGAGGCCGTCGCGGAAGCGGTCCTCGGGGACGTAGTTGACGCCCTCGCCGATGACGGCGGTGGTGGAGAGGCCGGTGATGTCCCTGCCGTCGAGAAGGACCTTCCCGCCGAGGACCCTGTCACGCCCGAAGATCGTCGTGGCCATCTCCGTGCGGCCGGCGCCGATGACGCCCGCGAGACCCACGATCTCGCCGGGATAGACCTTGAGGTTGACGTCGGCGAAGCCGTAGCCGCTGAGGTTCTGGAGCTCGAGCACGGGCTTGGCCGTGTAGTCGATCTCGCGCTTCTGGGCGGCGGCCTCCTTGACCGAGCCCGCGTTGGGAGGCAGCAGGCCCTTCACGAGGTCCTCGCGGGTGAAGTCCTTCGTGGAGCCCTGCATGGTGACGATGCCGTCGCGCAGGATGGAGACGCTCGTGGCGATCTGGAAGACCTCAGCGAGGCGGTGCGTGATGTAGATGATGCCGATGTTCTTCTCGCGCAGGCCCTCGATGACCCTGAAGAGGGCGTTCACCTCGTCGAAGGTGAGGGCGGAGGTGGGCTCGTCGAGGATGAGCACCTCGGAGTGGCGCATCATGCCGCGCAGGATCTCGACCATGCCCTGCTCGGCGATGGAGAGCGTGGAGGCCTTGCGGTCGGGGTCGAGGTGCCAGCCGATCTGGTCCATGACCTCCATGAGCTCGCGGTCGAGGTCGGCCTGGCGGGCGTTGAAGCCGATGGTCACGTTCTCGCGCACCGTCATGTTGGGGAAGAGCATGGGCTCCTGCGGCACCATGTAGATGCTGTGCTCGAGGGCGACCTTGGGGTTGGAGACGTCGACCTTCTCGTTGTCGATGTAGACCTCGCCGCTGTCGGGGCCGTAGATGCCCATGACGATCTTCATGAGCGTGGACTTGCCGGCGCCGTTGCCGCCGATGAGGGCGAGAACCTCGCCGGGGCGCAGGTCAAGGCTGATGCCCTTGAGCACGTGGTTGGTCCCGAACGACTTGTGGATGTCGCGGACAGAGAGAAGGACGTCCTGCTTCTTGGAGACCTGGGGCTGAGCCTCCTGAGCGGTCTTGCTGGGCTCGTTTGCCATGGGCACTATGTCTCCCCTCCTCGCAGACGGACGCATGAGACGGCAACGCTGTTATAGGTGACGATATCCATACGCCCGCCCCGCCCATAGCGCACGGGGGGCGAGCGGTAACGTGCGTGCGGTGAACGGTTCATTTTTGCTCAGTTGTCGGTCATTTGTTCAGCATTGTGCGCCTCGTTTCACACATTTTGAGAACGCCCGACCTACTCGACAATCCAAAGCAAAACTTTATCGTTTTCTCGCCCGTGCCCATTGACACGGCTGTATGCTCGCGGTATATCTAAATCGTACTTTTGTATTTCTGTATGACAAATGTCCACCCCATCCACAAAGGAGACAGGATGAGCGAAGCCGGGTACCCACTGGTCCTCAAGGCCGCGTGGTACTACTACATGGAGGGCTACACCCAGCAGCAGATCTCGGGCATGCTGGGCGTCTCGCGCGCGAAGGTCATCCGTCTTCTGGAGGAGTCCCGCGAGCAGGGGGTCATCCAGTTCATCTTCCGCCAGGACGACGCCGAGCGGATGCAGATCGAGCGCCAGATCATCGAGCGCTTCGGCCTGGACGACGCCTTCATCATCCCCACGCCGGCCGCAGGCTCGGACGTGCGCGACAGCCTCGCGAGCGCGGCGGCCATGTACGTCACCGACCACCTGCGCCCCGACGGCTACCTCAACATCGGCTACGGCGACACGATGAGCCTCGTGCTCAACCACCTGGCGAGCGGGCGCGGCAGCGCCCTGAACATCGTGAGCCTCACCGGCGGCGTGAGCTACTACCTGCCCAAGATCTCCTCCGAGGTCTTCGGGCTGCGCCTGTACCTCACGCCCGCCCCCCTCGTGGTCTCCTCCCCCGAGCTGCGCGACGCGCTTCTCGACGAGCCGACGATCCGCGACGTCTACCACATGACGGAGTACGCCGACATGAGCATCATCGGCATCGGCGGCGGGGACGAGAACGCCACGGTCCAGCGAAACGGCATCCTGGGCAAGAACGAGCTCGCCCTGCTCAAGATGAAGGGGGCCGTGGGCGACATCCTCACGCACTTCATAGACGCCGACGGCGAGCCCATAGACACCACCATAGAGAGCCGCATCGTGAGCACGAGCCTCGACAACCTGCGCAGGATGCGCAACGTCGTGGGCGTGGCGGCAGGCAGCGAGAAGGTCGCGGCCATCCGCGCGGTCCTCGGCGCCGGCTACCTCAACGTGCTCATCACCGACGGGGACACGGCACGGAAGCTGCTCGCGTACGACGGGGCCTGACGGCCGGCGACGAGCGGCAAGGCTATGACGGAAACGGACCGAAGGCAGGAGGCCGAAATGAGCGAAACCGAGAAGTGCCTGCTCGCCATGGACGCGGGTACCGGAAGCGTGCGCGCCGTGATCTTTGCCGTCGACGGCACGCAGGTCGGCGTGGTCCAGAAGGAGTGGACGCACCGCGAGGACCCGCGCTGGGCGGGCAGCATGGACTTTGACTGGGAGCACAACTGGGAGCTCGCGAGCAGTTGCGTGCGCGAGGTCCTGGCCAAGACCGGCGTGGCGCCCGAGGCCATCGCCGCGGTCTCCACGACCTGCATGCGCGAGGGCATCCTCCTCTACGACGCCGAGGGCAACGAGATCTGGGCCTGTGCCAACGTGGACGCCCGCTCCGACGACGAGGTGGGCCAGCTCATCGCCATGAACCCGGACCTCGAGCGCGAGATCTACCTCGAGAGCGGCCAGACCTACGCGCTGGGCGCCCTGCCGCGCCTGCTGTGGGTCAAGAACAAGATGCCGGAGGCCTACGAGAGGACCGCGCGCATCGGCATGTTCAACGACTGGCTCATCTACAAGCTCACGGGAGACCTGGCCGTCGAGCCCTCGAACGGCTCCACGACCGGCATCATGGACCTCAAGAGGCGCGACTGGGACCCCTCGATCGCCGAGCGCTGCGGCCTGCGCACCGACATCTTCGGGCCCGTCCGCGAGTGCGGTGAGGTCGCCGGCTCCGTGAACGCGCGCGGCGCGGCCGACACCGGGCTCGCCGAGGGCACGCCGGTCGTCGTCGGCGGCGGCGACTGCCAGCTCGGCATGATCGGCGTCGGCGCGGTGCTCCCCGGCGAGGCGGCGGTCTTCGGCGGCAGCTTCTGGCAGTACGAGTTCAACACCGACTCCGGCGCCACCGACCCGGGTTGCCGCGTGCGCGTCAACTGCGCCGCCGCCCCCGGCACCTGGCAGTACGAGGCCCTCGCCTTCAAGCCGGGCCTGGTCATGCGCTGGTTCCGCGACGGCTTCTGCCAGGCGGAGAAGGCCGAGGCGGACGCCACCGGCCGCGACGTCTACGACGTCATGAACGAGCGCGCCGAGAAGGTCCCCGCCGGCAGCCACGGCATGGTCTGCTGCTTCTCCGACGTCATGAACTACATCCACTGGACGCACGCCGCGCCCACCTTCACCAACTTCGAACCCGATCCCGAGCGCTTTGGCAAGTACACGTTCTACCGGGCGATCCTGGAGAACACGGCCCTTCTCGTCCGCGGGCACATCGAGCTCGTGCGCGAGGCCACCGGCAACGAGCCCGAGGAGCTGGTCTTCGCGGGCGGCGCGGCCAAGAGCCCGCTGTGGGCGCAGATCCTGGCCGACGTCACCGGCAAGCGCGTCAAGGTCCCCGAGGTCAAGGAGGCCACGGCGCTCGGCGCGGCCGTGCTCGCGGGCTACGGCGTAGGGCTGTACCCGAGCATCTCCGAGGGCGCGCGCCAGGTGGTGCGCTGGGACCGCACCTTCGAGCCCAACCCCGACAACAAGGACGTCTACGAGCGGCTCTCCCGGCTGTGGCGCGAGGTCTACGCCAAGCAGTTCGAGCTCTCCGAGGCGGGCGTCACCAAGAGCATGTGGAGGGCCCCCGGCCTGTAGGCCCGGCCCCGTGGTTTTTCTCGTCAGCGCATTCACAGAGAGGACAGGGACATGGCAGAGAGCTTCGTGGTGAACGAGAACGACTTCGAGTATCGCTTCGGCGACTCGGGCCCCAAGTACCTGATGAAGGGCCCGCGCATGAACTTCGCCCTAGTGCGATTCCAGCCCGGGCAGGACTTCCAGGCGCACTACCACAACGTCATGGAGGAGAACTTCTTCGTGCTCGAGGGTCAGGTCGACGTCGTGGTCGACGGCGTGGTCCACTCGCTCAAGGAGGGCGACCTCATCCACGTCGGCCCGGGCGAGGTCCACTACGTCAAGAACGCGTACGACAAGCCGGTGAAGATGGTCTCGACGCTGGCCCCCTACCGGGAGGTCGACAAGGTCGAGGTCGAGAACCCCGTCTACTAGTCAAACGGGGTCAAGGGGAGGCTCACGAGCTGCCCGTTCATCGTCCAGGACCTCAAGAACGCCGGTGGCACCTACCTTGACCAGGAGCTCGTCGTGGAGGAGAAGGACGGCTGGAAGCTCGTCAGCTCCCGTCTCCCGTGCGACCTGGACGCCTTCGTCGGCGGCATCAAGGACGCCCTGACCGCGTAGGCGGACAGCAGTCGACCATAGGCGCGCCGAGGGTGCCGAGCGCCCCCGGCGCGCTACCTTTTGGCGCGGCGCGTCCGGAAGAAGTCGCGCAGCAGCGTGGCCGCCTCGTCCGCGAGCACGCCGGACGTGACCTCGAACTCGTGGTTGAGCCGCTCGTCGTGGCTCACGTCGTAGAGCGTACCCACCGCGCCGCCCTTGGGATCGGCCGCGCCGTACACGCAGCGGTCAACGCGCGCGTTCACCATGAGGCCGGCGCACATGAGGCACGGCTCCAGCGTCACGTAGACCGTGCAGCCCGTGAGCCGCCAGCGCCCCAGCGCCCGGGCGGCGGCCACCATGGCCGCGAACTCGGCGTGGGCCGACGGGTCGGCGTCGGTCTCGCGACGGTTGTGGGCGCGGGCGACGACCTCGCCGCCGCAGACCACCACCGCGCCGATGGGCACCTCGCCCTCCACGGCGGCGACCTCCGCCTCCTCGAGCGCCAGGCGCATGTACCGCTCGTCGTCCTTCTCGGCGACGCCGTTGTTCTCGACCAACGATCCCTCCCGAGCCTCACGTGGTTTACATGGGGTAGGATACTAGTGCTTGCGCACTCGGAGGAGTGGCAGAGCGGTTGAATGCAGCGGTCTTGAAAACCGTCGAGCGGGCAACCCCCGTTCCGAGGGTTCGAATCCCTCCTCCTCCGCCATTTGCGCCTCTTGAAGGGAGCGGGCGTGGACCCCATCGTCGTGATCCTCTTGGTCGGGCTGCTGCTCATCGCCGTCGTCATGGTCTACACCCGCACCTACCTGAACATCATTGCCGAGGACAATCGCTGCGTCGACGCCTGGAAGGTCGTTGAGAAGGACATGACACGCCGCGGCGACCTGGTGCTGAGTCTTGAGGCCACGATGGCGGAGCGCGTTGGCCGCGGCTCGGACGCGATCGAGCCGATCTCCGCAGCGCGCGTTGCGGTGGAGGCGGCCGAGAAGCCCGAGGACAAGGCCGCGGCGTCCGACGCCCTCACGGAGGAGCTGCGCGCGATGTTTGCCATGGCGGAACGCTCCACGGTCCTCATGACCAATCCCGACCTGGTGCAGCTTCTGACGGACATCGCGGACGCCGAGAGCTGCCTTGCCCGTTCGCGCGAGTCCTACGAGAAGTGCGTCCGCGGCTACAACAGCCGCGTCACCAGCTTTCCCGGCAACAAGATCTCCGGTTATCGGTACCGGCCGCGCAAGAGCCTGACCGCCAAGGCCCGGCACGAGCGGGAGCACGAGCTGCCCTGGGCGCGCTTCTAGGCGACGGCGCACGGGGAGCTTGACGAAGCGGGGCTCGTCTCAGCCTGAGGGGCTTCTCGCTTGACGAAGCGGGCCTCGTCTCAGCTTTTGAGCTGCCTGGCGCTGAGACGAGCCCCATTGTGTCAAGTTTTCTCCCGGCAAGGCTGAGACAAGGCCCTCCTTGTCAAGCGAGAAGGACGCTAGGCCGCAACCACAAGCGTCCGCAGTGCGGAACAGCCCCGCCGTTGGCCGAGGGGATAAAGCCACCTGCCAGCTACCTGCGCAAGCGCAGAATCAAAACTGAATATCCCCTGCTAGAGTGGTTTAGATTATGGGTTTCCCACCCGAAGCTCAAACGAGAGGGGAAAGCATGAGCAGGAAGCAACCAAAGCGAAGGCTCTTCGCGGCGCTTCTGGCCGGCGCACTTGCGCTGGGCGGAGTGGCCGTGGCGGGCGCCGCGGTGACGGCTCAGGCCGAGCCGGAGCTGACCAACTTCGCGGAGGGCGCCAAGGTCACGGCGTCCGGCACGGAGGAGGCCAACGGCGCAGCGACCGCCTGGGAGCCCGCTCGCGCCGTGGACGGCCTCGTCGGCCTGATGAACGGCAACGACAAGCGCGACGACTTCAGCTGGCGCGATGACGGAAACAACTTCCGCAACCTGGAGTCCAGCCGCTGGTCCTCCAACAAGACGGGTGACCGCTGGCTGACCGTCGACCTCGGCAAGGAGATCGTCGTCGACAACGTGACCATCTACTGGGGCAAGCAGTTCGGCAAGGGCTACAAGCTCGAGACCTCGCTGGACAACTCCGAGTGGACCGCCGTCAAGGAGAACAACTCCGAGACGCTCTCCGCCACCGCCTCCGAGAAGGACACCGTCAAGCTGGGCGACACCGTCGCGCGCTACGTGCGCGTCACCATCACCGAGGCCAACTCCGAGTACTCCACCGGCATCTGGGAGTTTGAGGTCTGGGGCACCGAGAAGGCTGCGGAGCCGGAGAACCTGGCGCGCCTCGAGACCACCACGGTCAGCGCCTCCGGCCAGGAGGTCCAGGGTCAGTGGGGCCCCGAGCTTGCCGTTGACGGCAAGGTCGGCCTGGTCACCGACACCGAGTGGCAGGACAAGGACTGGCTCACCACGCGTGACAACCACGTCAACACCGCTGCCAGCCGTTGGTCCGCCAACAATGCGGACGGCGTGTGGCTCGCGCTCGATCTGGGCGCCGAGGCCGACGTCTCCAGCGTGAAGATCGTCTGGGGCAAGCAGTTTGGCAACCCGTACCGCATCGAGACCTCCGAGGACGGCACCGACTGGACCGCAGTCACGGAGAATCTGACCGGCTCCGACTCCGAGACCAAGGAGATCGAGCTCAGCAACGTCCAGACCCGCTACATCCGCCTCTTCATCGAGCGCCGCAGCGCCACCTACGCGATGAGCGTGTGGGAGTTCGAGGTCTGGGGTACCTGGACGAACGGCGCTCCCGAGCCTGAGCCCGAGCCCGTTGACGACGAGCTGCCCTCCGTGGTGCCCGAGCCCGTCACGTACACGGCGCTCGACGACGAGGGCTTTGTGCTCAGCCCCGAGTCCGACATCGTGTACCGGGGCGAGGCCGCCAAGGCCGAGGCCGAGAAGCTCGCCGAGACCCTGCGCGTCTCCACGGGCTACGACCTTGAGGTTGTGGCCGAGTCCAACGACGACGTCCCGGACATCGAGATCGTTATCGGAACTGACGAGCAGCTCGAAGAGTATGTTGGCACCAACACCGCCGAGGGCTACGTCCTCCTGTCCAATGTAAGGCTGCTCGGCGTTGCCGCCGTTACCACCGACGGCCTCTACAACGGCATCCAGACCATCTACCAGCTCTTGGGGCCCTTCTCGGTGGCGGACTTCACCACCAACGGCCCGTGGGAGGTCCCGGCACTCTCTATCATGGACTGGCCGCGCTACGAGTGGCGCGCCGTCATGCTCGATCCAGCCCGTTCGTTCCTCACGGTTGACGAGATCAAGCAGGCCATCGACGTGCTCTCCATGTACAAGCTCAACGTCCTGCACCTGCACCTGACCGACGACCAGGGCTGGCGCGTCGAGATCACCAACGAGGGCCGCGTCGAGGGCGATGACATCGACTACACGCGCCTCGCGGAGATCGCCGGCGACGCCGCGATGGGCACAACCCAGTACCAGCAGAACCCCGGCATCCGCGGCTACTACACGCAGGACGACCTGCGCGAGATCGTGGCCTACGCCAACGCGCACCACATCGAGGTCGTGCCCGAGGTCGACATGCCCGGACACTCCCAGGGCATCCTCCACGCCATCCCGCAGCTCAACTCCGCCGAATCCTCGCACGACGGCACGGTTGACCCTAAGACCGGCGAGAAGATCGAGAACCCCGCCGAGTGGATCTGCGCCCCGGCCCAGACTACCGGTGACGTGGGCGGCTCCTATCTCGACTACAACAACGAGTACACCTGGATGTTCCTCGAGCACGTGGTGAAGCAGATCACCGACATCTGCGGCTCCGAGTACATCCACATCGGCGGCGACGAGACGCACCAGCTCAACACCGACTACCCCGGCCGTGCGGTCCAGTTCCTCAACAAGGCCGGCGAGATGGTCCGCGAGATGGGCCTCACCCCCATCGGCTGGAACGAGTGGGCGTCGAGTGGCGTTGACCTTGAGTCCGGCGACACCATCCAGTGCTGGAACGGTCAGCCCTCCGCAGGCACCATCACCAGCAAGGACGCCCGTGTCATCTGGTCCATGGCCCAGAACGCCTACTTCCCGCAGCGCCCGGGCACCAACGTGGCCGGCCCCAGCTGGGCGGGCGGCGCAGACGGCGTCTGCAACATCGACGACTTCTACAACTACGACCCGTCCGCTCGCGCCGGCCTCTCCGACGAGTACGTGCGCGGCGTCGAGGGCGCCATGTGGAGCGAGCACGTCCGCGGCATCCAGGACTTCTTCTTCCCCTCGTTCCCGCGCGCGATGGCTCTGGCCGAGGTCGGCTGGACCCCGCAGGACGCGCGCACCGGCCAGGTTGCCGACCTGCGCGAGCGCCTGGCAGACACCGTCCCCGCCCTCACCATGAAGGGCGCCGACTTCTACGCCGAGGACGGCCTTGAGAACGAGCCGCTCGTCGCGGCCACCGACCTCGAGACCGCGCCGTCCGTGGGCGTTGCGCACACGATCGCGCACGGCTACATGCCGATGACCGACATCGCCGACGTCACCGCCACCATCACGTGGGAGGACGACACCACCCAGCAGCTCGGCGTGGTCCAGAACCGCCCGTACCAGGCCCCCACGGCGGCGAACAACAACAACCGCGCCCAGAACGGCCTCTGGGAGCTCACGCTTACCGAGCTTCCCGAGCAGGGCACCCACACCGGCACCGTGACGTTCACCGCGGGCGGCAAGACCGTCACGGACACCGTGACCGTCACCGTGACCGACGGCGAGACCATCTACGGCAACAACATCGCGCTCTCCGCCGCCTCCGGCGAGCAGAGCGAGAAGGTCACCGTCACGCTGAGCGACTTTGCTCCCAGCGCGTCCGTCTCGCTGAGCTTTGGCGACTCCACGCTCGGCTCCGTCACCGTTGACGAGTTCGGCGAGGGCACCTACGAGTTCACCGTCCCGGCCGTCAAGCCCGGCACCTACCAGGTGACGACCGATCCCGCCGGCTCCGGCGCGGAGTTTGAGGTCACCCCGGCCTTCTCTCCCGAGGTGACGCTGTACCCGGCCACCGCGGCCGCCGGCTTTGAGGTCTCCGTCACCGTGACCGGCCTCGAGCCCGAGAAGGACGCGACGCTGACGTCCGAGTTTGGCGAGGTCACGCTCACGGTTGACGCCGACGGCGCCGCCGAGGCAACGATCTCCGTCCCCGAGGACGCCACGACCGGCTCCTACGAGGTGACCGTCGAGCAGGGCTGGTGGAGCGGCTCCGCAACGCTCACGATCGCGAGCGACGCGCTGGCGCACCCCATCGACCAGGAGCTCTACGAGATCGCGGGCTTCTCGTCCGAGGAGACGACCGGCGAGGGCGAGACGAGCGGCTTTGCGAACGCCGCCATCGACGGCGACCCCAGCACCTACTGGCACAGCGCGTGGCAGAGCGGCACGAGCGGCCTGCCCGGCTACATCACCATCGACCTGGGCGCCGAGTATGACGTTGACGGCGTCTCCTACCTGCCGCGCCAGTCCAACGCCAACGGCCTCATGAAGGACTTCAAGGTCTTTGTGACGGCCGACAAGCCCAGCGGCGTTCCCACCGGCACCCCCGCCGCCGAGGGGGCCTTCCCCAACGTGACCAGCGCCGGCAGCCGCGACGCCACCATCGTCAACTTTGACGAGCCCGTGACCGGCCGCTACGTGACGATCGTTGCCACGAGCACGCACGCCGGCAACAACTTTGTGGGCGCAGCCGAGCTCGTGGTGAGCGGCCTCGAGCACACCGGCACCGATCCCGAGCCCACGCCCGATCCCGGAACGGACCCGGATCCTGAGGAGCCCGGAACGGACCCGGACGACCAGAAGCCGGGCGACGATCAGAAGCCGTCCGACCAGCAGAAGCCGGGCACCAGCGGCAGCGCGGGCGTGCCCGCCACGAGCGACCCGTCCTATGGCGTTGCGCTTCTCGCCTCCATGGGAGCGGCCCTCTCCGGCGTGGGCGCCGTCCTCGTGACGCGTCGCCGCCAGTAGGCAGCTTCTAAGCCACACGGCCAGCGGGCCCGGACGCCAAAAGCGGCCGGGCCCCCGTCTTGTGTAGCACCGCAGCACCGCGTGTCAGTAAGGGGCTCGTCTCAGCCCGGAGGCTCTTCTCGCTTGGCGAAACGGGGCTCGTCTCAGCCTGAAACGGCGTAAATCCTGAGACGAGCCTCGTTTCGTCGAGAAATTCCGCACCCAAGCTGAGACGAGCCACCGTTCGTAACATCACGCGCACCGCCCCGCCCCGACACACTCCTTACACGACTCCCCGCGCTTCTGGGCGGCGCATGGGCTACAATACTCACGACTCATCCACCTAGGAGAAAGGTCCGCATGAAACCTCGACCTCACAGTCGATGACCTGCGGCGTGCTCCCGCGAGCGGGCGCGCCGACGCGACGCACGTAAGGAGCACGAATGATCTACCTGTCCCAACTCCTGGGCAACCCCGTTCTTGACGCCGACGGCGAGAAGGTCGGCACGGTCTCCGACCTGGGCATCGCCACGGGCGAGGTCTTCCCCCGCATCACGAGCCTGGCCTTCATGGGCCCCGGACGCACGCCCATCATGATCTCCTGGCGCAAGTACGTGGACACCTACAACGAGTCCGAGGTCCATCTCAAGGTCGTGGCCACCGACCTGCGCTTCTCGTACCTGCAGCCGGACGAGGTGCTCCTGGCCCGCGACATCCTGAACAAGCAGATCGTGGACACCCACGGCATGCGCGTCGTGCGCGTGAACGACCTCAAGCTCTCGGACACGAGCTCGACCCAGCTGCGCCTGCTGGGCGCGGAGGTGGGCGCGCGCGGCCTCCTGCGCAGCCTCCACCCGGCGCTCGAGCGCGTGGCGCTGCGCGTGTGCCGCACCTTCGGTCACCCCCTGCCCGAGAAGATCATCGCGTGGAGCTACATGGACCTGGTCGAGCGCGACCTCTCCAACGTCAAGCTCTCCGTCTCCCACAAGACGCTCGATGACATGCACCCCGCCGACATCGCCGACATCATCGAGCGGTTGGACCCGCGCCTGCGCGGCCAGGTCTTCGCCCAGCTCGACGACGAGCAGCGCGCCGGCGCGATGGCGGAGTTCGACGACGACGCGATGGCCGCCGAGCTCATGGACACGATGAACGAGACCGACGCCTCGCGCATCCTCTCCGAGATGGACCCGGACGACGCCGCCGAGCTGGTCAGCGAGCTGGACTACGACAAGGCCGAGAAGCTCCTGCGCCTGATGGGCGTCCAGGAGCAGCGCGCGATTCGCCAGCTGCTCGGCTACCGCGAGAACACCGCGGGCCGCATCATGACCTCCGAGGTGGCGACCGTCGCCGAGGACGCCACCGTGGCCGACACCGTGGAGATGCTGCGCGGCCTGGACGAGGACTTCGAGTCCGTGCGCTACGTCTACCTCGTTGACGAGGAGCGCAAGCTCACGGGCGTCGTCACGCTGAACGCGCTGATCGTGGCCACGCCCGAGACACGCCTGGCCGAGCTCGCCACCGCCGACCTCGTGACCGCGGGCCCCGAGGACGACCAGGAGGACGTGGCCGAGGACATCGCGAAGTACAACCTGCTGGCCATGCCCGTCGTGAACGATGAGGGACGGCTGCTCGGCATCGTCACCGTCGACGACGCGCTCGACGTCCTGGAGGAGGAGCACGCCGAGGACCTGCGCGTCGCCGGCGGTTCCGCGGACGGCGAGGACTCCGGGCACGCGAGCACGCTCATCTGGCTCGTGCGCCGCAACGTGTGGGTGGTCCTGTGGGCACTCGGCGTGGTGGCGCTGGCGTTGGCCGTGGGCGGCCATCTCACGCTGGCCGAGACGCTCACCATAGCGATTCCACTCGCCGTGGCGCTCGTGCTCGCGGACGACTCCATCTCCTACGTGACCAACTTCTTCCTGGAGAACGACCCCGACGACGAGGACTCCCCCTCCATGCTGGGCTTCACGTTCAAGGGCGTGGGCATGGGAGTGGCGCTGGCGGTCCTTCTCGCCCTGATCGTGGTCGCGCTCATGAACGTGATCATGTCGCCGGCGGTCCCGACGGCGGGACTCTTCGAGGGCAGCCTCGGCGACTCCCTCGTGACCGGTGGCTTCGCCGCGGCGGCAAGCATCTTCGTGTCCTTCGCACTTACCCCAATCTACCTGGTCGTCCTTCGCGCACGCGACGAGGCCAACAAGGAGACGTCGGGCTTTACGCTGTCAGTCGTCGCCATGGTCGTGGCCGTCGCGGTCTTCACGGGCGCGGCGATCGCGCTCGCCGGCCCCGGCGGCATGGTGGGGTCGGGATTCTAGATGCCGCAGGACGAGAAGAACGCGCGCACGCGGCTCGAGCCGCGCCGCATCCTCGCGGCGATGGGCCCCGGCATGGTGGCCGCGCTCGCTGGCGCGGACGCCGGCGGCGTGGCAACCTACTCCAACGCGGGCGCGCTCTTCGGCTTCATGCAGCTCTGGACCGTGCCGGTGATGTGCTTCCTGCTCATCGTGGCGCAGGAGACCGCGGCGCGCATGGGCTGCGTCACGGGCAAGGGCCTCGCCTCGCTCATCCGCGAGCAGTTCGGCGTGCGCCTCTCCGCGCTGGCGATGGCCGCCCTTCTCGTCTCCAACACCACGGTCACGCTCTCGGAGTTCGCGGGCATCGCGTCCGCCCTCGCGCTCTTCGACGTGCCGGTCTACGTGAGCGTGCCGGTCGCGGCGCTCGCCATCTGGCTGCTCACGATGAGCGGGTCGTACCGCCGCATCGAGAAGGTCCTTCTCGCCGTCGCGTGCGTCTTCGTGACCTACATCGTGGCCGGGGTCATGGTGGGCCCGGACTGGGGCGACGCCCTCTTGCACACCATGGTCCCGCACGTGGAGGCGACGCCGCGCTATCTTTCGCTCTTGGTGGCGAGCGTGGGCACCGCCATCGCGCCGTGGATGCTCTTTCTGGCGCAGTCCAACGTGGTCGAGAAGAACGCCCACGCCGAGGACCTCCCCTACCAGCGCGTCGACACCGTGACGGGCGCCGTGGCGGCAAGCGTCATCTCCTGGTTCATCATCCTCACCACCGGCGCAGTGCTGCACCCCGCCGGCGTGGTGGTGAACGGCGCCGAGGAGGCGGCGACTGCGCTGGCCCCACTCGTGGGCGACTACGCCGAGCTGCTCTTCGGTGCGGGCCTCACCGGGGCGTCGTTCCTGGCGGCGTGCGTGCTGCCCGGCATCACCTCGAGCGCGATCTGCGAGGCCTTCGGCTGGGAGCGCGGCGCGGACCGCAGCTGGGCCGAGGCGCCCGTCTACCGCGGCATCATCACCGCCGTCATCGCCGTCTCCGCGCTGGTGGTCATGCTCCCCGACGTCAACCTCTTTGGCATCATGATGGTGGCGCAGGTCATCAACGGCGTGCTGTTGCCCGTCATCCTCGTCTTCATGGTGCTCATCGCCAGCGACAAGCACGTCATGGGCCGCTTTGCCAACGGGCGCGGCTGGAACGCGCTCACGTGGTTCACGATTGCGGCGGTGACAATCCTCACCGTGATCATGTTCCTCATGCAGGGCATGGGCGTGTAGGGCGGCGCGGCCGGGGCGGCGGAGGGCCTGGTCATGAGCCTGGACGACCCCGATCTGCGCTACGTGCTGCAACAGTACGTCGACCGCGCGGGCGAGGTGCGCAGGTAGCGCGGGGGTGCCGCTAGTTTCACGGAGCGAACTCCGATTTATGTACGAGCGCTCCTGGCAGATGGTTGCTTTCGGTTCATATATGACCAGGTAAACAGCTCGCGCCGCCCTTCTCGACTGGCGAGAAGGGCGGCGCGCTCGTACATATATCGGAGCTTGCTTCGAAGGGGCTAGTCCTCGTAGGCGGCAGGGCCCTCGGCCTTGAGCTCGCGGCCCATCAGCAGCGCGGTGGCGTCCTCGGGGGCCACCTCGCCGGAGACGACGCGGTCGACCATCTCGCAGATCGGCATCTCGACGCGCAGGCGCTGGGAGAGCTCGAGGACGGCGGGCAGCGCGTTCAGGCCCTCGACCACGGCGCCGACCTTCTTCACGGCCTCGTCGACCGGCATGCCCGAGCCGATCATCTTGCCGCAGCGGAGGTTGCGGCTGTGCAGGCTGCCGGCCGTAACCACGAGGTCGCCGGTGCAGGCCAGGCCGAAGAACGTCTCGGGGTCGCAGCCGAAGGCGGTGCCCAGGCGGCGCATCTCGGCGATGCCGCGCGTGATGAGCGCAGCGGAGGAGTTGTCGCCAAAGCCCAGGCCGCGCGCGATGCCGCACGCGAGGGCGATCACGTTCTTGATGGCGCCGCAGAGCTCCACGCCGCGCGAGTCGTCGCTGGTGTAGACACGCAGGACGTCACCGGAGAAGAGCCGCTGGACGAGAAGCGCGGCGTCCTTGTCGTCGCTTGCCGCCACGATGCACGTGGGCATGTCGAAGGCGACCTCCTCGGCGTGGCTCGGGCCGGAGAGGGCAACGACCGACGGGGTCAGCTCCGGGCGCACCTTGGAGAGCTCGTTGGTGATGACCTCGGTCATCGTGTCCATCGTGCCCTCCTCGAGGCCCTTCGTCGCGCAGACGAGGATCGTCTTGGGCTCGAGGAACGGTGCGGCCTGGGCGGCCATGCTGCGCACGAAGCGCGAGGAGGTCACGAAGACGACGACGTCCTTATCGGCGCACGTCTCCTCGACGCTGGTGGTGAGGGCGATGTCAGCGGGAAGCTCGGGGTCGCCCGGCAGCGGGATCACGCGCGTCTCGCGCAGGCGCTCGACGGTCTGCTCGGACTCGGACCACACGGTGACCTCGTGCCCCTCGCGCGAGAAGAGGCGCGCGAGCGCCAGGCCCCAGGCGCCGCTTCCGATCACGCCGACGCGGGCATGCTGTATGTTCATACGTTCCCCCAAGCTGGTAGACGCAGGTGCTTCGTTCGCAAGATTATGGCACGGGAGGGGGCCGCACCTGACGCCGGCGCCACGTCTCCGCGGAAAGAGCGCGGACGCGGGGCGGGTTAGAAAATCGCGCTCGTCCCCGTTCTTCTCGGCATACGGGTTAGAAACAACGCGTCGTCCCCCTCCGCGGACGCGTTTGGAGGGGGACGACGCGGTAGTTTTAACCCGATCGGCTGCGGGAACGGGGACGACGCGGTATTCCTAACCCGACGGCGCCTACGCCAGCGCGACGTCGGTTGTGGACCCGTCGGCGCCCGTCACGCAGAGTGTGGTCCCGTCGAGCTCCACGGACGCGATGTCCCCAGAGCCCTGCACCGGGTTGCCGTCAGGGCCGACGACGTAGGTGATGCCCTGCGTGTGACCGCCGACGACGTAGCAGGGCACGTCCCAGCCGCCGTCGCGGTTCTCGGGCACCAGCAGCGTGTCGCCGGTGCGCACCAGCGCAACCGGCGTTCCCTCGAGCGTGACGAGCGCCTCGCCGGCGGAGTTGACGAGGCTCCAGGAGCCGCCGTCGCCCTGCTGCAGCGAGTACGTCTCGCCGGCGTAGCTCACGGTCCCGTCGACGCCCGCCTGCTCATGGCCGGCGTCGTGCTCGGCCTGCTCCTCCTGCGCGGCGAGCTCGTCGTCGCTGGGGCGCAGGGTCTGCTCCTGCTTGGTGGCCTCCTCGGTCGCGGGAGGGAACAGCAGCGCGTTGATCAGGCTCCCCACGGCAAAGACCACCGCAACCACCAGGATGCCGGCGATGACGAGAAGGACGATGTTGCGGACGCTCCGCTCCGGGCCGCCCTGCGGGGCGCGGGCCTCGGGGTGGCGCTTGGCGTAGCGCTTCTCGGCGTTCTGCCGCGCGCGATCCGCTGCCTCGGCGGCGTTCTTGCGCGTGGTCACGCGCGCGCCCTGCCCGGCGCCGATCGTCGAGATCTCACTGGAGTCGCTGGCCAGGCCCTGGGGGCTCTGGCGCGCCGCGCGCCGCGCGCCGGTCCGCGCGTGGCTGGCGCGCGCCGAGTCTCCGGCGGCGTGGCTTCCCCGCCCCGCCGGTGCGGCATGGCTTGCGTGGTGCGCCGGGCGCACGTTCTTCTCGTCCCTTGCTGCCATAGCGTCCCCCGATCGCTAGACCTCGCGGCGCTCCTCAATGGCGCGCCCGAGGGTGACTTCGTCCGCATATTCCAGGTCCCCGCCCACGGGCAGGCCGCTCGCCAGGCGAGAGACGCGCACGCCCAGCGGATGGATGACGCGCGCGAGGTAGGTCGCCGTGGTCTCGCCCTCGACGTCCGGGTTGGTGGCGAGAATGACCTCGGTGACGCTGCCGTCGGCAAGGCGCGCCAGCAGCTCGCGCACGTGCAGCTGCTCGGGCCCGATCTTGTCCATGGGGCTGATGACGCCGCCAAGCACGTGATAGAGCCCGTGGTAGCTGCCCGTGCGCTCGATGGCGCTCACGTCGCGCGGCTCGGAGACCACGCAGATGCGCTCGCGGTCGCGCGAGCCGTCGGCGCAGACGTCGCAGGTCTCGCGCGTTGCGTAGCTGAAGCACACCGGGCAGAAGTGCACCTGCTGCTTGACCTCGAGGATCGCGGCGGCAAGGCGGCGCGCCTCCTCGGCGTCGGCCTCGAGAAGGTGGTAGGCGATGCGCTGGGCCGACTTGGGGCCGATGCCCGGCAGCCTGCCCAGCTCGTCCAGAAGCCGCTGGAGCGCGCGACCGTCGTTCATTGTGGCGTCCACGGACACGGCCGTCGCACCCTAGAACAGGCCCGGGATGCTCATGCCGCCCGTCACGGCGCCGAGCTGCTGGCTGGCCATCTGCTCGGCGGAGTCCAGGACGTCGTTCACGGCGGCGAGGATCATGTCCTGCAGCATCTCGACGTCCTCGGGGTCAACGGCGCCCGGGTCGATCGTGAGCGAGGCCAGGCGCAGGTCGCCGGTGGCCGTGACCTTGACGGCGCCGCCGCCCGCGCTCGCGGAGACCTCGGTCTCGGCCGCCTTCTGCTGGGCAGCCAGGAGCTGCTCCTGCATCTTGCGGGCCTGGGCCATCATCTGGTTGCGGTTCATGCCGCCCATGTTGAATCCCTTGGACATGCCGTGTTTCCTTTCTTCGCTATCGCTCGCCGCGGGTCCGCGGGCGAGAGGTACGGTGAGTGGTGCTACTCGTCATCTTCCTCGTCGTCGACGGGTTCGTCGGTGAAGCCGGCGTCCTCCTCGTAGTCCCGCTCCCTGGAGAGCTCGACCGCCGCCGCCTCGTCGGAGGTGGGGTTCGAGGGCTCCACGCTCACCGAGAGGGGCTGGCCGAAGGCGGCGCTGAGCTGGTCCGCGATGGCGGCGAACTCGGGCGAGAGCTCCTCGCCCCCCTGGCCGCGCACGGGCAACTCGGCCGAGTTCGCCGGCTGCGCGGGTGCCGTGAGCTCCTCGTCCTGGGCGAACGAGGGTACGTCGGCGTCAGCGTAGGAATCGGAGTCGGGCTCGGGGGCCGGGGCATCCCAGGGCATGGGGTAGGCCGGCTCGGCCGGGGCCGGGGCCGGCGGCGCGGGGTTCGGTGCGGGCGTCGGGGCCGGCTCCGCGGGTGCGGGCGCCACGGGCGCGGGCTCCGGCTCGGGCGCTGCGGAAACGGGCGCCGGGGCAGGGGCCTCGACCGGAGGCGCGACGGGCGCCGGGGCGGCCTGTGCCTGGGCCTCGGCACGGGAGATCGCCTGGCTCGCGAGGCTGGACTCGACGTAGACGACCTGTCGCGGCCCAAAGGCGGCCGCCACGACGGGGTCCACGCTCGCACGGACGTCCGAGCGCTCGAGCATCTTCGCCGCGAAGTGCGACTTCTTGGGCAGGGACACGGTGAGGCGCGTGCCGTCGTCGGAGACGGCGGTCGACGAGAGGAGCAGCGAGCCCTTGGCCGGGGCCTGCCTCAAGAGCTGGTCGACGACCTGCTTCCAGGCCCGCTGGAGGTTGCCGTTGCTGAGACCCGCGGATGCGCCAGCGGACCCAGACGCTCCGTCCTTCTCGCCCGCGCTCGGGGGTTTGGGTTCGGAAACCGGGGCCGGAGCAGGAGCCGGCTGCGACGCAGCTTCCGGAGCAGCGCTCTGAGCTGTGGGGACGTTGACGCTGGCCGAAGCAGGGGCTTGGGCGGTGAACCCAAACCTGTTTTGGGTTTGGGTTCGCGGCTCGGAGACGACGGGCTGCGGCTCCGGAGCGGGGGCGGCAGGGCGGGAGCCGGGGGTTGCGAGGATGGCCACCTGGCGCTCGAGGTCGCCCACGCGCTCGGCAAGGGCCTCGAGGGTGAGGTCCGTCTCGGGGCGTGCCACGCGGGTGAGCGCGATCTCCAGAACGAGCCGCTGGTTGGTGGCCGTGCGCATCTCGCTCGAGGCGTCACCGAGGATTGTGAGCACGCGCGCCACGCGGTCCGCCGAGCCGAAGGCGGCAGCCTCCGCGCGTAGGGATGCGAGCTCCTCGCCGCGCGCCGCCACGACGTCGTCAGCATCCGGCGCCACCGCCACCACGTAGACGTCGCGCACGTGGGCGGCCAGCTCGCGCGTGAAGCGCAGCAGGTCGCGACCCTCGTCCGCGAGCGTCGCCACCTCGGCGAAGAGCGCGGCGGCGTCCCGGTGGGCCATCGCCTCGGCGACCTTGCCCAGAACGGAGCCGGACACCTCGCCGAGCAGGTCCTGGGTCGCCTCCAGCCCGATGTCGCCCGCGCCGAAGACGGAGAGCTGCTCCAGCGAGGTCAGCGCGTCGCGCATGCCGCCGCGCGCATGGCGCACGATCAGCTCGAGCGCGGCGGCGTCGTAGGTGAAGCCCTCCTGGCCGCAGACGTAGGCCAGGTGCGCCTGCATCTCGTCGTTGCCGATGGCGTGGAAGTCGAAGCGCTGCACGCGCGAGAGGATTGTGGGGAGGATCTTCTGCGGGTCGGTGGTGCACATGACGAAGACCACGTGCTCGGGGGGCTCCTCGAGCGTCTTGAGCAGCGCGTTGAACGCCGCCGGGGTGAGCATGTGGACCTCGTCGATGATGTAGACCTTCGCGCGGCCCATGACCGGCGCGTAGCTCACGCGGCCGATGATCTCCTCGCGGACGTTGTCGACGCCGGTGCGCGACGCGGCGTCCAGCTCGATGACGTCCGGGTGCTCGCCGGACGCGATGAGGCGGCACTGCTCGCAGCTGCCGTCGGGCAGCGCGGCGGGGCCCTTCTCGCACATGAGCGCCTTGGCCAGGATGCGGGCCATGGTGGTCTTGCCGGTGCCGCGCGGCCCGCAGAAGAGGTAGGCATGGCTGGTGCGCCCCTCGAGCACGGCGCGCTTGAGGGTCTCGACCACGTGCGACTGGCCCACGACCTGCTCGAACGTCTGCGGGCGGTATTTGGTGTAGAGCGATTCCATGCGGCCTCCGGGCACGTCGGCTTCCGAGCTTCCAGTATACCCGCGGGGAGGCCGGAGCACGCGACGGCCACAGGTTCTTCTCGCCCGGCGCGCAAGGGTTAAAACGACCGCATCGTTTCTGGCCCGAGCCTCACCCGCGCGGGCGGAACCAGGCGAGAAGGGCGTCGGCGTCGCCCACGGGAACGTCACGCAGCTCCAGGCCCTCCGCGTCGCTCGCCGCGGTCCGCGCGGAGATCGTGACCACGCCGGCGCGACGCTGGAACGGGCTCGCCGAGACCTGCATCCGCTGCAGGTGCGAACGTGGCGCGATCGTGGTCCGGCGCGTGAAGCCACCGGAAACCAGCACCAGCTCACGGGCCGTATGGCCGTAGCGGGCGCCCCGCCAGGCGAGAAGCGCGTCGACGACGAGGCCCGCCAGCAGCATCACGCTCAGCAGCGCCGCCGCCACGAGCAGGTGGCCCAGCAGCCATCCCGCGCTCGCGAGCAGGCCCGAGAGGCCGAACAGCCAGAGAGCGCCGAGGAAGATCGCCATCGCGAACGGCCACCAGATCGCGGCGCGCACCACGGCGCGCCGGCACGCGACCTGACCAAGGCGCCGCAGCCCAACGTCACCCAGCACGCCGGCATAGGCGGGCAGGACCTCGGCGAGAAGGGCGTCGAGCTCGCACACGCGCACGAAGGGGTGGAGCGGCACGCTACCCGAGAGCTCGCCGTCCGCCTCGCCCGGGGCCGAGACCACCTGCACGTACACCTCCGCGTATCCAATGAGCTGGTGGATGATTCCCTGCCGCACGGCCACGTGCTGAACGCGGTCCACAGCCACCGTGCGGGACGAGCGCGAGAGCAGGCCGTGCTCCACGACGATGCGGTCCTCGTAACGCTCCACGCGATACCCTGCGTAGCGCACGAGGGCGAGGACGAACGAGACGGCGGCGCCCAGCACGATGGCGGCCAGTACGAAGGCGACCACCGCCGGCACGAGTGTCGGCAACGCGGTCGCCACCAGCTCGTCGCCGGTGTCCGCCAAGTCGAGGACGCCCCACTCGATGAGCTGGTTCAGACCGCTGACCAGGAGAACGACGAGCGCCACCGCCTGGCTCGCGGCGCTCGTCTGGGATGCCGCGGCGAGCAGGAGCTGACGCCCCGTGAGCTCGAAGGTGGCGAGCGATCGCTCGGCGGGTGCGGCGTCCTCAGACGCGGCGGGCGCGGCGTCCTTCTCGCCCGCCGGCGCCCCGGCCGCCCGCTTGCGGCGGAAGAGCTCCGCGCGGAGCGCCTCCGCCTCGCCGGCGCGCAGGCCCCGCATCCGGGCGGCGTCGCCCTCGGCCTCGGCGGCGCCCGTGTCGAGGTCGAGCGTCATAAGGCCAAAGAGTCGATCGAGCAGGTCGGAGCTCATGTCCGCCGTGTGGATGTGCTCGTAGGGAATCGTGAGCTGACGCCGGTTCAGGAGGCCCCAGCGCATGACGACGCCCCCGTCCGCGAGCTCCCACGTGCGGACGCGCCAGACGACGAGGCTCAGCGCCAGGAACGCCGCGAAGATCCCCGCGGCGGCGAGCACGAGGGTGGCGAGCACGGAGAGGTCGCCCGCGAAGAGGTCGCCCGCAAGGCCAAGCGCCACGAGCACGACCGTGCGGGAGGTCATCTTGAGCGCATCGACCACCACGGAGAGCGGGTTGGCGCGGTGCTCGCCCGGCGACACCGCCGCCGCTCCGCCGTCGCGCTCGAAGAGCGAGCGCGACGGGACGGCAAGGCGCTCGACCTCGTGCTCGAGGTCCTTCACGCCGGACGGCGCACCCGGCTCCGGGGCCCGACCGTCCCTCTCGCCCGGCGTCACACGTCCTCCTTGGCGAGGCGCGCGAGCTCGGCCACGCGGTCGCGCAGCGCGGCGGCGTCGGCCTCCGCGAGGCCGGGGATCTCGAAGCTCTCGCCCGCCGTGGAGATAGTCACCGCGGCAAGGCCGTGCGCGCGCAGGATGGGACCCTGCTTGGTCTGCACGTGCTGGACGCGCACGAGCGGCACGACCACGCGCTTCTTCACGAAGACGCCGTGGTAGAGGTCCACGTCGGTGGGCGTGACGTCGTAGCGCCAGGTGGCCATCTCCACGCGCGGGGAGATCAGCAGGTCGCCCGCGCAGACGAGCTCCACGAGGCCGCCGATCAGGTAGACCCAGAACACGTCGCCGCCCAGGTGGCGCACGATCGCCCAGGCCACCGCGGCCAGAGCGGCCACCACGACGATGCCGATCACGTCCGAGGCGTACCACACGCGCAGCATGCGCGGGTCAAGGCGGTGCTGGGGCAGGTCGCTCACGGGGGCTCCTTCGGTCCGGGGGACCGCGCCACTATAGCACGGACGACACCGTCCTTCTCGCCCGGGCCGCAGGGGTTAGAAATACCGCGTCGTCCCCGTCCGAGCGGCCGGACGGGTTAGAACCACCTCATCGTCCCCCCTTCTGGAGGCATTTCGATGAGGACGATGAGGTCGTTTTAACCCAAACGCCGAGAAGGACGGGGACGACGCGGTCGTTTTAACCCGGACCCTCGCGACAGCAAAAAAGCGCGCTCGGTGGGAACGGGTGCCCGCCAGAGGCCCCTTATGGCTGCTGCCTCCCGGCCCTGACCAGGTTCGAGGTGTTGCGTCACCCGAACCCACCGAACGCGCTCGCGGAACACTTTAGCAAAGTCGGCGCCCGCGCGTCGCGCTCACGCTACCCTTGTCCAAACGTCGCCCACAAGGAGGCCGTCATGACCAACCGCTTCTGCAGGATGCCGCTCTGGGAATGCAACGAGGACCTCGTACGCGTGGCACAGGGCGAGAAGCCCGCCGACCTCGTGATCCGCCGCGCCAACCTCGTGAGCGTGACCACCCACGAGATCCTGCCGGACACCGACATCGCCGTGGCCTGCGGGCGCGTGGCCTACCTCGGCCTGGGCGAGCACACGGCGGAGCACTGCATCGGTCCGGACACGCTGGTCGTGGACGCGGCCGGGCTCTACGCCGCCCCGGGCCTCATGGACAGCCACATCCACGTGGAGAGCGCGATGATCGGCGTGGCCGAGTACGCCCGCGCCGTGGTCCCGCGCGGCACGACCGCCATCTTCTGCGACCCGCACGAGGTGGGCAACGTCGCCGGCATGCCCGGCGTGCGCGCGATGTTCGAGGACGCGCGGCGCGTGCCGCTCAAGGCCATGATGACGCCGCCGTCGTGCGTGCCGGCGGTGACGGGCGTGGAGGACACGGGCGCCGAGGTCACGGCTGCGGACATCGCGGACAGCATGACCTGGGACAACGTCGTCGCGCTGGGTGAGATGATGAACTTCCCCGGCATTCTGGCGGGCGAGAAGAACGCGCTCGACGAGGTGCGCGAGACGCTGCGCGCCGACCGCGTGATCACCGGTCACTTCCCCTCGCCGGACCGCGACCGCGGCCTCAGCGCCTACGTGGCCTCAGGAGTCTCCTCCTGCCACGAGTCCGGCAGCTTCGACGAGGTGCTCGCCAAGCTGCGCATGAGCATGTGGGTGCAGCTGCGCCAGGGCTCGGCGTGGCTCAACCTCCCCGGCTACCTGCCACAGCTCGTGGCGAGCGGCGTGGACACGCGCCACTGCCTGCTGTGCTCCGACGACAACCACCCGCACACGCTCGTGGACGAGGGCCACATGGACCGCATCCTGCGCGAGTGCGTGCGCCTGGGCCTGGACCCGGTCGCCGCCCTGCAGATGGCGACGATCAACTGCGCGGAGTACTTCGGGCTCGGGAACGACATGGGCTCCGTCACGCCGGGCAAGTGCGCCGACATCGTGCTTCTCGACGACCTGGAGGGCTTCTTCGCGCGCAAGGTCTTCATCGACGGCGAGCTCGTCGCCGAGGATGGCCGCGCATGCTTCGAGGTGGAGCCCTACGCCTGGCCCGACTTCATGACCCACACGATGAACCTGGGCCTCGACCCCACGCCCGAGACCTTCCGCATCCCCGTCGACCTGCCCGACGGAACGACCCGCGTGCGCGCGATGGCCATCGAGCCCGGCGACACGATCACGCGCAACGCGGTCGTGGAGGCGCCGGTGGTTGGCGGCGCGCTCCAGGCCGACCCCGCGCACGACGTCCTCAAGGTCGCCGTCTTCGACCGTCACCACGGTGCGGCGGGCGCGCACGCCTTCGGCTTCGTGACCGGCTTCGGGATCCACGGCGCGCTCGCGCAGACCGTGAGCCACGACGCGCACAACCTGCTCGTGATGGGCGACAACGACGAGGACATGGCGCTCGCGGCGCGCACGCTCGCGGAGTGCGGCGGCGGCGAGGTCGCGGTCGCGGACGGCAAGGTGCTCGCACTCGTGGAGCTGCCGGTCTGCGGCCTCATGAGCACCGAGCGCGTCGAGGTCGTGGCCGAGAAGGTCGCGGGGGCGAGAAGGGCCTGGGAGCAGATGGGCTGCACGATGCCCTCTCCGTTCATGACGATGGGCGTGATGTCGCTCGCGTGCGTTCCGGAGCTGCGCCTCACCAACCGCGGCTACGTGAACTGCCTCACCTTCGAGATGGAGCCGTTGCTGGCGGAGTAGCGCCCCGGGGCGCTAGGCCCCGCGCCGCTCCTCGAGGAAGCGGCCGAGCTCGCGGAAGCGGCCCTCGCTCAGTGCGACGCGGGGGACGTAGACGTAGCGCTTGTCGCCGAAGCCGGCCAGGATGCAGTCGCTGTTGCGGTAAACCGTCCGCAGCTCGGAGAGATCGTAGCTGCCGATGGGGCCCTGCTCGTTCTCCAGGTGGACGGCGTCCTCGGTGACGGCGACGTGACGGCGCTCGCGACCCGCGGCGGGCGCGAGCGTGGACTGCCGCGCGTAGCCGCGCAGGCACCGATCCCAGTTGTTCGTGAGGACGATGCACCCCATCGCGAGCGCGAAGCAGACGTACAGGGGCACGCTGTTGCCCCGGGCAAAGACCGCGCAGAACACGATGCCCAGGAGCGGCGCGGCCGAGACGAGCTTGAGTGCCAGCGGCGCGCGCGGGGCGAGCATCTCGGCGGCACGGGCGAAGTTAAGCTCGCCGTAGTCGAAGGACGCCGAGAAGAGCGTGTGGCCGTACTTGGAGTCGTCGAAGCGGAACGGCTCGATGCCCTTCTCGCCGTCGCGGCGCCGTGCCGCGGACTTTGCGCTCTTCTTTGCCATGAGATCTCCCGTCTCTCGCGCTCACCCGACAAATCGTAGCGCATGTGAGGGGCGCAAGGCTTGTGGAGGGTCTGTCGGCAAGTTGTGCTCGGCCGGTGAAACGGACCGTTCGCCGGTGCGTCGTGGCGTCGGCGCCGCCCATGGGAAATGATACTCACCGTGCAGGGAGCGAGCGCCCGGCGAGACAATCGCGTGCGCACGCACTGTAGAGCGCATAGCTTGGCAGCTGCCGAAGTGGAGGCCCGCAGGGAGCGATCCCGTGGGCCTCCGTCCATTTGGGGGCGGTGCGGCCCGGATTCCAGCCCAGACGTGCCCCGTGAACCCAAACCCGAAATCGGTTTGGGTTCGAGAATCGCCGCTTCCCTTCGATGTTTTATCTCTCAACTGGCCTTTTGTCATTGGGTCCGCCCATTTTTCCGCAACTTCGAACCCAAACCCTCCGAATGGGGGCCGGACCGAGGCCGAGCGCGGGGCAGAGCGGGCGTCGGCGGCGCGCTATACTGGTCCGCGTTCTTCTCGCCGGACCAAAGGAGCCCCCATGGCCCTCATCAGCGTTGACTACTTCTCCTCCTCCCTCATGCGTACCACCACGCTCGAGGTCATACTGCCCGTCGACGACCAGGGCGCGGCCTACGCCACGGACTCCGCGATGCGCCATGCCGGCGACACCCTCGAGGCGGAGATGCGCGCCTGGGAGCAGGCCCCCTACCCGCCCAGGAAGGCGCCGTTCAAGACGCTCTTCCTGCTGCACGGCATCTCGGGCAACCACGCGGACTGGATCAGCGAGACCCGCATCCGCAGCTGGGCCGAGAGCCACGGGATCGCCGTGGTCATGCCGTCCGGCTACAACGCGTTCTACCTGGACCAGCCCGAGGTCCACAACTACTACGGGCGCTACGTGGGCCAGGAGCTCGTGGAGGTGGCGCGCCGGATGTTCCCGCTCTCGACGCGCCGCGAGGACACCTTCATCGGCGGCATCTCGATGGGCGCCTACGGCGCGCTGCGCAACGGCCTCAAGTACTGCGAGACGTTCGGCGCGATCGTGTCGCTGTCCTCGGCGATGATCATCAACAACTTCGACCAGGTCATCTCCTCCGACGGCTTGTTCTTCCTCTCGCGTGACTTCCTCGAGCACACCTTCGGCGACCTCTCCCACGTGCGCGACTCCGACAAGGACCCCGCGCGCCTGGCCGCCGACCTCGTCTACTGCGACCGCCCGCGCCCGCGCATCTTCATGACCTGCGGCGACCAGGACCCGCTCGCCGAAGCCAACCGGATGCTTGCGGGCCGCATGCGCGACACCGGCCTTGACGTCACCTATGATGAGATGCATGGCGGGCATGACTGGGACTTCTGGAACGCCGCGCTGCCCAAGGCGCTGAACTGGCTCCTGTAGCGCGCGATTCGCGAACCCCTCGGGAGGGATGCGAGAATGGCACTGCTCAGGGTCGACTTCTACTCCCACTACCTTGAGCGCAACGTGGTGCTCACGGTCGTCATACCTGCGGACAAGATGGACGGCAACAAGCTGGCCAAGAAGCGGCGCGGGCCGTATCGCACGGTCTACCTGCTGCACGGCCTCTTCGGCCAGGACGTCGACTGGATCGACCGCACGCACGTCGTGGAGACGGCGGAGGCCCGCGACATCGCGCTCGTCATGCCCTCCGGCGAGGACGGCCTCTACCTCAACAAGCCCGAGATAAACGAGTGGCACGGCAAGTTCATCAGCGAGGAGCTGGTGGACTTCACGCGCCGCCTCTTCCCGCTGTCCACCAAGCGCGAGGACACGGCGCTGGCCGGCATCTCGATCGGCGCCTACACGGCGCTGATCAACGGCCTGCTGCGCCCGGACCGCTTCGGCTCGATCGTCATCCTCTCGGGCGCGTTCATGCGCGACCGCGTGCTCGAGGCCGTTGAGAGCCGCTCGCCGCGCAAGCGCAAGTACTACGAGCGCTTCTTCGGCGACATCGACACGGTCATCGGCTCCGACAAGGACTACGTGGCGCTGATTGACAAGTTTCGCCAGGACCCCGAGCTTCCCAAGCCGCGCTTCTACGCCGCGTGCGGCCTGCACGACAGCCTCTGCGAGAACAACCGCGACCTCGTGCGGCTGCTGCGCGACGCCGACTTTGACGTCACCTACTGGGAACCGGACATCGGCGCCCACGAGTGGCCGTTCTGGAACGCGTGGATCGACTGCGCGCTGGACTGGTACGCGCCCGGCCCAATGCAACCGAGCTCGGCGGACGTGGACTACACGGCTCTGACCAAACTCCGTCCGCCCGAGCAGCAGGGCTGACGGAACGCCCCATCGGCATGCGAGCGACGCGGAGGGTGCCTCCGCGCCGCTTTTCGTCGAGTCTGTACTTTTTGGCGGAAACGCCGAATACAGATTCGACGCACGCGCTCTCTACCAGCACATTCATTGAAGGAAATCGAGTCTGTACTCAGACCTCCCGGGCAAAAGTACAGACTCGGCGCCCTCAGGACAGCGCGCGGGCCACGCGGGCGCGGAACTCACCCAGGAAGCGCGGGACGTCGACGGTGAGCGCGACCTCGCAGGTCTTCTCCCCGTCACGCAGACGGTCGGGATCGCAGACGGTGCGCCCGCGCGTCGGCCCCTTGAGGTCCACGCGCAGGTTCGTCGGCAGGCAGCCCACGAGCGAGGGGTCGATCGCCGCCGCCACGGCGAGCGGGTCGTGCAGCGCGCAGCCTCCCATCAGCGGGTTGTTCTCCTCGTAGACGGAGATGTAGTGGTCGGTCACGTCGGCGAGGAAGATTCCTGCGGGAGTTCCCAGCTCGCGCCAGGCGGCCGTGTCGTCGCGCACGAGCACCGCCTGATGCGTCACGTCGAGGCCGACCATCCGGGTGCGCAGCCCGCCGCGCAGCACCGCGTCCGCAGCGGCAGGGTCGTTCGCGACGTTGGCCTCGGCGCAGGGCGTCACGTTGCCCGGCACGGCGAGCGCCCCTCCCATGAAGGTCACGCGACCGAGCGCGTCGGCCAGGCCGGGGATGCTCGTGAGCATGTGGGCGAGGTTGGTGAGCGGGCCGGTGGGAACGTAGACGAGCTCCGCGCCGCCCCTCTCCGCACGACGGAGCTCGTCGCGCAGGAAGGCCACGCCGTCGCCCGGCGCGCAGTGGCACCGGCCGGAGGCCGGCTGGTCGCCGAGCCCGTTCTCGCCGTGGATGCGCCGCACGGCGGCCGGGGGCGCAAACGGGGACGTCGCCGCGAGGGCGCGGTCGGCCCCGGCGAGGACCGGGACCTCCGGATGACCCAGCAGCTCGAGCAGCGCGCACGTGTTGCGCACCGCCGTGCGCATGGTCACGTTGCCGTAGGTGCAGACGACGCCGACGAGCTCGACCTCGGGGCTCCCGAGCGCGTAGGCAAGCGCCAACGCGTCGTCGACGCCCGTGTCCAGGTCCAGGACCAGCCTCTTGCGCCCGTCGCTCATCGCAGGGCCTCCACTTCCGCTGCTGTGGGTATGGACGGCTGGGCCCCGAGGCGGCTCACGGCAATACCGGAGGCCAATGCGCCCCAGCTCATAGACTCGAAAAGCGAGAAGGACCGCGCGCGCCCGGCCGCGAGCGCGCCGATGAAGGTGTCTCCGGCGCCCGTGGTGTCCACGACGGTCGCGTGTGCGGCCTGGACGCGGACGGTCTCGTCGTCGGCGCCCAGGGCGAAGGAGCCCGCAGCGCCGAGCGTGATCACCACCGCTCCCGCCCCCAGCTCGCGCAGACGACGCGCGGCGGCGAGGCACGTTGCGTCATCCGCGGGCAGCACGCCGCACATGGCCTGGCACTCGGTCTCGTTCAGGCAGACGAGGTCGACGCACGGCCAGAGGTCGTCCGGCGCGGGGTGGGCCGGCGCGGGGTTGTAGATCGTGTAGAGACCGAGCTCTCGGGCGGCGCGCAGGGCGCCCTCCGTGGCGGCGGGCTCGCACTCCCCCTGAGTCACGAAGACGTCGTCCTTCTCGCCAATGCGCCGCAGGTCGACGACCACATCGTCAGTCGTGAGGGCATGGTTTGCGCCCGCGTGCAGGACGATGCGGTTCTCGCCGTCCGTGCGGAGGATGACGGCGACGCCCGTGGTCTCGCCCGCGACGCGCCGGACGAGCGAGACGTCCGCCCCCGCCGCCGCAAGTCCGGCCGTGAGCTCCTCGCCGAAGCCGTCGGCACCCACCGCGGCAATCATGCGGACGTCCGCGCCCAGCCGAGCCGCGGCAACGGCCTGGTTGGCGCCCTTGCCGCCGGCGGCCGTTATGAAGCCGGAACCCGTCAGAGTCTCCCCGGCGGCCGGCACGCGCGGCGCGTCGACGGACAGGTCCATGTTCATGCTTCCGAAGACGATAACCTTGGGCATGGCTGCCTCCCTGCCTCCCTCGCCGCGGGCCTCGCGTCCCCCACGGCGCCCCGGGCGCTAACTCGTGCACAACTTGCGACTTGCGGCAGCGCTGTTTTTCCTGACCTGCGGTTTTCTCGGCACCTGGAAAAGTTGTGCACGAGTTAGGCAAGCCGAGAAGAACAGCGAGCTCGCAAGAGAGGTCGAGCGCGCCGCTGCCTGACCTCGGTGAGCTCGTAGTGGCTCGTGCCCAGACCGATCTTCTCGCCGTGCTCGATCATGGAGCGCCAGTTGGTGTCCGGGTGCGTGAGGTTGAAGTGGTCGAGCTGGCAGCGCTCGGGGATGCCACCCTTCGCCTCGAGCTTGGCGCGCATGTCCGTAGCGATGGAGATGTGGAAGCTCGGGCGGTCCTGCACCACGGCCTGCGTGTACTCGGCGATCTTGCAGTTGAGCACGTCGACGGCGGCGCCGTGCGCGCATAGGTGCGCAGGTTGGTGTAGTAGACCTTCGCGGTGTCCATGCGACCCCTCTCCCTCGGGTAACACTTGCTTTCAATTTTACGCCAGTGCGGAATGCAAGAGACGCGACGTCACCAATTTGGTTGAATTTGTCACGAGGTCCAGTTATTGGTGATTCTTTCGGCCCCTCTCAAGTACTGCTGATGCTATAGCATTTCTCTACCTGCAGGTTCCTCGGACAGCCTGGCCCGGATACTCGAGGGGCCTCGCAGAAAACACCTAGAACCGGCATGGGTTACTCGCCCCGGCCAAACGCCTTCATGAGGATGGTCACGATGCCGCAGAGCATGCCGCCCACGGGCCAGGCCACCCAGAACCACATGGCCGAGGTGCCTTCCGGCTCAAACGCGGAGGGGTCGGGCGTGGCAAAGACCGGAATGAACAGCAGCGTCAGGCCCACGATTGTGGCCATGATCATGATGGTGCCGCAGACCGCGCCAATCTTCTTGTCCTCCCGCTTGCTCGCGAGAAGCGCCTCTCGCCGGGCCTCGTCCAGCTCCGTGCTCACCATGTCCTCGACCTCGAGGTCCTCGGCCACGCTCTTGTTGTACTCGGCCACGTTGACGCGCCCGAGCAGCATCCCGTAATGCGTGATGCTCCACACGCCCAGCGCGAAGAAGAACATCAGGAGGAACAGAGCGACGTTTTCCGCCGTCGGCTCGATCAAGAGTAGGCAGCCGATGCCCGCGAAGATGAACGCAAGCCCGGCGATGAGCCCGCCGGAGAACTGCCTGCGCGCGGCGGCGCGGTCGTCGTCGGTGTAGAAGTCCTCCACGTAGGGATGCGCCCTCTTGAAGGCGGCGTGGTCCATACCGGCGGGGACGAGAAACGCCAGCCCGGCCAGGATGCCCAGGAAAAAGATGATCACAACGAGTCCGTCTCGCGTGCCCATCGGCGCCAGCTCGGCCGCGCCCTCAAAGAAGAGGCCAATCGCAATGCCCAGAAGAATCGCCGCGATGCCCGTGGGGACCTTCCACGCCAGCGTGCGCCAGTGCTCGTCGTAGCCGCAGACGTCCGTGGGCGGTCCGGCGGGAACGAGCGTGGCGGCGGGCACGGGGGCGCGGCCGGTGAGGTCCCCGGTCACGAGGTCGTCCAGGCTGCACTCGAAGATCTGGCAGAGCTTGAGGAGCTTGTCCATCTCTGGGTAGCTCTTCTCGGCCTCCCACTTGGTCACGGACTGGCGGGAGACGCCCAGCAGCATGGCAAGCTGCTCCTGGGTCATGTTGCGCGTGGCGCGCAGGTGCTGGAGGTTGTCGCGGAAGCTCATGGCTGGCCCTTCCTCGGGGGTGGTGCGCCCATGCGGGCGCGCTGTCTGCCGGCACCACGTACGTTACGGTACCAGACGGGCGCCAGCCACCAACCCGGGGCTGCTTTTTCTGCAACCCGTAGGCATCTCATGGTTGCAAACCGCAGCTAGAACGCCTGACGCGTGCCCTTGGCGGCCTAGGGCAGCCGCGCGAGAAGGGTGGCGCGCCTCTGGGCCGCGCGCGGGGTCATGGGCGTAAGGTCCTTCTCGTCCAGCAGCTTTTGCGCGGCGGCAACGTTGCCGGACAGAATCTCGCACTGCGCCACATGAAGCGCCCACGACACGTGCTCGCGATGGGTGGAGGCCGCAGCGAGACGCTCGCGAGCCAGCGCCTCGTCATCGGCGTCCCAGCTCTCATGCGGCTTGAGCGTGAGGACAACATCCTCCAGCTGCTGCTCGGCCACGGCGCGCTTCTTGGAGCCCGCGCGGAGGCCGTCCACCAACGCGCGCAGCGCGCCAACGGACTCCTCTTGCGCGGCCGCGTCCCCCAGCTCGTGCGCGCAGACGGCGCGATTCTGGAAGAGCACCACGTTCAGGATGCCGCGACGGCCAAAGTCGAGGCCCTCCATGCGCGCGAGCGCGGCCGAGGGGGGCTCGTCCTCGAGGTCGGCCAGCGCCAGATAGCAGTCACAAAGCGCCCGCGAGCGCCGGCGGCGGAGGCCGTGCTCACGAATCCGACCGATCACGCCACGCCACTTCTCAACGTCGCAGTCGGTGTTGATGATCGCGAGGAGCCTTCGGAACTCGCGGTTCACGCACACGCGAATCCAGATGCCAATGCCCACCAGCGCGGCAAGTCCCAGCAGGTAGAGGACCAGGCTATCCACCACGAACAGGCTCACGATAGCCGCGATTCCCACGATGATGGCAGCGGCCGCGCAGCATGCGCGCGTTCGTCCGAACCAGCCGAGGTACGCTCGCGCGACCTCCTCCGCGCTCTTATCGGCAAACTCCGAGCGCGCCTCATCTCTTTTCGCCATACGCCCCCGACCTAAGGTGCGGCCGCCGGGCGAGAAGAACCCGGCGGCCCGAAACGTGCAAAAGTGCCCGTCCCCTTTGCGCGCTACTTGCGGTGAGCGCGGTAGTAGGCGATGAGCGCCTGCGTGCTCGCGTCCTGCTCGGCAAGCGGCGCGTCATCGTGGAAGGCGGGCGTGATCTGCTTGGCGAGCTGCTTGCCCAGCTCGACGCCCCACTGGTCGTAGGAGTCCAGGCCCCAGACCGTGCCCTCGACGAAGGTGATGTGCTCGTAGAGCGCGATGAGCTCGCCGAGCGCGTGCGGCGTCAGCTCCACGCCAAAGATCGAGGTGGTCGGGCGGTTGCCCTCGAAGCAGCGGGCCGGCACCATCCACTCGGCCGTGCCCTCGGCGCGGACCTCGTCGGCGGTCTTGCCGAAGGCGAGCGCCTTGGTCTGCGCCAGGAAGTTGCCGAGGAAGAGCTCGTGGACGTCCTGCTCGCCGTCCTTGGCGGGGTTGGGCGTGTTCACAAAGGCGATGAAGTCCGCCGGAATCATGCGGGTGCCCTGGTGGATGAGCTGGTAGAAGGCGTGCTGGCCGTTGGTGCCCGGCTCGCCCCAGAAGATCTCGCCGGTGGCGGAGGTCACGGGGCTGCCGTCCCAGCGCACGCTCTTGCCGTTGGACTCCATCGTGAGCTGCTGGAGGTAGGCCGGGAAGCGGTGCAGGTACTGGTTGTACGGCAGCACGGCGTGGCTCTCGGCGCCCCAGAAGTTGACGTACCAGACGTTAAGGAGGCCGAGAAGGGCCACCACGTTCTGCTCGAGCGGGGTCTCGGCGAAGTAGCGGTCCAGGTCGTGGAAGCCCTTGAGGAAGCACTCGAAGCGCTCGGGACCAAAGGCCACGATCAGCGAGAGGCCCACGGCGGAGTCGACGGAGTAGCGACCGCCGACCCAGTTCCAGAAGCCGAAGGCGTTCTCGGGGTCGATGCCGAAGTCGGCGACCAGATCGAGGGCCGTGGAGACCGCCACGAAGTGCTTGCGGATCGCCTCGGCGGCCTGCTCGGCGGAGCCGTCGATCGCGCCCTGCGCGCGCAGGGTCTCGAGCAGCCAGGTCTTGGCCTCGCGGGCGTTGGTGAGGGTCTCCAGCGTGGTGAACGTCTTGGAGACAACAATGACGAGCGTGGTCTCGGGGTCGAGGCCACGGACCTTCTCGGCCATGTCGTTGGGGTCGATGTTGGAGACGTAGCGGCAGTCGATGCCGGCGTCGGCCATGGGCCTGAGGGCCTCGTAGACCATGACGGGACCGAGGTCGGAGCCGCCGATGCCGATGGACATGACGTGCTCGATACGCTTGCCCGTGACGCCCTTCCACTCGCCGGAGCGCACGCGCTCGGCAAAGGCGTACATGCGGTCGAGCACCTCGCGGACGTCGGCCACGCAGTCCTGGCCGTCCACGACCAGCGAGCCGGCGTCCTCCGCCGGGCGGCGCAGCGCCGTGTGGAGGACGGCGCGGTCCTCGGTGGTGTTGATGTGCTCGCCGGCGAACATGGCGTCGCGGCGCTCCTCCAGGCCCACGGCCCGGCCGAGGTCGCAGAGCAGGGCGACGGTCTTCTCGTCCACGAGGTTCTTGGAGAGGTCGAAGTGGAGGTCGTCCATGTCGAAGGAGAGGCGCCCCACGCGCTCCGGGTCGGAGGCGAAGGCCTCCTTGAGCGAGAAGCCCGAGCTCACGAGCTCGTCATGGTGGGCCTTGAGCGCGGACCAGGCGGGCGTGGTCGTGGCGTCGACGGGCGTGGAGATGGTGGACATGGGCGGCTCCTTCCGCGGATGCGACAGATACCTAGATGATAGTCCCGCGCCAGGCGTCCGGAGGCGCCGCGGGGGGCAAAGCCTAGAACGGCTCGCCGAGCGGCGGGATCTGCTTGAGACGCGCCCACATGGCCTGCTTCTCATGGGCGTCGCCGAGGGCGGCGGCAAAGCCCCCCAGGTTGAGGACGCGCATGCCGCAGACGCGCGCCACGGTGCCAGCAGAGAGCATCGCCTCGTCCAGGCGCTCGAGGGCTGCGAGGTCGTCGGCGTAGGCCTCGCGCAGCGCCGCCGCGGCGGCCTCGTCGCAGCAGACCAGCGTGGCGGGGTCGAGCGCGGTCACCGCCTCGCGCAGGAGCGCGGCGTCGAGCGGGTCGCCGGATGCGTCGACGGTGAGCAGGGTGGCCCAGTCCTCGGGCGCGTAGCCCAGCCGCTCGAGCGACGCCCTGAGGGCGGTGCCGTCGGCGCCGGAGAACGCGGGCTCGCCGGCCCGCTCCGCCTCGGAGAGCTTGCCCTTGGCGAGAAGGACGGAGGAGAACGCGTTGCCCCCGGCGCGCACCCCGCGCGCCGCGAGGGAGTCCAGCTCCGCCGCGGCCTTGTCGACGTACGCGCGCCTGCGCGCATCCCGCTCGCTCGCCATGCGACCTCCCGTCCGTCCGGCTGATAAGAACAGTGTAGTTCGGGGTATAACCCCCAACAAGAACCGACCGACCAAAGGAGGTCTCCCATGTCCCAGGCAATCACCGGCGCCGAGTTCGACGCGGTCGTCGCCAGCTCCGACAAGCCCGTGCTCGTGGACTTCTGGGCATCCTGGTGCGGCCCGTGCCGCGCGCTCGGCCCCGTCGTCGACCAGATCTCGCAGGAGATGGCCGACCGGCTGACGGTCTACAAGTGCAACGTCGACGAGGAGTCCGGCCTCGCGGAGCGCTTCCGGATCGTCTCCATCCCCACGCTCATCCTCTTCAAGGGCGGCGTGCCCGTCCACACCATGGTCGGCAACATGCCCAAGGCCTCCCTCGTCTCCGAGCTCGAGGCCAACCTCTAGGCCATGGGTCGCCGCGAGGAGCTTGCCCGGGGCGCCCGCGAGACCACGCGCGGCGCCCTGGGCCTTTTCAGGGACAACCGGCGCGTGGTGGTTCTTCTCGCCGCCGCGCTGATCTTCGTGTGGTTGCTCGGCGAGGTTGCGAGCGGTGAGATCATGCGCCTCGACACCCTTGCCTACCAGGTGTTCGTTGAGACGCTGCGCTCCGACGCGCTCACGCCCTTCATGGAGGCGTTCACGTCGCTCGCCTCGGTCGTGGTGCTCACGGTCATGGCCGCCGTGATCGCCGCGCTCGCCCCGGGCAAGGCGCCGGGCTGGTGCGTGGCGGTGAACCTCGTGTGCGTGGTCGTGCTGAACACCGTCCTCAAGGTCATCGTTCAGCGTCCGCGACCGGCCGGCTTCCGCCTCATCTCCGAGTCCGGCTACAGCTTCCCCTCCGGCCACTCGATGGTTGCGATGGCGTTCTTCGGGCTGCTGATCTGGATGGTCTGGCGCTACCACCGCCGCGACGTCATGCGCGTGGTGTGGTGCGCCTGCTTTGGCCTGGTCATTGCGGCGGTGGGCATAAGCCGCATCTACCTGGGCGTCCATTACGCCTCTGACGTGCTCGCCGGCTTCTGCGTGAGCCTCATCTGGCTGATCTTCTACACGCGCGTGATTGCGCCGGCCTTCGTGGCCGTGGACGCGCCGCGCGACCCTGACGCGGGTTAAGACGACCGGCTCGTCCCTGTTCTTCTCGCCGCGCGGGTTAGAAATACGGGCGCGTCCCCGTCCGGGCCGCCGC
>JAUNEG010000017.1 GCA_030525685.1 Atopobiaceae bacterium | reverse complement strand
AGGTTGCCGCCCTGCTTGAGCGTGAGCGCGAGGTTCAGGCGGTTGCGCTCGCCGCCGGAGAGGACGCCCGCGCGCTTCTGCTGGTCGGAGCCCTTGAAGCCGAAGGCCGCCACGTAGGCGCGGCTCGGGATCTCGGTGTCGCCCACGTTGATATAGTCGTTGCCGCCCGAGACGACCTCCCAGAGGGTCTTGTCGGCGTCGATGCCGGCGCGCATCTGGTCGACATAGGAGAGCTGCACAGACTCTCCCACCTCGAGGGTGCCGGACGTGGGCTCCTCCTGGCCGACGATCATCTTGAAGAGGGTGGACTTGCCCACGCCGTTGGGGCCGATCACGCCCACGATGCCGTTGCGCGGGAGCGAGAATGACAGGTCGTCGATCAGCACGCGGTCGCCGAAGCTCTTGCAGAGGTGCTCGGCCTCGAGCACCTTGGCGCCCAGGCGCGGGCCGACGGGGATGTGGATGTCGGTGAAGTCCACGCGCTTGGAGGCGCGGGCCTCGGCCTCCATCTGCTCGTAGCGCTCGAGACGGGCGCGGTTCTTGGCCTGGCGAGCCTTGGGGCTGGAGCGCACCCACTCGAGCTCGGCCTTCATCTTCTTGGCGCGGCGGGCGTCCTGCTGGCTCTGGGCCTCCAGGCGCGTGGCCTTCTTCTCGAGGTAGGTGGAGTAGTTGCCCTCGTAGGGATAGAGCTGGCCGCGGTCTACCTCGCAGATCCACTCGGCCACGTCGTCGAGGAAGTAGCGGTCGTGCGTGACGGCCATGACGGCACCCGGGTAACGGTGCAGGAACTGCTCGAGCCAGAGCACGGACTCGGCGTCGAGGTGGTTGGTGGGCTCGTCAAGGAGCAGCAGGTCGGGGGCCTCGAGCAGCAGACGACACAGCGCCACGCGACGACGCTCGCCGCCGGAGAGGATGCTCACGGGCGCGTCCGGGTCCGGGCACTGGAGGGCGTCCATCGCCTGCGAGAGCTGCGAGTCCAGGTCCCAGCCGTTGGCGGCGTCGATCTCGGTCTGGAGGGTGCCCATCTCCTCCATGAGGGCGTCAAAGTCCGCATCCGGGTCGGCCATCTCGGCGCTCACCTGGTTGAAGCGCTCGATCTTGGCCAGGACGTCGCCGAAGGCCTGCTCGATGTTCTCGCGGACGGTCTTGTCCTCGTCGAGCGGGGGCTCCTGCTCGAGGATCCCGACGGTGTAGCCGGGGCTGAGCATGGCCTCGCCGTTGGAGACGTCCTCGAGGCCGGCCATGACCTTGAGCAGCGTGGACTTGCCCGCGCCGTTGGGGCCAACCACGCCGATCTTGGCGCCCGGGAACACGCCGACCGTCACGTCGTCGAGGATGACCTTGTCGCCGACGGCCTTGCGGGCGCTGATCAGCTGATACACGAACTCTGCCATGGGGTTTCTCGCCTTCTCGCGGGGAACTTCGTGGCTCCATCTTACGGCATGGCTGCGTCGTTCTTGCAAAATCCAGGGTCTCCCCCGAACGTGTGGCCCTCAGTCAGATTTCCGCAGGGGCTGTGTCACTTTTTGGCTCTAATGAGTAGGTCAAGTCAGGAAGGCTTCTAATCCCCTGACGCTCAACTGGTATTTTGTAAAGACGATCAGGGCGCCCGGTTGTCTTCCGCGCGTCTCTCTACACAGGTGAGCCAAAAAGTGACACAGCCCCTGCGGAAATCTGCCGTAAGGCTATAGCACGAGACGCTCTGCACCGAGCACCCGATTCCAGAGCTCGAACTGTCTCGAACGAACCTCTGCAACGAGCCGTCGGTTGCGCTCTGAGTCGGGGCTGCCCGCCAGGCGAGGCTTCTGACGTTGTCCCAGCGCACGCCGGATTCGGTCCATTTCTCTACAGAACACGACATAGTTGTTGACTTGTGCGGATCCGAGCGTGATGTGCGTGAACGTGGGATCGGGTGCCATGAGGTTCCTCCGGTCCACATCCCTGTACTCGCGAACGGGCCCCTCGTGGGTCGATTTGGCATCAAAGTCAACGCCCACACGCCGTTCACGGCCAGCTCGGTCATGTGCCACCACAAGAATGTCCGGGATGCGCGTGAGCCAGCGGAGCTCCCCACGAGTGTCGACGCCGTCATATACCCTGATCTCCTGGTTCATGCTCGTCTCCCCGAGCTTGTGGCCCCCAAGGAGGGGTGGGAGCCCAATCACCATCGCAATCCCCGCCTCGCGCGGAGACCGGGCGTGCGGGCGCACGTGTTTCAGGGCCCGTAGGGCGACGGCCCGGTTCTTTGTGCCCTCGTGAAGGCGCTCGAGGTAGGCGCGAATCCTATCGACAGTGGTCAGCGGGGTGTCGAAACCCTCTCGTTTCACACAGCCCCCGGGTTCCCAACTATCCAATCTGAACGACGAGCACAACGCAAAGCCAACGTAGATGAGGTGGTCAAGCTCGACCTCCCCGGCCATCTGAAGGAACACGAGCTCCGGCGAGCAAATATGGAACTCAATCCCCCAAGCATCCGTTGGAATGAACGACCCGGGAGGCAGGTCCGTCGTGCACAGATGCGCCCGAACGGACTTTGTGTTGTGGCGACCAGCTTCGGTCGACACCAGGACATCCAGTCGATCGTGTCCTTCGGGAAGGCAGCCCTCGAGCGCAGCATGCAGCTCTCGGACGACGTCCGCCCCCGGCACGCTCCTGGGGACAGCACTCGCCCGGCTCTGCCGAACCCCCGGCCTCCTGAGGTTTGGCACCCTGAGCATGTATGACAGTGCGGTTTGATGAGAGATGCAGACGTCCACATCGCCTCTTTCTCGAGCTAGGTTGTACGGGGATTTTGGTTCTCACTTTCTACCCATACCGTCGAGTCCTTAGTCCCCTCAGTCAATCGATACCTAAGGCAGATTCAACAGAGGACTGTGTCACTATTTGGCTTGTGTGAGTACTTCTGAAGCCGCAATCATCCGCCCTCCCCAAATCTCAGACGCATACTTCCAGCTCATCGGCCTATCAGTTTCTCAACTTGCATTCTTCCGAGACCTCACTCACTCAGATGAGTCGAAAAGTGACACAGGGACCCAGGAAAACTGCCTCCGGTCCAACACCTCACTCTCAGCACACGCTCCCGGCGTTCACACTGCCTGCACGAATGTTGCCGTTTGTCAGGCCTCCCCGGAAAACCCCCGTCCGGCGTGGCACAATCAGGCAAAAGAAACGCCACGCTCGAGGAGCACCCATGCCAGAGGGAATCCGCAAGATCAACGTCATCGGGCACCTGCATCCGGACACGGACAGCATCTGCTCGGCGATCGCCTACGCCCACCTCAAGAACGAGGTCGAGCACACCAACATCTTCGAGGCCCGCCGTGCGGGCGCCATCAACCGCGAGACCGCGTTCGTCCTCAAGCACTTCGGCTTCGAGGAGCCCCAGCTCATCACCTCGGTTACCCCGCAGATCAAGGACACGGAGATCCAGCGCCAGGGCGGCATCGACGGCGAGATGAGCCTCTTCTCGGCCTGGAACCTCATGCGCGACACCAAGGTGGACACCCTCTGCATCACGGACGAGGAGAACAACCTCGAGGGCCTCATCGCAGTCAAGGACATCGCCAACGCCAACATGGACGTCTTCGATACGGCGGTGATCGGAGAGTCTCACACCTGCTACGCCAACATCATCGACACGCTCAAGGGCGAGATGATCCTCGGCGACCCCACCGCGCGCGTCGAGGGCGGCAACGTGCGCGTGGGCACCACGCCCGAGCTCATGGAGGACACCGTCCAGCCCGGCGACATCATCCTCACCACCAACCGCTACGAGACCCAGCAGTTCGCCGTCGAGTGCGAGGCCAGCTGCCTGATCGTCTGCTGCAGCGCGCACGTCTCGCACCGCGTGATCGCCTCCGCCGAGCGCCACGGCTGCGCCATCATCACCACGCCCTACGACACCTACGCCGCCGCACGCCTCATCTCCATGTCCATCCCCGTGCGCGCCAAGATGCTCTCCGAGAACATCCTCAAGGTGAGCGTCAACACCGCGATCGACGACGCCCGCAAGATGATGGCGCGCTCCCGCCACCGCTTCTTCCCCGTCATCGACGAGAACAGCAAGTACGTGGGCCTCATCAGCTCGCCCAACCTGCTCTCCGCCAAGAAGAAGCACGTCATCCTCGTCGACCACAACGAGCGCTCGCAGTCCGTGGAGGGTCTCGAGCAGGCGGAGATCATGGAGATCATCGACCACCACCGCATCGGCTCCATCGAGACGAGCGGCCCTGCCTACTTCCGCAACATGCCCGTGGGGTGCACCTGCACCATCGTCAACATGATGTACCACGAGAACGGCGTCGAGGTGCCCAAGGACATCGCCGGCCTCATGCTCTCCGCGATCCTCTCCGACACGCTCGCGTTCCGCTCCCCCACCTGCACGGGCGTCGACCGCGCGGCGGCAGAGGAGCTCGCGGCCATCGCGGGCGTCGACATCGCCACGTATGCGGACGAGATGTTCGAGGCGGGCGCCGACCTCACCGGCCGCACCGCCGAGGAGGTCTTCGGCGGCGACTTCAAGGTGTTCAGCCGCGGCAACGTCAAGTTCGGCGTCGGCCAGGGCAGCTACATGACCGACCGCAGCCGCCTCGCGGCCGAGAAGCTCGTGGGGCCCTATCTCGGCGAGGCCGCCCGCGAGGAGGAGCTCCCGCTCGTCTTCTACCTGTTCACCGACGTCAAGACCTCCTCGAGCGAGATCATGTGGTACGGCGACGGTGCCGAGGGCATCGTGGCGCGCGCCTTCGACGTCGAGCCCGAGGGCGACAAGGCGCGCCTGCCGGGCGTGGTGAGCCGCAAGAAGCAGGTCATCCCCGCACTCATGGCAACGCTCCAGAGCATTCAGGAGGACCAGGACTAGTGGCCGAGAAGAACCTTGCATCCGTCGGCTCCGCAGGGCCTGCGGAGTCCCATTTCCTCGCGATCCTCTCGCGGATGAAGTACATCGAGCGCTGGTCGCTCATGCGCAGCTCGCGTCCCGAGAACCTCTCCGAGCACTCGCTCGAGGTGGCGCTCATCGCGCACATGCTGTGCGTCATCGGCAACGTGAGGTTCGGCCGGGGGCTCGACGCCGAGCGCGCCGCTCTCGTGGCGCTCTACCACGACGCGTCGGAGATCATAACGGGCGACCTTCCCACGCCGGTCAAGTACCACGACGGGACCATCCGCGACGCCTACAAGGCCGTCGAGCGCAGCGCCGAGGAGCGCCTGCTCGACTCGCTGCCGGCCGACCTGCGGCCCTCCCTCGAGGACGTGCTCTGGCCCGCCGAGGACGCGGGCGAGGACGAGGCGTACCTCCGACGCCTCGTGAAGGCTGCCGACAAGATCTCCGCGCTCATCAAGTGCGTTGAGGAGGCACGCTCGGGCAACACCGAGTTCGCGAGCGCCGAGGCGAGCTGCCGAGCCGCCGTGGACGAGATGGCCTCCGAGCTCCCCGAGGTCGCTGACTTCCTGCGGGAGTTCCTCCCCTCCTACGGCGCCACCCTCGACGAGCTGCTGTAGCGCGAAACGGAGTCCTCCCCATGCCCCACGCCCTTCATGCCCGCCTGCCGAAGAACTTCGTGCTCGAGGAACGTCTCGAGCGCTACGACAGCGTCATAGAGCTCAAGCCCGAGAGTCTGCGCGGTCGTTGGGCGGAGTCCTGCACGCCCCTCGGGGCCGCGCCCTTCTCCGAGGTGAGGCTCGACCTCGGCTGCGGAAAGGGCGCCTTCGCCGCCGAGGCGGCCCGCCGGGAGCCCGACGTGCTCTTCGTCGCCATGGACTCCGAGCCCATCTGCGTCGCCTACGCCGCACAGCGCGTCTCCGAGAGCGGGCTTCCCAACGTCGTCGTGGTCCCGGGCACGGGCATGCGCGTGCGCGAGTTCTTCTCGCTCGGCGAGCTCTCCGTGATCCACCTCAACTTCCCGACCCCGTTCCCGCGCAAGCGCGACGCCGGCAAGCGCATGGCCTGCATGGAACGGCTGATGGACTTCCGCGAGGTGCTGGCCCCCTCGGGCGAGGTCCGGCTGCGCACGGACAGCCAGCCGCTCTTCGACTTCATGCTCACGCAGGTTCCGCTCGCGGGCTACGAGCTGCTCTGGGAGAGCCGTGACGCCCGCTCCGAGGGCCCCGACGAGCCCGCGAGCGAGTACGAGCGGCGCCTCGGCGCGCAGGGGGCGCGGGTGCTCGCGCTCACGGCGAAGCCCGGCCCGGTCCCGGAGCGCGTGGAGCAGGCCGCCGAGCTCTCGCTCGCCGCCTACCTGCCGCACGACCTGGAGACGCTCCGGGGACTTGCCTACGCGCCGCACGGCATGGAGGCCACGGTGGAGAACCTCCGCAACCGCGCCGTGCGCGAGGGTCGGCAGAACGCCTCCACAATTTGAGAGTAAGGTAAGGGTCCCGCCCGCGCCGCGGGCACGCCCCCCCGAAAGAGGACCCTCATGCCTAAGATCACACCGGGCAATCGCCTGTACCTGTACCAGCTGCTCTCCCGCGAGGTCGGCGTGGGGAGGCAGACGCTGCTCCCGCGCCTCGAGGAGGTGCTCGAGGCGGACGGCCTCGCGCCCCAGGATCTGGGCTGCGACGACATGCGCGGGCTCTGCGAGGAGCTCTCGGAGTTCGTCAAGCTGACGGTCTTCAAGAAGGGCTACGTCTACGGGACGGTCCTCGCCTGCGAGGAGTACGACCGGGCACTCGAGCTGCTGGGACGCGAGGAGCCCAAGGCTGCGGGGGACAAGCCGTGGAAGCGTCGGCGCGGCGCGAAGGCGCTGAAGCCCGTGAAGCCGCGGCGCGTCGAGAAGGTCGTCGTGCCGGAGCCGGAGCCGGAGCCTGAGCCGGAACCCGATCCCGAGGCTGCGCCGGAGCCCTCGATCTCGCTCACCATCACCTATGTCCCGGAGCACGCCCGGGAGCGGGCCGCGTCGGAGGCCGCCCCCAAGCCTGCCGCCGCCCAGAGCGACCTCCCGCAGGACTTCCATCGCGACGTCCGCTGCCCCGACGAGCAGCTCAGCGTACTCTACCAGGTCCTCCCGCCCGACGTCGACCCCATGGCGACGCTCGAGGAGGACTTCCGCGCCGCCCGCTCCACCGGATCCGTCGAGGGAACGCGCAGCAACGCGACCTTCCCGCTTCGCTATCTGCAGCCCGACGGCGTCACGCCCGTGAGGGTCTCGCTGCGCCGCTCGGCCATGCCCGTCGCCGGAAAGCGCTGGACGCTCGTAGACGTCGACGCCGGCGAGCCGGGCGAGGTCGGTCTCGAGGGCCTCGACGAGGCGGCCGGGCCGCTCGCGCAGGCGGAGCGACTTCTCGCCACCACCGTCCAGCTCGGGTCCTGGGACGAGGCGCTGGCCAGTCTCGCCGACAGCCTCGCCCCCGACTCCTGGGGCCCCGACCGCTGCGTCCTGCGCGGCTATCTCACGCTCACGTTCGCGCGCGTGCAGGCCGAGGGCCTTCTCGGCGTGTCGGAGGACGGGAGTCGCGCCTGGTTCGAGACGGGAATCCTTGCCGTCGAGGGCAAGCCGCTCTACGCCAGGCTGAGCGCCTGCGACGGCGACATCCCCTGGCACCTGGACGGCTTCTCGACCGAACTCTAGGTCGGTCTCAACGAGCACGTTCTTCTCGCCAAGCGAACCATATCGCTCAAGTGGAGAAATCTGACGCTTGAAGGCCAATCTGCCGAGAAAAACGTCTGCTTGCTCCACTTGAGCGCCAGATGATGGAGAAGTGCGGGCAAGACCGCCGCGAGCGCACTGTGTCCGACGTGTCTCAACTTGTTGCCGCCCCCATGCTCCGTGATACATTTCTCCTCGTGACCGCAGCGACCTCGGGAGGACCCATGGCAAAGATCGAGATGAAGACCCCGCTCGTCGAGATGGACGGCGACGAGATGACCCGCATCATCTGGCAGATCATCAAGGACGAGCTCATCCGCCCCTACGTCGACCTCAAGACCGAATACTACGACCTCGGCCTGGAGCACCGCGACGCGACCGACGACCAGGTCACCGTGGACTCCGCCGAGGCCACCAAGCGCCTGGGCGTGGCCGTCAAGTGCGCCACCATCACCCCCAACGCCGCGCGCGTGGAGGAGTACGGCCTGAAGCAGATGTGGAAGAGCCCAAACGGCACGATCCGCGCGCTGCTCGACGGCACGGTCTTCCGCGCGCCCATCGTGGTCAAGGGCATCGACCCGGTGGTGAGCTGCTGGAAGAAGCCCATCACCATCGCGCGTCACGCCTACGGCGACGTCTACAAGAACTCCGAGATGCGCATCGACGGCCCCGGCAAGGTGGAGCTTGTCTACACCGCCGCCGACGGCACCGAGCGCCGCGAGCTCGTCCACGTCTTCGACAGCCCCGGCGTGGTCCAGGGCCAGCACAACCTCGACGCCTCCATCGAGAGCTTCGCGCGCAGCTGCTTCGAGTACGCGCTCTCCACGGGCCAGGACCTCTGGTTTGCCACCAAGGACACGATCTCCAAGACCTACGACCACCGCTTCAAGGACGTCTTCGCGGACATCTACGAGGCGGAGTACCGCGAGAAGTTCGAGGCGGCCGGCATCGAGTACTTCTACACGCTGATCGACGACGCCGTGGCCCGCGTGGTCAAGTCCGAGGGCGGCTTCATCTGGGCCTGCAAGAACTACGACGGCGACGTCATGAGCGACATGCTGTCCTCGGCCTTCGGCAGCCTGGCGATGATGACCTCGGTGCTCGTGAGCCCGCACGGCTACTTCGAGTACGAGGCCGCGCACGGCACCGTCCAGCGCCACTACTACAAGCACCTCAAGGGCGAGCCCACGTCCACCAACTCCGTGGCCACGATCTTCGCCTGGACCGGCGCCCTGCGCAAGCGCGGCGAGCTGGACGAGCTGCCCGAGCTCGTTGACTTTGCCGACCGCCTGGAGGCGGCCACGGTCCACACGATCGAGTCCGGCCGCATGACCGGCGACCTCGCGCGCATCACGTCGCTCGAGAACCCGGAGACGCTCGGCACCCGCGAGTTCGTCCTCGCCATCCGCGAGACGCTGGACGCCGAGGCCACCGCCTAGCAAATGATTCAAAGGGGCCTGTCCCCTTTTGAATCATATGTTGCCGACGAGGGCGTCCTTCGCGACCGCGAAGCACTCGCGCAGCGTCGCCTGGGGAAGATAGAGCGGGTTCGTGCGGGCTGCCAGGCCGTATGCCTCCGGCAGCCCGTTCTCGTGCGCGATGCGCAGCGCGCGGTAGAGGTGGAAGTCGTTGGTGACCACGGCGACCGACGCGCCCGGGGCGAGAAGCCCCGTGGAGTTGCGGATGTTCTCGGCCGTGGTGGTCGAGAGCTCCTCCTTGGTGACGCGCTCCGCGTCGAGCCCCCTTCCCGCCAGGTAGTCGGCCATGGCATCCGCCTCGGTCCGAGACTCGCCGAAGCCCTGGCCGCCCGACACGACGCAGGTGGTCTCGGGGTTCTCCTCGAGATAGTCGAACGCGGCGTCGAGGCGATACCGGAGCGTCTCCGTCGGCGTCCCGTCGGGGCGAAGCCCCGCGCCGAGCACGACCAGGCAGTCGAGCCCGGCGGGCGGGGTCGCCGCCGCGGTGGTCACGATCAGCGCGGAGAGCGCGCCCGCGGCGAGAAGACCCGCCACGCAGACGGCGCATATCGCCAGCCGCGCGGGCTGGAAGCGCCATGCCGCGAGCAGCGCCGCGCCCAGCGCGACCCACACGAGGAAGAAGCCGCCCGCCGGGTAGAGCGCGGCCATGAGCAGGCCGTAGGCGATCGAGAGCACACCCAGCACCACAAGGACCACGGTCATGCGCCTCCCCCCTCTCTCCGCGCCTTGACTGGACACAATAGTACCAACTGCGCCCGGCGGGTCGCCGACCATAACGAAACCGTCACGCCGAGCATGAGGGCGGCGGCGACCCCGCGGCCGGCGCGGCCTGCTGCTCCCGGACCTCGACGGCGTCGACGCCGTCGACGATCAGCTGCGCATTGCCGCGCGCAAGGGCGGCATCGCACTCTCGGAGGACGGCGTCTCGATAGAGCGCTTCGTCGTGGAGCACCACAGATGAGCGCGGGCGAGAAGGACCGCGCGCCCGTGGCCGACACCGCCGTCTGCGACGTCTGCCCGCGCCGCTGCCGACTCGCCCCGGGCGCGGGCCCAAGGCCCGCCGCGCGCGCCTAGTCGCGGCCGGTCCAGCAGTAGGTGCAGACCTTCTTGCGGTCGATGCCGATCGCCTCGAGCATGCCGTCCAGGCTCTGGTACTCCAGCGAGTCGAAGCCCATCTCCTCGCAGATGGAGCGCAGCAGGCAGCGACCGCGCTCGCTGCGGCCGTCGGCGTACTCGTCGAGGTGCTTCTCGCCCTCGTCGCCCTCGAGCTCGCGGACCTTGCGGCGCGCGATGAGCTCGTACTCGGAGCGGCTGCGGGAGAACGAGAGGAACTTGCAGCCGTACATGATCGGCGGGCAGGCCGAGCGCATGTGGACCTCGGAGACGCCGGTGCCGCGCAGGAAGTCGATCGTCTCGCGCATCTGGGTGCCGCGGACGATGGAGTCGTCCACGAGCAGCAGGCGCTTGTCGCGGATGAGCTCGGGCACGGGGATCTGCTTCATCTTGGCGACGCGGTTGCGGACCTCCTGGTTGGCGGGCATGAAGGAGCGCGGCCAGGTGGGCGTGTACTTCACGAACGGGCGCGCGAGTGGCACGCCGGACTCGTTGGCGTAGCCGATGCCGTGCGGAAGGCCCGAGTCGGGCATGCCGGCCACGTAGTCGACCTCGGGGAGCAGCCCCGCCGCGCGCTCGTCGCGGGCCATGATGGCGCCGTTGCGGTAGCGCATGCACTCGACGTTGACGCCCTCGTAGTCGGAGTTGGGGTAGCCGTAGTAGACCCAGAGGAACGCGCAGATGCGCATCTCGTCGCGCGGCTCGGAGAGCGTCTCGTAGCCGTCCGCCGTGATGCGCACGATCTCCGCGGAGCCGAGCTCGTACGCGTCGACGTAGCCGAGCTTGCCGTAGGCGAAGGACTCGAAGGTCACGCAGTAGCCGTCGTCGTCCTTGCCGATGAGGACCGGCAGGCGGCCCATCTTGTCGCGCGCGGCGATGAGCGTGCCGTCCTCGGTCATGATGAGCAGCGTGAGCGAGCCCTCGATCTCATCCTGCGCGTAGCGGATGCCGTCGACGATGCTCCCCTGAGAGTTGATGAGCGCGGCCACGAGCTCGTTGACGTTGACCGCGCCGGAGCCCATGGCGCCAAACTGATGGCCCGCCTCCTCGAAGCGCGCCACGAGCTCGTCCTGGTTGGCGATGGCGCCCACCGTGGATATGGCGTAGACCCCCAGGTGGGAGCGGACGAGCAGCGGCTGCGGGTCGTTGTCTGAGATGCAGCCCACGCCGCACGTGCCCGAGAGGGCGGGCAGGTCGTGCTCGAACTTGGTGCGGAACGGCGTGTTCTCGATCGAGTGGATCTGGCGGTTGAAGCCGCCGCCCTCGCGGCACGACACCATGCCGGCGCGGCGCGTGCCAAGGTGCGAGTGATAGTCAACGCCAAAGAACACGTCAAGTGCAACGTCGCGATGCGAGACCGCGCCAAAGAACGCTCCCATGAGCACCTCCCCGTCTGCGGAGCCGCCGCCCCCGCGCAGCCCGCGTTCATGCCAACCGTCCTAGTATATCGTCCGCCGAGCCCCTCGCGGAATGCGAGAAGAACGTGCGTGAAATAGTTACAGGCTTCTGGGTAGGAGGAGGGTAACCGCGCGGCGACTCCCGCCGCACCCAACGGAAAGGAAGTTCCCCATGAAGTTCACCAAGGTCGCCGTCGCCGGAGGCGGCGTGCTCGGAAGCCAAATCGCCTTCCAGTGCGCCTACAGCGGGTGCGACGTCACCATCTGGCTCCGCTCGGAGGGCTCCATCGAGCGCTGTCAGCCCAAGCTCGACCACCTGCGCGAGGTCTACCTCGCCACCCTCGAGGCCATGAAGACCGACCCCGCCGCCTACGCCTATGGCCTTCTCGCCCGCGAGGACGTCACGCCCGAGGCCTGCGAGGCCGCCAAGGCCCGCGTCGAGGCCGCCTACGAGGGCGTGCGCCTCACCACGAGCTATGAGGAGGCCTTCTCCGACGCCGACCTCGTGATCGAGTGCATCGCCGAGAACCCCCAGCAGAAGATCGAGTTCTACACCGCCGTGGCGCCCATCATGCCCGAGCGCACCGTCGTGGTGACCAACTCCTCCACGCTCCTGCCGAGCACCTTCGCCGAGCACACCGGACGCCCCGAGAAGTACCTCGCGCTGCACTTTGCCAACGAGATCTGGAAGAACCCCACCGCTGAGGTCATGCCGCACCCCGGCACGGACATGACGCACTTTGACGAGGTGGTCGAGTTTGCGGCGGGCATCCGCATGGTGCCGCTCGAGGTCATGAAGGAGCAGCCGGGCTACCTGCTGAACAGCATGCTCGTGCCCTTCCTCACCGCCGCGCAGGCGCTCTGGGCCGGCGAGGTGGGCTCGGTCGAGGACATCGACCGAGCCTGGAAGCTCGGCACCGGCGCGCCGGCGGGCCCGTTCCAGATCCTCGACGTCGTCGGGCTGACCACCGCCTATAACATCACCCTGCTCGACCCCGCCGCAGCCGACCCCACCACCCTCAAGGGCCGCATCGCCGCCCTGCTGAAGGAGAAGATCGACCGCGGGGAGACCGGACGCGCCGCGGGCAAGGGCTTTTACGACTATCGCTAGCGTGGCGTTGGGGCGGCGGGCACGCGAGGCCGTCGCCCCTTTTTCGTGTGCGTTCCGCGTCGCGGTATGTCGATTGTTAGTTAGGGTATACTCAAAACAAGTTAGCTCAGTCAAACAGAAAGGTTCGCCATGAGCAAGATCGCAAAGGTCTACGGCCGCGAGGTGCTCGACTCCCGCGGCAACCCCACCGTCGAGGTGGAGGTCACGCTCGAGGACGGCTCCTTCGGCCGCGCCATCGTCCCGTCCGGGGCGTCCACCGGCGAGTTCGAGGCCGTCGAGCTGCGCGACGGCGAGAAGGACCGCTACCTGGGCAAGGGCGTCACGCAGGCCGTGGCGCACGTGAACGACGAGCTCGCCGCCGTGCTCGTGGGCCGCGAGGCCACCGACCAGCGCGGCGCCGACGAGGCCATGATCGCCGCCGACGGCACCCCCAACAAGGGCCGCCTGGGCGCCAACGCCATCCTCGGCTGCTCGCTTGCCATCGCGCGCGCCGCCGCGGCTTCCGCGGGCCTGCCGCTCTACGCCTACCTGGGCGGCCCCAACGCGCACACCCTCCCCGTCCCGATGATGAACATCCTGAACGGCGGCGTCCACGCGGACAACAACGTCGACTTCCAGGAGTTCATGATCATGCCCGTGGGCGCGCCCGACTTTGCCACCGGCCTCCGTTGGTGCGCGCAGGTCTACCACACGCTCAAGGACACCCTCAAGAAGGCCGGACTCTCCACCGGCGTGGGCGACGAGGGCGGCTTTGCACCCGACCTCAAGACCAACGCCGAGCCCTTCGTCTACCTGATGGAGGCCGTGGAGGCCGCCGGCTTCAAGCCGGGCGAGGACTTCATGTTCGCCATGGATCCCGCCACCTCCGAGTGCTACAACAAGGAGACCGGGATGTACGAGCTCAAGGGCGAGGGCCGCACGCTCACGTCCGACGAGATGGTCGACTACTGGGCGGAGCTCGTGGAGAAGTACCCCATCATCTCCATCGAGGACGGCCTGGCCGAGGAGGACTGGAACGGCTGGGTCAAGCTCACCGAGCGACTTGGCAAGAAGGTCCAGCTCGTGGGCGACGACCTCTTCGTCACCAACACCGAGCGCCTCAAGAAGGGCATCGAGGTGGGCGCCGCCAACGCTATCCTCATCAAGGTCAACCAGATCGGCAGCCTCACGGAGACGCTCGACGCCATCGAGATGGCCAAGCGCGCAGGCTACACCGCCGTGGTCTCCCACCGTTCCGGCGAGACTGAGGACACCACGATTGCCGACCTGGCCGTCGCCACTAACGCCGGCCAGATCAAGACCGGCGCCCCGGCCCGCACCGACCGCGTGGCCAAGTACAACCAGCTTCTCCGCATCGAGGACTCCCTCGGCGCGAGCGCTGAGTACCTGCAGAAGGCGGCATTCTACAACCTGGCGTAAACCCAGGCGGAAACAGACCGTCAAGCCTTGAGCGCGGCCTCGGACCATCCGAGGCCGCGCTTTTGTGCAATCAGCCCGATAGTGCGAAAGAATCGCGGCTCCCGGTTTTCGCACTATCCGCTCTTGTGCGCACCGGCGCGCACCGCCCATGCGCTGAGGTATGCTTACAGCAGCGCAAACGACGAAGGGAGCACCCCAAATGGCCGAGAGATGCGTGCTGGTAGGACAGTCGGGCGGGCCCACCGCTGCCATCAACGCGAGCCTCGCCGGCGTGATTGCCGCGGGCATCCTCGAGGGGGCGCGCGTCGAGGGCATGCGCTACGGCATCCAGGGATTCCTCGACGGCCGCTCCGTGCGCCTCGACGAGGCATTCGTCAGCAGGGTCGACCTCGAGCTCCTTCGTAACACCTCGGCGAGCTGGCTCGGGAGCTGCCGCTTCAAGCTCCCCGCGCCCGGAACGGATGATACCATCTACCAGCGGCTCTTCGAGCGCTTTGAGCGGCTGGGGGCCTCTGCGGTCCTCTATATCGGCGGCAACGACTCCATGGACACCATCTCCAAGCTTGCCGCCTATGGTCAGAGCACCGGGAGCGACATCCGCTTCATCGGCGTGCCCAAGACCATCGACAACGACCTCGTGGGGACCGACCACACCCCCGGCTACGGCAGCGCCGCGCGCTTCGTGGCCACCTCGATGGCCGGGCTGGCCCTCGACGCCGACGTCTATGACCTCAAGAGCGTCACCTTCGTGGAGATCATGGGCCGCGACGCCGGCTGGCTCGCCGCCTCCTCCGCGCTCGCCAGGCCCGACCTCGTGCTCCTCCCCGAGGTCCCGCTCGTGGAGGACGTCCTCATGGAACGCCTGGCACAGCTCCTCGAGCAGAAGAACACCGTCATGGTGGGCGTCAGCGAGGGCGTCCGCACGCCGGACGGCACGCTCTACTGCGAGCTCGCCGCGCCCGGCGCTGGCGTGGACGAGTTCGGCCACCTGGCGACGCTCTCCGGCACCGGCCGCTACCTCGCGTCCGTCACCAAGGAGCGCCTCGGCTGCAAGACGCGCGCGGTGGAGCTCTCCACCCTGCAGCGCTGCGCGAGCCAGGTCGTGAGCCGCACGGACCTCGACGAGGCCTACATGATCGGCGGCACGAGCGCCCGCGCCGCCCTCGACGGGGAGAGCGTCAAGATGTGCGCGCTCCAGCGCATCGCCGACGACCCCTACGAGGTGCGCACCAAGCTCATCGACGTGCTCTCTGTTGCCAACCAGGTGCGCCACGTCCCCGCGGAGTGGATCTCCGAGGACGGCATGGGCGTCACCGAGGACTTCCTGCGCTACGTCCGCCCGCTCGTGGGCAACATGCCCGAGCAGCTGCCGCCCCTGCCGTAGGACGTCGCGCGGCCGCGCTACTTCTGCAGGTGCATGCAGGTCTGCGTGGCGCGGGCGACGGGCGTGCCCAGCTCGTCGGTGACCAGACAGGTGTAGAACCCCAGCGTGCGCCCGTTCTTGTCCACGTCCGCCGTGGCGATGAGCTTCTCGCCCTTCGCGGCGCTCATGAACTCAATCGAGCTGCTCACAGACACCGTCACCGGCTCGCCCACGTTGGACGCCACGGCGAAGGCGAGGTCCGCCACCGTGAAGATGGCGCCGCCCATGACGCCGCCCTTCTCGTTGCGATGCCCGGGCGTGATGTCAAACTCGCACACCGCATGCCCGCGCGAGGCCTCAACCACGCGGCAGCCGCACGCGTCCGTCGCAAAGCGGTCGTTCCTGAAGATCCGCTGGACCTCCTCCAGCGGGGCGCTCTCGTCAATCATGCCCAGTCCTCCTCCTTGATCTGGATGCCAAGAAGCCCGATGAGCTCGACGGCCTGGTCGGAACCTATGACGGCGCCGCGCAGCTCGCGCAGGTCGCTCGAGACGCGCAGCCCTGAGACGTCGCACGTGGAGAGGTCCACGCCGGAGAGGCTCGTGCGGAAGAACGTCGCACGAGAGAGGTCGCAGCCGTCGAGCGCCAGGTGGCGCAGGCGCGTGGCGTGGAAGCTCGCTTCGGAGAGCTTGGTCTCGCTCGCCACGAGCTGGTCGACAGCCGCTTCCGAGAAGTCCGCATAGGCGAGCTGGCTGTCCGCCAGCGAGACGCCGGAGAGCCGGCCCTTAAGGAAGGACAGGCCCGGCGCGGAGCAGCTGCGAAGGTCCACGCGATTGAGCCAGCTGCGCCCCATATCGCCGCGCACGAAGCGGCATCCCGAGAAGAGCACGTCGGTGAACGTGCAGTTGGAGAGATTGACGCGCTCGAACGTGCAGCTGCGGAAGACCACGTTCTCGAAGACCGTCCCGTTTGCCGCCACGTCCGAGAGCCCCAGGCCCGAGAAGGCCGTGTTGGCAACGTGTGCGTCCAGCGCGGACAGGGCCGCGAGCAGCTCGTCCTTGCTCAGGTTGCAGCCGAGGTCGTCGCGGACCTGGGCGAAGCGACGCGCCCTGCGGGGCTGCGCCATTACGGGAGCCTCACGATCTTGGTGCCGTGAACCTCGCCGACCCCCAGCTCAGCGGCGATGCGCTCGGCGTTCTCCCAGGTGATGCCGCCGCCGGGCAGGATCGTGATGCGGCCGGCGGCGCGCGCCGCACCGGCCGCGACCGCCGCCGGCACCAGCTGCATGTTCTCGGCGCAGAACTCGCGCGTCAGCATAGCATCCCCCTCCGTGTTCTTCCCATTCAGTATGCCACGGACATCAGACACGATATCCTCGCGCCCCGCTTGATAACTACGTGATAACTAGAAGGCAACTAGAGCCGGCTGTATTAGGCGAGAAGAACCGCAGGCAGGGGGCTTGCAAAGAAATCGGGACCCGTCCCTGGGGCCTCGATTTGTGACTCACGCGCAACTAGAAAACAGGTGTTCGCCTGACGTTTGCTACAGCAGTGCCTTCTCCCACTCGGCCTCGCGGAAGCCCACGAGCACGAAGTCCTCGCCCGCGACGATCGGCCGCTTGACCAGCATCCCGTTCTCGGCGAGAAGCGCGAGGGCGTCGGCGTCCGACATGCCGGCGTCAAGCTGCGCCTTGATGTTGCGCTCGCGGTAGAGCACGCCGCTCGTGTTGAAGAAGCGACGCACGGGCAGGCCGGAGCGCTCCTGCCACGCGGCAAGCTCCTCGGCCGTCGGGTTGTCCTCGACGATGTGGCGGTCGATGTAGCTGATGCCGTGCGCATCCAGCCACGCCTTCGCGCGCTTGCAGGTGCTGCACTTCGGATACTCGACAAACAGTACGTCAGACATGGCGCTTCCCTTCAAACTCGGAGATTACCCTTCCAATCGCGTGGGGCACGCCAACAACCAGGGCGTTACCCATACAAAATGCGCGGTGACCATCGGACATGCCGGTATTGGTCCATCCGCGAGGGAAGCCCTGCAGCTGGTCGAGCTCATCCGGGACAAGTCGACGATAGCGCCCGTCCTCGGTCTTGATTACGTGCTTGAAACGAGAGGCCCCCCGGCCGCCCTCTCCAGTGAGAATCGTTCGGGACGGGCGGTCGACTGCATCGGGAAATGCCATCGCACCCTCGGAATACTTGTATGTGAAACCCGTCTTCTTGTCAACGCGATCCTCGCGCTTCGCGCCCTTGAGATACTGCCACTTCGGAAGCATCTCGGGCTCGATATAAAACTCGTAAGGAACATCAGCCTCGTCGACAAGGACGTCCCCGAGCACGCGTCGAGCGCCCTCGTATGCCTCAGCCACCTTACAAGTCGCAACATGGCCGTCCTGCATGACACCCGCGTCCATAAACGGTGAGACTTTGCCCCCCTTGTTGAAGTCGCGGGTTGCAAGGTAGGGGTCATCAGGAATATCCACATGGTGAACTGCCTCAGGACTGGGGGTCACAATCGGAAATGCCTGAGCCATCAGACCCTGGGAAATCCGATTGTCGAGGTCCCATTCCTCCCCCGTCAGGTACGCAAGGATATACGTACGTTTGCGCCGTTGCGGAAATCCGTACTCGGCGCTGTTCACGACGCGCCACTCAACCGAGTATCCAAGGTCGTTAAGACAGGACAGGATGATTGCAAAGTCGCGCCCCCGCTGTGAGGCGGGGCTCTTGAGCAAACGGTCGACGTTTTCAAGCAGGACGTACCGAGGGGTCTTCTTCAACTTGAGGAACCGATAGATGTCCCACCACAGAACACCCTTCTTGCCCTCGATGCCACCTGCCTGGGAAAGCGGCTTGGCAACAGAATAGTCCTGACACGGGAAGCCTCCCACTACCATATCTACGTCGGGGATGTCCGCCTCTCCGCGCTCGTACGTATCAAGAACCTCGTGAATGTCCTCGTTCACAACGGACTTCTCGCCAAAGCGGGCACGATAGCACCGTGCGGCAAACTGCTTGGCTTCCGTTCCGGGCGGCTCCCACTGATTGGCCCAGACGGTTTTGAAGGGACCGGCCGCAGGCAACTCCATGTTTGGCTCGTCAGGGTTGTGATATCCCTCGAGGCCCAGCCTAAATCCGCCGACGCCCGCAAAGAGCTCGGCGACTCTAATGGTCTTCTTGGACGACACGTTTCTCCATTCGCTGACTGTGTCGCTGCACGTCCCTATCATGACGGATCGGTCGGACAAAAATCAAGATCGAATATCTGTGGACGTCTTACAGATATGCCTCTCTTGCGAGCCTCTCCGCCACTGTCCTCCCGCGAAGCCACACGGCCTGTCGATACATGTGCATGCCATTCACAACCTCAGGCTTGTCGTTCGCGTCTGCACCGGAGCCACGAACGAACAGGGCACCGTCCTTGGACTTTGGCCAGTTTGGCGCCGTCATGGGGACGCCGCTCTTCTTGTTCACTCGCTGCCTGCCGTCCTTGTCGAGCTTCGGAACGTCTCTCAACTCGCCCGAGCGCACAAGACGGCGCATCTGGCTCCAAAGACCGTAGGCATCATCCTCAAGCTCCTGAGAGGGAAGCCACTTGAACCCCCGGAACACGTTTTCTGACAGCGGCGCCTCGGCCGATGGTTCCTCGAAAACGGCGCAGAGGATGCGACCGTCGAACCACGTCGAGAAAAGAGAGTCCTCCCACGCAAGGTCCCGGTCGACAATCTCGTCCATGTCTATGCGGAACAGCTTTGCATCCTCGGTTCTACCGCCCTGCCGGGTGAGAACGACACTCTTGCAGCGGACTCCCGCCTTGGCAAAGATGTCTACTCTCGACATCTTACTCGCGGTACCGCCGAACATCCTGACAATCAGTGCCTCGCTCACAGACTTGCCGGCAAGGTTCCCGTCGTAGCCAACAGACTTGGCAATCTCGGCGACCGTCTTGCCGTCGCATTCAATCCGCAGGTCGTGACACCTTCTATCAATATCGCGAAAGCTCGTGAAGTGCTCGCTCAGATGCTCCAGACCACCCTCGAAGCGCTGCTGTACCAGGGCGGAGACAGTCGAACGCTTGAGACGCCAGCGAGGAGGGTTGGGCCATTTGGGTGAGGTATCGGTATACATGAGCTGACGATTGAGCTTGTGGCTGATCTTGGGATACTCAACGTCGGGGTCCAAGCCCTCGACATGCACCCGCTCGACAAAGCTTCTGACGATCTCCCAGTCGCTTTCCAGGACGCTGCGGTCCCCCTCACTCCATTCGTGCAGATCGTAGCCCAAAAACGGAAAGTCGGCGTACTCGAGCGTGTCGTCAACCTTCGAAGGGTCGCCGCCGTTGTAGAGGTAATACGCAATGAGCATGTGCTCGAGTTTGTGCCAAAAAGCGGAAGAGTCGAAGCTCTCACGCCAGATGTTGTCGACCGAGACCGCAGTTATCGACATGGGCTCTTTGGCAACAAGCCCTTCGCCCTTGCGCTCCTTGACCACACCGGTGGTCTTGACCTCGTAAGGAATGCCGTCGATCTCGATGTCCGGTTCTTGTCGAGTGTCAGCCGGATAGCCAAGGACAGACTGCTCTATAACATCGCCGGCAATCCCCTTGTTCTTTGGCTTCCCCTCGAATAATCCCGTCGAGTCAATCTGCCCGAGCGTCTTCCCCTCGCATGAGTCAAAGCGTATGCGGATCTCCTGTGAGGTGAAGCAATGGACTATGCGATTCGTCCGTCCCATTTCAATCGCCCTTCTCGCCTAATCTACGGAAAAGGATATCGCCGGTAGCCCCATCCCCCCGTCATGCTTCGGCCAAGGGAGTCGAAGAGATGGCTCGGACGGGATGCCGCTGACCTTCTCGCACGTTATTCGACGTCGAACGCGCTCCATACTTGTCCCACCCCACATTAGGAGCGCCTATGTTCAGCGACGACGAGAAGCGCGCGATTCGCCGGCTCTGTCTCTGGCCCAAACTCGGAACGTGCTTTCTCTTCTCGCTCTTTCCGGGGCTCGCCGTGTGGATCGCCTGCATCGCGGTGGACGACAACGAGGACAACTGCATCGGCGCGCGCGTCGCCGGCATGCACGCGTACCACTTCACGGGTGACGTGGCCACGCTGGAGGCCACCGTCAGGCAGCTTGCCTAGACTCCCGCCACCATCGCCGCGACGACCCACGCCATAAACACGACGAGAAGCACGAGCAGCCCCCGGAGTGTCTCCTGGCGCACGGTGAGCCGGGCGAGCGCGGGCACCCTCCGGCGCAGCGGCCGGCGGTCGAGCAGCAGGTAGGAGACGACGAGAATGACCGGCATCGCGAAGGCCGTGAACGTGCTCTCGCTCGTGATCGTGCTCGGGCTTCAGAGCGCGTGGAGCGCCGCCCTGTCGTAGCTGTGCGACGTTGCGGACGCCTCCCGCTTATGAAATCGGGGTAGTTGCAGGTCATCGCACGATTTCTGCTTAGGGATTTGGGGTCGTTGCACATCGGTCGTCCTTCTCGCCCTCCCAAACGGCGAGAAGGACGACCGTCAGCTGGCGTTTCTTTCGGGGACGCCCCAGACGAACCTACAACGACCCCGCATCCTTAAGCGCTTCTCACCGCGATACCTGCAACAGCCCCGTTTTCCTAAGCACAGGCGCCCGAAGAGCCGGCGCGCGTACGGTATGCTGTGGGGGCAACCAAGAGACAAGGACCCCCATGGCACGTCGACTCACCGAGCAGGAGCACGCCACCGTGCTCGAGCTCGCCAAGATCCTGAGCAAGCAGCTTCCCCCACAGTTCCGCAGCGTCTCCGGCGGCATAGCCAGCGGCCTCGTGCGCCTGCGCAAGGTGCCGGTCGACCCGGCGGATGTGGCCGCGGTGCTCGAGAAGTACGACGCGGACGAGACGGTGCTCGCCACCCTTCTCGAGATTGGCATTCTCCAGCAGGCGGACGACGGCTACCTGCTGCGCGTCCCCCGCGGGGACGACGCGACAGAGAGCGTCGCGCCCCAGGCGCTCACCCGCACCGAGCGTCCCCGCCCGCCGGCCCGCCGTCCCGAGCGCAGCCTCACCGGGCTGGACACCGTGCGCAAACAGACGCCCGAGCTCAACGACGTGCGCCGCCAGATCATCGGCCTCGACCCGCGCCTGTGGATCAACGGCTGGCTGCTCAGCACCCCCGACGCCTTCGTCCGCTACGAGCGCGAGCTGCGCACCCTCGACGGCGCGCTCGCGGGCGGCGCCACGCTCGGCGACGGCACGCTCAGCCTGCGCGAGCTCTCCTACCAGCTCTTCGGCGACGAAAAGTTCCTCGGCGTCGAGTCCGACGGCCGCAAGCTCCTGCACCTCATGGGGCTCGCCGACGTCGTCTGCACCCGCCCGCAGGTCAAGCTCGAGCTGCTGCACCACATCCCCAAGCACCATCGTCACCTGCGCCTCGTGGTCTCCGAGAACCTGGACCCCTGGGCCAACGTGAGGAACGCCCTGTTCCTCGACGGTCGAAAGAAGATCCTGGGCGAGCGGGTGCACGGCGTGGTCTTTGGCAACGGCTACCTGGTGGACGACCCCCACAAGCTGCCCGACCTTCTCGACAGCCTGGGGGCCGAGGACGTGCGCGTGCTCTACTGGGGCGACATCGACCGCGCCGGTCTCTCCATCCTGGCGCGCCTGAGCGAGCTGGCGCACGGCCGCTTCTCGGTGGAGCCGTTCGCCCCGGCGTACCGGAAGATGCTGCGCCGCGCCATGCGCCGCTTCCCCGACCCGCTAGAGAACGAGGAGACCGACCAGCGCGGCGTGCGCGTCGAGGGCCTCGAGCTGCTGGAGCCGGCGCTCTGCGACCGGGAGATGGACTACCTGCGCGCCGTCGTGGAGGGGGCACGCCTCATCCCGCAGGAGATCCTCACGGCGGAGGACCTGTAGGGCGCCGTCCCGATTGTGGAGAGTCGTACACAATCGGGAAAACCCTTGCTGGCGAGAAGGGCGACGCGTATAGTCATTCCTTGCACACGCGAGGTGCACCGCATTGCGGGGTGGAGCAGTCTGGTAGCTCGTCGGGCTCATAACCCGAAGGCCGTAGGTTCAAATCCTGCCCCCGCGACCAAAATTCATCGCCTGAACTGGGAAAACAGTTCAGGCGTTTTCTTTTGAAGCGGGCTAAAACCCCAAAAGTAATAAGTATGGTAATAGGTTTCAACCGAAAACCACTTATCAAGCTCTGCGCTTCGCCAGCCCATCCCTAAGCGCCCGAAGCACCTCCACCGCCACGGGAAGCTCGTCAACCTCAAATGAATCAAGAATCTCCTGCACCTCTGCGGAGAGTTTCGCCTTGTTGGGCTTTGACGTGTCCGAAAGCAACGCGTCCGTGCCGACCGAAAGCTCGTCGGCGATTTTCGCCAGCACGGGCAGGCTCAACTTCGTGTTCCCAGTCTCTATATGGCTCATATGCGTGACGGAGATGCCGACCCTTCCCGCAAGCGCCTCCTGCGACATCCCGCATGCCTTGCGGTACCGTCGTATGCGCTGCCCTATTTCGAAGTATCTCATGCAATCACCGCCCATCTGAATCAAGTCATCTTGAATCGTATGGGCGTTTCTTCTCGGTTATAATAGCCTGTGTAGGCTGTTATACGCCTATATAGTTCAATACAGGCAAAACCAGCTCCCGCTGCGAGAGGGGCAAGAGCTTTAATAGGCAAAGCAATCAATAGGAGGATTGAACACCATGAGCAAGACAACAGAATGGATTAGGGGGCACAAGCCCCACACCGCCGCCCTGGCGGCAGCGTTGGTCGCCGCGATCTGCGTCGCAGTGGCGGCGGCATGCGGGGCCTTCCAGGCGCCGCGGAGCGCAGAGCCTGCGGCGACCGCCAAGGCCAAGGCCGATGCGGCCAAGACCGCCGAGGTCGCCCTCAACGTCACCGCCGATGCGGGCTGGGACGAGGCTTCCACCCCAGCCATCGCCCACATCGAGGGCAAGGACGGCACCGATGTCGCCGACGTGGACTTCTACCACGCCGTCGCGCCCGATGCCGAGGGCAACAAGGGAGCCTCCACGGTGACGCTCGCCGAGGGCGGCTACACCGTGAGCCTCATCAGCCCCGTCAACGCCGACGGCTCCGCCTACGAGGTCCCGCACGCGGGCAAGCCCGTCGACGTGACCGTGGACGCCGACGCCGACGCCGACGCGAAGGCGAAAGCCGCACCCGCCGTCGACTGCCCGATGACGCGCATCCCCGCAGACAAGGTCACCGACGAGACCCTGAAGGGCATCATCGACCAGACCAAGGCCGCCGTCGAGGGCGGCGACGAGACCCTGAAGGGCGAGGCGGGCACGGACGTGCTTAGCAAGCTCGAGGCCAACGTGGCCGCCAACCCGAACGTCGCCGACGAGACGAAGCAGACCGCGAAGGACGCCGACAAGGAGGTCGACGTGGACGGCGCGCCCGCGAAGACCGCGCCGAAGGCACCCGATGCGGGCAACAAAGGCTCTGACAAGGGTTCCGACAAGGGTCGCGTCGTGGCACCGGCCAAGCCGTCCGCCCCGTCCAAGCCCTCCAAGCCCTCCGGCACGAACGCCTCGTCGAGCAAGCCCGCGAAGCCCGAGCCTAAGCACGAGCACCGTTGGGTGGAGCATAAGGCCACCCGCCAGGTCTGGGTCGAGAACTGGGTTGACGTGCCCGACTACGAGACGCGCGAAATCTCAGGTGGCCAGCTGTACACGCCCACCGACGACCCCGACTTTTGGGCGCCGAACGGCGAGACCTATTGGTTCTACACGGATGCCGACCGTGAGGCGTTCCACAATCTCATTATCAACAAGATAAAGAACGAAGACTACACCGGTAGCTATATCAACCGCTCCAAGACCGAGAAGGTCCAGGTCGGCTCCCACAGGGAGGACCACGGCCACTGGGAGACCGAGACCTACGTCGACTACGTCTACTGCGCCGACTGCGGTGCGCGAAAGTGACACCGGACGCTTTCGCGTGGACGCCCCTCATCCGAGGGGCGTCTTTTTTATGGCTGCGGGGAGCATGCCTTCGGCATCGGAGGGGCGGTGCGAAGGGAGGTGCTGCGAATGGACGAGGAAGAGAAGGAGCGGCACGGGGAGAGCGAAGAGATGAGGTGGCAGGTGCAGGTGCTCAAGCGCACCGCGCGCATCTGCAACGCCAAGGCGAGGATGTACGAGCGGATGCTGAAGGAGGACGCGCGGGTATCCGCGATGGACGAGAAGTCGCTGCGCGTCGTGCTCAAGAGAATCGACAACGTGATGGAGTGGCGCTTTGTGGACGCCATGGGCGAGGTGCAGCTGGACGCCGACGTGCTCGCGGAGAGCATCGACTGCGCGACCCTGCGCGCCATGCGCGAGTGCGTCGTGCACGCCCTCGAAGGGCTGGAAGGGGGCGGCCGTGGCTGAGTTCGGCATCGAGACCTACGCAGACCTGGCCGAGACCTGCCGGGGCATGGTGCTCGCCAACGAGGTCGCCAAACGCCCCTTGGAGCTTGTGAGCGGCGAGCTTCTGCCCTGGGACGAGGTGTTCCAGTGGTACATCGTGCAAGACCCCTCGTTCCTCATGGGGCACACCGACGAGCCGGTGTTCTACGACGGGGAGCTTGGGGTGCATATCTGGGGGATAACCCATTTCGGGACGGCATGGGACTTGGTTCCCGCCCCGAGCATCAGCTAGGCCATGCGCGCCATGAAGGGTGCAGCGAGAAATCGCTGCGCCCTTCTTTTTTCGCCTTCCGCGTCCCGCGCGGGGCATTTTCGCAATGGCGTCACGAAGGCGGTTCCAATGCGAAAAACGGGGTTTTTCTCCCCTCGTAAACGAGGGCGTTTGAGGCGTTTTCGCATTTTTCGCAAATTGCGAAAATAAAACGCGGGATTTGGGGGCTTTTTTCGCACTCGTTTCCTGACGTAAACGAGGCGAAATCTTCCCCTATCCTCTCCGCTGTACGCTCCGAGGACAAAAGGGGAAAAGGGCATAAGGGGGACTGACGCAGCTGCGCTGCGGTCGGCATAGCCGACAGTCCCCCGTTGCGGCGCGAGCGCCGCAATCTTGCCGGGCGCGAGCGCCCGGCAAAAGCCCTTCTCCACCAACGACAGGTCGCGTCCGCCGCATCCCGGGCGCGCATGAAAAAGGGCGGGCACCCGAAGGCAGCCCGCCCGGCCCATCGCCGCCATGTCGCCGGATCTGCGCAACGGCACCGTTCGCCACGCGAACGTGATCGTTGCGCAGTCTCGGCCCTCGCGGCTCTAGTCCTCGTCCCCACATGCCGGCCCTGCGCCGACTGGCGGCAGCTTGGGGGTCGTGCGCACCAGGCCCGCGTAGCGCTCCTTCAAATCCGATGGCGTGGCCACGCGGCCTTGGTCGGGCCCCCGGTAGCTTCTGTCCATCCACTCGACTACGCCGTATTCGACGATGAGGGGTTCGGCCCCCTGCATCTTGGTCGCAGAGCGCGCGGTGGTCACGGTGGCCTCCCAGCCGTCGATTGTCGGCATGAGCGCCTTCACCTCCCTTACAAAGGCCGTCTTGGACTGCGCCCTGCCCGACGGGTTGGCGCGCTTCGTCCACTGGCGGTACAGGTCGTGGAGCAGCTGCCACGGCAGCAGGTCCCACGTGGCCTCGGGCAGCACGTCGGCGAGGAACTGGCGGGTGGCGTCGTTGTACTCCATGAACTCGGAGAGCATGGCCTTGCAGGCCATCGGCTCGTCAAGCTCGTAGTAGTTGGTTTCGGCGAGGACGTGGTACAGGACGTATTCGAGAACCTCCCTGCGGTGGAGGTAGTCGCTCTTGATGCACTTGCGCTCCCGCCCCTTGAAGCACTTGTCGAAGGGGATGACCAGCAGGCGGCGGTACATGGATTCGGTCTTGTCGCGGAACTTGGGAAGCTCGTTGACGCACTGCACCATGAACCCCTTGAACTTGAGCGTGATGCCGTCTTTGAACTTGCGGTCTATGAAGACCGAATCGCCCGTGATGATGGACTTCAGCGCGGCGGCATCGTCAAGGTACGTCCCCGTGTCGTTCTCGTCGGTGATGATGGCGGACACGCGCGTCAGGGGTTCGAGCATGAACCTCTGGCCGAACGCCTTGAGGGAGATGGACTCGCACGCCGCCTCGCCGCAAAGGTTGCGGGCGAGGGCGCAGAAGGTTCCCTTGCCGTTGTTGCCCTTGGTGGAGTACAGCCAGGCGCTCTTGTCCCACCTGACGTTGGGGCGGATTACCGCGCCGAGAATCTGCCACAACACCTCAACGATCTCGGGGTCATCTGAAAGCGAGTCCAGCCACGACACCACGTCCCAGTCGGTGCCGTCCTCGTCGTTGGGGATGATGGGGTTGGGGGCGTTCTCGATGAAGTCGTAAGGGCTCTTGCTGGTGAAGACGTACTCGGGGTCAAACGGCAGGAGGCACTTCCTGCGGTAGTCGTAGATTCCGTTGTTGACGGCGACGAGGTCGGGCGAGCTGCAGCGCTCGACCCTAAAGCACAGCGACTTCAAGACAGATGTGACCTCGGCGATGTCGTATCTCGCCGCCGAGGGGTTGTAGCTCCTGATGGCGCGTTCAAGATGATTCGCGCCGGTGAGGTAGGTACCTTGCACGTTGCCCTTATCCTGGTAGATGCCTATGTCCGAGTTCTCGGGATTGCTGATGCTCGTCCAGCAGATTAGCCTCGCGTTGTGCACGTGCATGAGAAGATAGGCAATCTGCCAGTTGGTGAGAACCTTGAGCTTGCGCAGGCGCTCCCCCGGCGGCTTCTGGTCAGGATACTTGTCCTTCATGGAGGCGCTGTCGGGGACGCTCTCGTCGCGAGGGCCTAGGTTCCACTCGTGGATGGCTCGGTTGGTTGCCTGGAGCAGTTCGTACTCGATGGTTGACGGAGATGGCAAGCTGTCCAGATTGATGTCCGATATGTATTCTTCGGTAACCTCGCGAATCATTTCGTTGTAGGTCCGTTCCATGGTCTCTCCTTCCTAGATTAGGTTTTCTGTGTTTAGGGTGTTTTACGATGAAACGCAGTGATTGAAAAGGCCTCGTTTTCTGCAAAACACCAGTTAGACGGCCATTTCTGTTCATAAATGAGCGGATTTTCCACCTGTGTTCGTTTCGTGATTGAGCGTTTTGTGAAGTCGGCATGGAGGCGAGCTGGGCGCGTCTTCGGTGGTGGCAGCCCCGTCAGTCGGCGACGGCTTCGGCGGCTGCCGCCCTCCCCTCCGATGCGGAGGCGGAAGAGGGGGAGGTGGCAGCCTTGGCAACCCGGTCTTCAGGTCAAGACAGGAAACCCACACCGTGCCCATTCCTTCCCGTGCCCTCATCCACGTCGCCGGCTTTGGAGGGCGGCGAAGAGGGCTGCCAGGGCTGCCAGAAGGCGCCCGTGTCCGACAGCATGGGCGCGCAGGGTGGAAGCCGGCCCTCCCGAAACGGCTGACGCGGGGCTACCGCATCAGCCGAAGGGCTGCCGCCCGCGCGGAGCCGACGCCTCGAAGTCGCAACGATCAGCCGCGCATGCTGCGGCTGATCGTTGCGCTCGCGCGGCCGTTCTGCCGAGTTGTGAAAGTTTCATGTGTGTTTTTTCGAGCCTAAAGCGGTCGAAAGGGGGCAGGTGCCCCTGCTCGCCGATTCTGTCGGACTTCCCGACCAGCGCCCCCGAAAAAAGGCGAGTTTTGCCGCGTTTGACCCAGGGCGCTTATCGGGATACGTTGGCGCTGGCCGTTTGAGGCCGCGAAAACGACGTCTCGACGCGTCTTTTCTTTGCGAGTGGGGTCGCCCATGGCCCCTTAAGAGACCGCCCGGGGAACAGAGCCTCCCCGCGCCGCGTCCGCCGCATCAAGCCTCTGCGCGGGCAAGGCAGGGTCAACTGGCCGCTACAGGTCGGCTCGCGGAACTGCGGGTTCCGCACGCTGGTGAGCGCGGGTGCGCGTATCGCGCCCGATGGGCGCGCCTCCCAGCTAAGCCGCGCATCGCGTCTGTCGATGTGCCTTACGCTGGGAGGTTTTCCTATGGCAAAGACCGTTTGTATGCAGCAACCCGAAGTGGACGCCCTGCTCGAAAAGCAGGTTGCAGTCCCCAGTAGCACGGCGGCACGGATTCTCGGAATCAGCCCTCGCACCCTCTCGAACTGGCGCGTGCAGGGGCGCGGCCCTCGGTACGTGAAGGTTGGCTCCAACCGCTCCCCCGTCCTGTACCGCATCAGCGACATCGAGGAGTGGCTTGATTCCCGTGTGGTCGAGCGCGGGGGCAAGAAGACGAGCGCACGGGCTCGTCGGTAGGCAGCGCGTAGACAAGGAAGGAGGTTTGTCATGCCGCGCGTTGCACTGGAACCGGGTGAGAACAACATCGACCGCGCCGCAATTGCCAAGACCGACGGCGGCGGCTACAGGATGCAGTGGAGCGTCCGTCTCTTGAACGGACGCCTTTGCAACGTCACGACGAAGGGGAAGTGCACCAAAGGGGAGTTGCGCAGGCGCGCGCACGCAAAGGCGCAGGGGCTTATCGCAACGGGTGGGGGGAGCGTTTCGGCTTGGAAAAGCTCCTCTTCCATGCACGATTACATCAAAGACGAGGTTGTCCCGGGCATCGAAAGGACGGATGACTCGATTCTGCGACCGAGGACGAGGGCGAGCTATAGGCATGTGCTCTCTCTGGTCGCCGACGCTTCCAAGGGGTTCCGCATTGCAGATGCCGTGCGCCCGCGCAACCTCGAAGAAATGCTTGTTGGCATCGCAAGGAGCAGTGGCACCGCCACTGCAAAGCAGTGCTCCAAGACCATGAGCAAATACGTCTTGGAGCCGTTGGTGCGCGACGAGGTAATACCTAACAACCCGCTGAAGAGCTTCAAGCCGCGTCTGCCAGAGCATCGCGGTGTCGATAGGCCGGCAGGGGGACAGGCTCTCACGTCAGAGGAGCGTGAGCGCGTCATGGACTATCTGCTCGGAATTGACCCTAACGCCGTACCCGCTCCGAAGAGGGGGCGGTATAGTGCCGCAGATCGCAGCAACCTGCGCCGCACCGTCGTGGAGATAACTTTGCTCCAGGCCACGACCGGGCTTCGCATCAACGAGGCGCGGTTGCTGACCAAGGCGGACGTGGGCGAGCAGAACGGCTTGCTTACCGTCACCGTAACCGAAGCGGTCTCCAAGACCCACCGAGGGCGTACCGTGCCCATCATGGACGAGAGAGTTGCCGAGCGGATGAGGCGGCGCGCAGAGGAAGCTGGAGACGAACCGAGTGCGCTCATTTTTCCCGCACCTGCCGCCCCTGGCAGCGCATGGGATTTGAACAACGCCGAGCACGCCATCAGAAAGCTGTACCGCGAAATGGCGGACACCCTGAACATCCCGCTTCTGCGCTCTCACTCCACGCACGTTTGGCGTGCCACGCTCAATACTGAATGGATGCAGAGAGGCGTTCCGGAGGTGCTGCGCGCTGCGTACTTCGGCCACAGCCCGGAGGTCAACAGGAGCTACTATACCGACACTACTAACATCTCCGCCTTGATTGAAATGGTACGTGCCCCCAAGACTGAAAGGTAATAAGTATGGTAATAGGTTTCAGCGTGATTTTGCGTGATTTACGAGTCCACATAGGGTGATAAAATGACTTCAGAAATGGCTCGTGACCTGCGATGATATATGTGTTGACCTGGTGATATGCAAAGGCTCCGAGTTCTGCCCGAAGGTCGTAGGTTCAAATCCTGCCCCCGCGACCATGAATTTGCTGGTCGGAGACTATATGGTCTCCGGCCTTTTTGTTTCCGGTCCTACGCTGGCACTACGTTGGTGCTACGCATTTCTACAGACTATCCTTGACGTCTTTTGCCGCATTAGCGATTCCGCGCATGTCCTGAGCGCTGGGCAATTTCACGTTGACCCCAAGCACGGTGGCAGCGATAGCGACAATGCCAAGCACTACTCCCCCGCCGATTTTGAGGACGTTGAAGATGAAGTCCTTGTTCCTCTTGTCGACCCCGGCGACGAGCTTGGCAAGCTCCACCATTCTGTCGGCAGTTCTCTCCCGCTCCTCCTCGTTTACATCCTCGCGGGCAAGAAGGCTACTCAAGCTGTTAATCGCCGCGTTTATCGATGATATAGTCTCCTGAGAGACCTTTCCGCCCTCCTCCAGCGCCTTTCCGACGTTCTCCTTCCAGTTCTTCGCTACGTCCAAAAGGATATTGGCGAACTGGGGATACTGTTCGAGAACCGCCTTCGCAACCGAAGGGTCCACCCTGTCGAGCATAGAAACGAGCTGGACCGCCTTCTCCTTGGTCATGTGCCTAAAGTCGGGGATGTCCAGAATCTTGAGCGCCTTGCGCTCATCAATCGTTCTGCCCATTTTCACTCCTAGTTGTTGCGTGCCAATAGGTTGTTTACGCCGACGATGCGCGACATGGGCGGGAGGCCCCCGCACGCGCTGTGCGGACGCCCCCAATTGTAGTGCTCCAGATAGGCGGGCAGGGCATCGGCCCCGCCCGCCTCGCCCTCCCACGCGCGCCCGCACTGCCACTCCTGCGCCAGCGTCCTGTTCATCCTCTCCACCTTGCCGTTCTGCCAGGGGCCGTGGGGCCTCGCGTACAGGTGGCGGACGCCCCGGGACTCGAGCGGCGCGTCGAGGTCGCGGCTGCGGTAGCCGGGGAGGTTGTCGGTCATCACGCGCTCGACGGGGGCGCCGAGGCCGGCGAAGAAGGAGAGGCAGCGGTCCGCGAACGCCGAGCAGGTCCCCCCCTCTCGTCGGGGAGCAGCTCCGCGTAGGCGACGCGGGAGAAGTCGCCCGCCGCGACGCGCGGGCACGACGAGCCGAGGCCGGAGTGCCCCCCCGGAGGGGTCGTCGCCGCGCCCGAGCGCCCTCCAGCCGCCCCCGTCCGGGATGCGCGCGACCTTCTTGACGTCGACGCGCGGGAGCTCGCCGGGGCGCTCCCGCTCGTGGCGCACGGGCGCGGCGGGGCCCCGCCGGCGGACCTCGCCGGTCACGCGGTCGACGTCGGCGAGCCTCGGCAGCCCGGAGCGCGCGACGATCCCGGCACGGGTGCGCGCGGGGACGCCCGTCTCCGCGGCGAGCGCGAGGGGCGCGAGCAGCATGGATCGGCGGGCCTCGAGGACGCGCGCCTCGGCTCCGGGCGGCGTCAGCCCGGCGGGCCTGCGGGGCCTGCTCGGGCGGTCGGACATCGGCTCGCCGCGCCTCGCGCGGGCGAGCCGCTTCGAGGCGGTCTGGCGGCCCGCGCCCGCCTGCCGCGCCGCCTCGGAGACGCGCATGCCGCCGGCGACCCGGCCGCACAGCGGCTCCCGGCCGCGCGGGGTGGGCCTTGCGTTAGGATGCTGTGACATGGGATGGCCCCCTCTGCCGTAAGCCTAGACAACTCACAGCATGCGGGAGCCATCCCTATCTGTCACCCTCCGGGCGTAAACAACGTCTTGGCACTGAACAGCTAGGGAGAGGGGGTGATCCTGTGAGAAAGGCGATCCTGGTGGTGTTCGGCGTCATCGCGCTGACCGCCTACGCCTGCTGCCGAGTGGCGGGCGAGGCGGACCGTATGGAGGGGCTCCGCCGGTAGGAGCAACCGGTTCGTGAACGAGTTGGGCGACAGTCCTTCGGGACCGCCCTCCTTTCTTTTATAACTACAGAAGTATTAGCAGGTGAACGGCATAGAGCCCAGTGGCACCGGTCTTGGTGCGGCTTGACTTAAAAATAGGCGATTGAGATAATCGTTCTGTTTATGTCATTCTCCATCCTAAGGGGGACGTATGCAGTACACCAAGCCCACGATTCTGAAGGCTGAGAAGGTCCAGGGCGCCAAGTGCGGCGACGGTCCTTGCGGGAGGCCTTGCAGCAAGAAGGCCTAAAGCAGGCTCTTCATAAAAGGCTACGAGACGCAGGGGCAGCCTCTGCGTCTCGTTTTTTCTGTCGGTGTTTGCAACTCGAGGACCACGCAATGTTCTACAAGATTAGGAATGACATCCAGTTCAGACAGTATGACGGGCATGGGTACATCGCGGACAACTCCGAGTTCGGCTATCGGTTTCTCAGCGATTCGACCTCCAGCGGCAGAGAAGAGTATGTATCCGAGAGCGGTTCCGTCATGCTCGCCTCACTGAGCAAGACTCCCCGGAGCATCGAAGAGATCGTTGCCGACCTGATGCGGGTGTTTATCGGGGTGAATCGCGAGGTACTGAAGGAAGACGTCATAGAGTTCTTCCAGATGCTTGTCGAGAGAGGCCTGCTGAGCGTCGGTGAAACCATGGAAGACTGCGTTGACCGACATTGGTCAGGGGCATCTGCCGACGAAGACGGTGCCGGAGAGGCGATCGTCCCGACAGAGAACTGTACACGGGACAGAATCGGCCCCGACGACTTCCTGCGAAGCATCCACATCGAAATCGCGAGTGCCTGCAACGAGCGCTGCGTACACTGCTACATCCCTCACCAGTACAAGACCGACATGATCGACCTCGAGCTTCTCTATCGAATCCTCGACGAGGCAAGAGAGCTCAACGTCGTTCACGTCACCCTCTCGGGTGGCGAGCCCATGCTTCACAAGGAGCTCATTGGCTTCCTCTCCAGATGTAGGGAGCTCGACCTGTCCGTCAACGTCCTGTCGAACCTCACGCTCCTTTCGGACGACATCCTCAACGAGATGAGGGAGAACCCACTCCTCTCGGTGCAAACTTCTCTCTACTCCATGGACGCCGCCGTCCACGATGGCATCACTAGGCAAGCAGGTAGCTTCGAGAAGACCAAGGACGAACTCCTGAGGGTTATTGACGCTGGCATACCGGCGCAGATATCGTGCCCCATCATGAGGCAGAACAAGGACAGCTTTATCGACGTCGTCTCATGGGGAAGGGAGCACGACATCGCAGTCGCCATCGAGCCGGTGATCTTCGCCTCGTACGACCACTCGGGGGCCAACCTTGAGAACCGAATCCCCCTGAACGACCTTGAAGGCGTCCTGGAGAAGGAGTTCTCCCACGGCCACGCGTCCATGCTGAGCGACTCGGCGGAGGAGAAGGAGTCTGTAGCCGCAAGCGACCCCGTCTGCTCGATCTGCCGGTACAGCCTCTGCGTGGCAGCCAACGGGGACGTCTATCCCTGCGTGGGCTGGCAGACCAACGTCCTCGGGAACCTGGCCCATCAGTCGCTGAGGGACATCTGGGTCGGATCCGAGAAGCTGCACCGGCTCCGGGAAGTCAAGAGGGGGGGACTTCCCCAAGTGCGTCGACTGCGATGACAGGGGCTACTGCACCGTCTGCATGATGTGCAACTCGAACGAGAACCCCGATGGCGACCCGTTCGTCATCAACGACTTCCACTGCGAGGCCGCAGCGATGACCCATCGCAAGGTCATCGAGTTCCTTGCGGAGGATGTCGGCGCGCTCAATTCCTGACGTAGACGAACCGGATGTCGGAAAGGCGTTGGCAGACATGGAGAAGATACTCATAAGGGATGCCCACGAGCACAACCTGAAGCACATCGACCTAGAAATCCCCATCGGGGCATTCACCTGCGTAACGGGATGCTCGGGCTGCGGGAAGTCCTCGCTGGTTTTTGACACCATCTATGCCGAGAGTCAGAGGGGTTTTCTTGAGGGAATGACGGGCAACCTCTACGGGCAGAAGCTCATGAGCAAACCTAAGGTCGGGTCCATCGAGAACCTCCATCCTGCGCTCAACGTCTCCCAGAACTACTACAACGTCAACCCGCGCTCGACCGTTGGGACAGTGACGGAGGTTGCCTACTACCTTCGCTCACTCTTCGCGGTTACGAACAGCGACCGCTCTCGGGACATATCCGAGGGCACCTTCTCCTCGAACAACCCCAAGTCGTTCTGCCCGAACTGCTCAGGCCTCGGCACGGAGAGTGTGGTCTCCGAATCCCTTCTGATACCCGATCGCGAGGTGACCCTGCGCGATGGCGGCGTCCTGTTCTTCAAGGGCCCTGCAGAGGGCAAGGAGCAGAAGCTCCTCGAGGCGCTCTGCGCTCACTACGGCATCGACATCGACCGGAGGGTCTCAGAGCTGAGTGACCGTGAGCTCGACATACTTCTCCATGCGGACGACCAGGTGAGGCACAAGCTTTCCTACAAGGAGGGGAAGCGCCGTAAGCAGCACTTCATGTACCTACAAGGTGCCGTTCCCGCCATCCGTGACCATCTCGACAGCGTCAACTCCACTGGCCAATCGTCGGCATACTCGAGGTTCATGGAGGAGCAGCCTTGCCATGTCTGCGGTGGCGCCAAGCTGGGCCCAGAAGCCCTGTCCTACAAGGTCTGCGGCTTGAACTACGGCGAGGTGGAGGGCATGGAGCTCGTCGCGCTGCGCGACTGGCTTCACGGGGTCGCCCACGACTTCTCGAACCACCCGAAGAAGGATGTCGTGTCACACCTTGTCGACGAGATGGATCGCAGGCTGGACGCCCTGGCCGAGCTCAACGTCGGGTACCTGTGCCTGAGCAGGACTATCCCCTCGCTTTCCGACGGCGAAAGGCAGCGCATCAGAATCGCCACGCAGCTCACGTGCTCGCTCAGAGGGTTGCTGTACATTCTGGACGAACCCTGCAAGGGGTTGCATCGCAGGGACACCGAGCGCATCATCCGCGCCACCAGGGACATGGTCGACCGAGGCAACACGGTCATTGCAATCGAGCACAACAAGCGGTACATAGCCTCAGCGGACGAGACAATAGAGCTGGGGCCGGTCGGAGGGCCCGAGGGAGGCTATCTTGTGAGGGTGACGAGCGGCATGGATTGCGACGAAGACCCCATCGCGTTCAAGAGCCCCCTCGCCACAAAGCAGTTCTTTGAGATTGGCGGAATCAACTTCAGGAACATCGACGGACAGGCGGTGCGGTTCCCAATCGGCGGAATATCCTGCATCACCGGCGTGTCCGGCTCTGGCAAGTCGACGCTTGCCGAAGTGGTTGCCAGATGCTTCGGAAAGAGGTCGGGAGACTGCTGCGAAACCTTCTCCGGCGGGGACTCCATCAAGAGGTGCCTGCGGGTCGACCAGGCGCCCGTCGGGAAGACCCCGAGGTCAACCGTTGTCTCGTACCTTGGCATCTTTGATGAGATTCGGTCGCTTTTCGCCAAGACCGCGACGGCACGCAAGATGAAGGTCGGTGCCAGCCAGTTCAGCATGAACGTCAAGGGGGGTCGCTGCGAGTGCTGTCAGGGCACCGGAATGCAGAAGATCGAGTTGAACTACCTGCCAAGCACCTACATCCCCTGCCCGGAGTGCGGCGGAAGAAGGTTCAACGAGAAGGTCCTCGCAGTGGAGTACGAGGGGATGACGATTCTGGACGTGCTGGAGACGCCAATCTCCGAGCTGGTAGACAAGTTCGGGGGCTCCGCGAAGGTCCACTCAGTGCTCAGCAGCATGATCGAGCTGGGGCTGGGCTACCTGCGGCTCGGACAGATGTCCATGAGCCTGTCGGGGGGCGAGGCGCAGCGCATAAAGCTCGCAAAGGCTCTCGGTACGCCCTCCCACGGAAGGAACCTGTACATCCTAGATGAGCCCACGTCCGGCCTGAACGACGTTGATATCGCGAAGTTCGTCAAGGTGCTGATGTCCCTGCAGGAGAAGGGCGACACGATCATTATCGTCGAGCACAACCTGGAGTTCGTCGCCACGGTCGCGGACTACGTTGTCGACTTCGGCGTGCGTAGCGGCTCGGCTGGGGGAAGGGTGATGGCGCAGGGGTTGCCCCGATCCGTCTTCACAGATGAGTCTTCATCGCTGTACGGGCTCGCTGTTCTGGCGAATTAGTGCTGGCCCAGTCTTTTGTTATCAGGCCGAAAACGCAACGAAGATCAACGGGAGTGACAGCGAGACCAAAATGATGAGCAGTGACAAGAATAGACTCAAGCAATGCACGGTGATCCTAACCCGTGGCTGCAACCTGCGATGCGACTTCTGCTTCGAGAAGGAGGCCGGCTACCAAGCGCATGACCATCTGACATTTGACCAGGTGAAGCGTATCGTAGACCTCTGCGGTGAGGCAAACGTGAGGTACGTGTTCCTCACGGGCGGAGAGCCGCTGACCTACCCTCACCTCCTTGATGTCCTTAAGTACATCAAGGAGGAGTACCCGGCAATCACCCCGACCATCGCGACCAACGGGGTCCTTCTCGAGGACATGGGGCTCTGCCAGAACCTGATTGACTGCGGCCTAAGGTACCTCGACATCTCCATGAAAGGAGCTGACACGACGGAGTGGGAAAGGGCAACCGGTTACGATGGGTACGCCAAGCAACTGCGGGCGATAAGAAACCTGGCTTCCACGGAGCTGGAGTTCACCTGCTCGATGGTGGTAACCGAAGACAACGTCACAAGGGTGTGCGAAGCGGTCCGAGCTGCCCATGACAACGGCGCAAGGCAGTTCTCGTTCACCTTCTTCATCGACAACATCGAGTCGAAGACAAAGGACCTGGAGTACCTAAAGGAGCACGATCCGTTCGCTCTCATCGAGTCGTTTGTCTCGCAGATTGACCGACTGAACGCCATAACGGATGACTGGTGGGTCGAATACAGCTTCCCGCTCTGCGCCTACACCGAGCGACAGTTGGAGCTGCTCGAGGGCAGGTTGGCGGGACCCTGCCAGATTCATCTTCAGAATGCGATGACCGTCGACACTACGTTGAAGCTCTTGCCCTGTGACATGTATGCCAGTGCCAACCTGGGCCGGGTTGGCGATGACTTCAGCACTTACGAAGAGCTCGATAACTGGATGGACGGTCCCCATTATCAATCCGCTGTTGCGGAGATGAGGAAATACCCATCGGAGAAATGCTCGTCTTGCGCGTTTCTCGAGCAATGCTACGGCGGGTGTCCCGTCCTCTGGAAGAACTACTCGTTCGAGGCATTAATGAGTTACAAAGCAAGTGTGGCTTCCGTCTTGTAGCGGAATCGATACACTTTATGATCCGTAGTGCCAGAACGGCAGGATGATTCTCGCCACGAACCTCGCCCACAGCAGGAAGAACTTGCCGATCGCACACAGCACACGCTTGGCCACGCCCATCTCACACGCTCCTAGAATCAAAACTCCTCTACGTACACGTTAGAAGCCGCCCCGGGCAGAAATTCGTAGCTGGCCTCCGTCATGCCGAGCATCGCGCAGGTAAGCCGTTCCTCGTCTGGCCCATAAAGCTCGCCGGCAAGAGCTTGCCTCAGGTAGTCGTGCAGCCATACCGCGCGACCCGCCATGGAGCGCGACGGCTCGTCGGTGTCGTAGAAGATGTCCACCGTCTCGTCGAGCCTCGCCACGTCGCAGAGGTCCGGCCCGACGCGCAGCCACTGGAGGCGGCCATCGAGCTCGATGGAGTGGACCTGCTCCACCTCCTCCTCGGAGAGGACGTGGAGGCGGCATCCCGCGGACCTCTGCGCCAAGGGCATGTCTGTGCCCTCCGAGCTCGCGACCCGGTACCAGCTCGCCTCGACCCAGAGACCGTCATTGAGAATAATCCGCAGGTCCGTGAGGGCATTCGTCCTGCCGAGGGCGCTGTCGGTCGTCAGCGTGTTGGTGTCGAACTCCTCGATGGAGCCGTCCTGGAAGCGCACGGTGATCCTCATCGCTCCGACCTCTCTTCTCTCCTAGCCTGCTGGCGTGCGGAGCGGTGACCGCCATGGGCCTCCTGACCAGTCCGGTAGGCACCCCTCGTGCCGATTTCACCAGCCGGCCTCTTGCGAGGCTGTGCCACCGAACGCTCGGGGAGGATCCCGTGCTCGGCGCAGTACTGCCTCGCGCGTTCGAGCCTCGCCACGGTTGCCTCGCGGTTGGGCATGCCGCGCATTCTGCTGGCAGCTGAGTCCATGGCGGAAAGGCTCCTGAAGCCACCCCTGGAGACGACGCTCACCGCCTCCGAGAGGGCCACGAGCTCTCGCAGGTCCTTGACCTGGATGGCGCCGGCGGCGAGCTCGCGGACGTTGCGCACCGTGACAGGACCCGGCGCCTTCCGCGTTGGGCTCATGAGCCAGCCCGTGACCTCGCGCTTGGTGTATGAGGCGCCAAGCCTCGATCCCGTGACCTGGCGGCTCGGCGTCTCCACCAACGAATAGACCCAGTCCCCCCTGCGCGTAGACGACTCGCGGACGTTGACGCCCATCTCGCGAAGCGCGCCTTGGAAGTCATCTGGGGTCCTGGCGATGCCCCTCGCCACGTCGACCCGTGCGCGGATGTCTGCTACCCAGGAGCACTCACCCCTATCCCTCAGCTCCATCTCCTGGCGGTCGACGTGACGCCTCATGTGCACGTCCGACTGTCTCCTCGTTCCGGGTGATGGGTCCGCGTCAGCGAAGTGGCTGAGACCCATGCCAGCCGCAATCCTCTGGCAGGACGAGGTGAGGTCCCTCGGGTTTGGGACTTGGAGCCTCCTCCCGGTATCGAGGTTGGTGTTGTTGACGACGATGGCAGAGTCAGGCGACCATTGTACCGGCCTTCGCAAGCTCCTCCGCCAGCGCCTCCGCCGGCGTCCTCCACCCCAGGGTCTCCCGCGGCCTCCCGTTGAGCAGGTCCTGCGCCTCGCGGACCTCCTCGTCGGTCACGTCCGCGAACTCGGTGCCCTTCGGGAAGAACTGCCTGAGCAGCCCGTTGGTGTTCTCGTTGGTGCCCCGCTGCCAGGGCGAGTGCGGGTCGCAGAAGTAGACCCTGAAGCCCGTCGCCTCGGTGAAGCGGGCGTGCTCGGCCATCTCGACCCCCTGGTCCCAGATGAGGGTGGAGGGCAACGCGTCGCGCACGCCGTCGGGCACCGACGCGACCATCTCGACGAGCAGGCCCGCGACGGTCCTCGACTCGTGGCCGGGCAGCCTCCTGGCGACCAGGAAGCGCGTCCTGCGCTCCACGAGCGTCACGAGGCAGCTCCGGCCACCCGAGCCCACCACCAGGTCGCCCTCCCAGTGCCCGGGCACGGCGCGGCCGGCGGCCTCGGGCGGGCGCAGCGAGATCTCGCAGCCCTCGCACCAGCCCCGGCCGGGCCTCTCCGGCAGCCTCGAGCGCGGCCTGCGCCCGCGCCGCCCCGAGCGCAGCGCCCGCACGCGCCCCAGCTCGTGGCGCAGGGCGCCCCTGCCCTGCACGCACGGGGCCTGGTATATGGTCTCGTGGCTCACCCTCATGGCACCATTGTCGGGGGAACCCGAGCCTCATGCGCTCGGAAATCTGGCGCGGCGACCACCCCCTCAGGAGCCCCGCGGCGACGTAGGCCCCGAGGGCGGCCTCGGACCCGGGTCTGCGCGGCCTCGGCCTGAGGGCCGCGCGCCCCGCCCGGCGCTGCGCGCGCGAGAACCCGTGGCGCCCCCGCTCCGAGCCGCGGCGCACCTCGCGCGCGACGGTGGTGTGGGAGAAGCCGATGTCGCGCGCTATGGCGCGCAGGCTCCTGCCCGCCCCCGGCCCCTCCTGGATCGCCGCGCGGTCGGCCAGCGCCGGCCTCGAGCGGGGCGAGGTCCTGGGCGGCCTGACGGCCGCCGCGAGCTCGGACGCCACGGGCGCCCCCTTCCTGGGCCTGCCGACCCTGACGGGCGCGCCCGCCGCGCGGCATCGGTCCCGGGCCGTGGTCGGGTCGCACCCCACGACGCGGGCGGCGCCGGCGGCGGCCGGGCCGCCCCACACCAGGTCGACGACCCTCCTCCTGGTCTCGTCGTCATAGTGCCTCTGCCCCATTGAACCACGCCCCTCTCGTCGTGGTGCAATGGCCGCTGGAATCCGCCGATGTGAGCGTGCGGGATGCGGCGCTCGTTGTCGTCGTGGTAGACGATGGCAACCTCGTAGTCACCAAAGTTTTCCTCAGCCCATTTCACCGCTAGCTTTCGGAGGGACGCGAGGTCGATCCTGTCCTCGGGGCTCGGCGACAGCACATAGTGCATGAAGGTGCGCGCCCTCTTCCCCTTCCAGGCGAGGTCGTTGTCGAAGCTCTCTCGCGGCAAAGATGAGCTCGGACGAACTGCGTACCGTTTCGTGGGGGTCTTCCGAAGCGAGGGGCCCATGGCAGAGGACCCAATGACGGGTATATACACGCGAGTCAGCGAAGAGGTAGATCTGGTTGACTGGACGTAATTAAGGATCCGGACTGTTCTGCTGTGCTCCGTACTAGCAGACAAGCAGAGAAGGCGGGCCTCTTGATGAGCCAACTCCCGTCCCCACAAGCGTTAGGGGTGCCTGCGCGTGCGGGACGGGCGGCGGAGGGGCTTGGCCTCCGCCGTGGCGCGGCCCCAGCCGCGTGCCCTCATGGCGCCTGACCTGCACAAACTCAACACAAAAGAAAAGCGCCCGCCTTGGTGGCGAGCGCTCCCGACGCGCGACGTGCGTGCCCATGGCTACGACTGCCACGTCCCGCGGACGTGGTGGACGCGCACGCGCCCGGCGTCGAGGTTGACACACACGCTCACGACGTCGAAGCGCAGGCGCTCTGGCAAGGGGCCGTCGGACGCGAGCGCGCGGCCCACGCAGAGGGCCGCCCCGTGCGCGACGACGTCCTCGTCGATGAGCGACTGGAGGTCGTCGAGCGTCATCTCGAAGCCCTCCACGGGCACGGGCAGCACGGCGACAGTGACGGGGAGGTCGCCCTCGCGGCATGCGAGCACGTCCTCGAAGGGCATCTCCTCGAAGCGGGTGAACCCGACGTGCGACAGGGCCTCGCGGGCGAGCTCCGCGCAGTCGCGGGCGTAGTCCCCCGTGACGGGCGTCGTTGCCTCCCAGCGCTCGGCGATTGCGGCGGTCGGGACGATGGTTGCGGTCTGGCTCATGGCGTGCCCCCTTCGGGCTCGTGAGGGTCGGCTCTTCCTTCCCTCGGACGGGGGCGACAAGGCAAGCGGCATCCCCGGAGCGCGCCCGTTTGCGGGCGGGGCGCGGCGCGCGCAGGGGATGGCGCGCCAGGCGACGGGAGGCGGCGCTAGGGGTGCCTGCCGCCTCGTAGGAGCCTGTGCCATGATGCCTCGGTCCGAGGGCCAGGCGTCGTCCTCGCGGCTCGTGCCTGCGGGTTTTCGACGGCGCGGCGAGGATAGGGGATCCCCCGACAATCCCCGGCGCAGCCGAGATGTCGGAAACCCAGGTGACCCGGCCCGCTTGCGGCCCGCGCCGGTAATTGCTTCTTGCGGTAGCTGTAGAATTGACTCCCGACGATCAGGAGGCGCCATG
>JAUNEG010000001.1 GCA_030525685.1 Atopobiaceae bacterium | reverse complement strand
AACCCTGGACCTTGGGATTAAGAGTCCCCTGCTCTACCAGCTGAGCTAACGATCCAGATATGCGGTTATGGGGTGGGCGAAGGGGCTCGAACCCTCGACCTACGGGACCACAACCCGTCGCTCTTCCAACTGAGCTACGCCCACCATCTTGCGACCTCTAGAGGCAGCTCGACTATTATGCAAAACCCCGCGGGCCGATGCAAGGACTTTTTCTCGCGTCGAGAAGGACGTGTGAAGACGTCGCGTCATGCGCCGGGAGAGAACAGGAGCGTGAGGGCGAGCAGCACAAGAAGGCCGACGCTCGCGACGAGAATGACGGAGAGGCAGCCCGGGCAGCCGCCGCCGATGGTGGCGATGCAGTCCGCACGCCGTCGCCGGAGTCGCCGAAGACCAGCGACGCCTCGCCCGTGGCGAGGTCCCAGCGCACGAAGTCGGACTCCTGCTCCTGGTGCATGCCGTCTGACCCCACGACCGTGCGGATGCCGTCGTCCATGGGACACTCCCTAGTTCTCGAGCAGACCCTCCCAGGTGAGCATCGTCTCGGAGCGCAGGAAGCGCCTGAGCGGGCCGAGGTCGCCCTCCAGGTGGAACACGTCGAGCGCGGCGTGGTAGGCGGCGTGGTTCTGCGCGTGGATCACGATCGGCGGCATGCCCATAGCGAGCAGGACGCCGTTCATGAGCAGACGTGCCGTGCGCCCGTTGCCGTCGGCGAAGGGATGGATGTCGAAGAGCTTGGCGTGGAGGTAGGCCGCGATGGTGAGCCTGCGCTCGCCCTCCTCGAGATAGGTGTTCACGTCGTCGGCGAGCAGCCCCACCTCGCGCGGGACCTCGGCGGCGGGGATGCCCACGCTCGCCGGGCCTCCCACGTAGTTGTCCAGCTTGAAGGTGCCCGGGCGCTCGCCGGCGAGCAGGCGCTTCTCGTCGTAGGTGCCCATCGTCACGAGGCCCTGCGCCTCCTGGATGAGCTCCTCCGTGAGGCACGGGTCCTCGGCGAGCCTGCGTCGGGCAAGGTCCCAGGAGAGCTTGAGGTTGTAGGTCTCCACGAGCAGCTGGACGTCGCCGGTGTAGCCGGTGACGGCGCCCGTCTCCACGATCTGCTTCACGGTTGCGTACGTGAGCTCGGAGTTCTCGATCTTCTCGGAGTTGTAGACGTAGTCGGGCACGAACTCCGCGAGCAGCTCCTCGCGGCGCTCGGGCGAGAGGGCACTCCACCGGGCGGCGAGCTCGTCGTACTGGGGCTTCAGCGAATCTGCCACGGGACACCTCCTGTCCTCGGCCTGTTGGGGGCATTGTAGCGCCGAGGGATGCCGCGCGCGCCGCGCCGTCCGTCAGAGGCGCGGACGCTTCGGCAAGGGGCATCCGCCGAAGAGGTCGAGAGGGGTGCTTTCGCAGCACGATTGAGCCCAAGCCCACACGCTAGATGCCAAGAGGGCTCAAGAGATATGAGTTGAACACAGTCCCACTAGTCGATCCTGATGTCTGGCATCAGGGCAGAGAGCAGCTCGAACGCCTTTTGAAGCTTCGTTCTCGTATTAATGAGCTCGCTAGACCTACCCTTCTCTGTCAGACGGTATCCGATCGAGGTTATTCCGTCAGCAGGAGTTTCAGAACTGCAGATTAGCCCGGCTTCGAGCAAGGCGCTGACGACATCTTGGAAAAATGGCTCCGTGCAGCCCAGAATGCAGGAGTCAACATGTCTGTTCTGGCTCAGAGCGCGCAGAATGTGAATCATTACCTTGGTAAAGCTCGGCTCTTTGGCAAGGAAGCCTGGATAGTAGTCCATGAGCGCGTTTTCGGGAATCTGCCACTCCCCGGGGATGCGGACGTTTTCTTGGACGGGCCTAGGCGGCCAGCCCGAGCCGCTCCCTGCGGCCCCTGATGGTATCGTACACGGTCCCGCCGCCCTCGCCGAACGCCTTGAGCCCGCCCTCCCCGTACCGGCGGATGTAGCCGGACAGCTCGCCGACGAGCTCCCCGGCCGTGACGCCCGACCAGTCGCGGCCGTGGAGGAGCTCGACCCTGAGCCTGCCGAAGAGGCCCCCGGCGGCGGCGTTGCCCGGCGAGCGCCCCCTCCTCGACATCGACCTGGCGGCGGCCGCCGCCCCGCAGGCGGCGACCCGGTCGGGGGCGCGGTGGCACCAGCCCCGGTCCGAGTGCGGGGTGAGGCCCCCGCCGGTGGCGGCCACGGCCCCCTCGAGCATCTCCGCGACGAGCGCCCTGGAGGGGCCCGCGCCGGCCGAGAGGGCCCCGACGTCGCCGTCGCAGGGGTCGACGCGGGGCGAGGGGCGGACCCTGCGCGCGCCGTCCGGGAGCCCGAGCTCGGTGACGTCGGCGACGGGGACCTCGCCGGGTCGGCCCGCCGAGAGGTCGCGCAGGCCGCGCGCCTCGTCGGCGAGCGGCAGGCTCGGGGCCGCGCGGAGCCCCTCCCCGCCCGCGTAGGGGCCGTGGCGGCGCCTGCGCGGGCGCGCCGCCGCGAGCCCCTCCCCGCGCATGACGCGCCTCACGCGCCTCCCCGGGACGCGGACGCCCCGGGCGCGCGGCCCACGGGGGCTGCGCCAAGCACGTCGACATCAGCGCCGTCGACGCCGAGGGGGTCGACGGGGCTCGAGGGTGGTCGCCACGCTCGACCGCGGGGGGACCGGGCGGGCGCGCGGGCCCGCCGGGTCCAGCACGCCCGTCGCATCCGAGACGGGCATGCCGGCGCCGGAGGCCTGCCGCGCCTGCCACGGGCCGTGGCGCATCGAGGGGGCCTTCCGGGAGACGAGGTCGGCGCCCGCGGCGAAGCCGGCCCACCCGAGGCGCCCCGACGCGATAGGGGGCACCTCCCGGTCTGCTGCGCGGCCGCGCCGCTCGAGCGGACAGCCCGGCTCGAGGCGCCGGAGGGGACGGGGCGCATCACCGGCCTGCCACCGGGCAGCCTCTGCCTCGCGAAGCCGGACGCCGGCCGCATCGCGTCGCATACGTTCGCCCCGGAGCAGCTCAGGGGGTCGGCCTGGCACCATGCCGCATTTGAATGTCGGAAGACAGGCATCGTAGCGAGGGCACCGGACAATAATTCAACATTCTTATGATACCGGGAGTTGCAAGCGTTGGCACATGCTGGCGGGCAGACGGTCAGTCCTCGACCTCGATCTCGCCCACGATGCGCTGCAGGTGGCTGGGCAGCGTCTCATAGCTCTGCCCGTAGAGGTCGAGCAGCGCCTCCACGCGGCGGCGGTCCACCGGCGCGTGCCGGCTCTCACGCAGCAGCGCCTCGGCCTCGCCCGCGAGCTGCTCCTCGGCGAGGCTCCCCCATGCGGCCCAGTTGGGCATGTTGTTCATGCGGGCCCTCCCGTTCTTATCGGCCCCTGCTCCGCACGTTCAAAACGACGTCGCGCACCCGGACATCATAGCCCGGGCGCGCGACGACGGGAAGGGACCTTGTGCCGCTGATGGCCTACGCGTCGAGGCCGTGGCAGATGGCGCGCTCGGTCTCCTTGTCAAAGACGTGCAGCGCAGAGAGGTCAGGAACCAGGCGCACGGTGTCACCGGCGCGGATGTCCAGACGAGAGGAGATGCGAGCGATGAGCCTGCGCTCGTCGGCAGTGAAGTAGACGTATACCTCGCTGCCCATGAGCTCGGAGAGGTCGACGGAGGCCTCGGTGACCGCAGCCGCGGGCGCGTCGGGGCACTCGGACGCCTCCATGATGTCCTCCGGGCGCACGCCCACGACGACCTGCTTGCCCACGTAGTCGGCGAGTCGCTCGTTGGCGATCGGGAGTCGTCCGAGCACGCCCACGAGCTCGTAGCCGCCCTCGCCGCGCTCCACGGTCGCGTCGATGAAGTTCATCTGCGGCGAGCCGATGAAGCCGGCAACGAAGATGTTGTCCGGGCGGTCGAAGAGGTTCTGCGGGTTGTCGACCTGGTGGATGACGCCGTCGCGCATGACCACGATGCGGTCGCCCATCGTCATGGCCTCGGTCTGGTCGTGCGTGACGTAGACGAAGGTCGTCTCCAGGCGCCTGTGCAGCGCCGAGATCTGCGCGCGCATCTCGGTGCGCAGCTTGGCGTCCAGGTTGGAGAGCGGCTCGTCCAGCAGGAAGACCGCGGGGTCGCGCACCATGGCGCGGCCAAGGGCGACGCGCTGGCGCTGGCCGCCGGAGAGCTCCTTAGGCTTGCGGTCGAGGAACTTGGTGAGCTCGAGGACCTTGGCGACCTCCTCCACCTTGGCGCGAATCTCCGCCTTGGGAACGCGACGCAGCTCAAGGGCATAGGCCATGTTGCGGTAGGCCGTCATGTGGGGATAGAGGGCGTAGTTCTGGAACACCATGGCGATGTCGCGGTCCTTGGGCGCCGCGTCGTTCATGCGCTTGTCGCCAATGAAGAGATCGCCTGCGGTGATGCTCTCCAGGCCCGCGATCATGCGCAGGGTCGTGGACTTGCCGCAGCCCGACGGGCCGACGAGCACGATGAACTCCTTGTCGGCAATCTCCAGGTTGAGGTCCTTGATGACCGTCACCTTGTTGTCGTAGGTCTTCTCGATGTTACGCAGAGAGATGCTGGCCATGATCTCCCCCTTCTTAGCAGTCATCTTCCAGCAGGAGCACGAGAGCCTCGTAGCCCCTAAGAGCGCCTTCGGGCGCGTTGTCCCCGTAGTTTGAAATCAGCCTGCGAGCACGGCCCCAGTCCTCGCCGGGCGAGAAGGGAGCGTCATCGCCTGAGAAGTTGCAGGCCACAAGCGCGCGGACGCCCTCCAGCTCGCGCTCGTAGGCCCAGATGCGCTCGTCGGTGTCCTCGATTAGGGCGTAGCGCCCGTAAACGAGCACGTCGTGGGCACGGCGCACCGCCATGAGCCTGCGGTGGTAGTGCAGCGGCGAGTCCTGATCGGCGAGCTCCGCCTCCACGTTGATCTCGTCGTAGTTGGGGTTGAGAGCCCTCCAGGGCGTCCCAGCCGTGAAGCCGCCGTTCTTCTCGCCGCTCCAAGGCATGGGGGTGCGCGCGTGCTCGCGACTGCGGTGGTTGACGATGCGCATCATCTCGTCGGGGTCCACGCCCAGCTGTCCCACCAGCTCGGCGTACGCGTTGCGGGATTGGACGTCGTCGACCTCTTCGATGGACGAGAAGTGCGTGTTGGTCATGCCCAGCTCGTCGCCCTGATAGACGTAGGGCGTGCCCTGCATGAGATAAAGGCAGGTGGCGAGCATCTTGGCCGAGCGCACGCGCCGCTCGGGCGTGGAGTCGTCGCCGAAGCGCGAGACTGCGCGCGGCTGGTCGTGGTTGCCCCAGAACAGCGCGTTCCATGCGCGGCCCTCGAGCGTCTCCTGCCAGGTGGTCATGACGCGCTTGGCGTCCGCGAGCGACCAGTTCCAGTCCGCCGTCCACTTGCGCGACTCGCCGCCGTCCACGTCCATGAGCTCGAACTGGAAGACCATGTCCAGCTCGCCCCGGTCAAAGCCGGCGTAGAGGCAGGCGAGCTCGGGCGTGACGCCGGCGTTCTCCCCCACCGTCATGACGTCGTGACGCGAGAGGACGCGTTCGTTCATCTCGCGCAGGTACTCGTGGATGCGCGGCCCGTTGGCGCACTGCGGCATGTAGTCACCCCAGAGACCGTCCTCGCGAACGGGGCCGTCCTCGTAGCCGGCCTTGGAGATCAGGCTGATGACGTCCATGCGGAAGCCGTCGATGCCACGCCGGAACCAGAACTCCATCATGTCGAAGACCTCGTCGCGCACGCGCGGGTTCTCCCAGTTGAGGTCCGGCTGCTCGGGCGTGAACAGGTGCAGGTAGTACTGGCCGCGCTCCTGCGAGTAGGTCCATGCGGAGCCGCCGAAGCAGCCACCCCAGTTGTTGGGGGCTCCGCCGTCGGGTGCGGCCTCGCGCCAGATGTAGAAGTCACCGTAGGGACCCCGCGCGTCGCGCTCGCTCTCGACGAACCAGGGGTGCTGGTTCGAGGTGTGGTTGACCACGAGGTCCATGACCAGGCGCATGCCGCGTCCGTGAAGGGCGGCCAAGAGCTCGTCGAAGTCGGCCATGGTACCGAAGTCCTCAAGAATGGCGCGATAGTCGCTGATGTCGTAGCCGTTGTCCACGCCGGGCGAGCGATAGATCGGGTTGAGCCAGACAACGTCCACGCCGAGTGCGCTCAGATAGTCGAGCCGCTCGATGATGCCGCTCAGGTCACCCACGCCGTCGCCGTTGGCGTCATAGAAGCTCCTCGGGTAGATCTGGTAGACCACGGCCTCCTTCCACCAGGCGCGCCCGCCCGGCACCTCCGCCGGCTTGCGGGGCACGCGCGCGAGCAGGGCAGGAAGCTCCGAGACGCTCTCCACGCGCGCGTGCGGGGCACAGTCGGCCGGCCAGGCGCCGCGTCCCACGCCCACGCAGGCCATATGCGCGGCAAGCGCTGCAGCAACGCCCGCGTCGGCGTCCTCCACCACGAGGCACTCCTCAGGAGCAAGGCCGAGAAGCTCGGCGGCGAGCAGGAACACCTCGGGGTCGGGCTTGGAACGCTCGATCATCGAGCCGTCGACGACGACGTCAAAGAGATCGGTCGCCTCGAGACGCTCCAAGATGTAGGGCGCGTTCTTGCTGGAGGAGCCCACGGCGAGAAGAACGCCGGCGTCGCGCAGCTCACTCAGGGTCTGACGGACCGCAGGATCCATGTCGTCGGACGTCATCTGAGCGAGAAGCGCACGGTAGCGCTCGTTCTTCTCGGCAGCGAGGCGCTCCTTTTGCTCCTGCGTGTAGGAGTGCGGGCTGCCCTCGAGGATGATCTCCAGGCTCGCCATGCGGCTCACGCCGCGCAGGCGGTCGTTGATCTGCCAGTCAAAGGGGGCGTCTACCTCGTGCGCGCAGGAGAGCCATGCCTCGTAGTGGAAGCGGTCCGTGCTGCAGAGCACGCCGTCGAGGTCGAAGATGATCCCCTTGGGGGCAAGCTGCCTCATGCGCGCTCACCCCCGCCCACGCGAGCGCCGGGGGCTACGCTCGTGCGCACCCCGTCGATCGTGAGTGTGACGGGCGCTCCGGAGAGGTGGACCACCTCGAAGCCCGCGTGCGTGAGCGTGACGCGCAAACGGGCGCCGCGCCAAGAGAGCTCGAAGGAGAGCTCGTTCCAGGTGGCGGGCAGGTGGTTCTCGAGCGAGAGCTCCCCGTCGTCCCAGTGAAGGCCCGCGAAGCCGCAGACCGCGCACTGCCAGACGTTGCCCATGTTGGCGCTGTGGATGCCCGCGTCGGAGGACGTGGGGTTGTCGCCAAAGTCGATGCGCACAGCGTGACGGTAGAGGTCGAGGGCCAGCTCGTCCTTTCCCATCCAAGCGGCGAGAATGCCGTGCTGCGCGTCGCTGAGCGACGAGTCGTGCAGGCAGCGTCCCTCGTAGAAGACGAAGTTCCTCTCGCGCGTCTCGGAATCGAAGAGCTTTGGCATGACGCGCAGGAGCATCACGAGGTCGGCCTGCTTGGAGACCATGATGTCGTTCATCTCGTCCTGGCCGTAGTCCTCGTAGATGCTCGAGACCCCCGCCTCGTCTCGATACTTGGAGAGGTCCACGCGCCTGAGCGAAAGATACTGGTCGTTCTGGGGCACGAGGCCGTCGTCTCCGGGGACAGGCAGGTAGAGGGCGCTCTGACGCTCGCGGAAGCGGGCGGCGAGCTCGTGCAGGTTGTAGCGCTCAGAGAGCTGCGCGTACGCGCGAGGCCAGCGCTCGGCCATCCCGTCGATCACCTCGGCGGCGCACTCGAGCGTGAACGCGGCCATGTAGTTGGTGAAGGCGTTGTTGTCGACGTGCTCCTTGTACTCGTCGGGTCCAATGACGTTGCAGATCTCGTAGCGACCGAGCGAGCCCTTCCACTCCAGGCGGCTCGCCCAGAAGCGGGCCGTCTCCAGAAGCAGCGTGCAGCCGCACCGCTCCATGAAGTCGTCGTCGCCTGTGACCAGGTAGTAGAGCCAGGTGCCCCAGGCGACATCAGCCGTGATGTGGTGCTCGAGCATGCCGGTCAGAATCGGGACGCTCTCTCCGGTCACGATGTCAGCGCCGCCGTAGAGCGGCGTGGTCTCGCCGTCGTCGAGCCAGGCGCTCTCCCATGGGAACATCGCGCCCTCGTAGCCGTTCTCGCGCGCCTTGGCGAACGCGCCGGGAAGGGAGAGGCAGCGATACTCGAGCAGAGCGCACGCGGCAGCGGGGTCGGTGAGGGCATAGTGCGGAAGCAGGAAAATCTCTGTGTCCCAGAAGGAGTGGCCCTTGTAGCCCTCCCCCGTCATGCCCTTGGCGCCAATGCCGGCACGGGAGTCACCGCGCTCCACCATGATGTTGAGGTGATAGAGCGCAAGTCGCATGCCCAGCTGGTCGAAGGGGTCGTCGCTCGCGATCCAGACGTCGGCGCGCTCCCAGTAGCGATCCCAGAGCGCGCGCGAGGCAGCGAGTGTGCCCTCGTAGCTCGCGCCCTCGAGGCTCGCGATGCAGGAGTCCCCCGCAGCGAGCACAGGCGCGCTCTCCGTTGTGCCGCCCGGGTTGTCGGCCGTGGCAAAGGGAAGGTCGCGGCCCGTGTGGTAGCAGGACGCCTTCTCGATGACGACGGGCTCGCCGGGCAAGGCCTCGAGACGGTAGCGCATGACGACGCGACGCCGCTCCATGACGGGGATGGCCGAGGTGGGATCTTGGGAGAAGGCGTGGGCGCAGTGGACCGCAACGGGGATGCGCGACTGGCAGGTGCGCGTGGAGAGCCGCAGGATACGGCCGTCGATCAGGCGCTTCTCGCCGTCAAAGCAGTGCTGGGAGCCGCTGTTGGAGACGCGCGCGTCGATGCCGCTCTCCACGACGAGCGAGACGGGCCCCGAGAGCGCCTCGACTTCGAGCGAGGCCACAACTAGGTGCTTGTTGGCGAGCGAGACGAAGCGACGCGAGCGCACGGCAACAGTGTCTCCGGCGGGCGAGGTCCACACCACGCGTCTCTCCACCTCGCCGGTGCGAACGTCAAAGCGCAGCAGGTAGTCGCTGTGCGACCCACGGTCGAGCGAGAAGCGCTCACCGTTGACGGAGAGGTCGATCGCCGTCATGTCGGGCAGGTTGGGCAGCTCGGTCACCTCGTCGGGCATCGCCTTGTTGAAGGTGAGGGTGACGAAGGTCCCGCGCGTCTGGCCAACATAGCTCTCGTCCTCGGCGTTGCGCACGTTGATATAGCCGTTGCCCTGCGCGAGTACGGACTCGGTCTTGGCGGTATGACGGGCATCGAAGGAGGTGCGCTCCCATACCCAGTCGTCGCGGTGCTCGGGGGTGCTCATAGGGGCTCCTTTTGTGTCCGGAGTCGTTCGGTCGCGGCGCGCCGGCTCGGCTTTGGGCGGGCCGGCGCGCCAGTAGGCGTCAGCCCTTGATGCCTGTTGCGGCGACGCTCGCCTGGACCTTCTCCTGCGCCAGCGCATAGAGAATCACGCCGGGGAGGATGACGATGGCCAGGGCGGCGAAGAGCTGCGTGTAGTTGTAGCTGAACTCGCTCGTGAAGAACGCAAGCGCGATGGGCAGCGTGCGCTGCGAGTCGGAGACAGTGAGCAGCGACGCGAAGTAGTACTCGTTCCAGTTGCCGAGGAACATCAGGATGCCCGCCGTGGTGAGCGCGCTCTTGGCGAGCGGAACGTTGATGGTCCAGAACGTGCGAAAGAATCCGGCGCCGTCGATCGTGGCAGCCTCGTCGAGGCTCTTGGGAATGGCCATGAAGCCGGAGCGCAGGATGAAGATGGACATCGCCATGCCCACCGACACGTACACGAGCGTCACGCCCCAGATGCTGTCATAGAGCCCGAGGTTCATGATCAGGCTAAAGATCGGCTGCGTCTTGGAGTGGGCGGGCACGAGAAGCGTGATGGTGAAGAGCACGAAGATGAGGTTTCTCCCCGGAAAGCGGAACTTAGCCAGAACGTAGGCGCTCATCGCGTAGATCAGGAGCGAGACGGCGGTGGAGACGCCGGCGGCGAGAAGCGAGTTCAGGAAGTACTGCGGGAAGTTGTAGTTCTGGAAGAGCTCGACGAACACGTCGAACGAGACGCTCGAGGGCAGCGCGAGCGGCGAGCCCAGAATCTCTCCGTTGGTCTTGAAGGCCGACATGATGACCCAGATGATCGGGTAGGCCGAGATGACGATCACGAAGACGATCACAAAGTACATGAAGACGCGCGTGAGGACGCGCTTGGCATCGATTCCCTTGGTGTTCATGGCGCCCCCTAAAGATCAGACTCGTCCATGCGGAACGCCCGGTTGATCAGGGCGAGCACCACCAGTCCGATGATGAACATGACCACGCCGATCGCGTTGGCGTAGCCGTAGCGGTAGTCCATGATGCCGTTGACCAGCATGATCGAGAGGCTCATGGTGTCGTTGCCCGGGCCTCCCGCCGTGGTGAGCGCAATCTGCTCGTACATGGCGATGCGCGCCGTGACCGAGACGATGACGCTCGTTCCGATGGAGCTGCGGCAGAGCGGCAGCTGGATGTCGCGAATGAGCCGCCAGCCGCTCGCGCCGTCGATGCGCGCGGCCTCGGCCAGCTCGGCCGGAATGTTCATCAGGTCGCCGAGCACCACGAGCGTGACGATGACGGCGTAGAACATCCACGTGAAGGCGACGGCCCAAAACGCCCAGGGCGACTCATAGAACCACTGCACCGTGAAGTCCGGAATGACGAAGCGGATGACGGCGTTGAGCACGCCAAAGTCGTTGTTGAAGAAGAAGCGATAGATCATGGCCCAAGCGGCGGCGCTGATGACGTTGGGAATCATGAACACCGCGCGCGCGAGCTTCCAGCCATGAGGCTTCTGGAACAGCACGAACGCGACGAGCACGCCGAAGCCCACGTGCACGAACGTGGCGAGCAAGCTCCAGTAGAGCAGGTTCTGCATGGCGAGAAGGAACCCGCGGCTGTTGACAAGGTTCACGTAGTTCTGAAGGCCCGAGAACACCGGGTCGGTGAAGCCGTTCCACGTGGTGAACGACGTGAGAAAGACCTGGATGATCGGCGCGGCGTAGAACATCACGAACACGACGAGCGTGGGCAGCAGGAACAGGTAGACCCACTTGTAGTTGTTGCGCTCGAGCGACGTGGAACGTGAGCGGCGTTCCTTGAGCGAAGATACGACGGATTTCATTGACTCACCCCTCTTTCGTTTCCGCGGCGGGCGCGTGCGGCGCAGGCTCCCATGGCCCGCGCCGCACGCGCTGGGGAAAGGAGTCCGGCTCCAGCCGGAAAGAACCTTAGGACCCTAGGTGAGCGACGCCTCCTTGGCGGCCTCGGTCAGCGCCTGGGCGAACTGCTCGGGTGTGTAGGTGCCGTTGGCGAGCTGAGGAAGCTCGCGACCAAAGTCGCTGTTGGCGACCGACGCGGGGATCATGTCGAGAATGCACGGCACGAACTCGGTCTCAGCCGTGGTGTCAGCGGAGAGGTCGGCGAGGGTCTGCGTCTTGGCCTGCTCCTCCTTGAAGGAGTCGGTATAGGTGAGTTTGGGGGCATCCCCGCCCTCGGCGAGCAGGAAGGCCTCGATCTCCTCGGGACTGTAGACGAAGGCGAGGAAGTCCTCGGCGAGCTGCTTCTCCGCGTCGGAGGCAGCAGCGGAAATCCACCACTCGCCCAGGCTCGAGGTGTTGGCGATGCCCATCTGGCCCGGCCAGAGCGCTGCGTGAACGTTGGCGCCGTCAAAGCCGTTGCTCCAGTTCTCGGAGTTGGTGTCCGCGAGGCTCGAGGACATCCACGGTCCGTTGGAGATGATGGCCGCCTGGGAGCTCAGGAAGGCGTTCTCGGCGTCGGCGTAGGTGGCGCCGACGGAGTTGGAGGCAGCGTTGTTCTGCAGGAGCTGCTGGAGCGTGGTGACGGCGGAGATGAACGCCGACTGGTTGAAGTCGACGATCTTCTCCTCGACACCGCCGCGCAGCCAGTCGGCGCCGCCCTCCTCGGCAGCGACGAGAGCCGTGAGGAACAGGCCGCAGACCCAGCCGTTCTCAGCGGTGGAGAAGGCAATCTTCTGGTCGCCAATCTCGGCGAGGAGCTCGTCCATGCTGAGCGTGGAGAGATCGACCCACGGGTCCCACAGAGCGGTGTTCCAGTAGTAGCCGGTGGGACGCACGGTGGGCAGCGGCATGCTGTAGATGGTGCCGTCATCGTTGGTGCAGTAGGCCAGGGCGTCGTCGAGAACCAGATCCTTGACCTCAGGGTGCTCGTTGAGCCACCCGGAGATGTCGTAGGCAAGACCCTGCGGGAAGGCGATGTTAGTCTGCCAGTCGATGTCGCCGCCCTGGACGAGGACGGGCAGCTGTTTCTGCTGGGCGAGCTGCTTCAGACGGTCGTTGAAGCCGTCCTGGGGAACGGACTCGAGCGTGATGTGGTACTTGTCGGCGTACTTCTCGTTGAAGCGCTCGACCTGCGGCTCAAAGAAGACCGCGCCAACGTTCTCGCCAGTCTTGTACGACGGGATGGTGATCTCCACGACGCCGCCCGACGACTGCGTGTCGTCACCGCCGCCGCTGGGGTTGTTGCACCCAGCGAGGCCTGCCGCGACAGCGGCAGCGACAGCTGCAGAGGCTCCGACAAAGGACCTTCTCGAAATGTTGCTCATGGTACTTCTCCTTCCTTTCCTTTTACGAAAACGTTTTTGCTATTGTTGCGTAAACGTTTTTGCTACTTAAACGACAAGACAGCGACCGAGCGAGGTCGCGCGTTACCGAGATATCTTGCGAACGCTCCCGCGCATGCGGATGGTGTGCGGAAGAACAATCGTCTGAGCGGGCCGCTCCCCGTTGAGCATGTCGTAGAGGAGATGCGCCGCCTCATAGCCCTTGAGCTGGACGTTCTGGTCGACCGTGGTGATCTGGGGAGTGACGAAGGAGGTGAGCGAGATGCCGTCGTAGCCCGTCACGGAGAAGTCCTGCGGAACGGAGAGCCCGCGTGCCTGGATGGCCTGGATCGTGCCAAGCGCAAGAAGGTCACTCATGCAAATGAAGGCGGTGACGCCCTCGCCGGAGCTGTGACGGTCGAGGTAGTTGCCCACGCGAAGGTATGCGTCCTCGTGCGTGAAGTTGGTGTAGACGACGTCGTCGAGGCTGATCTCGAGGCCGCGGACGCGACAGGCGTCCTGGATGCCGAGGAATCGCTCGCGAGAGACGACGGCGTTCCGGCTGCCGTGCACAACGGCAACGCGACGGTGCCCGAGGTCAAAGAGGCGCTCCGTCATCTCGAAGGCCGCACGGCGGTCGTCGAGCCGCACGCAGCCGACCTTCTCGCCCGGAACCTCCACGTCAACGGTGACGCACGGGAAGCTCGACGTGCAGAGCGACTCGCAGTACGGGTCGTCGGTCTTGAGGCCAAAGAGGATCGCGCCGGAGCTGTTGTGCTCGAAGCAGAGCTGCTCGAAGTTCTTCTCGGTCTGCTGCTCGGAATTGATGACGTTGAGCGACAGTGGGATGCCGCGCTCGGTGGCGAACTGGAAAGCGCCGCGCATGAGCATGGTGTCAAAGTCGTTGAAGACCTTGTCCTCGAGGAAGCCCGAAATGATGAGCGAGATGCCCTTGGCGTGCTTGGAGGAGAGCGACTGAGCGGTCTGGTTTGGCATATAGCCAAGCTCGCGCACCACGGAGCGAACGCGCTCGCGCGTGGCGGTGCTGACGTCGGGATAGTCGTTCAGGGCGCGGGAGACGGTGCCAATGGACACGCGGGAGGCAGCGGCGACGTCGCGAATAGTGACGGGCATGTTGGCCTCCCCCCTGCGCGAATCTTTACGAAAAACGTACGAAAACGTTTTCTAGCTTATTGTTCACTGGCAGGGCGGCTCTGAACAGGCACGACTAAGGCAGAAGGCGGCAAAGCGACCGCCAACGGCAGCCGAAGGGGCGCGGGGCGTACTCGGGGCGTGCTCGCGGCGCTAGAGCAGACCCTTGAGGTCCCCTCGGTCACGGGCCTCGTCTAAGAGGTGCTTGAACACACGGTCACCGTGGAGGCCGTCGTGCTCGAACTCGTTGGTTACCCAGGCATGACTTGCGCCCACACGGGAGAGCGTGTCGTCAACGTAGAGGTCGTCATAGTAAACGGCTGCCTGGAGCGGCGTTTCGTTGGCGAGAAGGACCGAGGGCGTAGAGCTTGCCAAAGGAGGTGTCCTCCATGAGGCGCTCCATGGCGGCGGCGAAGGGACACAGCTCAGGCATCTCCTCGAACATCCACGGGAAGCAGGCTTCGCCCGTGAGCATGAGGGGCCGCGATGAAGGGTCGAACTCAGGATGCTCGCGCCAGGCGCGCGGCGCCGCCCGAGCGGCGCGTGGCGACCCTCGGCCCGGCGCCGCGCCGCGAGCAGCTCGCCGAGATCGACCGGCAGGTCGACGGGGCGCGCGGGCCCAGGCTCTCCGGGGCAGGGCGCGCGGCCCATCCGGGCATGTCGTCGCTCATGCGAGCCCTCCGTCCTTCTCGGACACTGTTTTACATGAACTCCTTGCAAGCCGTCTCAAGTACCTTGAAGTCATTGCAGCGGGCCGCCAGACGGGTCGACGTTCCGTTCTTGACCTTGTGCTGATAAAGGTTTCGTGCGTTCTTCCTGATGCGTCCGGAGAGAGCCCTGATCTCCCGGTACTCCGCCCGAAGCGGTGAGCGATATGAGGGATCCTCCACCTTGGAGATGTCAACATAGGTGCACTGGGAGAACTTCTGTCCGCGCCGCTTGTTGAGGAACAGGTGCGGAGCAAGGGGAGCCAGATAGTCGACATAGCGCTCGCTCACTTCGTAGATCCCAATGTCTTCCATCTCAGCCCCTCCCAAATAGACAAATCGAGGGCAGGCAGAGCCTACCCTCGCTGTTACGCTCGCACTCAGAGCGGCGAAACGCTCACTTATAACTTTCTCCGTTAGGGCCGAGATATGCCCACTTATAACTTTCTCCGTTAGGGCCGAGATATGCCCGCTGACTGAAGTCTATGCCAGCTGCCGAACGGGGTCTAGTCCCGAAGGTCATCAACCGATTCTTCATAGACTGCCGCTCTTCGGCCCTTGGCTCCAGCTCTTCCCGTCCTTCTCGCCCGCGCACCTCTCGCTAGACCAGGTACTCGGCGATCTGGACCGCGTTGGTCGCCGCACCCTTGCGAATCTGGTCGCCGCAGCACCAGAACGTGAGCGCGCTTGCGCCCTCGGGTGCGGAGAGGTCGCGGCGGATGCGACCGACGTAGATGAGGTCCTGGTCGGAGGTCTCGAGCGGCATGGGATAGCGGCTCGCGGCGGGGTCGTCCACGACCTTCACGCCCGGCTCCGCATCGAGCGCGGCGCGTGCCTCCTCCACCGAGATCGGCCGCTCGAACTCGGCCGTGATGGACTCGGAGTGCGAGCGCACCACGGGCACGCGCACGCAGGTGCAGTTCACGCGGAGCTCCGGCAGGTGCATGATCTTGCGGCCCTCGTTGAGCATCTTGAGCTCCTCGGAGGTGTAGCCCTCGTCCTTGAAGCCGCCGATCTGCGGGATGAGGTTCTCCGCCAGCTGATACTGGAAGGGGGCCGCCTCCCCCACCGGTTCGCCGGCCGCCACGCAGCCGATCTCGCGCACGAGCTCGTCGAGGCCGGGCTTGCCGGCGCCCGACGCCGCCTGGTAGGTGGAGACGACGAGGCGCGTCACGCCAGCGAGCTGGTGGAGCGGCCACACGGGCACGAGGCCGATGATCGTGGCGCAGTTGGGGTTGGCGATGATGCCGTGGTGGCTCGCGATGTCCGCGGCATTGATCTCCGGCACGACGAGCGGCACGTCGGCGTCCATGCGGAAGGCGTGCGAGTTGTCCACGCACACGGCGCCGCGCTTCACGGCCTCGGGCATGAGCTTGCGGGCGGTGGCGTCGTCGGCCGCGCCGAGGACGATGTCCGCGCCCTCGAAGGCGTCCGGCTCGGCCAGGCGCACCGGGACGTCCTCGCCGGCGAAGCGCACGGTCTTGCCCGCGTCGACGGAGCGCTGGCTCGCCAGCGGCACGAGCGTGCCCACAGGGAAGCTGCGCTCCTCGAGGCACTGGAGCATCTGCTGGCCCACCACGCCGGTGGCTCCGAGGATGGCAACGGTCTTCTCGCTCATGGCGGTTCCCTTCTGCTGAGAGGTCGTACAAGGCGTGCAAAGGGGACGGTCACTTTTGCACGGCCCCAATTCACAGCTAGCTGGCGGTGACCATCTCGTCGCGGACGAAGCGGTCGTAGATCACCTGGATGGCACGGTCGAAGTCCTCGTTGTTGACGCCGAGGATGATCGAGATCTCCTGCGAGCTCTGCGTGATCATGCGGATGTTGACGCCGGCCTCACCGAGCGCGCCAAAGATCTTGCCCGAGGTGCCGGAGCGCTTGGACATGTTGCGGCCGACGACGGAGATCAGCGCGAGCTTGTCCACCATCGTGATGTCGTCCGGCTCGAGCTCGCGGCGGATGTCGGCGACGATCGAGTAGATCGAGTCGCGCACGTCAACGCCGTTCACCACCACGGAGAACGAGTCCACACCCGTGGGGATGTGCTCGACGGAGACGCCGTAGCGCTCCAGGATGGAGAGGGCGCGACGCACGAAGCCCACCTCGTTGGACATGTGGGCCTTCTTGACGTGGACCGAGATGAAGTCCTTCTTGCCAGCGATGCCGGTGATCAGGTGCTCGTCCTCGCCCGCCCGGGCCTTCTCGCGGATGATCGTGCCCTCGTCCTGCGGGCGGTTGGTGTTCTTGATCTGGATGGGGATGTTGACCTCGCGCACCGGGAAGATGGCCTCCTCCTGCAGGACCGAGGCGCCCATGTAGGAGAGCTCGCGCATCTCGTCGAAGGTGATGCGGCGGATGGAGCGCGGGTGCTCCACGATGCGCGGGTCGGCGGAGAGGAAGCCGGAGACGTCGGTCCAGTTCTCGTAGAGGCCGGCGTCGATGCAGCGCGCGAGGATGGCGCCCGTGATGTCGCCGCCGCCGCGCTGGAAGAGCTTGATCTGGCCGTCCACCGTGGCGCCGTAGAAGCCCGGCAGCACGAACGAGCCCTCGCGCACCATCACGTCCTTCAGGCGCACGGCGGTGCGCTCCATGTCGACCTCGCCGTTGTGGTGGAAGACCACCACGTCGGCGGCGTCCACGAACGGCATCTGCAGGTACTCGGCCATGAGGTGGGCGGTGAACCACTCGCCGCGCGCCACGATGTACTCGGGCGAGTGCTTCTTGATGTTCTTGGCGAAGAGCTCGAACTTCTCGTGCACCGGCCACTTGAGCCCGAGCTCGTCGGCGATGTCGACGAAGCGCTGCTCGATGTCGGCGAGAAGGGCGGTGCAGTCGACGTGGTACTGGATGTGCGCGTTCACGAGCAGCAGCAGGTCGGTGATCTTGTTGTCCCCCGAGAAGCGCTTGCCGGCGGCGGAGACCACCACGAAGCGGCGGTCGGGGTCGGACTCGACGATGTCCTTGACCTTGCGGAACTGCGCAGCGGACGCGACGGAGGAGCCGCCGAACTTAGCGATCTTGATCATGTGGTGGGTCCAGCCTTCCTGGGTAGTTCAGCGTGTCGGTGCTACTCTTCGACGGCCAGCGCCGCCATGAACGTCGTGGGGTCGGTGGCGAGCGCCTCGTCGAGAAGGGCGCGCGCACCGGCGGCCGTGAGGTCGCGCACGACCACGGCCCCCGGACCGTAGGGCTCGGCGTCACCCAACTCCGCCGCGGTGCGGAACACGTAGTCGGCACGCAGCAGCGTGGGGTCGTACGCGAGCGGGCTCGTGAAGTCGTAGACGGGGCGGCGCGCGCCGCTCACGCAGTCGAGCACGTCCTGGACGATGGCGTTGCCGGTGGGCAGGCTTCCCGCGCCCTGCCCGTAGAACTTGAGCTCGCCCACGGTCGCGCCGACCGCGGTGATCAGGTTGAAGTTGCCGGGCACGCTGGCCTCGAGCGAGTCGGCCGCGACGGCGACCGGCTCGACCGCCGCCGCGTAGCGCCCGCCCTCGGACACGCCGCGGCCGAGCAGCTTCACCGTGCGGCCGCGCCCAGCGAAGAGGTCCAGGTCGGCCTTCGTGAGGTTGCGGATGCCCGAGGCGGGCAGGTCCTTCTCGCAGGCGACGCCGAAGGCCACGGAGGCCGAGATGATCGTCTTGTTGAGGACGTCGATGCCGTCGATGTCGGCGGAGGGGTCGCGCTCCGCGTAGCCCAGGCGCTGGGCCTCGGCGAGCACCTCGGCGAAGTCGGCCCCCTGCCGGCGCATGGCGTCGACGATGTAGTTGGTGGTGCCGTTCATGATGCCCGAGAAGGACGAGACGTCGTCGATGCGACGGATCTTCTCGACGCTCGCGATCCAGGGGACGCCGCCGCCGACGGCCGCCTCGACGAAGAGCCCGGCGCCCGAGGAGACGGACGCCGCAGCGAAGTCGGCGAAGTGGGCGGCCACCACGGCCTTGTTGGAGGTGACCACGTGCCGCCCGGACTCGAGGGCGGCCATGATGTGGGTGCGGGCCGGCTCCACGCCGCCCATGCACTCGACGACGAGCTCGACCTCCTCGTCCGCGAGGATCTCGTCGTAGCTCGCGGTCATGCGGGGATCGCTCAGGCGGTCGGGCAGCTCGAGGATGCGCGTCACCTCGACGCCGTCCACGCGCTCGGCGATGATCTGGTCGACACCGCAGCCGACCGTTCCGTAGCCGAGGATGGCGATCTTCATGGGCGTCCAATCTTTCGAGTGTGTGTCCGTCGGGCAGCGCGCCCCGTGCTGCGGCTATGATAGGCAAAGTCGAGCCCGGCCCAGACACGAGGAGCACCATGTCGTTCTATCACAGCACGCGATCGAGTGCCGATCCCGTAACAAGCAAGCAAGCTATTCTCGCCGGAATCGCGCCCGACGGCGGGCTCTACGTCTCCGACGAGCTGGGCGGGAGGGTCCTGTCGCTCGACGAGGTCTGCGCCCAGGGCTACCACGACACGGCGCGTCTCGTGCTGGGGACGCTGCTCGACGACTACACGGGCGACGAGATCGCCCGCTGCGTGGACGCCGCCTACGGCCCGCAGTGGGACACCACGGAGATCTGCCCGGTGAGCCCGCTCGGCACCGACTGGCTGCTCGAGCTCTACCACGGCCCCACCTGCGCCTTCAAGGACGTGGCGCTCCAGATGCTGCCCCAGCTCATGGGCGTGGCGCGCGGCGCCGACGGCGAGAGGATCATGATCGTCACCGCCACCTCCGGCGACACCGGCAAGGCGGCCCTCGACGGCTTCGCGGGCGTGGACGGCATGGGCGTCACCGTGTTCTACCCCGCCGGCAAGGTCTCCGACATCCAGCGTCTCCAGATGGTCACCCAGCTCGGCGGCAACGTCGCCGTATGCGCCGTCAACGGCACCTTCGACGACTGCCAGGGGCAGGTCAAGCGCGTCTTCGCCGACCGCGAGCTCGCCGGGCGCCTCGCGGGGCGCGGCGTCGCGCTCTCGAGCGCCAACTCGATCAACGTCGGCCGCCTCGCGCCGCAGGTGACCTACTACTTCGACGCCTACGCCCAGCTCGTGCGCCGCGAGGCGATCCGCGTCGGCGACGAGGTCACCTTCTGCGTGCCCACCGGCAACTTCGGCGACGTCCTCGCCGGCTACTACGCCAAGCGCATGGGCCTTCCGGTACGCCGCCTCATCGTCGCCTCCAACGCCAACGACGTCCTCACGGACTTCCTCACGACCGGCACCTACGACCGTCGCCGCGACTTCCACAAGACCATCTCCCCCTCGATGGACATCCTCGTGTCCTCCAACTTGGAGCGTCTGCTCTACTTCGCCTCCGACGGCGACTGCGAGCTCGTGGCCTCCCTCATGGCGGACCTCGCCGAGAAGGGCGTCTATACCGTGCCCGACCGCGTCATGGACGAGATTCGCTCGGTCTTCTCCTGCGGCCGCGCCGACGACGAGGCCACGCGCGCGACCATCCGCGACGCCTGGCGCGAGCTCGACGCCCTCATCGACCCGCACACCGCCGTCGCCAAGCACGTGCTCGACGCCACGCCGGGCGACGGCACCGAGCGCGTCTGCCTCTCCACGGCGAGCCCCTACAAGTTCTGTGCGGACGTCCTCGCCGCCCTCGGCGAGGTCACCGACGGCATGAACGGCTTCGCCAGCATGGACGCCCTCGAGCAGCTCACCGGCACCGTCGCGCCTCCGCAGCTCTCTGGGCTGCGCGCTGGCGAGGTCCTGCACGACGACGTCTGCGACCCCGACCGCGTGGGCGCCTTCGTCGAGTCCGCCTGCGCCCGGGTGTTCCTGTGATCGGCGCGGACGGGCGGGAGCGCCCCGTCGCCATCGTGCGCGTCCCCGCGACGAGCGCCAACGTCGGCGTCGGCTTCGACTGCCTGGGCATCGCGCTCGACCTCACGGCGACCTTCCTGATGGCTCCGGCGGAGCGGCTGGAGATCGTGGGTTGCGAGGAGCGCTTCCGCGGGGAGGACAACCTCGTCTGGCAGAGCTACCTCGACGCCTGCGGGCGCCTCGGCGTGGAGCCCACGCCGCTCCACATCACGGTCCTCTCCCCCATCCCGCTCTCGGGCGGCCTGGGGTCGAGCTCGGCCTGCGTGATCGCGGGCATAGTCGGCGCCATGGCCCTCTCCGCGGGGGGCTTCGACCGCGGGCGCGCCCTCGAGCTCGCCTGCGCCGAGGAAGGGCACCCCGACAACGTCGCCCCCGCGCTTCTCGGCGGGCTCGTGAGCTCGTTCATCGACGGAGACGTCACCACCTCGACCCGCATGGACGTGGCCGACAACCTGCGCTTCGTTGCCATCGCACCGCCCTACGAGGTGCGCACCGCCGACGCGCGCCGGGTGCTCCCCGACGAGGTCTCCCGCGACACGGCGGTCTGGCAGATGGGCCGCCTCGTGGCGACGGTCCGCGCCCTCGAGACCGGGGACGCCGCGCTGCTCGGCTCTGCGTGCCACGACCGCCTGCACGAGCCGTACCGCGCCGAGCTCATCCCCGACTACGACGCCCTCCGCACGGCGGCGCTCGACGCCGGCGCCTGCGCGTTCATGATCTCCGGCTCGGGCTCCACCATGATCGCGGTCGCGGACGGCGACGAGGCGGCGGCAGGCGTCGCCGAGGCGCTCTCCGCAACGTGTCCCGGCTACTGGCTGCGCACGCTCCCGGCCAACACCCTCGGCACCACCGTCGAGGTCCACTAGGCCCGCGTTCCTCTCGCCCCTTCGCACCCCTCTCAGGGTATGTGCACAATTCATTGTTTGATGTTCTTCTCGGCAATCCGTCTACCTGTGGAAATACGAGATCGGGCACGACATATCTTTTCAAATAGTGCACATACCCGCGAGAAGAGAGGTGGGCAGAGAAAAGGGGCGCGACGCAGAAAACGGCGGCGGACCCGGGAGGAGTAGGTCCGCCGCCGCCTGACGCCGAGTTTGCGTCGTCGAGCTACCCGCCGAGATAGGCCTTGCGGACGTCGTCGTCCACGAGGAGCTCGGCGCCGGTGCCGGTCTTCTTGATCGTGCCGATCTCGAGCACGTAGGCGCGGTCGGCGATCGAGAGCGCCATGTTGGCGTTCTGCTCGACCAGAAGGATCGTGGTCCCGGCCTCGTTCAGCTGCTTCACGATGTCGAAGATCTCCTGCACCAGGATCGGTGCGAGGCCCATCGAAGGCTCGTCGAGCATCAGCAGGCGCGGGCGGCTCATAAGGGCGCGGCCCATCGCCAGCATCTGCTGCTCGCCGCCTGAAAGGGTTCCGGCCACCTGGCCGCAGCGCTCCTTGAGGCGCGGGAAGTGGGCGTAGACCTTCTCGAGCGTCTCCTTGTTCTCGGCGTCCGAGCGGGTGTAGCCGCCCATCTCGAGGTTCTCGGCGACGGTCATCTGCGTGAAGACGCGCCGGCCCTCGGGGCAGAGCGCCATGCCGCGGTTCACGACCTTATGCGCCGGCACGCCCACCACGGACGAGCCGTCGAACTCCACGGAGCCGGACTCGGGCTTGATGAGCCCGGCGACCGTGTTGAGGGTCGTGGACTTGCCGGCGCCGTTCGCGCCGATCAGCGTCACGATCTCGCCCTCGTTGATGTCGAAGGAGATGCCGCGCACCGCCTTGATGGCGCCGTAGGAGACGTGCAGGCCCTTGACGGAGAGAAGCGCCATGCTACTTCACCTCCTGCTTGCCGAGATACGCCTCGATGACGCGCGGGTCGTTCTGGATCTGCTCGGGCGTGCCCTTGGCGATGATCTTGCCGTAGTCCAGCACGCCCACGACCTCGCACACGCCCATGACGAGCGACATGTCGTGCTCGATGAGCAGGATGGCGATCTGGAACTCGTCGCGGATCTTCTGGATGTTCTCCATCAGCTCCTCGGTCTCCGCCGGGTTCATGCCGGCGGCGGGCTCGTCGAGCAGCAGCACCTTGGGTCCGGTCGCCAGCGCGCGTAGGATCTCCAGGCGGCGCTGCGCGCCGTACGGCAGGTTGCCCGCCTGCGTGTCGGCGTACCTGCGCATGTCGAAGATGTCGAGCAGCTCGAGCGCCTTGTCGTGGAACTCGGCCTCCTGCTTCCAGTGGCCCGGCAGGCGCAGCATGTCGGTGACCAGGTGCGTCTTCATGGTGTTGCCAAAGCCCACGAGCACGTTCTCCTCCACCGTCATCTTGTTGAACAGGCGGATGTTCTGGAACGTGCGCGCGACGCCCATGCGGTTGACCTCGGCGACGGACTTGCCGGCCGTGTCGTAGCCGTCCACGAGCACCGTGCCGCGCGTGGGCTTGTAGACGCTCGTGAGCAGGTTGAAGATCGTGGTCTTGCCGGCGCCGTTGGGGCCGATCAGGCCGGAGATCTCCGTGCGGCCCAAGGCGATGTTGAAGTCGTCCACGGCGGTGAGGCCGCCGAAGTCGATGCCCAGGTGCTCGGCCTGCAGCACCGGGATGGAGCCGAGGTCGCGCTCCGGGATGAGGTTCGGCGTCTCGACCTGGACGAGGACGGGACGGTGCCTCTTCTTATCGCTCGGCATCGACGCTCACCTCCTTCCCCTCCGCGGCGTCCGCGGGCGCGTCGCCCCTCTTCTTCCACGGGAAGTCTCGGTTCATGACGCGCTCGACGATGCGGGAGAGCGAGAAGTCATAGGAGCCGAGAAGGCCCTGGGGGCGGAAGATCATGACGATGACCAGCACCACGGCGTAGGCGATCATGCGGTACTCGGAGAACGCGCGCAGCGCCTCGGGCAGGATCGTGAGGACCGTGGCGGAGATGGCGGAGCCGAGCATGGAGCCCATGCCGCCGAGGACCACCATGACCAGGATCTCGATCGACTTCATGAAGCCGAAGACCGCCGGCTGCAGGACGCCGACGCACCCGGCGTAGAGGCCGCCCGCCACGCCGGCGAAGAACGCGGACACGACGAAGGCGAGCGTCTTGTAGTAGGTGGTGTTGACGCCCGTGGCCTCGGCCGCGATCTCGTTGTCGCGGATGGCCAGGATGGCACGGCCGTGGCGGGACTTCATCATCGTGTGGATGAGGAAGCACACCACCGCGACGCAGCCGAACACGAGCAGGAAGCTCGAGAAGCCCGGGATGCCGGTGAGGCCGGCCGCGCCGCCCGTGAGCTCGAAGCCGAGCACGTCGTCGATGTTGAGCATCACGACGCGGATGATCTCGGCGAAGGCGAGCGTGATGATGGCGAGGTAGTCACCCTTGAGACGCAGGGCAGGGATACCGATGATGACGCCGGCAATCGCGGCGCACAGGCCGCCGACGATCAGGCCGCCGATGACGACGACCAGCGCCAACGGGGTGCCGGTCACGAAGTCGCGCGCGCCGACGCCCAGAAACTCGCTCATGCGGATGATGAAGATCGAGCAGCCGTAGGCGCCCATCGACATGAAGCCGGCGTGGCCGAGCGGCAGCTGGCCGAGGTAGCCGGTCGCGATGTTGAGCGACACGGCCAAGATGATGTAGATGCCCACCTGCTCGAGGACCGTGGACTGGTAGCGGTTGATGGCGCCGCCGTCGATCATGAGCTCACCCAGGACGAGAAGGACGAGCACCACGACCGCGTTGATCGCGTAGCGCGCGGGCATCGGGAGCGTGCGGCGCGCGCCGCCGGCGGCCGGGCCGCGGCCGCCCGTGGAGATGATCGGGCGCCTCTCAGACATGACCTCTTCCTCCATGCTCACACCCCCTAGACCTTCTCGCTCATCGTGCGGCCGAAGATGCCGGTCGGGCGCACCACGAGGACGATGATGAGCAGGAGGAAGACCACGGCGTCCTTCCAGACGGACAGGCCGATCGCGGTCACGAAGACCTCGGCGAAGCCGACGAGCAGGCCGCCCACGACGGCGCCCGGGATCGAGCCGATGCCGCCGAGGACCGCGGCGACGAACGCCTTGGTGCCGAGCATCATGCCCATCGTCGGGTTGGCCTGCGTGTAGGCCATCGCGTAGAGCACGGCTCCGATACCGGCGAGCGCCGAGCCCACGGCGAAGGTGAACGAGATCGTGGAGTTGACGTTGATGCCCATGAGGCGGGCGGCGCCCATGTCCTCCGAAACCGCGCGCATGGCCTTGCCGAGCTTGGTCTTCTGCACGACGAGCGTGAGCGCGACCGTGGCCGCGATGGTCACGAGGACCGTCAGGACCGACGGGAACGAGAGCGTGAGGCCGGCGATCTGGACGGTCGTGAGGTCGGTGTAGGCGGGGACGACCTTGGCGTCGGCGCCGAAGACGAGCTGCGCGCCGTTCTCGAGGAAGTACGACACACCGATGGCGGTGATGAGGATCGAGAGCCTCGGCGCGTTTCTGAGCGGCGCGTAGGCCACCTTGTCAATGAGCACGCCCACGAGCGTGCACGCCGCGACCGACAGCACGATCGCGAGCACGGGGGGAAGCCCCAGCTGGGCCATTACCAGCCACGACACGTACGCGCCGACCATGATGATGTCACCGTGGGCGAAGTTGAGCAGCAGGATGATGCCGTACACCATCGTGTAGCCCAGGGCGACCAGCGCGTAGATGCTGCCGAGCTGCAGGCCGTTGAGCACCTGCGTGATGAACAAGGAAGAGCTCCTCTCGGGTCTGCGCGGGAGAGACCGCGTCTAGCAAAAACGGGGCAAGGCGCGAGGCCTTGCCCCGAGTGGGGCGAGAAGGACGGGGCCTACGCCTCGAGGACCTCGAAGGTCTCCTCGGTGCCGTCCTCGGCGAAGGTGATGATCAGCGAGGACTTGACGGGGTCGCCGGAGCCCTCGTAGGAGATGGAGCCGGTGACGCCCTCGACAGTGCCGGAGGCGATGCCGTCGATCACGGCCTGCTTGTAGTCCTCGGAACCGGGCTCGAGGCCGGCCTCCTCGGCGGCGGCGAGGCCGTTCGCGAGGACCATGGCGGCGTCGTAGCCGAGCGCGCAGAAGTTGGTCGGCGTCTCGCCGTACTCGGCCTCGTAGTCGGAGACGAACTTGGTCGCGATCTCGGACTCGTTGGAGGAGCTGAACGCGCAGCAGTAGTAGCAGTCGTGGAGGTCGGCGGCCTCGGCGTAGTTCTCGGACCCGCCGTAGATGCCCGACCAGCCGTCGGCGCCGAGGAATACCTTGTCGTAGCCCTGGGCGCGCGCCTGGGTGACGATCATGCCGTTGTCCTGGTAGTAGTTGGGGACGAGGATGGCGTCGGGGTTGGTGCCGATGATGTTGGTGAGCTGGGAGTTGAAGTCGACGTCGCCCTCGGCGTAGGACTCCTGCGCGGTGATGGTGATGCCGGCGGCCTCGGCCTCCTCGCAGAAGGCGGCGTTGACGCCCTCGGGGTAGTCGGAGCCGTTGAGGTAGAGCGTCGCGACGCTCTTGTAGCCCTGCTCGACCGCGAAGTTGGCCATGACGCGACCCTGCTCGGGGTCGGTCACGCAGGCGCGGAAGTAGTTCTCGCCGTAGGTTACGACGTCGGCGGCGGTGGCGGACGGGGTCACGCAGGGCATGTTGTCGGCCGCGGAGGCCTTGGCGACGGCGATGGTCGGGCCGGTGGTGACGTCGCCGACGATGCCGGTCACGCCATCCTCCTGGACGAGGCGGTTGTAGGCGTTGACGGCCTCGGTGGCGTCGCCCTTCTCGTCGTAGACGACGGGCTCGACCTGCTTGCCGTTGACGCCGCCGTCAGCGTTGAGCTGCTTGAAGTAGAGCTGGGCGCCGTTGAGGCATGCGAGACCATAGGACGAGTTGTCGCCCGTGTGCGGGCCCATGATGCCGACCTTGATGGCGCCGGAGGCGTCCCCGCCCTCGGTGGACTCGCCGCCATTGCCACCGCAGCCCACAAGGCCGAGGCCCATGAGCGTGGCAGCGGTACCCGTCACGAACTGGCGCCTGGAAACGTTCTCAAACATGTCTCTCTCCTCCCGTTGCTCCCCTTGCGTATCGTGCGGGGAGGTTACGCGAACCAATCTATCCTGTCGGGAGGTCGGCCTGGTCCCTGTGGAGAATTTGTTAACGAAGCTGTAGCCCTTTGAGCAGGGAATGGACACGTTGGCCTCAAGCGCGACGACGGTCGAGCGCCGCCGAGACCAGGCACCCGACGAGCGCGCCGGCCACCAGTCCGCCCAGGTCGATGAGCACGTCGGAGGGCATTCCCGAGCGTCCCGGCACGAAGAGCTGCAGGCACTCGTCCACCACGGCGACAAGCGGCACCATCAGCGCGGCGGGAAACGGGGAGCTCCCCCGCTCGAGGCGGCGCGCGTGGAGCATCCCGCGGCCGAGCACGCCCAGGACGGCGTATTCGAGGAAGTGGGCGGCCTTGCGCACCACGAGGGACATAGCCGCAGGGTCGCTGACGCCCGCCGCCTCGAAGAACGGGCGCAGGACGGAGACCACGAGGTCGCTCTCCATGGTCGACTGGGGTCCCTGGACCAGCGAATGGCCCCAAATCACGAACAGCCAGCACGCGAACGCGACGGCCCACCGAAGGTAGGTGGGCCGTCCCGCCGAGTCGTGCGTGGTGGGCTGCGTCACGCCTCAGCCGCCTGAGGCATCGAGAAGTGCTTGCCGCCGCGGCCGCCGCGAGAGGGCGCGGTGTCCGCCAGGTGGCGGGAGCTGGGCTGGGTGCCCCCCTCGAGTATGCGCAGGAAGCGACGAGGGCTGCGACGGACGGCCGTGGAGGAGTTCTTGGAGAACTCGTCCTCGATCAGGTAGTCCACGTAGCTCTCGGTGTCCACGACCTCGGGGTGCCCGCCCGGGGCCCTGAAGGGGATGAACGAGGTGTCGAGCTCGAGGTTGTCAGGCTCGTCCAGCGAGTCGACGCCGCCGACGCCATCTATGAAGCCGATCGGGTCCTGCAGGGGCGCGACGGTGGCGATCTTCTCGTCGAGGGACCTCAGGGCGCTCGCCCAGGCGTCGTCCTCGTTCAGGTCCTCGAGCGTGCGGCGCTCGGGATAGGCACCCTCGTCGACGTAGGCCACGCGGCTCGAGATGCCCGCGGCGGCGTCCCTGGCGGAGGCGACGAGGCGATCGCGGTCGCTCGTCGAGAAGTCCGACGGAATCGCCATCTCGTCGTGGTCCTCGGCGAAGCCGGAGTCGTGGATGATGGCGTCCTCGCCGACGGCGCTGCGCCACCAGCTCGTCCCGACGTCCCCCACGGAGCCGTCGGCACGGGCTATGACCGGCACGCCCTCCATCATGTTCGCGGCCATCCGCTCGCGCAGCGTCGCCGCGACGCCCTCGGCGCGCCGCGCCATCTTCGCGCGGAACGACGCGCGCCTCACGTAGTTCTCGGCGATCTGCTCGTAGCTGGTGGCCTCGTGGCCGGGCCGATGCGGCGTGGCCGCGGGTGCGGGAGCCTTCTCCTGGGCCTCGGGCGCGCGCATGTGCCGCGCGATCACGGGCACGTCGTCCTCGGCGTGCGCACGGGCGCGGACGACGAGCGCGGCGGAAATGGCCACGACGCCCGTGAGCGCCATGCCCCCGGCGGCGCCGGCGGCGAAGGCCGTCGTCGGCGTGACGAACGTGCCGTCGATGAGCTCGGAGAGCGAGAGGGCCTGGGCCACGCCAGGCATGACAAGCGGTGCCGCACCGATCAGGCCGGCGACAACGGCGGGGTTTCTCCTCTGCCCCATGTGTCTCGCTCCCTTCAGCGTGCGAAGAGTAAACGAGCTTCAAACCATGAGTCCACCCCTCCGGGGGCGGACGGCGTCAACGGCTTGGGCTGCGTTTCATCTTCGAGTACCGTGACATATGGACCGATTGCTCGGACAGTGACGAATATACCTGTTTCCACCGTCGTCGGGCAAGCGACTTTCCACCGAAGTTGACGCTGGGGGGCGATATTTTTCCGGCACCGGTCGTCAACGGGGCGCGTCTCGGAAACGGCGGCCTTCACGCATCGGCCGAGTCGCCCGTCCCGGAAACGGCGAACTTCTCCGCACGGCCGCCCTCCCAGCCCGAGAACCCCGCAGATTCCCGGACATCCAGCGCTCAGGACACGTGAATCTCGCCAATTCCGGGACGCGTCCCCACCGCAGAGGGAGAAGGTCGCCGATTCTGGGGCGAGCCCTCCTTCCTAGGCGAGAAGCCCGTCCGTTCCGGGACGGGCGCGCGGCGAGAAGGACACCGGGCCGACCCCGAAGGAGCCGACCCGGTCGGACGTGCCTGGCGGCTACGGCTACGCGATGTAGTCGGACTGCTGCGCCTTCTTGGCGCTCTTGATGAGGAACTCGTGGTTGTTGTCGGTGCTCTTGAGGCCGTTCACGAGCGCGCGTGCGGCGCGCTCGACGTTGTTCATGTTGGCGAGCACGCGACGGATGCCCCACACGAGCGGCTGGTAGTCGGGCTCGATGAGCAGGTCCTCGTTGCGCGTGCCGGAGGAAACCGGGTCGATGGCAGGGAAGATGCGCTTGTCGGCGAGCTCGCGGTCGAGTTTGAGCTCCATGTTGCCCGTGCCCTTGAACTCCTCGAAGATCACCTCGTCCATCTTGGAGCCCGTGTCCACGAGCGCGGAGGCGATGATCGTGAGCGAGCCGCCGTTCTCGATGTTGCGGGCGGCGCCGAGGAACTTCTTGGGCGGGTACAGCGCCGCGGAGTCCACGCCGCCGGAGAGGATGCGGCCGGAGGCAGGGGCCGCGAGGTTGTAGGCGCGGGCCAGGCGCGTGATGGAGTCGAGCACCACCACGACGTCCTCCCCCAGCTCAACGAGGCGCTTGGCGCGCTCGATCACGAGCTCGGCGACACGCGTGTGGTTGTCCGCGGGCATGTCGAACGTGGATGCGACGACCTCCCCGCGAATGGAGCGCTCCATGTCCGTGACCTCCTCGGGACGCTCGTCCACGAGCAGGCAGAAGAGGTGCACCTCGGGGTTGTTGGCGGCGATGGACTGGCAGATCTTCTTGAGGACGGTGGTCTTGCCCGCCTTGGGAGGGGACACGATGAGGCCGCGCTGGCCCTTGCCGATCGGCGAGACCAGGTCGATGGCACGGCCGGTCACCGAATCCTTGCCGCACTCCATGACCAGGGGCTCGTTGGGATAGACGGGCGTGAGGTCGCGGAAGCGCGGACGGGCCTTGAGGCCCTCAGGGGCCTGGCCGTTGACCGTGATCACGCGCTGCAGCGGGGGGTATTTCCCGTTCGCCCGGCCGGGGCCCACCGTGCCGGACACCAGGTCGCCGGCACGCAGGCCGAGCGAGCGAATGATCTGCTGGTGAACGAAGGCGTCGTCATCGCCCTCCATGTAGTTGCCGGTGCGGATCCAGCCATAGCCCTCGTTGCCGACCTCGAGCGCGCCCTCGATGGGACGGAAGCCCTCGGCGCGCGCCGCTGCCTCGAAGACCGCCTCGACGAGCTCGGGCTTGCGCATGCCGGCATAGTCGATGGAGAGCTCGGCCGCCTTGGCGCGGAGCTCGGCGACCTTCATCTCGGCGAGCTCCTCGCGGGTGAGGGAGGGCTCCGCGGAGAGGTCCTGCTGGTGGCGGTTGCGACGACGCCCCTGGCCGTTGCGGCGACCCTGGCCGCCCTGCGCCTTGGGCGCGGGCGCGGCGGGCGCGCCCTGGCCGTTGCCGCGGCGGCGGCGCCTCCCGGGGCGCTGCTCCTCCCCCTGGGCGGTCGGGGCCTCGGCCTCGGCGAGCGTCTGGGCGGGCATCGGGGCCGGATCGGAGCTCGCGACAGTGGCGGCATCCGTCACCTGCGTCATCTCGTCCGATGCGGCAGTGGGGGCCTTGTCGGACTTGCGGGGACGGCCGCGGCGACGCTTGGCGGGGGCGGGCTCGTCACCCGACGTCTCGGCGGGACCCTCGACGGGGGCCGCGACAGAAGCCTGGTCGGGCTCGGCCTGGTCGGCCTTGCGGGGGCGTCCACGACGGCGCTTGGCGGGAGGCGCCTCCTCAGCGGCGGCCGCCTCGGCCGCGCGGGCGGCCTCCATCTCGGCCTTCGTGCGGCGCCTGCGCCTCGGCTTGGCGGCGTCCGCCTCGACGGCCTCGGAAGCGGCGGGGGTCACGTCATCCGTCATATGTTGTCTACCTCTCGTTTGCCTCGCTCACGACGGCCCGACGCCGATCGACCGGCTCAAGGGACGGGAGCTTTGCTGCGCTATGAGCACTGTGCTCTGGGGGACGGGCATCCGGGCACCAAGCCCTCGGAAGCCGGGCAGATTATAGCACGACCGATGCAACGTTTAAAGAGAAAGGCCCCGGCCGCCTGCAGCGACCGGGGCACAGGGCGCGATTGGGACGGAATCACTCGGCCTCGGCGGACTTGCGGGCCTTGCGACGGACGACGATCTCCTCGATGCGCGCGGTGATGTCGGCGGCGGCGGCACGGCCCTCGCGAGTGAGGGAGACGCTCGTGGTGTGGGAGCCGGACGCCTCGTGGTCGCGCGTGACCAGCCCGCGGGCGGCGAGGGAGGAGACGGACATGGACACCGTGGGCTGGAGCAGCCCGAGGGCGTCGACGAGCTGCATGATCGTGAGCGGCTCCTCGTCGGAGGCATAGAGGCCGAGGAGAACGAGGTCACCGGCCTTGCAGAAGAACGAGCCCATGGCGTCGACGTACTTGAGGATGCGCTCCGCGGAGGTGCGGGAGAGGGCGCGACCGGTGGGAATCTGGGCGCGCGTGAGCTCGGCGAGCTCGAGGACCCGGGAGCGACCGAGGTCCGACGCGGAGCACACGACGTTGCGACGGTCCTTCTCGCCCTCGGAGCGCTCGATGAGGCCGAGCTCCTCGAGGCGGTTGGTGCGGTGCGTCATGGTGGGGCGAAGGGCGCCCTGGTACTCGGCGATGGCGGAGGTCTTCAGGGCCTCGGCGGCGGCCGCCAAGTGGCAGACGATCGCGAACTCCTCGAAGGTGAGGCGCTCCTTGGCACCGACCATCTGGCGAACGATGTTGTATGCCCGACGCACGGACATGAATTCCTTGAGGTCCACGACACGCCCCTGTCTTCAAAAGGTCTTCGACAAACGAGACGCAGCATAGGGGCCGCGCCCGCGTTGCCATTTCAATGACGGGCAGTATACAGGAAAAAATCGTTTTCGCATCAAGGCTTTTTGATGATTTATAAAAGACGCACATAGCGGGCGCGCCGCGCGGACGCGACGGCGCGCCCGGGGCCTACATGCTCTGGGGGGCGGAGACGCCGATCAGCTCGAGCGTGAGCGCGAGCACGCGCCGCGTGGCGTCGCAGGCGACGAGGCGGGCGTGGGAGAGCGCCTCGTCGAGCGGACGACCGGCGCCGGGGAGCACCTGGCACGCGGCATAGAACGAGTGGAACTCCGCCGCGAGCTCCTCGGCGTAGTGCGTGAGCCGGAACGGCGCTCGGTCGCGCGCGCAGCTCTCGACCAGGCCGGGGAGCTCGGCGATCTTGCGGGCGAGCGCCGCCTCGGCGGGGTCGACGAGCAGGCCGAGGTCGTAGGCCTCGCCCACCGCGCGGCGCGCGACCTCGTCCATGCCGAGCTCGGCGGCCTCCTCGACGGTGACGCCCGCGCCGCGGCGCAGGATCGAGCAGATGCGGGCGTGCGCGTACTGCACGTAGTAGACCGGGTTGGTGTTGTCCTGGCGCTTCACGCGCTCGATGTCGAAGTCGATCATCTGGTTGGACGACTTGGAGATCAGCGTGTAGCGCGTGGCGTCGGCCCCCACCTCGGCGAGCAGCTCGTCGAAGGTGACCATCGTGCCCTTGCGCTTGGACATGCGCACGGGGTTGCCGTCGCGCAGCAGGTTCACGAGCTGGCCGAGAAGGACCTCGAACTGCGTGGGATAGCCGAGGGCCTCGCAGGCGGACTGGACGCGCTGGATGTAGCCGTGGTGGTCGGCGCCCCAGATGTCGATCACGTGGTCGACGCGCTGGAACTTGTTCCAGTGGTAGGCGACGTCGGAGGCGAAGTAGGTGTACTCGCCGTTGGTCTTGATCAGCACGCGGTCCTTGTCGTCGCCGAAGGTGGTGGAGCGGAACCACAGGGCTCCGGCCTCGTCGCGGTAGAGGTGGCCGAGCTCGTCGAGGGAAGCGAGCGCGCGGTCGACGGCGGAGGTGCCCGTCTCGTCCTTGACGTAGAGGCTGCGCTCGGAGAACCAGACGTCGAAGTCGCAGCGGGCGTCGTGGCAGGTCCCGCGGATGGAGTCGAGCATCCAGAGGTAGCCGCGCTCGCGGAACTCCGCCATGCGCTCCTCCTCGGGGACGGAGGCCCATTTGTCGCCGTCCTCCTCCCGGAAGCGCGCGGCGATGTCGACGATGTAGTCGCCGCCGTAGGCGTTGCCGCCGAGGGCCTCGTTGAAGGCGTCGGTGAGCGGGTGCGTCTCGGGGCGGCTGTCGTCCTCGTCGGCAACGAAGGCCTCGCGGTCGGCGAGCAGCGCCTCGCGGGCGGCCTGCAGGTCGCAGCCCCTCTCCCCCATCACCTCGAGGAGCTGGCGGTAGCGCATGGAGACCGAGTGGCCGAAGACGTCCATCTGAGAGCCGTGGTCGTTGATGTAGTACTCGCGCTCCACGTCGAATCCGGCGTGCTCGAACACGCGGCAGAGGGAGTCGCCGAGCGCCGCCCAGCGGCCGTGGCCGATGTGCAGCGGGCCCACGGGGTTGGCGGAGACGAACTCGACCTGGACCTTCTCTCCCGCGCCCATCTCGGAGCGTGCGTAGTCGCGACCCTGCTCGCAGACGGTGCGGAAGACCTCGTTCGCGGAGGCCGTGGCGAGGTAGAAGTTGATGAAGCCGGGGCCGGCCACCTCGACGCGGTCGACGGCGGGGTCGGCGGGAAGGTGGGCGACGATGGCGTCGGCGATCTGGCGCGGCGCGCGGTGCGCGAGCTTGGCGGAGCGCATCGCCAGCGTGGAGCTCCAGTCGCCGTTGCACGGGACGGCAGGTCGCTCGAGTCCGAGGTCGTTGACGTCAAACTCCGGCAGCTCGCCGGCCTCCTGGGCGGCCGTGAGCGCGGCGCGCAGCAGCTCCTCGATCTTCTCGGGCATCTCATCTCCTGTTCAAAGGCACGTTGCAACCGGGCAAGTGTACCAGAGTCGCGAAATTGGGCGCCGGCTCCCGCTACTCGGCCGTGGGGCGGCCGGACTCCGCGCGCTCCTCGCGCGCGAGGCGGCTGCGGAGGTCGGCGAGGCCGAGCTCGAGACCCACGGGGTAGGTCTGCGGGTTGAGGAAGCGCGCCACGACGGGGTCGAGTCGCATGAGCGCATCGCGGCAGCGCTCGCGGGCCGCCTCGATGCCCTCGGGCTCGCCGCAGCGCGATCCGCGCTCGACCATCTTGACGAGAAGCTCGACGGGCTCGCCGGAGAGCCGGTGCGTGAGGTAGGGGTCCACGATGTCCACCATCTCGCGGGCATCTCCGACGCGGGCGACCTCGTCGACGACGAGCATGTCCGCCGTCGGGCGTCCGGCCTGGTCGAAGTAGCGCAGGACGTGCTGGACGCCGGGGATTGTGCGCTTGTAGGACTGCTCGGAGAGCTTGATGACGGGAGTCCAGGGCTCGTCGGCGCCGCGACGGACGGCGGAGAGCTTGTAGACGCCGCCGAGCGACGGCTGCGGGTCGCAGGTGGCGAGCTTGGTGCCCACGCCGAACGAGTCGATGGGCGCGCCCTGGGCGAAGAGCGACTGAATCGTGTACTCGTCGAGGTCGTTGGAGACGGAGATCTTGACGTAGGGTAGGCCAGCCTCGTCGAAGGCGGCGCGGGCCTCCTTGGAGAGGCGTGCGAGGTCACCCGAGTCCAGGCGCACGGCGGAGAGACGCTCGCCGGCGGCCTCCATCTCCTTGGCGACGGTGATGGCGTTTCTGATGCCCTGGTGCACGTCGTAGGTGTCGAGCAACAGCACGCAGTTCCTGGGGCTGGACTTGGCAAACGCGCGGAACGCCTCGAGTTCGCTCGGGAACGCCATGACCCACGAGTGGGCATGCGTGCCGAAGACGGGGATGCCGTAGATCTTTCCGGCGAGGACGTTGGAGGTCGAGGAGGCGCCGGCGATGTAAGAGGCCCGCGCGACGGCGAGGCCGCCGTCGGGACCCTGGGCGCGGCGCAGGCCGAAATCGGAGACGGGGTGACCCTCGGCGGCGCGTACCACGCGCGCGGTCTTGCTGGCCACGAGCGTCTGGAAGTTCACGAGGTTGAGCAGGGCGGTCTCGATGAGCTGGCAGTCGATGACGGGACCCTCGACGCGCACCATGGGCTCGCGGCCAAAGACAACCTGGCCCTCCGGGACGGCGTGGATCGTGAGGTCGAGGCGGTGGTTGCGCAGGAACTCGAGGAAGCTCGACTTGAACATGGGGCCGCCGCCCGGCGCCTGGATGCTCGTCAGGTAGTCGATGTCGTCATCCTCGAAGACGAAGTTCTCCACGAGGTCGGCGATCTGTCCAGTTCCGCAGCACACGGCGTATCCGCCGTCGAACGGGCAGTCACGGAAGAAGGCATTGAAGCAGGCCTGGGCGCCGGTGAGCCCGGCCTCCCAGAAGCCCTGGGCCATGGTGAGCTCGTAGAGGTCGGTGTTGAGGGAGACGTCGGTGGGCTTGGTGCGGTCGGTGAGAGACATGTGCCCTCCTATCCGAGGATGGTGACGGCGAGCCAGATGGCGGCGACGCCGACGATGGCGAGAATGACGATCTTCTGGCCCAGGGGCATCCGGAGGTCGTCCTCGTCGGGCTCCATGAGCGCGCGGGCGCGCGCGAGCGCCTGCTCGTCGCGGGCCCGCGCGGCGCGCTCGGCCTCGTCGGCGGCTCGCTGCGCCCGCAGGCGCTCCAGCTCGGCGCGCTCGGCGGCGTCCTTCTCGGCCTGCTGCCGCGCGGCCTTCTCGGCGCGCAGCTGCTCCAGCTCGGCGCGCTCCTCGTCGGTGAGGCCAGCGTTGTCTGCCATGGGTCCTCCGTCTGCTCGGGTCGGCAGTTGCCTACAGTTATACCGCTTGCGCGACGGGCGTGGGCCCGAGTTCCGGCCCGTCGACGCCCGTTGCGTCGAAGGCAGGCACGAAGCTCTCCGAGACGGTGCCGCCCTCCTGCCACCAGATGCGCTCGAAGCCGAGGTCGTCGGCGTGGCAGAGCACGATCTCGTACTCCTCGTCGGTGACGGCGCGCGCGAGATCGCCTCCGGCGCGACGGCACGCCTCGTTCGGCGTGTACTGGTTCATGACCGAGAGGTCGGCCTCGTTGCCCGCGATCTCCCAGACGCGGTCCAGCACGGCGCACGAGTCGTCAGCGTGCCCGGGGAGCACGAGGTGGCGGACGATGATGCCGCGTCGCATGGCGCCGTCCGAGCCGACCTCGCGGCCGCCGGCGGCGCGGAGCGACTCGAGCATTGCCTCGAGCGCGGAGGCCGCGACCTCGGGATAGTCGGGAGCGCCAGAGAGCGCGCCGTCCGCGTACTTGAAGTCCGTGAGCCACACGTCCACGACGCCCCCGAGCGCCGCCACGACCTCGGGGAGCTCGTAGCCCGAGGTGTTGCAGACGACGGGCAGCCCGAGCCCGGCCTCCCTGGCGAGCCCCACGGCCTCGCGGACCTGCGGCGAGAAGTGCAGCGGGGTCACCAGGTTGACGTTGAGGGCGCCCTGCGCCTGAAGCTCCAGCATCATCTGCGCGAGACGGCGCGCGGAGACGGCGACGCCGAAGCCCTCGCCCGAGATCTCGTGGTTCTGGCAGAACACGCAGCCGAGCGGGCAGCCGGAGAAGAAGATGGCGCCCGATCCGGACTCGCCCGAGATCGGCGGCTCCTCCCAGGGGTGCAGAGCGCTTCTCGCCACGCGGAGCTCCGAGGTCATGCCGCACCGGCCGGCCCGCCCCTGCGACCTGCGCGCTCGGCAGCGGCGCGGGCAGAGCTCGCAGGCGTCATAGGCGGACGCAGCGAGCGGGTCCGCCGGGCGGGCGTCGCTCACGGGCGCCGCCACCCGCGTCGGCGGAGGCCGGAGCCGTGGATCTTCTCGGCCTCCTCCTCGAAGGCGTCGTCGACGGGGGTGATCAGCTCGTCCTCGCCGGTCTTGGGATCGTAGTGGTGAAGGAGCACCGGCTCGAAGAGGTGCAGGTGGTGGGCGAAGGCGAAGGAGACACCCAGCAGCACGACGAAGATGAGGATGCGCGGCATGGTGCTCACCTGCGTCATGACGAGCGAGCCCACGCACAGAAGCGCCGTCCACGCGTACACGAGCAGGGCCGCCTGGCGCTGGTCGAACCCCTCGGCGAGCAGGCGGTGGTGGATGTGGCCGCGGTCGGCGCGGCTGATGCTCGTGTGGCCGCGCAGGCGCCGCACGATGGCGGAGAAGGTGTCGATGATGGGCACCGAGGCTATGACCAGGGGCACGATGATCGTCGTGAGGCCCGCCACGCGCGTCACCGAGAGCAGGGAGACGGCGCCGAGCGCGAACCCGAGCGTGAGCGCGCCGGAGTCCCCCATGAAGACGGAGGCGGGGTGGAAGTTGTAGCGGAGGAAGCCCAGCGACGAGCCCGTCACGGCGATGGCGAGCGACGCAGCGTCGAGGCGGCCGGCCAGGACCGAGAGCACGAACATAGTGAGGCTCGCGATGGCGGAGATGCCGGCGGCGAGGCCGTCGAGGCCGTCGATGAGGTTGATGATGTTCGTGTAGGCCACCAGGTAGACGACCGTCACGGGATAGGCGATCCACCCCAGGCTGATGAAGCCGTACGCGAAGGGGTTGTCGATGACCCCGATCACGAGTCCTCCCGCGACCGCGAGCACGGCCGCGAGCACCTGCCCCGCGAGCTTCTGGCGGGGCTTCAGGGAGTAGGTGTCGTCGAGGACGCCCGTGACGAAGATGGCGAGGAAGGCGAGCACGAGCAGCCAGTAGTTGACCTGCAGGTGCGGCGAGGGGACGAGGACGACCGGCCAGCCCAGGTAGGTGGTCCCCAGATACTGGACAACGAAGGCGGCCACGATGCCGGCGAAGATGGCGACGCCGCCCATGCGCGGAATGGGCTTCTTGTTGATGCGGCGGGCGCTGGGGCGGTCGACGGCGCCGACGCGCACCGCGAGACGGCGGGCCAGCGGCGTCGTGACGAGGGCGACCAGCAGCGACGAGCAGAACAGACAGAGGTAGGGCATCCAGTCAGGAACCACCGTACCCCCTTCCGGACCTGACTCCCGTATCCCGGCCATGATAGCGGAAGCGCCGACCAGAACGCACGCACACATTCACTTTTGCCGAGAGGAACGCGCAAGTCAAGACTGGCATCTCCCGACGGGTGACCTATAGTGGGGCTGTCGTCCCCCTGCGGGCAAACTGGGTGAACCGACAAGCGTTACTTGGGAGTCCGATATCTCGTGTTCAGTACGGAGATTCCCCGTTGCTGGGAAAGCCGGAACGCGCGATGGGGACACCCACCTTATGAGAGGTGGGTTCATTGACGCACCGCAGGGGGCGACTTTTTGTGTCGGCGTTGACAACCGGGCGCCGGATTGCCAAAATAGCCAACGCGCGATGCGCCTGGGGACGTAGCTCAGCTGGGAGAGCGCTGCCTTCGCAAGGCAGAGGCCGGGGGTTCGAATCCCCTCGTCTCCACCAGGTATCTTACGGGCGGGTGTCCTTCTCGGGCGCCCGCCCTTCTCGTTTGCGGACTGACCCGACCGGCCTCACGCGTAGGCGCCGCGCAGGGAGTACCAGCCGCACGCCTCCCCCACCACGAGCGGCACGTCGAAGAGCTCGCTCATGACCTCGCTCGTGAGCAGGTCCGCCTTGGCGCCGTCGGCGAAGACCTCGGCGTCCTTGATGAGCAGGACGCGGTCGATCTGCGGGATGATGTCCTCGGGGTAGTGGGTCACCAGCACGACGGAGCGCCCCTCGGCAGCGAGCGTGCCCATGGTCCTGCGGACGTGGTACATGCCCTCCGGGTCGAGGCCCGTGCACGGCTCGTCGAAGATCAGCACCTGCGGGTCGCGCACCAGCTCGCGCGCCACGAGGACGCGGCGAACCTGGCCGGTGGAGAGCGTCATGACGTCGCGGCCGGCGAGCTCGGCGATGCCGAGCCGCTCGAGGGCGTCGGCGGCGAGCGCGCGGTCCCTCTCGCTCACGTCGCCGCGCAGCGGGACGCCCAGCGTGCCGAACAGCCCACCCACCACGATGTCCATGACGGGAAGGTGCACGCGCACCTGGTCGTGCATCGTGGAGCTCACGATGCCGAGCGTGCGCTTGATGTCGGCGAGCTGCGGGCGCTCCTGGCCGCGGAAGCGAACCGGCGGCTCCTCGCGCCACAGGGGGAACACCTCGCGGGTGAGCAGCTGGATGAAGGTCGACTTGCCGGCGCCGTTGGGACCGAGAAGGGCCACGTGCTCGCCCTCCGCGAGGGCGAAGTCCCCCACGTGCAGGATGGTCTTGCCGCCGCGCACCACGCTCGCGTCATGAATCTGGAACAGCGGCGCGGCGAGGCCCCTCCCGGTCTCCGCGCCCGTCTCGTTGGTTTCCATTTGATGCCCCCTCGCTTCGTGCCAGGACGGCCTCGGGCCGACAGGACTACTATAGGCAGACCGCACAGGCGACTCGCCCGGCGCCCCGCGCGCCGTCACCAACTAGCAAAGGAGCCACCATGGCAGAGATGCTCACGCTCGAGGCCTTCGAGGAGGCGTCTGAGAAGGTCCGCGAGGTCACGCTCGAGACCAAGCTCGTGGAGAGCCCGCACTTCTCGGCGAGCACGGGCAACCGCGTGTGGCTCAAGCCGGAGAACATGCAGCGCACGGGCGCCTACAAGGTGCGCGGCGCCTACTACAAGATATCGACCCTCTCGCCGGAGGAGCTGGGCCGCGGCATCGTCACCGCGAGCGCCGGCAACCACGCCCAGGGCGTGGCCCTCGCCGCCACGCGCGCCGGCGCGCGCTCCGTGGTCGTCATGCCCGAGACCACGCCGCTCATCAAGGTCGAGCGCACCAAGCACTACGGCGCCGAGGTCGTGCTGCACGGCGACGTCTACGACGAGGCGTGCGAGGAGGCGATGCGGCTCGCCGAGGAGGAGGGCTACACCTTCATCCACCCCTTCAACGACCCGTGCGTCTCCACCGGCCAGGGCACGATCGCCATGGAGGTCGTCCAGGAGCTGCCGCTCGTGGACACGATCCTCGTGCCGGTGGGCGGAGGCGGTCTGGCCTGCGGCGTGGCGACCTTCGCCAAGCTCTACAACCCCAAGATCCGCGTGATCGGCGTGGAGCCCGAGGGCGCGCCCTCGCTCACGGCGGCGCTCGAGGCGGGCCGCCCCGTGAAGCTGCCGAGCGCCAACACCATCGCCGACGGCACCGCCGTCCTGGAGGTGGGCGACGAGGTCTTCCCGTACCTGCAGGAGAACCTCGACGACGTCATGACCGTGCCCGACGACGAGCTCGTGGTCGCGTTTCTCGACATGGTCGAGAACCACAAGATGATCGTGGAGAACTCGGGCCTGCTCACGGTGGCCGCGCTCAAGCACCTGCCGGCCGAGAACAAGCGCGTGGTCTCGATCCTCTCCGGCGGCAACATGGACGTCATCACGATGAGCTCGGTGGTGCAGCACGGCCTCATCATGCGCGAGCGCATCTTCACCGTGAGCGTGCTGCTCCCCGACCGCCCGGGCATGCTCGTGCGCGTGGCCTCCACCATCGCGGAGCAGAACGGCAACGTCATCAAGCTCGAGCACAACCAGTTCGTCTCGACCAACCGCAACGCCGCCGTCGAGCTGCGCGTCACGATCGAGGCGTTTGGCACCGAGCACAAGCACCAGATCGTGGAGGCCCTCAAGGCCGCCGGCCTCACCCCCACCCTCGTCCAGACCTCGCTGTGAGACAACGGGGACAGGTTCATTTGTCTCATTCGAGATAGTATGTCGTCAGATGCGCCCGAGCATCTGATGCGCGTTCATGCCCGAGCAACGATGTTTCTTCCGACTCCCGTCAACCGCTCCACCTGACGAACTGACAGACCTGCCGCCCGCAGCTCTCGAAGAAGCTGGTTACGACGCTCCACGGACAGCTTCTTTACCTCAACGGGAGAGACCTCCCCAAGCACGCGTGCGGCGGCATCACGAGCCTCCGTGTCATCGAGCCGCTTGCCCGAGGGCGGTCGATACAGGCAGTTACCCCGCTCCGCGACAAACTCCGCGAAGTTCTTCTCGCCACCCAACAGGTCTAGAACAGCCGAGGTGTCTACGGTCAGCTCACTGGAGGAGCCCGGCGTCGCATAGCTGGAGTAGCTGCTCCAGGGATACTCCTCCGCCCTGCAGACGCCGGCCTTCTCCGGGTTGTTGTGGACGTAGCGGACCGCCTCCAGGAGATAACTCTCGCTCTCTATGGGCGAGCTCATGAACCGCTCGCGGAAGAGGTGGCCCACGCGCCCCGTCCTGTCGTTGTAATGGCGTGCGTACGCGGTTCCCAGCCGATGCATCGCGACGCTGAGCTCTTCGGCGTCGTCTCTCAGCACCAGATGCACGTGATTCTCCATGAGGCACCACGCGATGACGGAGACGCCGGCCTCGGCAAAGTATCTCTCGGCGAGGCGAAGGAACGTCCGCCTGTCGAAGCCATCCTCGAATATCGCCTGCCCACCGTCCCCCTTGATCACCACGTGGTAGTAGCCCGAACGAGAAGCCTGCCTTGGTACCCGCATCGCACCCCTCCTCCAAAGGTGGCGTTCTAGGTACCCATTGCGCCGGGACGATAAACACGTAACGATGAGACAAATGAACCTGTCCCCTTTGTCTCACCGCTCAGGGGTGGAAAAGATACCGTTCACGGGCGGTCACGGGGTGGAAACACGCACCGCGTAGAGTGTCCCCACTGAGCAAATGCGATGACAGGGCCAGTACGGGCCGCATCCGTCCCACAGCGAGCGGGCAGCGTGAGAACCCGCGTCGGACGGCCTCGAAGAATCCCTCGAGCAGCTCGCGAGAACCTCCGCACGTGCAGCGGGCCACCCCCGCAATCGTGCCGAGAAGTACCGCGCGCCGGCGGCCACCGTGACGGCTTCGAGGTTCCGCCTCGCATTTCTCACACGCGACAAGAGGAAGCGAGGAAACGTGGGACTGAGAAGCGACATGATCAAGCGGGGCCTGGCACGCGCGCCGCATCGCAGCCTCCTGGCGGCCGACGGCCTCACCGACGAGGAGCTCGACCGGCCGCTCGTGGCCGTGGTTTCCGCCCAGAACGAGGTCATCCCCGGGCATCTTCACCTCCAGCAGATCGCCGACGCCGTGAAGGCCGGCATTCGCATGGCAGGCGGCACCCCGCTGCAGGTGAACACCATCGGCGTGTGCGACGGCATCGCGATGAACCACGAGGGCATGCACTACAGCCTCACCTCCCGCGAGGTCATCGCCGACAGCGTGGAGTGCGCCGTCCAGGGCCACCAGTTCGACGCGATGGTCCTCATCCCCTCCTGCGACAAGATCGTCCCCGGCATGCTCATCGCCGCGGCACGCCTCGACATCCCCGCCATCCTCGTCTCCGGCGGCCCCATGCTCGCCGGCCGCGGGCGCGACGGCAGCCAGACCGACCTCAACTCCCTCTTCGACGCCGTGGGCCAGGTCACCGCCGGCACCATGACCGAGGAGGAGTGCTCCTGGCTCGAGAAGACCGCCTGCCCCACCTGCGGCAGCTGCTCCGGCATGTTCACCGCCAACTCCATCTGCTGCCTCGCCGAGGCCCTGGGCATGGCCCTTCCCGGCAACGGCACCGTGCCCGCCGTCTACTCCGAGCGCATCCGCCTCGCCAAGCGGACCGGCATGAAGGTCATGGAGCTCGTCGAGAAGAACGTCACCGCCCGCCAGATCCTCACGCCTGCCGCCATCCACAACGGCATGGTGCTCGACATGGCCTTCGGCGGCTCCACCAACACGATGCTCCACCTCACGGCCATCGCGCAGGCCGCCGGCTGCCCCGTCACGATGGATGACTGGGACCGCGCCTCCGCCGAGACGCCCAACATCGTGCGCATCGCGCCGGCGGGCCCGCTCCACATCCAGGACCTCAACGACGTGGGCGGCGTGCCCGCCATCCTCGGCGAGCTCGGCCGCACGGGACACCTCGACATGAGCGCCTTCACCTGCCACGGCACCATGGCCGAGTGGGTCGCGACCTGCCCGCCCGTGGACGGCGAGGTCGTCCGCAGCGTGGACGATGCCTACTCCCCCGACGGAGGCCTCAAGGTCATGCGCGGCAGCCTCGCGCCGGACTGCGGCGTCGTCAAGAAGAGCGCCGTCGACCCGGGCATGTGGCGGCACAGCGGCCCCGCGCGCGTCTTCGACTCCGAGGAGGAGGCCTGCAAGGCCATCTTCGGCGGGGCGATAAACCCGGGCGACGTGGTGGTCATCCGCTACGAGGGCCCGGCGGGCGGTCCGGGCATGCGAGAGATGCTCACCCCCACCTCGGCCATCTGCGGCATGGGCCTCGCAAGCTCGGTTGCCCTCATCACCGACGGGCGCTTCTCCGGCGCCTCCAAGGGCCCGTGCATCGGCCACGTCTCCCCCGAGGCCGCTGCGGGCGGCCCGATCGCGCTCGTCGAGGAGGGCGACGTCATCGACATCGACATCCAGGCCGGCACGCTCGAGCTGCGCGTCCCCGAGGAGGTCCTCGCCGAGCGCCGCGCCGCATGGCAGCCGCCCGCGCCCAAGTACACCACGGGAGTCCTCTCCCGCTACGCAAAGCTGGTCACGAGCGCAGACAAGGGGGCCTATCTCTCATGATCACCGTCGAGGAGAAGATCGCCCGGCGACAGCGCGCCATCGAGGGGCGCCCGTTCGGCCCGGGCAGCCACACCGAGCACGAGGGCAAGACCATGACCGGGGCTCAGGCCATCATCGCCAGCCTCGAGGCCGAGGGCGTGGACACCATCTTCGGCTACCCCGGAGGCCAGGCCATCAAGATCTACGACGCCCTCTACGACTCCAAGAAGATCCACCACGTGCTCGCCCGCCATGAGCAGGGCGCCACGCACATGGCGGACGGCTACGCCCGCGCCACGGGCAAGGTGGGCGTGGTGCTCGTCACCTCCGGCCCCGGCGCCACCAACACCGTCACCGGCATCGCCACCGCCTACATGGACTCCGTGCCCCTCGTCGTCATCACGGGCCAGGTCACGCGCGGCGTCATCGGCACCGACGCCTTCCAGGAGTCCGACATCGTGGGCATCACGATGCCCATCGTCAAGCACAGCTTCCTTCTGCAGTCGACCGACGACCTCACCAGGACCTTCCGTGAGGCCTTCTACATCGCCTCGACCGGCCGGCCGGGCCCCGTCCTGATCGACATCCCGAGCGACCTCTCCGGCTCCGATATGGTCTTCCACTACCCGGACAGCGTGAGCGTCCCGAGCTACCGACCCACCTATCGCGGCAACGCGAAGCAGGTCAAGCAGGCCGCCCAGCTCATATGCGAGGCGGAGCGTCCGCTCATCATGGCCGGCGGCGGCATCGTGGCGTCCCACGCCTGCCCCGAGCTCGTGGAGCTCGCCGAGCGCATGCAGATCCCCGTGGTCACGACCCTCATGGGCAAGGCCGCCATCCCCTGCTCCAACCCGCTCAACCTCGGCCCCGTCGGCATGCACGGCTCCAAGTACGCCAACATGGCGGTCACCGAGTCCGACCTCATCATCGCCGTGGGCGCACGCTTCTCCGACCGCGTCACCGGCAAGGTCGACGAGTTCGCCCCGCACGCCAAGATCATCCACATCGACATCGACCCGGCCGAGATCGGCAAGATCATCAACCCGGACGTGCCGATCGTCGGCGACGCCAAGGTCATCCTCGCTGCCCTGAACGACCGCCTAGAGAAGATGGACGCGCACACGAGCTGCGAGACCTGGCGCGACGAGGTCTTCGGCTGGCGCGAGCGCTGGCCGTTCTACACCTCGGACTTCGTGGACTACGAGGGCAAGATCGCCCCGGAGGTCGTGCTCGAGCACCTCTCCGAAAAGCTCGACCCGCACGCCTCGATTGTCACCACCGAGGTCGGCCAGCACCAGATGTGGGCCCTTCAGAACATCCACCGCGAGCACGTGCGCACCTTCATCTCCTCCGGCGGCCTCGGCACGATGGGCTTCGGCTTCCCCGCCGCCATCGGCGCCAAGATCGGCTGCCCCGACGAGCAGGTCGTCTGCATCGCCGGCGATGGCTCGTTCCAGATGAACAGCCAGGAGATGGCCACCGCCAAGATCAACAACGTGCCGGTCAAGGTCCTCATCGTCGACAACCGCGCGCTCGGCATGGTCCACCAGTGGCAGCACCTCTTCTACGACGACCGCTTCTCGTTCACCGAGCTCGCCGACAACCCCGACTTCGTGAAGCTCGCCGACGCCTACGGCTGGCGCTCGAGGCGCATCACCAAGCCCGAGGAGATCGACGCCGCGCTCGACGAGATGCTCGCCTCCGACGAGCCGTACCTGCTCGACGTCATGATCCCGGCCGCCCAGACCGTCTACCCGATGGTCGCCCCCGGCGCCCCGATCGACGACATCATCGGCGCCCTCGACGTCACGCTCGGCGGCGTGCGCGTCACCGAGAAGGGCTTCGGCGAGGGCGGTCGCCCGCGCGTGAAGCCGTCGCACGAAGGAGTTGATGAGTGATGAACTACCTGCTCTCGATTCTCGTTGAGAACAAGCCGGGCGTGCTCTCCCGCGTCACGGGCCTCATCAGCCGCCGCGGCTTCAACATCGAGTCGCTCACCGTCGCCCCCACCGAGGACGAGACCCTCTCCCGCATGACGATCATCGTCGAGGCCGACGAGGTCGGCTTCGAGCAGATCACCAAACAGCTGCACAAGCTCGTCTCGGTCTACAAGATCTCCGACCTCACCTACGAGGAGGCCGTCGAGCGCGAGCTCGTGCTCTTCAAGGTGCAGTCCTCGCCGGAGCGCCGCCACGAGGTCATCGAGATCGCCAACGTCTTCCGTGCCAAGGTCGTCGACGTGGGCAAGAACACGCTCACGATCGAGGCCACCGGCACCGCGAGCAAGCTCGACGCGATGGAGGACCTCTTCCGCAGCTACGGCATCAAGCAGCTCACGCGCACCGGCAAGATCGCCATGTCGCGCGGCGCTCAATGAGACAATGGGGACAGGTTCATTTGTCTCATCTCACATAGGAAAGTACCGTCACGAGGACGTGCGTGATGAGACAAATGAACCTGTCCCCATTGTCTCATCAACGGCTCAAGCAAAGGAGAAGAACATGGCTGTCGACATCTATTACGAGAAGGACGTGGACCCGAGCGTCATCCAAGGCAAGAAGGTCGCCATCATCGGCTACGGCTCCCAGGGCCACGCCCACGCGCTGAACCTCCTGGACTCCGGCGTCGACGTCCGCGTGGGTCTGCGCGAGGGCTCCAAGTCCGCCCAGGCCGCCCAGGAGGCCGGCCTCAAGGTCATGAGCATGGACGACGCCGCCGAGGAGGCCGACGTCATCATGATGCTCGTCCCCGACGAGACCCAGCCCAAGGTCTACGAGGAGCACGTCGCGCCGCACCTCAAGGCCGGCGACACCCTCGCCTTCGCCCACGGCTTCAACATCCACTACGGCTACATCAAGGCCCCCGAGGACGTCAACGTCATCATGTGCGCCCCCAAGGGCCCGGGCCACATCGTGCGCCGTCAGTACACCGAGGGCTCCGGCGTGCCCGACCTCGCCTGCGTCTACCAGGACGCCACCGGCGACGCCTGGGACATCGTCCTCTCCTACTGCTGGGGCGTCGGCGGCGCCCGCTCCGGCATCATCAAGGCCACCTTCAAGGAGGAGACCGAGGAGGACCTCTTCGGCGAGCAGGCCGTCCTCTGCGGCGGTCTCGTCGAGCTCGTGAAGGCCGGCTTCGAGACCCTGACCGAGGCGGGCTATCCCGAGGAGCTGGCCTACTTCGAGGTCTACCACGAGATGAAGATGATCGTCGACCTCATGTACGAGTCCGGCATCCACTTCATGAACTACTCGATCTCCAACACCGCCGAATACGGCGAGTACTACGCCGGCCCGCAGGTCATCAACGCCGAGTCCCGCGCCGCTATGAAGCGCATCCTCGGCCGCATCCAGGACGGCAGCTTCGCCCAGGAGTTCGTCGACGACTGCAACAACGCTCACAAGTGGCTGCTCGAGAAGCGCGAGGAGATCAACACCCACCCGATCGAGGAGACCGGCGAGAAGATCCGCTCCATGTTCTCCTGGATTAAGAGGGACTAAGCGAGAAGAGCGTTCCTCTCGCCACGCAAAAGGGGCTCGGCGCCAGATGACGCCGAGCCCCTTCCCGTCGCCGTCCAGCCCCTAGAGCTCGAGGTTGACCGCCGTCTCCTTGTCGAAGAGATGCACGGCGCTGCCGGCGAACGTGAACGAGAGGCTGCTTCCGACCTGGATGTCGGAGGGGCGGCGCCCGCCCTCCTCGACGTTCTGGAGGATGATGATGCTGTCCTCGCCCTCCACGCTCACGTGCAGGTAGACGGAGCTGCCCATCATCTCGGTCGTCTCCACCGAGCCGGTGAGCGATCTCTCCCCCGCCTCCGCGAGCTCGATGTTCTCCGGGCGCACGCCGAGGGTGACGTCCTGGGTGTCGACGCCGTGCGCCGCGAGGCGGTCGCACTTCTCGGCGGACACGGGCACGGAGATGCCGTCGAGCTCCACGCGGTAGGCGTCGCCGTCGCGCACGAGGCGCGCGTCGTAGAAGTTCATCTGCGGCACGCCGATGAACCCGGCGACGAAGACGTTGGCCGGCGAGTCGTAGACCTCCTGGGGCGTCCCGATCTGCTGCACCATGCCGTCCTTCATGACGACGATGCGGTCGCCGAGCGTCATGGCCTCGGTCTGGTCGTGCGTGACGTAGATGAAGGTGGTGTTGATGCGCTGGCGCAGCTTGATGATCTCCGAGCGCATCTGGTTGCGCAGCTTGGCGTCGAGGTTGGAGAGCGGCTCGTCCATGAGCAACACCTTGGGCTCGCGCACGATGGCGCGCCCGATCGCCACGCGCTGGCGCTGGCCGCCGGAGAGGGCCTTGGGCTTGCGGTCGAGAAGGGCGGTGATTCCCAGGATCTGCGCCGCCTCCTCGACCCGACGGTTCATCTCGTCCTTGGGGACCTTGCGGAGCTTGAGCGGGTACTCCATGTTCCCGCGCACCGTCTTGTGCGGGTAGAGGGCATAGTTCTGGAAGACCATGGCGATGTCGCGGTCACGCGGCTGCACGTCGTTGACGAGCCTGTCGTCGATGTAGATCTCGCCGCGCGTGATCTCCTCGAGACCCGCAACCATGCGCAGCATCGTCGACTTGCCGCAGCCGGACGGGCCGACGAGGACGATGAACTCGCCGTCGGCGATCTCCAGGTTGAAGTCCTCGACCGCGAGCACGCCCTCCTCGGTCACCTTGAGGTTGGCGTTGCCCTTCTTGGGCCTGTGCCTCCTGCCCGTGGAGGCGGGATAGACCTTCTCGACGTGCTTGATGGATACCTGCGCCATGAGCGCTCCCTCCCTATCGGTTCCCGACCGTCGGAACCCTGTCGAAGAGCTCCGCCTGCCGTCTCAGCCTTCTCACGAGCCCCGGCGTCGCGTAGTGCGCCGGCGCCCGCCACTTCCAGTTGGTCCCCACCGTGGAGGGGACGTTCATGCGGGTCTCCCCGCCCAGACAGAGGACGTCCTGCATCTGCACTATCGCCGTGTCGGCGACCGAGGACCAGATGCCGCGCATCATGCCCCAGCCCTCGCCCTCGCGCTCGTTGAGGCCGAGGTAGTCACGCGCGCGCTCCGCGTCCCCGGGGCAGGCGCCCGCGAGCCAGCCGAGCGCCGTGTCGTTGTCGTGCGTCCCCACGTAGGCGACGCAGTTGCGGGGATAGGCATGCGGCAGGTAGACGCTGCCGGACCCGTCCACGCTGTCGAACGCGAACTCGAGGACCCGCATCCCCGGCAGCCCCGTCTCCTCGCGCAGGCGCGCGACGGAGTCCGTGAGGTAGCCCAGGTCCTCCGCGACGAGACGCTCCGTGCCGCAGGTCTCGCGCAGCCGCTCGAAGAGCGCGGCGCCCGGCCCCTCCCGCCAACGTCCCTCGCGCGCGTCCGGCGCGCCGAAGGGGATCGCGTAGTACGAGTCGAAGCCGCGGAAGTGGTCGATCCGCAGGATGTCGTAGAGTCGCAGCTGGTACGAGACGCGCTCGACCCACCACGCGTAACCGTCCTCGGCCATGCGGTCCCAGTCGTAGAGCGGGTTGCCCCAGAGCTGACCGCCCGCGGCGAACCCGTCCGGCGGGCAACCCGCGACCTCTGTGGGGACGAGCCGCTCGTCGAGCTGGAACTGTCCGGGGTTCGCCCACGCGTCGGCGCTGTCGGGCGCCACGTAGATCGGGATGTCACCCATGAGCAGGACGCCGGAGCGCGCCGCATGCTCCCTGAGGCGGTCCCACTGCCGGAAGAAGAGGCACTGGACGCCCTGCCAGTAGTCGACGCGCTCGGCGAGGTCGTGCCGAGCCGCGGCGAGGGCGTCCTCGTCGCGACGGCGCAGCGGCTCCGGCCACGCGCCCCAGGCGGTGCCCTGACACGCGTCCTTGATGGCCATGAAGAGCGCATAGTCCTCGAGCCAGGCGGACTCGCGGGCGCAAAACGACGCGAGCTCTGCGGCACGCGTCTCGCGCAGCCGGGACACCGCCCGGCCCAGAACCTCGAGGCGGCCGCGGAAGAGCGCGCCGTAGTCCACGGAGAGCGGGTCGTCGCCCCACGGACGGCCCTCGTACTCCGAGCGCTCGAGAAGCCCCTCCTCGGCCAGGTCGTCGAGGTCGATCAGGTACGGGTTGCCCGCGTAGGTGGAGAAGACCTGGTAGGGGGAGTCGCCGAAGCCCGTCGGGCCGATCGGGAGAAGCTGCCAGACCGTCTGGCCCGCGGCGGCGAGGAAGTCTACGAACCCGCGCGCGGCGGCACCCATCGTGCCGACGCCCCACGCGGAGGGCAGCGACGTGATCGCCATGAGAACACCCGAGCGCCTCATGACCCCGCCCTCCCCTCTTCGGGTTCCACGGGCGTCGCAGGGAGCAGCGAGAGCACGCTCTCCCTGCGCAGGAGTCGGAACGGCACGGACTCGTGCACGACACGCCCCTTCTCCCCACGGGTGGCCGCGAGCAGCGCCTCCACGCCCCTGCGGGCGAGAAGCCCCGTATCCTGGCGCACCGTCGTGAGGCGCGGGACGCTGTACTGCGAGACGTCCACGCCGTCAAAGCCCACAATCGAGATGTCGAGGGGGACGCGGAAGCCGCGGTCGGTGACCGCGCGGAGCGCGCCGAGGGCGATCACGTCGCCGAAGGCGAAGATAGCGGTGAGGTCGTCCGCGCGCTCGAGCAGGCGCATCGCCGCCTCGTAGCCCGCGCGCATCGAGAAGCGGCACGGCTCGTAGCAACGCTCGGCGTCGAAGCTCGCGCCATGGGCTGAGAAGGCCCGGGCGACGCCGGCCAGGCGATGCTCGGACACCTCGCTGACCTTGCGGTTGCCGCCGAGCACGCCGATGCGCCGATGGCCGCACTCCCACAGGTAGTCGATGACGCTCGCCGCCGCCTCCTCGTCGTCGGTCGAGAAGGACGAGAGGCCCTTGAGCCCCCAGTCCTCTGCGGTGTTGGTGAGGAGCACGCACGGGGCGCCGATCTGGCCGAAGCCCCCCTTGAAGTTGCTGGGGTCCCCGCCCAGGAAGAGGAACCCCTTGGGGTGCCTGATCCTGTCGAGATGGACGGCTCGAGCCACCTCGTCGGCGTCCTCGTCGACGAAGTGGACGCGCGCCTCCTCGTCAGCCTCCGCGAAGAGGCCCTCGGCCTTCTCAATGATGTCGTTGAAGAGCAGGTTCTGCATGCCCTTGACCATGATGGCAAACGAGGCCCTGTTCCTTGTCTTGAGGTGGCGCGCGTTGGTGTTGGGCTCGTAGCCCACCTCGCGGACCACCTCAAGAACGCGCTCGCGCGCGCGGTCGCTGACGCCGGGGTGGTCGTTGAGCACGCGGGAGACGGTGCCCAGGCTGTATCCGGAGAGTCGAGCGATGTCCCTGATGTCCACGACGCCCCCTCTCGTCCTAGCCCTTGACCGCGCCCGCGGCGACGCCCTTGATGATGTACTTCTGGCACGAGAGATAGAACACGACGACCGGGATGACCGCCATGATGAGCGCCGCCATGATGGCACCCATGTCGACGCGGCCGTAGGACCCCTTCATGAACTGGATCACGATGGAGATCGTCTTGTACTCCGTGGTGTCGAGCACCAGGTACGGGAGCAGGAAGTCGTTCCAGATCCACATCGTCTGCAGAATGCCGACGGAGATGAACGTGGGCTTCATGATGGGGATGACCACCGTGAAGAACGTCCTTATCGGCCCCGCGCCGTCGATGAGCGCGGCCTCCTCGATCTCGATGGGTATGGTCTTCACGAAGCCGCAGAACATGAACACCGCCAGTCCCGCTCCGAACCCGAGGTAGATGACGATGATGCCCCAGGGCGTGCCGAGGCCCAGGCGGTCGGCGATGAGCGATAGCGTGAACATGACCATCTGGAACGGTACGACCATGGAGAAGACGCAGAGGTAGTAGACGGCCTTGGTGAATCGGTTCTGCACGCGCGTGATGTACCAGGCGCACATGGAGGTGCAGATCAGGATGACCGCGACCGAGCCTACCGTGATGAAGACGGTCCAGCCGACGGAGTCGAGGAACCCGTACTTGTCGATCGCCGTCTGGTAGTTCTCGAGCCCGATGAACGTCTGCTCGGTGGGCAGCTCGAAGGGCTCGAGGTTGATGAACATCTTGTTCTTGAACGAGTTGAACAGCACCACCACGACGGGCAGCAGCCACACGACGCAGAGAAACGCCATGAGGCCCGTGCCAGCCCAGTTGAGGGCGCTGCGCCCCCTCTTGGTCGCCATCACTGCTGCACCTCCTTGGAGCGCGTGGCACGCAGCTGGATGAGGCCGATGGCGACGACGATCAGGCAGAAGATGACCGCCTTCGCCTGACCGACGCCCTCCCAGCCGACGCGGCCGTAGAACGTGTTGTAGATGTTGAGCGCGAGCATCTCCGACATCTTGGACGGCTCGCCGGCGGTGAGCGACAGGTTCTGGTCGAAGAGCTTGAAGCCGTTGGTGAGCGAGAGGAACATGCAGATCGTGATCGACGACATCATCATCGGGATCGTGACGTCCACGAGCCTGCGCCAGGCGCTCGCGCCGTCGATGGCGGCCGCCTCGAGCACGTCGCCGGGGATCGACTGCAGACCGGCGATGTAGATGATCATCATGTAGCCGATCTGCTGCCAGGCGACCAGGATGACGAGGCCGACGAAGCCGTACCACTCGTTGAGGTTCAGCGCCTGCGAGTACTGGGCGAGGATGCCGTTGAATATGAGCTGCCAGATGTAGCCCAGGACGATGCCGCCGATGAGGTTGGGCATGAAGAAGACCGTGCGGAACAGGTTGGTACCGCGCAGCTTCCTGGTGAGGGCGAGCGCTATCGCGAACGCAATGACGTTGATGACGAGGACGGACACGACGGTGAACAGGGCCGTGTACCAGAACGAGTGCTGGAAGACGGTGTCCTGCACCGCCAGGACGAAGTTCGAGAAGCCCACGAACGTCGCATCGGTGACCGTGGTGAAGTCGCACAGCGACAGCCACAGACCCAGGAGGAACGGAGCCGCGAAGCCGATGAGGAACGCCAGGAACGTGGGCAGGACGAAGATGGGGAGGTACTTCTTGATTGCCTTCTCCATGAGACCTCCTTCCCTATGGATGGGGCGGTGGGTGAGGGAAGGCACCCACCGCCCGAATCGGACGAGATTGCTTTGAGTTGCCCTATGCCTTGGAGGCGGCAGCCTCGGTCGCCCAACCGTCGACGAAGGCGGTCACGACGCCGTCCCAGTTGCCGTCAGTCTGGTCGGCGGCATAGGTGGTGAGGGCAGAGCCCACGCCGTTCTTCCACTCCTCGGAGGGCATGGTCGAGAAGCACCACTTGACCGGGGTCTTGTCAGCGTTGATCTCATCCGCGAGGTTGTTGAGGACGTTCGTGGACTCGAGGTTGGCCTCGAACGGGATCACGAAGCCCATGCCGGCCTCGCCGGAGGGCATGGCGCCCTCGGAGCCGCACATGGCCTTGACGCCGGTCTCGGAGGTGACGCACCAGCTGATGAAGTCGAGCGTGGCCTGGATGTCCTCCTCGGAGGCGTTCTTGTTCACGCACCAGTAGTTCTCGGAGCCGGTGCAGATGCCCTGGCTCTCCTCGCCGTCAACGCCGATGTAGATCGGGATCAGCGCGAGGTTCTCGTCGCCCGCCTCGGCGACGTTGGCGTACTCCCAGGTGCCGTTCTGATAGAAGACGCACTGGCCGGTCACGAACTCGGCGGTGGCGTCATCGGCGGTCTTGGTGGAGAGCTGCGTGGGCTCGCAGGTGGCGTTGTTGATGTAGAGGTCCCAGATCTGGCGGTAGTTGTCCAGGTAGGTTCCCTTGATGGCGTCGGTGGTGTCGATGCCGTCGGCCTGGTACTCGTAGTAGATCGGGAGGTTCGCGAGGTGGGTCTTGAAGCGCCAGTCGGACGAGCCGTCCATGCCGGCAGAGCCGAAGGCGGAGAAGCCGAGCTCGTCCTTGCGGGCGGTGATGTCCTCGGCGACGGCCTTGAGGCTGTCGAAGTTGGTGATGTCGTCGGTGGTGTAGCCCGCCTTGTCGAGCAGGGACGTGTTGCAGATGATGCCGTAGGACTCGATGACGTAGGCGATGCCCTTGGTCTTGCCGTCGTCGCCCTTGAGCGCGTAGTCCTCCTTGGTGAGCTGACCCATGATGTCAGTGTCATCGAGGTCGTAGCAGTAGTCCTTCCAGGAGGCGAGGCCCACCGGGCCGTTCACCTGGAAGAGCGTGGGGGCGTCCGTCTTGGCCATCTCGGACTTGAGCGTGGTCTCGTACTGGCCGGAGGCCGCGGTCATGACCGTCACGGGCACACCGGTCTCCTCGGTGTAGAGCTCGGCGAGCTCCTGCCACTGCGCGTCCTGCTCGGGCTTGAAGTTGAGATAGTAGACCTTGCCGGCGGCCTGCTTGTCGCCGCCGCCGCCCTGCTCCCCGCCGCAGCCGGCGAGCGCCACCGCGCCCGCGCCTGCCATGAGGCCGAGACCTGCCTGCACGAACTGACGCCTCTTCATCAACATGACGTGCTCCCTCCTACTTTTTCGAAACGCTTCTCCCTTGTTGCGTGATTTTGGAAACGTTTCATTTCCGTTGGTTGCATTAGAGCACGCAATAGAACTACTTACAACTGGCATTTCATTAAGAACCGGCTGGCGCCGATTTGATACCGTTCGCGTTCTACCTACTGGATTTGGAAAGGGTTCCAAACGAGATCGGACGCGTAGACGCGACGTGCACACGAAAAAGGGGCGGCGCCCCTTGCGCCGCCCCGCCTCGTCTGTACTTTGGAATCACCCGTGTCTCTGCGAACCAGTACCGAACAACTGGGTATTCAAACTGGGCCCGCTTCGAGTGTTCCTGTCATCAGTCCGTTCCGAAATGCGTTTCGGGGAACGTTGGCGAGTGCGCTCGCCCCAGATGTTATAGGACCTCGGTCGCACGGTCGGCGGGCCCAAACTGCACGTTCTCTTCTGTGTTCATTGGACTCGCCTCCTTCTGACGGTCGCTGGGCTGTAGCGACGGTACCCTCGCTTACTCTCCTTGTTCCCGCGCAAGCAGGGTTTACACGCTCGTCTCAAAACGCTCCGCGAACGGTCCAAATCGTCCGGCAGACGGTATCTCTCTACAAGAAAGCGCCCTGGGCGAGAAACCCAGGGCGCTCGTTTCGCGTTATGTGCGCGACGCTACTCAGCGTCGGCGAGGGCCTTCTTGGCGACCTCGGCGATGTCGGCGAAGGTCTGCTCGTCGCTGTAGGCGATCTCAGCGAGGACCTTGCGGTCGAGCTCGACGCCGGCGAGCTTGAGGCCGTGCATGAGCTTGCTGTAGGAGAGGCCATTCATGCGGGCGGCGGCGTTGATGCGCTGGATCCACAGAGCGCGGAAGTCGCGCTTCTTGTTGCGGCGGTCGCGGTAGGCGTACTGACCGGAGTGCTGCGCCTGCTCCTTCATGCCGCGGAACGTACGGGAACGGACTCCGTAGTAGCCCTTGGTGCGCTCGGCGAGCGCGTTGCGCTTCTTACGGCCGGCGACGGCGCGCTTGACTCGTGCCATGTCTGATCAACTCCTTGGTGAGAACTGCAAATCGTGACGCGAGAAGCGCCTACTTGGAACCCATGCGCTGGGAAACGGTCTTGGCGTCGGCGTCGGAGATGACGGTCTCCTGACGGAAGCCGCGGATGCGCTTCGGGGACTTCTTGGTGAGGATGTGGCTCTTGAACGCCTTGGCGCGCATGATCTTGCCAGAGCCGGTGCGGCGGAAGCGCTTGGCCGTACCCTTGTGGGTCTTCATCTTGGGCATGCTAGTTCTCCTTCTCCGTGGTGACGTTCTCGTCCTTCTCGTCCTTCTTGTCGAAGGCGCCCTTGATCGGGACGATGGTCATGTGCATGTTGCGACCTTCCATGAGCGGCTTCTGCTCGACGGAGGCGACGTCCTTGAGGTCCTCGGCCAGACGGTCCAGGACGAGGCGGCCCTGCTCCGGGTGGGCCATCTCACGACCGCGGAACATGATCGTGATCTTGACGCGCGCACCCTTCTTGAGGAAGCGCAGCACGTGGCCCTTCTTGGTCTCGTAGTCGCCCACGTCGATCTTGGGACGGAACTTCATCTCCTTGATCTCGACCTTGGACTGGTTCTTGCGGGCGGCCTTGGCCTTGCGGTCCTGCTCGTACTTGAACTTCTTGTAGTCGAGCATCTTACAGACGGGGGGATCTGCGTTGGGCGCGATCTCCACCAGGTCGAGGCCCTGATCGAGCGCGATGCGCAGAGCGTCGCGAACGCCGAAGAGGCCCATCTGGGAGCCGTCGACGCCAATCAGGCGGCACGTGCGCGATGTGATCTCCTCATTGATGCGAGGACCATCGTTTCTGGCTATCGTTCACACCTTCCTCTCGCTGCGACTCTCGCCGCATAAAAAAATCCCCTGGCGCCGAGCGGCCGTCCAGGAGACATGAACCCGCCCAAGAGGGCGGAGGTGCTTGTCTGACCAGACAGCTGCCGAGAGGCGCCGTGTAGGTGGGGGCCGTTTGCCCCGCTTCGCAAAACGCACACTGGAGAACAATAGCATGCGCGCCGGGCGCGGGCAAGAGGTTTTTCTCGCCGGCGCCTGGCGCGCGCGCAGTTCAGAAACTCTTCACAGGCCGGGAAGAGCGGTCGAACTCTAGAGGTTGAGCGACGCGGACTGGACGTAGGTGCGAGCCTGGTACTCGCGGTCCAGGTCGTAGAGGCCCTTGGGGTCGCAGCCGAAGAGCTTCATGTTGGTGATCATGTCGCGGGCGTTGGTCTCCTCCTCGCCCTGCTCCTCCACGAACCAGTCGAGGAACTTCATCGTGCGCACGTCGTGCAGCTCGTGGGCGACCTCGTAGCAGTGGTGGATGAGGCTCGTGACGTACTCCTCGTGTGCGAGGCCCGCCTCGAGCGGGGCGAGGTCGTTCTCGAAGACCTCGTCGGGCTTGGCGATGGCCTCCATCGTGGGCTTGAAGTCGTTGTCCAAGAGGTAGCGGCGGATGGCCAGAGCGTGGTCCATCTCCTCCTTTGCCTGGATCTCGTACCAGTTGGCAAAGCCCTTGAGGCCGCGGTCGTCGTAGTAGTCCGCGAAGGTGAGATAGAGGTAGGCGGAGTACATCTCCTTGTTGATCTGATCGTTGAGGACCGAGGTGACCTCGCTTGAGAGTGCCATGGTGCTTCCCTTCTCCTTGGGGTTCGATGTCCGGACACGCTTACTATATACCCAGAAGGAGATGGTGCCCGAGGTGGGACTCGAACCCACACGAGTTGCCTCAGCGGTTTTTGAGACCGCCGCGTCTGCCATTCCGCCACTCGGGCACGGCGGCTTGCGCCGGCAGAAAGACTATACCAGAGCTCGTCAGACCGGGCATCCCGACGCCCGCACGAGGGTTTGGGTTCGACGACGGCGCGCGCGGGCGCAAGGAAGCGGCAAAATGCCTGATAGCGCATAGACTTTTGAAGCAGATTCGAGAAACTCGAACCCAAACCCGAAACGGGTTTGGGTTTGAAAAATGACTCAACTGACATACAATATCATTAGTTGAATCTATTACCTGCGGTTTTGCTCTCGATGGGCTCTAGTCCGGCACGAACTCGAACCCAAACCCTCGAAAACGGAGGCGGGCACTAGCGCAGGAAGGGGTTGGTGGCGAGCTCGCGCCCCATCGAGGTCGCGGGACCGTGACCGCAGAGCAGCATGGTGTCGGGGGCGATCTCCGCCGCCATGCGAGCGAGCGACGCCATGATCGCGGCCTCGTCGCCGCCCCTGAGGTCGGTGCGGCCGTGGCTGCCGGGGAAGAGCGTGTCGCCCACGAACGCGACGCCCTCGGCGCTGCCCCCGCCCACGAGCACGATGCCGCCCGGCGTGTGACCCGGGGTCTCCATGACGGTGAAGGTGGCGGTACCCACGGGAAGCACGTCGCCCTCGGCGAGCGTGCGGTCGGGTTCGGGCGCGTTCTCGTCGTAGCTGCGGCCGACCTCGCTCGTCTCTTCGGCATGACGGGCGAGCTCGGCGTCGGCCGCGTGGATCGCGTACGGGGCGCCCGTCTCTCGCACGAGGGCGGCGACGCCGCCGACGTGGTCGCCATGGCCGTGCGTGGCGGCAACCCACCTCACGCGCACGTCATCGAGGACGGTCGCGAGCTGCGCACCGGAGCCGCCGGGGTCAACCACCAGGCACTCCCCCGCGCTCACGTAGGCGTAGCAGTTGGTCTGCAGCGGCGTCACCACGAACTGCCGCAGCTCGTCGTCCTTCTCGGCCATCACACCCTCCTCAGGAACGAGTCAAAGGGACGGTCCCCTCTTGGCTCACCTCACGCGCTGCTTCATCTGGTTGGCGCCCTCGCCGGGCATGATGCGGCGCGCGTCGAAGACCGAGGGCACGCGGCTCACGGCGGACAGCAGCACGTCAAGCAGGCTCGCGTCGGAGATCGCCACAAGGAAGCGCAGGCGGGCGACGCCCTGGGCCGAGGTCTGCGTGGCGGCGGAGAGGATGTTCGCGCCGGCGTCGCCGATGGCGACGGTGATGTCCTTGAGCAGGCCCATGCGGTCCGTCGCCTCCACGACGATCTCCACGCGGAACTCCGTGGCGCCCGAGGTGTCCCAGGCGACCTCGATCATACGGTCGGGGTTGCGCATGAGGTCCGCGACGTTGGGGCAGTTGGCGCGGTGCACCGAGACGCCGCGTCCGCGCGTGACGAAGCCCACGATCTCGTCCCCGGCCACCGGGTTGCAGCAGTGCGCCAGATGGACGAGAAGGTCCGGGTCCCCCTTGACGACCACGCCGCAGTTGCTGCGCTTGCGCCGACCCTTTGCCGCCTGGGTGAGCGCGTAGGACCGCATGACGGGGGCGCCGCTGGCCATCGCCTGGTCGTGGGCGGCCTGGCGCTCGGCCTGCGCCGCCTGGGCGGCGAGCTGCTCGGGCGAGCCCTCCTCGAGGATCTCCTCGATGCGGTTGGCCGCCTGCTTGACGGAGACCTTGCCGGTGTGGACGCTCGCGAAGAGGTCCTCGGGGCTGCGCAGCTCGAACTGCTCGCAGACGCGGTCAATCGCCTTGACGGTGCGGCGGGTGGAGATCCCGTAGCCACGCTTGCGCAGCTCGTGCGCCAGCTCGGTCCTCCCCTGCTCGGCGTCGTCGTTCTTGGTCTGCGTCGAGAAGTACTTGCGGATCTTGGCACGGCTCGAGGGCATGGCGACGAGCGCCATCCAGTCGCGGCTGGGCTTGGCGTTCTTGTTGGTGAGGACCTCGACGCGGTCACCCATCTGGAGCTTGTAGGAGAGCGGCACCACCGCGCCGTTGACCTTGGCGCCCACGCAGTGGTTTCCCACCTCGGTGTGGACCGCGTAGGCGAAGTCGAGCGGCGTGGCGTCGCGCCTCAGGCTCATGACCTCGCCCTTGGGGGTGAAGACGAAGATCTCGTGCTCGAAGAGGTCGACGCGCAGGTTGTCGAGGAACTCGTGCGGGTCGTCGATGTCGTCCTCGGTCGCCCAGTCGAGCGTCTTTCGGATCCAGTTGATCGTGGAGTCGATGGCGCGGTCCTCGGCGCTCATGCGGCCGCGTGAGTTGCCCTCCTTCTTGTAGAGCCAGTGGGCGGCGATGCCGTACTCGGAGGCCTCGTGCATCTCGGCGGTCCGGATCTGGATCTCTATGGGCTTGCCGTCCGGGCCCACGACGGTGGTGTGCAGGCTCTGGTAGAGGTTGGCCTTGGGCGTGGCGATGTAGTCCTTGAAGCGGCCGGGCAGCGGGTTCCACAGCGAGTGGACGGCACCGAGCGCGGAGTAGCAGTCTCCGACGCTCTGGGTGATCACGCGCAGCGCGATGAGGTCGTAGATGTCCGCGAACTCGCGCCCCTTGCGCGTCATCTTCTGGTAGATGCTCCAGAGGTGCTTGGGGCGGCCCGTGATCTGGTAGCCCGTGAGACCGGCGGCCTTGAGCTCGTCGTCGAGCGTCTTGATGGCGGAGTCGGTGTCCTCCTCGCGCTGGGCGCGGGAGTCCTGGACCATGCGGGCGACGCGCTGGTACTCCTCGGGCTCGAGCCAGAAGAACGCGAGGTCCTCGAGCTCCCACTTGACCGAGGAGATGCCCAGGCGGTCGGCGAGCGGCGCGTAGACGTCCATCGTCTCGCGCGCCTTGAACTGGCGCCGGTCGGCCGGCAGGGCGGCGAGCGTGCGCATGTTGTGCAGGCGGTCGGCGAGCTTGATGATGACGACGCGGATGTCGCGGCTCATGGCCAGGAACATCTTGCGCAGGTTCCATGCCTGCTTGGCGTCCATCGAGCTCACCTGGATGGAGGTGAGCTTGGTCACGCCGTCCACGAGGTCGGCCACCGTGGGGCCGAAGAGCTCGGCGACCTGGTCCTTGGTCGCGGGCGTGTCCTCCACCGTGTCGTGGAGCAGCGCGGCGCAGATGGTGTCCTCGTCCATGCGCAGGTCGTGCGCCAGGATCAGGGCGACCTCGACGGGGTGGTTGATGTAGGGCTCACCGGAGCGTCGACACTGGTCACGGTGGAACTCGGCGGCGAAGCGGTACGCGCGGTCGACCTTCTCGCATCCCTCCTCGTCGAGGTAGGCTGCGCAGGCGGACTGCAGGAGGCGGAAGTTGGCGGCATCGGGCGCGGGCTTTCTTGCCTTGGCGGTCTCGGCGGTCGAGACGCTCACCGGCGCGGCAGGGCCCTGCGCGCTGGCAGGCTGCGGCATCCGGGCCTCGTCGTCACTCATGCTCATGTCACCCCTCCTTCCCCTCAACGATGATACCGAAGTCCGGCGAGATGGGCCTCCTCACGCAGGCGAGAAGGTCGTCGGCGGGGGAATGGAGGGCCCAGGCGCAGAACTCCTCGAAGGCGTCGCGTGCGCGGGCGCCCTCCAGGAAGCAGGCGGACTGGGTGAGCTCCATGCGCGCGGGGGACGGGACCATGCTCACGCGACGGCTCTCGCCCCACCCTGACACCGAGCAGAAGCCCAGCTCGGAAAAGATCGTCAGCGCGGTCGCGACCTCATGCTCGTCTATGGGCGAGAGCGAGGCCCGCTCGCTGGCGACCGAGGCGATGGCGGCGTCGTCGAGCGCGATGGGCCCGTCGGCGCGGTAGAGCCGTGCGAGGGTGCGGTAGACGAGGACGAGGTCGTCGCGGGAAGGGGCGGCGGAGGCGAGGATGCGGCGCCCGAGCGCGACGTCGCGCGACCCGAAGAGCAGGTGGACCGTCGCGTCGGCGCCGTCGCGCCCCGCACGGCCGCTCATCTGGTTGAACTCGACGCGCCCGAGGGGCAGGCCGTAGAGGGCGACGTGCCGGATGCCGGGGAGGTTCACGCCCTCGCCGAAGGCGCTCGTCGAGACGACGCAGCTGAGCTCGTCGCCGCGGAAGGCCCGCTCGACGCGTGCGCGCGTGACGCGCGGGAGCCCGGCGTGATAGAAGGCGGTGCGTGCCGCGAGCTCGGGGATGCGGTGGCGCAGCATGCGCACGAGCGACACGGCCTGGTCGCGCGAGGGAACGTAGACCACGCTCTTCTCGCCACGCGCCACCACGCTCACGAGGGCAGCTTCGCGGTCGCGCAGCTCGCGCTCGTCGTCGACCAGGAGGTTCTCGCGAACGGAGAGGTCGAGGACCACGTCGTCGCGCGCTATCCCGGCAAGGGCGCAGATCCGCTCGGCGACGTCCGGCGCGGCGGTCGCCGTGACGGCGAGCGTCACCGGGTCGCCCAGGTCGGCACGGATGGCGGGGAGCTCGAGGTAGGCCTCGCGGCTTCCTGGGGCGGCGAGGCCGGCGTGGTGGGCCTCGTCGATGACGAGGAAGCCGACCCGGCCCGACTGCGCGAGGTCGGCGCGGTGGATCGCGAGGTACTCGGGCGTGGTGAGGACGACGTCGGTCGCACCCGAGGAGAGGCCGGCGTAGACGCGCTCGCGGTCGGGTTGGGGCGTCTCGCCCGTCAGCACCTCGACCGAAAGGCCCGCGCCGGCGAGCTGCTCGCGCAGATGGAAGGCCTGGTCGGCGACAAGAGCGCGCAGCGGGTAGACGAACACGCTCGCCCTGCCGCGCGCAAGCGCCTCGCGGGCCGCGTGGAGGTGGAAGACGAGGGACTTGCCGCGCCCGGTGGCCATGACGGCGAGGCACGAGCGGCCAGCGGCGAGGACGTCCAGCGCACGTTCCTGCGCGGGAAGCAGCGGGCGCTCCCCTATCAGGCGGCGTCGCAGCTCGTCGGTGAGCGCGGCGGCGTCCAGGTCCGCGAGGGCGGCGCGGGCGGCGGCGTCCGGGCCGAGGGGCTCTTCGGACGCGGGGCCCTCCCCCGTCGCCCCCTCGAGCCCGAGGTCCTTCTCGGCCGCAGCCGCTCCCACCGCGTCCTGACCGCCATCCCTGAGCAGGAGGTCCTTCACCATGAGCTTGGGCTTGGTGCGACCCTGCCAGGTCTCGTTCACGGCCTCGAAGACGACGTCCACCACGCCGTCCCAGGCGCAGGCGCGCTCGGCGTCGGGCGCGCGGAAGTAGATGGCAGGGACGGAGCACGCGCCGTCGGTCGCGACGAAGCGCAGGTGGGCACCGTCAGCGCCCACCAGGGCGCGGTTGCGCGTGGTGACGCCGCAGACCGCGAGCATCGGCCGCTTGTTGCCCTGGCCGAAGGGCTGAAGGCGCTCGAGGGCGTCTATGGTCTCGACGGTGAGCTCGGAGAGAGAGACCACGGCCGTGACCTCGCCGACGTCCTCGAACTGTTCCTGGGGGAGCTCCGCGAGGGCCGCCGAGAGGCGCTCGCGGAACTCGTCCAGTCGGGACGCCTCGCAGGTGACGCCCACCGCGCCGGCGTGGCCGCCGAAGCGCACCAGCAGGTCGGAGCACTGCTCGACGGCATGGAAGAGGTCGACGGAGCCCACCGAGCGACCGGAGCCGCGGGCGATGCCGTCCGCGACGGAGAAGACGATCGCGGGCACGTGGTAGCGGTTCACGAGACGCGAGGCCACGATGCCCTTCACGCCCTCGTGCCAGCCCTCGCCTCCGACGACCACCGCACGGCCGCCGTCGTAGGTGAGCGCCGCCTCGGCGAGGGCGGCCTCCGCGAGGGCCGACTCGACCTCGCGGCGCTCGGTGTTGACCGCATCGAGACGCGCGGCGAGGACGGCGGCCTCCGCCGGGTCCTCGGTGAGCAGCAGCTCGAGCGCCACGTCGGTGGACCCCATGCGGCCCGCCGCGTTGAGGCGCGGTATGAGCGAGAAGGGCAGGTCGTCGGGGCGCACCGTCGCCAGGTCGCAGCCCGCGGCGGCCGCCAGCGCGACGAGGCCCGGGCGCGTGGCGTGGCGCATGCGCTCGATGCCGACCCTGACCAGCGCGCGGTTCTCCCCCGCGAGCAGCATCATGTCCGAGAGCGTGCCGAGTGCGGCCACGTCGGTGTAGCGGCGCCAGAGCTCCGACTTCCCGCGACGGCGCCCGAGCTCACAGACGAGCTTCAGGGCGACCCCCGCCCCGGCGAGCTCGCGCGAGGGGCAGTCGGGAGAGAGCTTGGGATCGGTCACCGGGACGCCCTCGGGGACGAGGTCGGCCGGCTCGTGGTGGTCGGTCACGATGACGTCGACGCCCTCGCTGACCAGCCACTCGACCTCGCGAGCGGAGGCGATCCCGTTGTCGACGGTCACCACGAGGTCGGGCGAGCACACGGACCTGACGCGCTCGAGGGCCTCGCGCGAGAGCCCGTAGCCCTCCCCGAAGCGATGGGGTATGAACGGTTGGACCGTCGCCCCCAGCTCGCGCAACGCGAGCGTGAGCAGGCAGGTCGAGGTCATGCCGTCCACGTCGAAGTCACCGAAGACCGCGACCGTCTCGTGCGCGTCCAGCGCCCGCTCCAGGCGCGACGCCACCTCCCCCATGCCGGGGATGCAGAGGGGATCCTCCCAGGACTCGTCGAGGGAGGCGTCGAGAAATGCGCGCGCGTCGGGCGCGTCGGCATGACCGCGCGCCACCAGGACGCGCGCCACCAAGGGCGGGATGGCGAGCGCCTCCGCAAGGGCGCGCTCGCGGACGGGGTCCTCGGGCAGCACCGACCAGCGGCGGCTCTGTGCGAGGCCGCCCATGCTAGCGGCCCTCCCGAGGGAGAATGGGTATGGACGCGCGCGCGGCGCAGGCCGCGAGCTCGGGGTACCTCTCACTTGTCATGACACAGGTCTCTCTGAGGTGTGGGCGCCCGGCGCCCGGCTGTTGATCGTCTCAGATTGTAGCAGAGACCCCGGACAAAAGCCGCGCCCGGCCGCCGTCCCGGAATCCGAGAGCTTCCCGTGCATGGACGCGGTGCGGTCCCAGAATCGCAGGGTTTCTCGCCAGGCGAGAAGAACGTGTCTAGGAATCGTCGCCCTTCTCGGCAGACCGTCCTGGAATCCGGAAGGTTCCCACGCTGGACGGCGCTGCGACTGGAGAAGGCCGCCGATTCCGAGACGGCTCACGCTCCCCGCCGGAGAATCCCGTCGATTCCAAGACGGCCCGTGCGCCCCAGCAGAGAACCCCGCCGATTCCGGGAGGCCCGTCCCGTGCCCTCGCTACCAGTCCCGTGCGGCCGGAGAGGCCATCCAGTCCGCGAGGAACGCCGCGTAGGTCCCGGCGAGCACGGCCTCGCGAGCGCGGCGCATGAGGTCGAGCAGGTAGTGGATGTTGTGCTGCGAGATGAGGATGCCGGCGAGCATCTCCTTCTGGCGGACGAGGTGGTGGAGGTAGGCGCGCGAGAAGCCCTGGCGGCAGACCGGGCAGTCGCACGCCTCGTCGATGGGGCGCTGGTCGTGGATGAAGCGTGCGCGGCGGAAGTTGAGCCTGCCCTCGCTCGTGAACGCCGAGCCGGTGCGGGCGGTGCGCGTGGGGAGCACGCAGTCGAACATGTCCACGCCGCGGGCGACGGCGCGCACGAGCGTGGTGGGGTTGCCGACGCCCATGAGGTAGCGCGGCTTGGACCGTGGCATGTGCTCGCTGACCAGCGGCCCGAGCGACTCGAACATGGTCTCGTGGTCCTCGCCGACGGAGTATCCGCCGATGCCGTAGCCGGGGAAGTCGCCGACCTGCTCCAGGTGACGCAGGCTCCTCAGGCGCAGGTCCAGGTGCATGCCACCCTGAACGATGCCAAAGAGCGCCTGGTCGGGACGGGTATGGGCAGCGTAGCAGCGCTCCGCCCAGCGACTCGAGAGCTCGACCGACCGCTCGACCTTGCGGCGCGGCGCGGGGTAGCCCACGCACTGGTCGAGCTGCATCACGATGTCGGCGCCCAGCTTCTGGGCTATGTCCATGTTGTCCTCGGGCGTCCAGGAGACCCACTTGCCGTCGTAGTCGACGGCGCGGAAGCGCACGCCGTCGTCCGAGAGCTTGCAGAACTCCTCGTGCGAGAAGACCTGGAAGCCGCCGGAGTCGGTGAGGATGGGCCCGTCCCAGCGCATGAAGTCGTGGAGGCCGCCCATCTCCGCCACGAGGTCCGCCCCGGGCCGCATGGAGAGGTGGTAGGTGTTGGCCAGCAGGATCTTGGTGCCGAGCTCGCGCAGGGTGGAGGGCATGAGCCCCTTGACCGTCGCCTTGGTCCCCACGGGCATGAAGATCGGCGTGGGGACGTCGCCGTGGGGGGTGTGGAGGACGCCCGCGCGCGCGTGGGTGCCGGGGTCCTCGGCGACGATGTCATAGGTGAAGAGGCTCTGGTCCATAGGTTCCCCTCATGCGTGGCCGGCGACACGGGCCGGACGATCACAACCGGCATCCAATCGTACACAAACGGCCCGGCACCGCGGGGGCGCCGGGCCGAACCGGTCTGGTTTTGGAGCGTGACTACTCGCCGAAGCCGGAGTCGATGAGGGCGATGAGGGCGTCGAGGGCGGCCTGCTCGTCCTCGCCGTCGCACGCGATCTCGACCTTGGTGCCGGTGCCGAGGCCGGCGGCCAGGATCATCATGATGGACTTGGCGTTGACGGGAGCGGAGTCCTTGTCGACGTTCTTGATGGTGACGTTGCACTGGTACTTCTTGGCCTCGGTCACGAAGACGGACGCGGGACGGGCGTGAAGGCCGGTGGCGTTGATGATGCTCGTCTGCTTAGAAACCATGCGAAGACTTCCTTTCCAGAATTCCCAACGGCGGGAGAGAAACGCGCCTCCCAAAAACGGGACATATCGTAGCAAACATGCAAGGAACCATGCTCGTGACGTCCGCCGAGGATGCAAAGTGGGGGGATGAGCGGAATTGACGGGCGGCTCGGCGGCGTCTTGCTGCAAAATGAACGGGTACGAGACGACGCGAGGAGGCGCTGATGACGGACCGGGAGCACCAGGAGGGCGCCGAGAGGGACCGAGCCGAGAAGCCCGCTGATCGCGGGGGCGAGGTCCTCGAGGCGGCGCGCGGCGTGGCGGCGGGCGCGGCGAGGACGCTGAGGAGCGGCATGTTCGCCGTGCGCGACGTCCACGCCGCCTCCAGGCGACACGCCTCCGCCCGGGAGCGCCTGCGCGACCTCGAGGAGTCTCTCGCCGCCGACGAGGCCACGCTCGCCCGCCGCGAGGAGGTCGAGGCGGGCTACGAGCGAATCGTGAGCGAGCAGGGGGCCATCGTGTCCGAGACCGCCGAGGTCATCGCGCGCCAGGACGAGCTCGTCGGGTCGCTCGACGCCGAGGCGAGGGCGCTCTCGGAGGAGCTCGACCGCATGCGCGAGGAGCACGAGCGCGAGCTCAGGCCCTACAAGAAGATCGCGGAGACGGCCCGCGGGCGCTCCGAGGAGGCCAGCCGTGCGGTCGGCGAGGCGAAGCGCGCGGTACGAACGGCCGAGGCCCAGGTCAAGGAGGCAACCGAACAGCGCGAGCAGTCCATCGCCTCCGCCAACCGCTCCGTGGACGCGTCACAGGCGCGCCTCCTCAAGGTGCAGGACGAGCTGAGGCGCGCGCAGGAGTCCCAGGCCGACGCGGGTGCGCTCCAGCGGCTCCAGGGCGAGCTCGCGACGGAGGCGGCGCAGGTGGAGACCTCGCGCGGCGACGTCTCGGCAATCACCCGCGACGCGCAGGCCTCCGTCGACGCGGCCCAGACCCACCTGTGGACACAGAAGAAGTCCCTCGAGGAGGCCCAGCGCGAGGCCGACGCCGCCAAACAGGAGCACGACGCGCGCAAGAACGAGTATGACGAGCGGCTCGCCGAGGCACAGGCCGCCGAGAAGGACCTCGAGGACCGCATGGAGGACCTCCGCAGGCGTTCCCACGAGGCCAAGGTCGCCCACGACGAGGCGGCCGAGCGCCACGACGAGGCGCTCGCGCTCTACGACGAGGCGCAGGACGTCCACGCCACGCCCGAGGAGACCGTCCGGCTTCGCCAGAGCGTCGAGCAGCAGCGCAGGGCCGTCGCCAATCAGCAGGGCGTGGTCGACCAGCTGGCCGAGGGCGAGCGCAGCCTGCGCAGCAGCACGCGCGGCGTCCGCCTCGCGCTTCTCGCCGCGGCGCTCGTCGTGGTGGCGCTGGTCGCCCTCGTGGCGGTGCTGGTCGTCACCGCGGGCCGATAGGGCGGCCCCTACTCGATGAGCATCGCGTCGCCGAACGAGAGGAAGCGGTAGCGCTCCTCGATGGCCGCGGCGTAGGCGGCCATGATCTGATCACGCGTGGCGAAGGCCGAGACGAGCATCATGAGCGTGGAGCGCGGCACGTGGAAGTTCGTGATCATGGCGTCCGCCACGTGGAAGCTCGACCCCGGCATGAGGTAGAGGTTGGTGGTGGCGTTCTCGCGCGCCACGATGTCGCCGGTGCCGGCGGCACCCTCGAAGCGACGCGCGACGACGGGCGGATCGCCCGGAGCCGCGTCCCCCTCCCAGGCGCTCTCGAGCGAGCGCACCGAGGTGGTGCCCACGGCGATCACGCGGTGTCCCGCCGCCTTGGTGGCGTGCACGGCGTCGACGACCTCCTGGGGCACGTGGTAGCGCTCGGTGTGCATGACGTGCTGGGTCGGGTCATCCTCGGTGACCAGGCGGAACGTGTCAATGCCCACCTCGAGCTCCACCGTCGCCCAGCCCACGCCCTTCTCGCGAATGCGCTCGATGAGCGCGGGCGTGAAGTGGAGGCCGGCCGTGGGCGCGGCGGCGGAGTGCTCCTCGCTCATGGCGTAGACGGTCTGGTACTTCTCGGGGTCGCCCTCGTACTGGGTGATGTAGGGCGGCAGCGGCACGTGGCCGGCGGCGTGGATGGCCTCGTCCAGGGTGCGCGGGGTGCCGTCGTCCTTCTCCCCCACCGGCGAGAAGCGCACGAGGCGGCCGCCCCTGCTGCCCTCGACGAAGTCGACGATCTCGCCGGTGAGCACCACCGGCGCGGACTCCGGGGCGTGCAGGCCGCCGGCGCGGTACTCGATCACGATGCCCGGCTGGCGCAGCCTCTTGCCGGGGTTGACCAGACACTCCCAGACGCCGCCGAGCGGGTCCACGTCCTCGCGTCGCTTGAGCAGCAGCGTCTCGCAGACGCCGCCGGTCCCGCGCTTGCGGCCCACGAGGCGCGCCGGCATGACGCGCGTCCGGTTGGCCACGAGAAGGTCGCCCGGCTCGAGGTAGTCGATGATGTCCGAGAAGCGCCGGTGCTCGACGGAGCCATCCTCGCGATGGAGCACGAGCAGGCGGCAGGAGTCGCGCGGCTCGGCGGGAGTCTGGGCGATGAGCTCGTCAGGCAGCGGATAGTCGAAGTCGTCGGTGCGCATGGATTCCTCCTTGGTCCAGCGCACTACGATAGCACGCGTGAGACGGCCGACGCGTGAATCCGGCGCTCAGACAGCTTCGCGCGCACAGAGCGCGCGCTGCAGAACTCGCGGAGGATTCACACGCCGGCCGCCCCGCCCGCCCCATCGGTGTCGGTAGAGCCAGGAGGGCAGGGTTTTCTCGCTAGTGCCAGAGACCCTTGCGCTTGAAAATCCAGGCGGCGACGAGGCAGCCCGCCACGGCGAGCAGCAGCGGGAACGCCCAGTTGTCGAGCAAGGGGACGCCCTCGAAGGGCAGGCCGACGTTCATGCCGTAGAAGCCGAAGACGATGTTGGGGATCGCCATGACAATCGTGATGACGGAGAGGACCTTCATCACGATGTTGAGGTTGTTGGAGATGATGCTCGCGAAGGCGTCCATCGTGCCGGAGAGCGTCCCGGAGTAGATGTTGGCCATCTCGATGGCCTGGTGTACCTCGACGAGCACGTCCTCGAGGAGGTCCTGGTCGTCCTCGTAGAGCGGGATGATGCGGCCCTGCGCGATCTTGTTGAGCGTCACCTCGTCCGACTTGAGCGAGGTGGAGAAGTACACGAGCGACTTCTCCAGGTTGAGCATCTGGATGAGCTCCTCGTTGCGCACGGACGCGTGCAGGCGTGCCTCCGTGTTCGAGGACAGCCGGTCAATGCGCCTCAGGTAGACGAGGTAGAGCTGCGAGATGTGCAGGAGCATCTGCAGCAGGAAGCGCGTGCGCAGGCGCGTGTCGACGTTGCGGACGCGGCCGCGGGCCAGGTCGTCGACGACCTCGTTCTGGAGGATGCTGATGGTCACGAAGAGCCCGCGCTCGGGGAGAAAGACCATCGAGAGGGGCATGGTGTCGTACTGCAGCGGGCTCTGGGGGCGCACGCCCGCGCCGTCCTCCCCGACGACGGGGTAGTCGACGATCACGAAGATCTGGCGCGCGTCCTCGTCGTAGTCGACGCGCGAAGTCTCCTCGTCATCGAGGGCCGAGCTCACGAACTCCGGGAGCACGCCGAGCTCGCCCTCGAGCCAGGCGCGCTCCTCCTCCGTGGGCGCGACGACGTTGACCCAGCACCCGGGACAGGGCTGGGCGACCTTCTCCATGGTTCCGTTCTCGCCGGTCAGCAGGCACTGGATCATGTTCTCACCGTCCTTCTCGTCTCAGACAGACCGTTCATCACGATAGAGCACGCACGACGCGGGCAGGCGAGGGATCGGCGGTCTTGCCAAAACCCTTACACCTGAGGGGCGGCCGAGCGCGCCGCGACCTTCGCGGCCTTGCGCGCGTCGCGGGCCTCGTGGCGCTCGATGACCGCCTCCGCGGCCGAGAAGCGACACCCGCAGTAGTTCTGGCGATACATTCCCAGCTCGCGGGACTCGCGCGTGGCCTCGGGGTAGAACGGGCGGAAGTCGCGCCAGACGGGCGTGAGGCCAAAGCGGGGCGCGACCGCGGAGAGGATCTCGCCGCAGGCGTCGAAGAGCTGGTACGGCGAGACCACGAGCGTCGTGGACACGAACTCGAAGCCCCGCTCGTGCCCCACGCGGCACGCCTCGGCAAGGCGCAGCGCGTAGCACGCCCGGCAGCGCCGCGCGCGGTCGAAGCCCGCCGGAGCCACGGCAACCTCCCAGGCATCCCGGTCGTCACCCGCGACGATCACGTCGACGTGCGCCACCTCGTCGGCCCACGCGAGCAGCGTGTCCAGGCGACGACGCCACTCGGAGACGGGCTGGATGTTGGGGTTGGTCCAGCAGATCGTGGGCTCGAAGCCCTCGGCGCGCAGCAGCCTCACCGGCTCGAGCGAGCACGGGCCGCAGCAGGCGTGGAGCAGAAGCGGCGTCATGAGGCCTCCGTCGCGAAGTCCGCGAGGATCGCGGCGGCGGAGCGCGTCATCTCGCGCGAGAAGTCCGAGTTCCACTTGCGCTCGCAGAACGCGCGCGCCCAGTCGGCGAGGTCGCGGCTGGCCGGCGCCTTGGGACGCAGGTCCTCGAGCAGGCGGCAGGCGTCGCGCGTCTCGTAGCGATTCTCGAAGACGACGTCCTCGAGCGGCAGGCGCACCGGCTTCACACGCCTGAGCCGCCCCTCCGTGGGATGGTCGATCACGAGCATCACCGCGGGCACCACGTGGCGCGGACACCCCAGGATGCGCGCCTGCTCCTCGCGGTGCTCGTGGAGCTGGGCGATGGTCTCGTTCATGCGTCCTCCTCGCGGTCGCAGAGCAGGGTGATGCCGGTCTCGGTGTCGCGGGCATGGGTGCAGGTGCCCTCGCGAAGGGTGGCCGAGGCCATGAGGATATCACCGGCGCACCCGGAGAGGTGTGCACCGGCGAGAAGGACCGCGAGCACGGGGAGGCCTGCGCCGAGCACCAGGGCGACCAGCGCGGCAGTCACCAGCACCGAGGGCGCAAGCAGCACGGCCACCATGCAGCCGCGACGCAGCAGGGCCCCGTCCGTCTTGGTGTAGAGGAAGGCCTCCTTAAAGCCAAAGGACACGCGGCAGCCGGGACACAGCAGCTTGAACGCCGCGGCATGCACGAGCTCGTGGACAGGCAGCGCGACGAGGCTCCCCAGCGCCAGCGTGACCCACCACCACACGTCGAGCCTCTCGCCGCCCAGGGCGAGGGCGAGGAGCGCGGCGAGAAGAGCCGTGACCACGAGAAGCGCGAGCGACAGCCGCGCGATCCCCCGCTGCAGGGCCTCGTCCCCCAGGACGTCTATGTCGGCGATCGTGCGCATGCTCCCATCTTAGCGCGCCGGCCCCGCGCGCAGTCGAGAAGTGCGAGAATGGGAGGGCTGCACCCAATCACGAAGGAGCACCCATGCCCGAGACCTCCTCTCGCCCGAGCTTCCCGCGCCGCGCGGTCATCACCGGCGGCATGCCCTACGGCAACAAGAACCTGCACTTCGGCCATATCGGCGGCGTCTTCGTCCCGGCCGACTTCTTCGCGCGCTTCCTGCGCGACCGCATCGGCGCCGAGAACGTGGTCTTCGTCTCAGGCACGGACTGCTACGGATCGCCCATCGCCGAGGGCTACCGCAAGAAGGTGGAGAACGAGGGATACACGGGCACGATCGAGGACTACGTCCGCGCTAACCACGAGAGCCAGAAGGCCGCCCTCGACGCCTACGGCATCTCGCTCGACCTCTTCGCCGGCTCCGGCCTCGCCCCCGCGCGCGACGTCCATGTCCGCGTGACCGACGAGCTCATCCGCCGCCTCCACGAGCGTGGCTACCTCAAGAAGCGCTCCACGCGCCAGTTCTTTGACGTTGAGGCCGGCACCTTCCTCAACGGCCGCCAGGTCCAGGGCCGCTGCCCCGTGCGCGGCTGCAAGTCCGAGAAGGCCTACGCCGACGAGTGCGACCTCGGCCACCAGTTTGACCCCGAGGAGCTGATCGCCCCCGTCTCGCAGGTCACCGGCACCACGCCCGAGCTGCGGCCGGTTGACAACTGGTACTTTGACCTGCCTGCCTTCCGTGCCGAGCTCGAGCGCCTCATGGACGAGTGGGACATGGACCCGCAGGTCCGCGCCATCGTCGCCAAGACCGTGCGCGAGAGCCTCGTCGACCCGGTGATCTACGTCCAGACCAAGTTCCGCGAGGCCTACGACGCAGTCGCCGACCAGCTCCCCGCCCACACGCTCGTGGAGGCCGAGAAGGGCCAGCAGTCCTTCTCGCTCACCTTCGCCGGCTGGGAGGAGCGTGACGAGGCGCGCGAGAAGCTCGACGCCGCGGGCGTGCGCTTCCGCACCGGCAAGTGTCTGCTCCCGTTCCGCATCACCGGCAACATCGACTGGGGCGTGGCCGCACCCGAGCTCGAGGGCACGAGCGGCCTCACGGTCTGGTGCTGGCCCGAGAGCCTGTGGGCGCCGATCTCGTTCACGCAGACGACGCTGGAGCTCGCCGGGGAGGGCCGCTACTCCAGCCGCGACTGGCACGACTGGTGGTGCAGCGAGGACGCCCGCGTCTACCAGTTCATCGGCCAGGACAACATCTACTTCTACTGCGTGGCGCAGCCGGCCATGTGGGAGGCGCTCGACTGGGGTCTCACGCAGGACGTCCCCGTGGCCAACTACCACATCCTGTTCATGAACAAGAAGGCCTCGAGCTCCGGCAAGATCGTCCCGCCGATGGCGGCGGAGCTGCTGGACGCCTACACGCCCGAGCAGCTGCGCGCGCACTGGCTGTCCCTTGGCCTGGACCAGAAGGCTGTCTCCTTCAACCCCAAGGCCTTCGACACCTCCGTCTCCCACAAGGACAAGGCCACGGGCGAGGACGTGCTCGTCCGCGACGACCCGCGCGTGGTCGACCCCGCCCTCAAGGAGAGCGCCTTCCTCACCAACATCTTCAACCGCCTGGCCCGCAGCTGCTTCTACGGCGCCGCCAACGTCTGCGACGCGCACCTGCCCGCCGTTGCCCCGAGCGAGGAGGCCGTCTCCGCCGCGCGCGAGGCCACGCTGGCCTTCGAGCGCCGCGCCTACGAGTTCGACGCCCACGGTGCGCTCGGCGTGGCGGAGGAGCTCGCCCGCGCGGCCAACAAGCGCTGGGACGACGCCTCCAAGGCCGCCAAGGGCGACGACGCCGCCTACGAGGCCGCCCTCGCCGACGCCTTCGTCGCGCTGCGCACGGCGGCCCTGCTCATGCACCCGGCCGTGCCCTTCGGCTGCGAGAAGATCTGCGAGCACATGGGCTTCTCGCCCGAGCTCTTCTTCTCCTGGGAGCACGCCTTCGACGGACCCGCCGAGCTGGCCGCCGCCTGCGGCGAGACGCCCGCGGAGCACAAGATCGTCCCCCTGCCCCCACGCTACGACTTCTTCGAGAAGCACCCGTCGCAGGTTCGCTCCAAGTAGCGAGAAGGGCGGGGCGAGAAGGTCCGGCGCTCAGACAGTCCTCGCCGCACAGGACGCGGCTGCGGAGCTCGCGGCGGACCCTCTCGCCCCGCCCGCACTCGATCGGCCTATCTTACCGAAGGGACTCACATGAAGGTCACGCCGCCACCGGTGCATGTTCCGCGCCCGTACGCGCTGCCGACCGTTCCGGTCGCGGCGCGCGTGGAGGTGCCGACGGCCGACGGCGCGACGATCGTGGCCTGGACGTACGCGCCCGCCGGCGTCGTCGACGAGCCGGGGACGCCCTTCGGTGTCGGCCTCACCGTGCCGCCGGTCCTCATGCTGCACGGCAACGGCGAGGAGCACGGCATCTTCGGCTCGGTCATCGACGCCGTCTGTGCGAGCGGGCGCGCCGTCATCGCCGTCGACTCCCGCTCGCAGGGCGCCTCCTCCCGCGGCACCGCGCCGCTCTCCTACGAGCTCATGGCCGCCGACGCGCGCGAGGTCTGCTCGCGACTCGGCGTGCCGCAGGTCCACGCGCTCGGCTTCTCCGACGGCGGCATCCTGGGGCTGCTCCTCGCCCGCGACTGGGGCGAGCACGTCCTCTCCGTGACCGTGCTCGGGGCAAACCTAACGCCTGGCGGCCTCCCCAGGGAGGACACCGACTGGATGGCCTACGCCGCCGCCGAGAACCGCCGCTGGGCCGAGGAGGGCGAGGAGGGCGTCACACTGGAGGACGGGACGCCGGTGCCCTCCCCTGCCGAGTCCGCGCGCATCGCCGAGCTCCTGCAGCTCATGGTCGAGCAGCCGCAGATCGACGCCGCCTCGCTGGCGCGCATCGCCTGTCCCGTGACCGTGATGGTGGGCGAGTTCGATGAGATCCTCCCCGAGGAGACGGACCGCATCGTCGCCGCCATCCCCGGCGCGGCCAAGGTCGTGGAGCCCGGCGTGGACCACAACCTCCCCAAGATGGCGCCCGCCGCCGTGGCGCGCGAGCTTCTCGCCACGGTCAAGAGGAACGACGTGCGGCACCCCCGCCGCGCCATCGAGCAGCCCGTCGGCATCGCCGTCTGCCGCATCCCCGTCTCGGGGCGCTGGGCCGGACGGCTCGAGGATCTCTACCGGCGCGTGGACGCCGGGCCCGGGACCTCGGGCTGGGTGCAGGACGTGTGGCCGCCCGTCGGGATGGCGGCAGAGCTCCTGGCCGCAGGCGCGTACTGGGGCGCCTTCGACGCCGCGGCCGTGCGCGACGGCAGGCCCGCGGACGACGCCGCCCTTCTCGGCGCCGTGGCCGTGGACCATGACGCGAACATGGGGAACGGCAATGCCCCCGGGCACGGCTCCGGGCTCGGCGGCCCCTCGTGGGGACGGCGGGCCGAGAAGGACGTGGCCTGCTGGCACCTCCTCGCCGTGGACCCCGCGGCGCGCGGGCGCGGCGTGGGCGACGCCCTGCTCGTCGCCGGCGTGCGGGGGGCGCGGGAGCTGGGGGCTCGCGTGGTGCGCCTCAACACGAACGTGGCCAACGTGCCGGCCAACGCGCTCTACGCCGCGCGCGGCCTCACGCGGCACCGGCCGGTCTGGCTCCCCTACCCGGGCCTGCCGCTGCCCGGCTGGTCGAACCTCTGGGAGCTGCGGCTTAGCTAGGCCCGCCCCTCAGCAGCGCGTCGCGAGTGGCGACGCCGTCGATCGCTGCCCAACAGGCCCCATCATCGCCTGAGAGCGGCGGCGACAAGGAAGGCTGCCGCGGCGAGGGCCGCAGGGACGACCTCGGCAAGAGCAGGGTCGCCCGTCATCGGGAGCGTGCTCGGGGCGGAGCCGGAGGGGCGCACGGTGGCGGCGGGTCGGTCGTCAAGGGCGGGCGGGTTGGCGGACGGCCGGCCGGCACCTCCCGGCTCCTCGCTGCCCGGCCCCTCTCCCGGCAGCCCGCCGCCCGGCTCCTCGCCGCCCGGCTCCTCTCCCGGCTCCGGCGCGGGCGGAACCTCGATCAGGGTGAAGGAGTGCGGCGCCACCTCGATCACAGGAGCCGCCTCGACGGCGACGAGGGAGCGCTCGTCGATCCCCACGCGCTCGGGGTCGTCGGGGGTGTTGGCCGCCTGGAAGCCGTCACCGGAGAGGCTGCGCACCACGAGGTCGCGTCCCGTGAGGTCCTGCCCCTCCACGGAGAGGCGCACGGAGGCGCCCTCGTCCAGCCCCAGGTTAACGAGGGCCAGGTAGACGGTACCGTCCTCGGACGTTGAGGCGAGGGTCTCGTACTGGGCGACCCCGTTTGAGAGGGTCGGCTCGAACGAGGCCTCCGAGGAGACCACGCTCGTCCCAAAGCCAGAGCTGAGCATCTCGAAGACGCGCGCGCTCGGGGTCTTGAAGAAGGTGAAGGGACCCTCGCCCGTGGCGGTGCTCGCACCCGTGCCCGGGACCGCCTGGATTACGGCCTGCTGCGTGGGCCCGAGCGCGTCAGCTCCCTCGGAGTACCAGTCCACGAGGCAGTGCTTCTGGATGTAGGGGCTGCCCAGGCGCACGTACTCCATGATGGCACGCGCGATGTAGAGCGCGTGGGTCTGCGAGCGCACGAGGGGGTCGTTGGAGCGGAAGATGCCGTACTCGCTGATGACGGGCACCTTCGTGGGGTCGTAGGAGCGCATGAGCTCGACGTAGCCCGCCACGCGGGCGGCCTGCTCGTCGCCCTTCTTCATGGCGCTCAGGTAGAAGGCGAGCTCGGCGTCCGCACCCGAGCTCCCTCCCTCGGGGGTGCCGGAGTAGGGGTGGATGGTGAGGCCGTCGTAGAGCGCGTCGGCACCCTGGTCGTGCATCTGCCGGACGAACCCCTCGGTCTCGAAGCTTGAGTAGACGTGAAGCTCGCCGGCCTCCTTGCCGGCCGCCGCGCGGTCGGCGTTGATCTGCTCCATGGTGGCGCGCATCGCGCGCGAGACGTCCACGAAGCCGTCACGCTCGACGGAGTAGGTCACGCTGACCTGGGCGCCACGGGCGGGTACGGCACCGTGAGCGCCGTCGCCAAAGGTGAAGAAGCCGGTCTTCTCATCGAGCTCGAAGACGTGCGCGTCGGCGGCCGCAGAGGACAGGTCGTCGACCCGCCGCCACTCCTCGCCGCCCACGAAGACGTGGACGCTCTCCACGTCGACGGCCGTCCAGCCCTCGTAGTCGGCCGCGCGCTCGTCGAGCTTCTGGAGCGCGTAGCGCATGCCAAACTCCTGGTCCGGCCCCCCGGTCGAGAAGGACGCCGACTGGTTCCAGTCGCCGCGGCGCACGGCGTACTGGCGCGAGAAGGACGCCGTGCCGCCGTTGACGTACCCCTCGAGCGCACCGCAGGGGACGTTTGCCGTCCAGTAGGCCTGGGAGGAGGTGCCCTCCACGTAGGCCTGGTTCATCTCGTTGCCGATCTCGAAGTAGCGGATCCCGTAGGGCTCCGGGTGGCCAAGGCTCGCACGGACGTCGGCCCAGGCGGTGCCGCCGTTGGGGTTGGTGCCCGCGTCGGCGTTGAGGAACTCGACAAGGTCGGCGGCGTCGTTGGCGTCACCGCGGCCGAGACCGTAGACCCACACGATCTCGGAGCCGTGCTCCTGGGCGAAGCTGCCGATCTCGGAGATGCCAAAGTTGGGCGCGATGCCGTGCTGGTTGGGGTTGTTGAAGAAGCCATGGATCTGGGGCGTGCGCTGGGCCGGGTCACCGAGCGTCTCCTTCCAGGCAAAGAGGTTGGAGATGGTCCCGCCCGGGTAGCGGATGGAGCCAAAGCCCGCCTCGTCGTAGAGGGTCGCGAAGTCGTCACGCACCCTGCCCGACTCGGGGTCGAAGGAGCCGTAGCCATTGAAGGCGTAGCGGTGGTTGATGCCAAAGGCCGCACGGTCGAGCGAGCGCACGACGCCCGCGGGGTCCACGCTCACCGTGACCGGGAGCGCCCGGGCGGCGGCAAGGGCCTCCTCGAGCGTCGCGCGGGCGGAGCCGATCGCCGCGGCGTCCGTACCGGCAAGGGCGTCTTCGGCCGCGTCCAAGGCGGAGGCGAGGGCGTCCACGGCAGGGTCGTCCGCCTCCCCAAGGCCCTCGAGCAGCGCGCGACCCTCGTCGACGAGCGCACGGAGCCCGACGCGCGCCCCGGCCGTCTCAAGCTCGGAGGTCACATCGGCGTAGCCCTGGTGGAGCTCGGCCACCTGCTCGGCGGTGAGGGCCACGTCGTAGATCCTCAACTCGTCGACGTTGCCGACGAGGTGGCCCATGTCGCTGGGGTTCTTGTGCGCGCCCACGATGAGGTCAGACGTCCCCGCCGGGACGGAGCCCGAGAGCGCGGCCCGGCCGATCTGCTCGCCGTCCACGTAGAGCGCGACCGCGCCGCCGGCGCCGGAGCCCGACTTCACAAAGACGAGGTGCTCCCAGGTCCCGCGGGCAGGGTCCGTCCCCAGGGAGAGGTCGGCGCCCGCGATGTAGGTGACGAGCTCGCCATCGGAGCGCTCGTAAAGCAGGGTGCGCCCCGCGCCGCTCAGCTGGAGGAGCGCCGTCTTGGCGCTGGCGGAGGTCGAGGGGTCGACCTTCACCCAGAGCGAGATGGTGAAGTCCCCCGCGGAGGCGTCGAGCGCCGAGGGCACGCGCACCTCGCCCACACCGCCATCGCCGAGCCGCACGATCTGCCCGAGGGCTGCGACGTTGCTTTTCTGCGCCTGGGCAGCGGACCCCAGACGGGCCAGGAGCGCCCCGTCGGCGCCGGCGCTCTGCCAGGGGCCCGCGCCCTCGTCGAACGTCCATGCGCCGCGAGCGTCTGGAAGCCCGCTCGCCCAGGCCGACACAGGCGTCGCCAGCGTCGCAAGCACCAGCGCCACGCCTATCGTGAGCACGGTGATTGCCAGGGCTCGCGCCCTCTGCCACACAGATCTCATGCCGCTCTCCCCGCTCGGGCCGAATATGCCGCGCCTCAGTGTATCTGAGCGGCCCCGCACCACGACGGACGCGTGGGGCCAGCGGTGCCTACGCACTCGCAGGCGGTAGACGACGAAACGTCACGTAATATGACGAACCGTCCCGTCGTATCGCCTCGGATGGGAGGGCGTTCCTCAGCCGATGGCCGAAAGCGTCTCGATTGCCGGCATGACTGCCGACTGGCCACGGACGAGCGGGTCGTGGCCCCAGTCGACATCGTCCCAGGACGAGTCGGTGACCTCAATCCAGACGCCGTCAGAGAAGTCGTCGAGACCCTCCGAGCTCGTCAGGTATGCACTGCGAGCGTCAGCGCGGGAAGGTCACGGTGATGGAGGTCCCCTTGCCGACGACGCTCTCGAGGCGGATGTCGGCCCCGTGGTAGGCGGCGGCGTGCTTGACGATCGCGAGCCCCAGGCCGGTGCCCCCCATGTCGCGGCTCCGCCCCTTGTCCACGCGGTAGAAGCGCTCGAAGACCTTGTCCCGCGAGGCCTCGGGGATGCCGATGCCGGTGTCGGACACGCGCAGGCGCGCGCTGCCGGCCTCCCAGGGCAGCACCCACACGAAGACCCTGCCCCCCGGCCGGTTGTAGCGGATCGCGTTGTCGCAGAGGTTGCTCACGAGCTCGTCGAGCAGGCGCGCGTTGCCGCGCACCACCATCGTGACGCCCTCGACCGAGACGTCCACACCCGCCTCGCGCGCCTTGGGCGCCAGCCGGTCGGCCACGTCGCGCGCCACGGCGAGCAGGTTCACGCTCTCCGACGGCCCGAAGAGCTCCTGCGAGCCCTCGCCCGCGCCGGAGCGCTCGGCCTCGTCCAGCTTGGAGAGGGTCAGGATGTCGCTCACCAGGCTCGAGAGCCGTCGCGCGTCGTCGTAGATGCGCCCGGCGAAGCCGGGGACGTCCTCGGGCTTCGCGATGCCGTCGCGGATGAGCTCGGCGGCGCCCGAGATCGAGGCGATCGGCGTCTTGAGCTCGTGCGTCACGTTGGCGGTGAACTCACGGCGCAGGTCCGCGATGTCCTGGATCTGCGATATGCGGTGCATGAGCTGCCCGTGCTGCTCGTTCAGGCGGTTCACGAGCGGGTCGAGCTCCTCGTAGGGGGCCACGCCGTCGCCCGACGACGGGTCGATCTCCAGGATGGGCTGGACGAAGCGGCGCGACAGCCGACGCGAGACGATCCAGCTCGCCCCCACCAGGAGAACCGCCAGCAGGGCGAGAAGGACGAGGTCCTGGAAGAGCAGCGCCACGACCCCGGCGCGGTCCACCGACAGGCGCACGACTTGGCCCGAGCCCAGCCGTTCCGCCTCGTAGAGGCTCATGTAGCCGGCGGTGTCGCTCGCACGCTCCGAGGAGCCGGAGCCCTCGGCGAACGCCGCGATCACCTCGGGGCGGTCCCCGTGGTTGGGAAGCTCGTCGGCCGGCGCCAGGCTGTCGTAGGTGACGGTGCCGTCGGGGTCGATGAGAGTGGCGCGGATGTCGCCGAGCTCGAGGCCGGCGAGGAGCTCCGCGTCATCGTCGGAGACGTTGAGCAGCGAGGAGAGCGTACGGCACTCGTCGGCGAGCTGCTCGTGCTCGTCGGCGAGAAAGGCGCTCTGGTAGATGAGGGAGGCGGCGACGGTCACGACCACGGCGACGCTCGTGCACGCCACGACGAGCGCCACGAACATGCGGTGCGAGAGGGAGCCCTTGCTCCCGGGTTGTCTGACCACGCTGCCCCTTCCCTAGCCGCGGACGCGATACCCCACGCCGCGCACGGTCTCGATCAGGTCCGACGAGTCGCCGAGCTTGGCCCTGACCTGCTGCACGTGCACGTCGACCGTGCGCGAGCCGCCGTCGAAGTCCCAGCCCCACACGCGCTGGAGCAGCGTCTCGCGCGAGAAGACCACGCCCGGCGAGCGCATGAGGAACTCGAGCAGGTCGAACTCGCGCATGGTGAGCTGGACCTCGCGCCCGGCGACCTGTACCTCGCGCCGGTCGGGCCAGAGCGTGACGTCGCCGCACGAGAGCGACGAGTCCTTCTCGGCGACCGCCGCCTCCCGGCCGGCGCGGCGCAGCAGCGCGCGCGTGCGGCTCACGACCTCCATCATGCCGAAGGGCTTGGCGAGGTAGTCGTCGGCGCCGCCGTCGAGGGCGCGCACGGTGTCGAGTTCGGTGTCCTTGGCGGTGAGCATCATGACGGGCACGTTCTTGAGGCCGGGGGTGCGGCGCAGGCGGGCGAGGATCTCCAGGCCGTCCGCGTCGGGGAGCATGATGTCGAGAAGGACGGCGTCGGGGGCGCGCTCCGCGCAGGCGCGGCGGAACTCGGCGTCGTCGGCGCAGCCCAGGGCATCGATGCCGCCTTGGTTGAGCGCGTAGACCGTGAGCTCACGGATGTTCTTGTCGTCCTCGACGTAGTAGACCAACGCTTCTCTCCCGTCTCGCCGCGGTCTCGACCCCAAGCGTACCCTACTGCTCCCCAGCGCGCTGCTGACTGGCCTTCTCGGCCACCACGTGCTCGCCGGTGACGCGGAAGATGGCCCAGGCGGCCACGCGCTTGGCGAGGTCGCCGATGCGCTCGAAGTACTTGGCAACCATGAGGAGCTCGGGGAGGTAGCGAGCGGAGGACTTCCCGTCGCGGATGAGCCCCACGAGCTTCTTCTCCACATCATCATAGAGCGCGTTGACGCGGTTGTCCTCCTCGACCACCCGCTGCGCGCCCTCGACGTCGGAGGCCGCGAAGGCGGCGCCGGCCTGCTCGACCATGGCCGCGGCGCACTCCGACATCTCGGTGAACTCGGCGACGAGCTTCTTGGACGCCTTGGCGGGGATCTCCTCCACGAGGAAGGCGATGTCGCGCGTCATGCCGTCGATGTGCGTGAGGTCCGAGACGATGCGAAAGGCGCCCGAGACGAAGCGCAGGTCCTCGCCGATGAGCGGCTGCTGGAGCAGCATCACGTCGAGGCAGTTCTCTTCGATCGCGTTGCGGAGGCGGTCCTCGTTCTTGCGGCCGGCCATGACGCCCTCGGCGGCGCCCTTGTCGCCCGTGGCGGCGAGACCGGCGGCGCGCACGTCGGAGGCGCACTTCTCGGTCAGGCGGTTGAGGAACTCCTTGATGTCGTCGAGCTGCTTGGTGAACTTCGAACGGGTTGTTGCTGCGGACATTAGCTGAACCTCCCTGATAGGTATTCCTGCGTGCGCTGCTGGCGCGGGTTGGCGAAGAACTCGCGGGTCGGCGCCTCCTCGATGAGCTCGCCGAGGTAGAAGAAGACGGTCTTGTCGGCCACGCGCGCGGCCTGCTGCATGTTGTGGGTCACGACGACCACGGTATGGTCCTCCGAGAGCTCGCACATGAGCTCCTCGACCATGCTCGTGGAGATGGGGTCGAGCGCCGAGGTGGGCTCGTCCATGAGCAGGATCTCGGGGTCGGTGGCGAGGGCGCGGGCGATGCAGAGGCGCTGCTGCTGGCCGCCGGAGAGGCCGAGCCCGCTCTTGTCCAGGTCGTCCTTGGCCTCGTCCCAGAGCGCGGCGCGCGTGAGGCAGCGCTCGCAGATCTCGTCGCCCTCCGCCTTGGACAGGCGCTTCATGCGCCGGGGGCCGTAGAGGATGTTCTCGCGGATGCTCATCGGGAACGGGTTGGGGTGCTGGAAGACCATCCCGACGTAGACGCGCAGCGCGTTGGCGTCCATCGAGAAGATGTCGCGGCCGTCGAACTCGATCGTCCCCTCGGTGCGCACGCTCTCCACGAAGTCGCACATGCGATTGAACGTGCGCAGCAGCGTGGACTTGCCGCAGCCGGACGGGCCGATGAAGGCCGTGGCGCGGTTGCGCGGAATCTCGAGGTTGATGCCCTTGAGCGCCTGGAAGTCGCCGTACCACAGGTCGAAGTCGCGCACGCTGATGGCGATCTCGGCCCCGTCCAGGGTACGGTAGACGCTCTCGTTAAGCTCTGTGTCCATGTTCCTCCCCTAGCCGAAGCGGCCCGTCAGGTAGTCGACGAGGCGCTGGTCGTGCGGGTCCGAGAAGATCTGCTGCGTCGTGCCCGTCTCGACCATGTCGCCAACGTAGAAGAACGCCGTGCGGTCGGAGACGCGCGTGGCCTGCTCCATGTTGTGGGTGACGATGATCTCGCAGATGCCGCTCGAGGCGATGTCGCGGATGGTCTCCTCGATGGCGAACGTGGAGATCGGGTCGAGCGCCGAGCACGGCTCGTCGAAGAGCACCACGTCCGGCTTCATGGCGAGCGTGCGCGCGATGCACAGGCGCTGCTGCTGGCCGCCAGAGAGCGCGTGCGCCGACTGGCGCAGCTTGTCCTTGACCTCGTCCCAGAGCGCCGCCTGGCGAAGCGACGTCTCCACGAGCTCGTCCTCATCGTCCTTGGTCCTCACGCGCCCGTGCTTCTTGGGGGCGAAGAGGATGTTCTCGCGGATGGACTTGCGGAACGGCGTCGGCTGCTGGAAGACCATGCCGATCGACTTGCGCAGCTCGAAGAGGTTCTCCTTGGGCGTGTTGATGTCATGGTCGTGGTAGAGGATCTGGCCTCCCACGGAGCACCGCGAGATCTCGCGGTTCATGAGGTTCAGGCAGCGCAGGAACGTGGACTTGCCGCAGCCGGACGGTCCGATGAGGGCGGTGACCTGACCGGCCTCGAAGTCGAGCGAGGTGCCGTGCAGGGCCTCGTGCGTGAGGTCGTAGGTGACCGTCACGTCCTTGGTGCGCAGCAGCGGGGAGGCCTTCTCGCCCGCGGCCTGGTCCTGGATGGTGGTGGTGTCGGTCATTCGGCGGTCAGCCTCCTCGAGAGGAACTTGCCGAGCAGGCGGGCAAGGACGTTGAACAGGAGCACGCAGACGAGCAGGATCGTGGCCGTGCCCCAGACGATCTCCGTGGAGCCGGCCGTAGGCTCGGAGGTGAGGCGCCAGATGTAGACGGCGAGCGAGCAGGCCGGGCGGAAGATGTTGAAGGGGTTGGTCGGGCTCAGGAAGTTGAGCGACGCGAAGTTCAGGCGCGCCGGGGCGGACCCCGAGGTGAAGATCAGCGCCGCGGCCTCGCCGAAGACGCGGCCCGCGGAGAGCACGACGCCCGTGACGATGGCGGGCATGGCGGCGGGGAGCAGCACGTTGAGCGTGGTCTCCCAGCGCGTGAGGCCCATCGCGAGCGCGGCGTCGCGCTGGCTGCGCGGCACGTCCTCGAGCGCCTGCTGGATCGTGCGGACGAGGATGGGGATGTTGAACATCGTGAGGGCGCAGGCGCCGGCGATGATCGAGATGCCCCAGCCGAGCGTGACCACGAAGAAGAGCGAGCCGAACATGCCGACGACGATCGACGGGAGGCTCGAGAGGGTCTCGATGGCCGTCTTGGCGGCGGAGGTGACCCAGTTGTCGGGCGCGTACTCCACGAGGAAGATCGCCGCGCCGAGCGAGATGGGCACGGAGATGACGAGCGTCACCAGAAGCAGGTAGAACGAGTCCCACAGCTGGTAGATGATGCCAGGGAGGACCTCGTCGTTGTAGGCGTTGGTGAGGAAGCCCGGCGTGAGCGCGCGACCGGCGCCGCGCGCGATGATGTAGGCGATGATCGCCACGACGAGCAGGATGACCAGTCCCACGATCACGGTGAGCACGCCCGTGGCGATCTTGTCCTGGCGGTCGATGCGCGCGACGTGGGCGTCGAGGACGGAGTTGCGGGAGGACGCGGTGTTCTCGCTAGCCATTGGCCTTCGCCCCCTTCCTGCCGATGAGGTGGATGATCAGGATGAAGATCAGCGACATGACGAGAAGGAGCAGGCCGAGGGCCCACAGGGCGTGGTAGTACTCGGACCCGGAGACCGCGTTGGAGAGGCCGGCCGTGAGCGCCGCCGTGAGCGTGGAGGCGGGGTCGAGAAGACCGGTGGGCATGGAGCGCTCGACGCCGCCGATGACCATCTGGACGGCCAGCGTCTCGCCGAAGGCGCGCGTCATGCCGAGGATGACCGCGGTCATGAGGGAGGGCGTGGCGCTCTTGAGCACCACGTGCCAGGTGGTCTGCCAGCGGGTGCAGCCCAGGGCGTAGGAGCCCTCGCGATACTGGTTGGGCACCGCGCGCAGGGCGTCCATCGAGAGCGTCGTGATCGTCGGGAGGATCATGATGGCGAGCACGAGGGCGCCGGAGAGGATGCCGGCGCCGGTGGGGGCCGCGTCGCCGAAGACGGCCTTCACGAGCGCGTTGATCACGTAGAGGCCGAGGACGCCGTAGACGACCGAGGGGATGCCCACCAGAAGCTCGATCACCGGTTGGAAGACGCGGCGCCCGAAGCCGGGGGCGACCTCGACGACGAAGATCGCCGAGCCGATGGCGACGGGCAGGGCGAAGAGCGTCGAGAGCAGCGTCACAGCGAAGGAGCCCACGATCATGGGCAGCGCGCCGTAGCGCTCCTGCTCGGGAATCCAGTTCTGGCCGGTGAAGAACGCGATCGGATCCATGGCGTCGACGAAGAAGGTGGAGAGTCCCTGCTGGGCCACCATGAAGATCAGCGTCACGACGACGAGGGCGACGAGGACGACGCAGAAGCCCGTGATGCCCAGTCCGATGTTCTCGAGCCTCCGCTTGGGCATGAGTTGTGCCATGTGGGAGAGCCTTTCTCGTCAAGAGGGGGCGGCGCCCCCGGAGGAGGGGGCGCCGCCGATGGGAAGCCGTTCGGAAGCTAGGCGATCTGGGAGATGTTGCCCTCGGCGTCCTTCTGGACCTTCATGTCGCCCATGGGGATGAAGCCCTCCTCCACGACGGTGGAGGCGAAGTCCTCGGACATGATGAACTCGATGAAGGCCTTGGTGACGGGCGCGGTGGCGGCGTCCTCGTCGGAGCGGGTGTACATGTGCTCGTACGCCCAGATCAGGAAGTCGCCATTCTCGACGTTCTCCTGGGTGGGCTCGACGCCGTCGACGGAGAGGGCCTTGATGCCCTCGTTGGTCATGTAGTTGAAGGCGACGTAGGAGATGGAGCCCTCGGTCGCGGCGACCTGCTCGACGACGGTGCCCGAGGAGTCGACCTCGGCGACCGGGCGGAAGCTGTCCGGGGCGACCTCGCCGCCGAGGACGGCAGCCTCGAAGGTGGCGCGGGTGCCGGAGCCGGCCTCGCGCTGGATGACCCGGATGGCACCGGCGGTGCCGCCGACCTCGGACCAGTCGGTGATCTGGCCGAGGAAGATGCCCTTGAGCTGGTCGGTGGTGATGTCGGTGACGTCGACGTTGGCGTTTACGATCGGGCCCATGCCGACGATGCAGACCTGGTTGTCGACGAGGCCCTCGAGCTGGTCGGCCTCGAGCTTCTCCTCGGCGAAGACGTCGGAGCGGCCGACCTGGACGGAGCCCTCGGCGACCTGCGAGAGGCCCTGGCCGGAGCCGCCGCCGGAGATGGCGACGGAGACGTCGGGGTTGGCGTCCTGGAAGGCGTCGCGAGCCTTCTCGACGAGCGGCTGGAAGGAGGTGGCGCCAGAGCAGGAGATGGAGCCGACGAGCGCGGCGTCGGCGGCGTCGCCACCCTCCTCGGTGGTGTCGGCGGCGTTGTTGCCACCGCAGCCGACGAGGCCGAGGCCGGCGACAGCGGCGGTGGCGCCAAAGACGCCCATGAACTGACGACGCGTGAGATCAAGCTTGGACATGAACGATCCTTTCCCGTGGATGTGGCCGACGCCCCGCGGGGCCCGGCTCTCGAGACGAATCCTAGGGCGCCCCGAACGCCCGCCCGAGGCTCGCCCGCGATCCATTACGGGAGCCTGACAGCGCCTTACAATCGGTTTACAGAGCGCCTTACAAGCGGGGGCGGTTTTGTAAGGTCGCAGGTAACGATGCTCGGGCTTCGGCTTACAGTCGCCGCGACCGCGCAGGTTTGTGGACGCTTTGTCAGGTACCATGGGAAATATCGCTAGGTACCTTGAAATCTCCCTCATCCCGTTTCAAAACGGCCCCTTGTCGAAAGGAGTCACATGAAGAAGAGAGAGGAGGAGAAGGGGCTCACGGGCCGCGAGGTGGTCCGGACCATCGGCGCCAGCGTCACCTGCAGCCAGGCGAGCTGCGGCCTGGCCATGAACCTGCGCCAATCGCCCGGGCCACACCGTCCTGCACGACGTGAGCGTCTGGGCCAAGCCCGGCCAGAAGGCCGCCTTCGTGGGCGCCACGGGCGCGGGCAAGACCACGATCACCAACCTCATCAACCGCTTCTACGACATCGAGGACGGCAAGATCCGCTACGACGGGATCAACATCAACAAGATCAAGAAGAGCGACCTGCGCCGGAGCCTGGGCGTGGTGCTCCAGGACGTGAACCTGTTCACGGGCACGGTCATGGACAACATCCGCTTTGGCCGGCTCGACGCCACCGACGAGGAGTGCATGGCGGCCGCGCGCCTCGTGGGCGCCGACGGCTTCATCAAGCGTCTGCCCGAGGGTTACAATTTCCGCAGGGAAAGAAAATCAAATGCGCGAAAAAATTTTTGATTGACTGTTTGTGTGGAGTGGTTTGTAATAATGGATAAGGGTAAGGGTTAAAGTCGTGTGGCTCTCAAGCAAATGTGGCTGGACTAGTACACGATTTTTGGTGACAACGGAGTAATTGGAATTCCGCCAGTGCCTGTGAATGTTCCCCGAGCACCAGCCCCTCTATGGAAAGCAGTAGAGAAAAAGCAACAGAAAAAATCAAAACATTTCCGAACTCGTCCGAGCAGCACTCGTAAAAGAAGTCCTCAGCTAAACAAAAACATCAAGGAAGAAAAATACTATGCGTGAACAAGTAACTGTTTCTTACTGTTGGAGTGCAGACGGTGACCCTGAACAGTGCAGTATTCGTGGCGCATGGCTTAACAATGTTGAGTGCACTCATTGTTTGAAAACAATTCTTCATGCGGGTCTTATCCTCACAGCACCCGATGGAGACGTGTACCATCTTCACAGTTTATGTGCATTGAAAGGCTGCGCAGGATTCGACCAACCAACCATCTATAACGCTCTACGCACCATCGGTGCAGCCCCTCTAGGCGAGCACGTGCGAGTGGTCAAGCATGATTCTTTATTCGTCTCAGAAGATCGCGAACGACAGTGGCGACAGAAAGGCGAACCAGAAGAAGACTGGTATGTAGAAATAGATTCACACGGTAAAGAACTCGCAGGAGACTGGGAATACGACTACGACACCGGCTATATCACCTGCGCGTTCGGATCCCCACATAAGGAACAGGCGAGATATGAATGCTCAATGCGATAAAAACGAAGAAGAAATAGCCCAAGATCTGGAAGACTATGCGGATGCTTTCTATGAGCATTTAGCAGACCTGTGCAGCCAAAAACATCAGTTAGACAAAGAAATTGGGTATCGCAAAAACACAATCGAAAAACTTAAACGTGCAAATAGTGAGTTGCAACGCGAGAAAGAGCAGCTAGAAAAAATTATTGCCGCGCTGAAGAAAACCTTGTAAAAAACGCCGTAAATTCCTACCTCCAACCAGCCTAAAGACTAGCAAAATAGGCGAGCGAACCAGCCACGCTTATTTGGCTGCATCTCTTGCTCTGGAGGAGTTTCTACAGAGTTTTGTTTGAGTTCGATCTGACGTGTTTCTGACAAATACCCTTGCAACCATAAAAGTTTCTCATTCTTTTCCTGCTCCAAGATTTTTTCAAGAAACTCCACACGCGATTTTTCACGCTCTAAAGCATTCGACAGAACCACTATTTGCTCTCGAAGCTCAGCCTCAACAGACACAGCAGAATCACCAGATGACTGGTCACATGAATAGTCACATGAATAGTCATCTATAAGACCTGCTTTACACGCCTGTTCACACGATGCTCTCCGACAACGGGTCCAACCTCTCCCAGGGCCAGCGGCAGCTCCGCTCCATCGCCCGCTGCGCCGTGGCCGACCCGCCCGCCATGATTCTCGACGAGGCCACGTCCTCGATCGACACGCGCACCGAGGAGATCGCCCAGCACGGCATGGACGCGCTCATGACCGGGCGCACCACGTTCGTCATCGCGCACCGCCTCTCCACCGTGCGCAACTCCGACGCGATCATCGTCCTGGGCCACGGCCGCATCGTCGAGCGCGGCACCCACGACGAGCTGATCGCCAAGAGGGCCACGTACTACCAGCCCTACACGGGGGCCTTCGAGCTCGAGTAGCCAGCCCCCACGGGCGGGTTTTGTCTTCGGCGGACACGCGCGTCCCGGAATCGGAGGCCTTCCGCGCCCGTGGCGGGACGCCGTCCCGGAATCGTCGACCTTCTCGCCCGGCGAGGAGAGCGCGTCCCGGAATCGGCGGGGTTCCCCGGCCGCACGGCAGGGCGGTCCCGGAATCGGCGGGGTTCGCGGGGAAGGTCCCGGATTCCCGGACGGGCGAGGCGCCGGGACGCGGAAGGTCGCCGATTCCGGGACGGTGCCGGACCGACGGGCGAGAAACCTCGCGATTCTAGGACGGGTACGACGCAACTAGCTAGGTACCATGGAAATATCGCTAGGTACCTTGACATCTATGGGAGGCCATCGCAGAGTTGTGGGGGCCCATCGGACGAGGAAGGGACGAACCGTGTGCGAGGCGGACACACAGCAGAGCATCGAGGTGCGGATTCTTCGCAAGCTTGGATACTTTGGCTACTACCTGCACCAACATTGGGGCGGACGGAACGGCAAGCAGCACATACTCGTGGAGCTGCTCGCGCATGACGGGCGCATGACGCAGCGCGAGCTCCAGGAGGCGTCGTGCATCACGTCCGCCTCGCTCTCCGAGGTCGTGACCAAGCTCGAGGCGGAGGGCCTGCTCTCCCGCGAGCGCTCCGAGACCGACCGGCGCCAGCTCACGCTCACCCTCACCGACGAGGGCACCCGTCGTGCCCGCGCCTTCGTGGAGAGCAGGATGGAGTTCGAGAAGGAGGCCTTCGGCTGCCTGGACGCCGACGAGACCGAGGGTCTGCTCGACCTTCTCGACCGCCTGTCCGCGCACTGGGAGAAGATCGAGGCCAAGGGGCGAGAGGAGGCCGCATGCAGCAGGAACTAGCCGCTGATCAGCAGTTCGAGAAGACCGCGGCGCACATGACGTATCCCCAGATCATGCGTCGCCTCATGGGGAGCATCCGCCAGTACAGGGGCGCCGCCGTCGCCACTCCCCTGCTGGTGCTCGGCGAGGTCGTCTTCGAGGTGCTGATCCCGCTGCTCACCGCCGACCTCATCGACGCGATCAAGGCGGGCGCGGACCTCTCGGAGATCCTCTCCACCGGCGGGCTTCTCGCCCTCATGACGCTCGTCTCGCTCGCCTTCGGCGCGGCGGCCGGCCTCACCTGCGCGAAGGCCGCAACGGGCTTTGCCAAGAACCTGCGCAAGGACATGTTCTACAACATCCAGACCTTCTCCTTCGCGGTGATCGACCGCTTCTCGGGCTCCTCGCTCGTGACGCGCATCACCACGGACGTCATGAACGTCCAGATGGCCTACATGATGCTCATCCGCACGGCCATCCGCTCGCCCTTCATGCTCGTGCTCGCCTTCATCGCCGCCTACAGCATGGCGGGTTGGCTCGCCGTCGTCTTCGTGGTGGTCATCCCGGTGCTCGCCGTGGCGCTTCTCGCCGTGGTGCGCAAGGTCACGCCGATCTTCCGTCGCATCTTCCGCAAGTACGACGCCCTGAACGAGCGCGCCGAGGAGAACCTCTCCGGCATCCGCGTGGTCAAGTCCTACGTCCGCGAGGACTATGAGAAGCAGAAGTACGACGCCGCCGCGGGCGAGGTCCAGCGCGACTTCACGCACGCCGAGCGCATCCTCGCCCTCAACGCCCCGATCATGAACTTCTGCGTCTACACCGTCATGGTGTTCGTGATCTACGCGGGCTCCTACGCGATCGTCTCCACGCGCGGGGAGCTTCTGGACGTGGGCCAGTTCTCGTCGCTCATCACCTACGGCTTCATGATGCTCATGAGCCTCATGATGCTCTCCATGATCTTCGCGATGGTCGTCATGAGCGAGGAGAACGCGCGCCGCATCTTCGAGGTGCTCGACGCCAAGACCACGATCGAGCAGCCCGAGAACCCCGTCATGGAGGTGCCGGACGGCTCGATCGACTTCGACCACGTGGGCTTCTCCTACAAGGGCGACAAGAACCACGAGGCCCTGCGCGAGATCGACCTGCACATCAAGAGCGGCGAGGTCATCGGCGTGATCGGCTCCACGGGCTCGGCAAAGTCCACGCTCGTCCAGCTCATCCCGCGCCTCTACGACGTCACCGAGGGCACCGTGCGCGTGGGCGGCGTCGACGTGCGCGACTACGACCTCGACACGCTGCGCAACGCCGTTGCCATGGTGCTCCAGAAGAACGTGCTCTTCTCGGGCACGATCAAGGACAACCTGCGCTGGGGCAAGCAGGACGCCACGGACGAGGAGATCGTCGAGGCGGCCAAGCTCGCCCAGGCGGACGAGTTCGTCCAGACCTTCCCCGACAAGTACGACACCCACATCGAGCAGGGCGGCACCAACGTCTCCGGCGGTCAGAAGCAGCGTCTGTGCATCGCGCGCGCCCTGCTCAAGAGCCCGAAGATCCTCATCCTGGACGACTCGACGAGCGCCGTCGACACCAAGACCGACAAGCTCATCCGCGAGGGCTTCAAGAGCTACCTGCCAAAGACCACCAAGATCATCATCGCCCAGCGCACCTCGAGCGTGGAGGACGCCGACCGCATCGTGGTCATGGACTCGGGACGCATCAACGACGTGGGCACCCACGAGGAGCTGCTGCGCCGCAACGCGATCTACCGTGAGGTCTACCTCTCGCAGAACAAGCAGAGCCACGACGAGAAGAACCTCGACGAGCTGGAGGTGACCGAGAATGGCCGATAAGCCCGCCGCCGCGCGCGGACGCGCGCCCAAGTCGATCGGGCGCACGGCGCTGCGCGTCATCAAGATGCTGCGCACGTTCTACCCCGTCATGCTGCCGACCGTTGCCGTCTGCATCCTCGTCCAGTGCGTCGTCCAGGCGACGCCCAACATCTTCATGGAGCGCTGCCTCACCATCGTGGGCGAGTTCTGGGAGAGCGGCGACTGGGCGACCGCGCAGCCGCTGGTCTTCAAGAATGCCGCGATCCTCGCCGTCATGTACTTCCTGAGCCTGATCTGCAACGCCGTGTGGCAGCAGCTCATGGCAATCCTCACCCAGGGCGCGCTCAAGAAGTTCCGCTGCCTCATGTTCGACCACATGCAGGACCTGCCGATCCGCTACTTCGACACGCACCCGCACGGCGACGTCATGAGCTACTACACCAACGACGTCGACGCGCTGCGCCAGATGATCGCGCAGTCGCTGCCGCAGCTGTTCCTCACGACGCTCATGCTTATCTCCGTGGGCGCCATCATGATCTACTACAGCCTGCCGCTCGCGCTCGTCGTGGTGGGAGGCGCCGCGATCATGGCGCTTCTCGCCAAGACGCTCGCCGGGCGCTCCGCGAAGAACTTCCTGCGCACGCAGCGCGCGGTGGCCACGGTCGAGGGTCACGTCGAGGAGGTCATGAACGGCGAGAAGGTCGTCAAGGTCTTCTGCCACGAGCGCCAGACCGAGGCCGCCTTCGACGCGCTGAACGACGAGCTCGAGGCCGCGGCTCGCGCGGCCAACTCCTACGCCAACACGCTCATGCCGATCCTCATGAACATGGGCAACCTGCTCTACGTGGTGGTGGCCGTGGCGAGCGGCGTCTTCCTCGTGACGGGCATCCCCAACCCGTCGATCTCCGGCCTGCCGCTCACGATCGCCGTGGCGGTGCCGTTCCTCAACATGACCAAGCAGTTCGCCAACCAGATCGGCCAGATCTCCAACCAGGTGAACTCCGTCGTCATGGGCCTCGCCGGCGCCGAGCGCATCTTCGAGCTGCTCGACGAGCCGGCCGAGCACGACGAGGGCTACGTCGAGCTCGTGGCCTGCACGATCGACCGCGACGGCAACGTCCGCGAGTGCGACCGCCGCTCCGGCGACTGGGCCGGCCAGTGGGCGTGGCGCCACCCGCACGGCGACGGCACCGTGACCTACACCCCACTCGCCGGCGACGTGCGCCTCTTCGACGTGGACTTCGCCTACGAGCCGGGCCACACCGTGCTCCACAACGTCTCGCTCTACGCCAAGCCGGGCCAGAAGGTCGCCTTCGTCGGCGCCACGGGCGCGGGCAAGACCACGATCACCAACCTGCTGAACCGCTTCTACGACATCGCCGACGGCAAGATCCGCTACGACGGGATCAACATCAACAAGATCAAGAAGCCGGACCTGCGGCGCTCGCTCGGCGTGGTGCTCCAGGACGTGAACCTGTTCACGGGCACCGTCATGGACAACATCCGCTACGGCCGCCTCGACGCCACCGACGAGGAGTGCATGGCGGCGGCGCGCCTGGCCGGCGCCGACGACTTCGTGCGACGCCTGCCCGACGGCTACGACACCATGCTCACGGACAACGGGGCCGCCCTCTCGCAGGGCCAGCGCCAGCTGCTCTCGATCGCGCGCGCCGCGGTCGCCGACCCGCCGGTCATGGTGCTCGACGAGGCCACGTCCTCGATCGACACGCGCACCGAGGCCATCGTCCAGCGCGGCATGGACGCGCTCATGACCGGGCGCACCACGTTCGTGATCGCGCACCGTCTGAGCACGGTCCGCAACTCCGATGTCATCATCGTGCTCGACCACGGCCGCATCATCGAGCGCGGCACCCACGACGAGCTGATCGCCAAGAGGGGCACGTACTACCAGCTCTACACCGGCGCCTTCGAGCTCGAGTAGCGAGAAGGACCTCGCGCGGGGGACGGCCCCGGCATCCCTTTGAGAAGTGCGCTGCGCGGAACTTCCCTCCGGGACGTCGGCGAGCTTTGTCTTCGGCAGACACGCGCGTCCCGGAATCGGCGGGGTTCCCCGGCCGCACGGCAGGGCGGTCCCGGAATCGGCGGGGTTCGCGGGGAAGGTCCCGGATTCCCGGACGGGCGAGGCGCCGGGGCGCGGAAGGCCGCCGATTCCGGGACGGACGCATGCAGACGAACGAGAAACCCGGAGATTCCTAGACGGCGATTGCAATTGTGCGCACATGTCACCGGTTCTTCTCGCCGCGCTCGTCGCAACCGGCGAGCGGTACCACCTCCCCGTGTGAGCGCGTGGTCAGGCCTTGCCGAGAAATGGCGCTTAGCTGGGAAGGTGCAGCTCCGGAAAGTTTCGGTCAGATTCGCGAACGAGTTTCTCCCAAGCTCGCGGAAGCGCCGCCTGGAGGACGCTAGGCTTCTCTCATGGGAGCATTCATATCACATGCAACGGCACTCGAGGTCCTCAGGTCCACGGCGATGAGGCGACGTCTCGAGGGCGGCGGGCGCGAGAGCGCAGAGATTCCGGAGGAGGTGCCCACCGGCGAGGAGATCGCCTCGCTGGTCGCTCGTTTCCCGCAGCTCACGAAGCCGATCAACGTCACCGTCAGTCGCAAGGGTCCGCGGGGCCCGCAAGGCCTCCTCAAGGTCCACGTATCGCGCATCCCCCTTCCCGAGGGCTCGGTCATCCGGCTGGGGGACGGTCTTTGCTGCGCCTCGCCGGAGCACGTGGCCGTTCAGATGGCACCCCAGCTCACGTTTCTTGAGCTTGTGTTCCTTCTTGGTGAGCTCATGGGGGGCTACGCGATCGCACCCAGCCTCGAGGGTGGCATGTTCAGTCGTCGCCAGCCCCTCACCAACCGCGAGCGCATGGCCGCACACCTCGAGGCGCTCGGCCCCGTCCCCGGTTCGGCGCAGGTCCGTGCCGCGCTTGCGGTAGCCTGCGAACGGTCCGCCTCGCCCTACGAGACGCGTCTGTCCATGCGACTGGGGCTCAAGCCGGCCCTGGGCGGCGAGCACCTGAACGTCCTCTCCATGAACGAGCCGATAGCGGTTGTGCGCCTTGGCATGGCGCTTGCCCCCGGCGTGCGTAAGCCGGATGTCCTGTTGGGGGCGACGCGGCCGGACGCGCCCTTTTCCGGAGTCTCCTTCGACTACAACGGCAACATCCACGGGACGCTCGAAGGCTACGAGCGCGACGTCCGTCGACACAACGAGATGCTCGCGGTCAACTTCAAGAACTACGTCCTCACCAAGCAGCTCTACGACGACCTCGCCTACATGGATGACATCGTGGCGCGGGCGCGGGCGGACCTCGGGCTGGAGCGACCGCACCTCACGAAGTCGGAGGCAGGGCGCAGGAGGTCTCTCCGTCAGTGGCTGCACGACGAGCTTGAGCTCATCGACGGTGTGAACTGGAACGGGCGCGCGCGTGCGGCGCAGGCGAGGCGCGCATCCGACGAGGCGGACGACCCGAAGGCGCCGCCCGTCGACTTGGTTCCACTCGAGGCGTACGGACTGGAGTGACCGCACGGGAGACATCCTGCGACGGTGGTCTCGGAATCGGCGGGGTTCTCTGATTGTGGGCGAGTGACGTCCAGGATTTTCCGGGGTTCCGCACTCAGGAGGAAAACCCGTCCGAAAATCCTTGGGTTTCTCGCCCGGCGAGAAGAGCGTGTCCCGAAATCGGCGAGGGTCGCGGGGAAGGTCCCGGATTCCCGGACGGGCGAGGCGCGGGGACGCGGAAGGCCGCCGATTCCGGGATGAGCATCGAGCCCAGCCAGGAAGGTCCCAAACCTCGGGATACGCGACGCTGACGGCGCTACCGCTCGATCGGGCGCATCGAGATGGCCTCCACGAGCAGGCTGGCGCCGTCGACGATGAGGTAGGCGGCCAGCACGTAGCCGATCACGACGCCGAAGAACGCGGGCATGAGGAAGAAGACCAGGCCGCATGCCACGTTGAGCACGCCCGTGACGGTCGCCATGCCGGCGTTGGGCAGACCGAAGTAGCGCATGCGACGCGCATAGGTGATCCGCTCTGCGCCGGAGACGATGAACAGGAACGCCAGCAGGAACACGACCGTCCCCGCGGTGAGGTAGGCGGGCAGCGTCATCAGCATCAGGCCGAGAAGCGCGTTGAGCACCCCCATGACGAGCGTCGCGGGGCTGCGGAAGAGCTCCGGGGTATGCACGTACGACGCGATCCCGGCGACTCCACCCACCACGAGCGCCGCGGCGGCGGCACCCTGGATGAAGGCATAGACGCCGTAGGGCGCGGCCGCGGTCGCGAAACCCGCGAGCATGAGCAGCACGCCGATCGCGACCATCCAGACGCGCGCGTGGCGCAGGCCGGAGTTCCAGCGGTCGACGAAGTCGCCCACGTGGTCGAAGTTCGAGTCGTAACGCTCCATGAGGTTTCCTCCAGAGAAACGGTCCGGACCGTCCGGGCCGGCTGATTACTCTCTTCTGCCCAAAGTCAGCCCTGGGAGCGCGGGCGTTCAGGAACGGGAAAACCCTCACGCAGTCGTCACATTGCTCGGCAGCCCCTGAAAGGCCGCCGCCGAGGGCGCCTAGCGCCTCCGCCGGCGCCGGCTCTCGCGGATGATGTCCTGGGCCACCCAGACGCAGAGCACGAAGGCGGCGAGGTAGCCGAGGAAGCCGATGATGGGGATGCCAAAGATGACCGGCTTGATGCGCGCGTAGTAGACCACGGACGAGCCTATGAACAGGCCGGCGATGATCACGCTCATCGTCATTCGGTTGGCGATGCGCGAGAGGTCCTCGAGCGGGTCCTCGGTGCCCGCCAAGTCGAGGTTCACGCGCAGCTGCCCGCGCGTGAGCATCCGCATGGCAAGCCCCGCCTCCTGGGCCGCGCCGAGAAGCCCGTGCGTGGCGGCGACGCTCTCCCGCGCCAGCCGCTTCCCCTCGCGCGCGGCGAGCTCGCCGACGGTTGAGTGGGCACGCAGGTGAGCGTGGATGATCTCCACGATGGAGGCGTCGGGCAGCAGGTCATGGACCGTGCCCTCCAGCGTCACGAGCGAGCGCGCGAGCATCGTGACCGAGCTCGGGAGCTCGATGCCGTCCTTCCGGGCCATGGAGATCAGCGAGCTCATGAACGCGCCGACGTCCAGGTCCGACAGGTCGGCCAGGCCGTAGTCCGCGACGATGGCGTCGAGGTCGGCGAGCAGGTGCGCCTGGTCGACGTCAGCGGTGTCGGACACCGAGAAGCGCATGAGGCCCTCGGCGAGTCCCGGGGAGTCGCAGCGCGCGACGGCGCTCACCATCGTGCCCATGGCCGAGCGGTCGTGGCTGGAGAGGCGCCCCATGATGCCGAGGTCGAGGTAGACAATCTTGCCGCCGACGATCACGAGGTTGCCGGGGTGCGGGTCGGCGTGGAAGAAGCCGTCGTCGAGCATCTGGCTCGTGTAGTTGTCGGCCAGCTTGGTCCCGATCTCGGCGAGGTCGTAGCCCTCGGCCACGAGACGGGCGGTGTCGTTGATCGGGATGCCCTCCACGTAGTCCATGACCACCACATGGCGCGTGCACAGCGCGGGATAGGGCTTGGGGCAGTCGATGAAGGCGTACCCGGCGTTGTTGCGGCGGAACTCCTCGAGGCTCCTCGCCTCCACGAGGAAGTCCGTCTCCTCGCGGAAGCTCTGCCAGAGCTCGTCCACCACCGACTGCAGGTCGACGAACTGCTCGTCCCCCATGAAGCGGCTCGCGTAGCGCGCGAGCGAGCGCATGATCGAGATGTCCTGCGCCATGATCTCCTGCACGTGGGGGCGCTGGACCTTGACGGCGACGAGCTCGCCGGTCACCAGGCGTGCCTTGTGCACCTGGGCGACCGACGCCGATCCCAGGGGGCGGTCGTCGATCGCGTCGAAGATCTCCTCGATCGGACGGTCGTACTCGGCGCGCAGCGCGGCGAGCACCGCGTCGCGGTCCATGGGCTGGACCTCGGTGCGCAGGCGTCCGAGCTCGCGCGTGAAGCCCTCGGGCAGGATCTCGGAGCGCATGGAGAGAATCTGCCCCGCCTTGACGAAGGTGGGGCCCAGCTCCTCGAGCATGCGCCTCAGACCCTTGGGCGTGAGCCCGTGGAAGATGTCGTAGCGGCGCACGATCTGCAGGATCTCGCCGATGCGCGCCAGGCGGGAGCCGCGGCTGAGCGCGTGCTCGTCGTCACGGCGGCCGCCGAAGAGCCCAATGGTCTGGCTCTCGCCGAGAAGCGACTCCCGGCTCACCCGCTCGTACCACGCGTCGAGGGAGTCCTGGGCGGTGCGCGAGACCCGCGCCGCCGCCTCGTCGGGGTGCTCCCCCGCCCCGGGCACGTCGCCCTCCGCGGCATCTGCCACGACGGGCGCCGTCCCCCCCTCGGCAGGCGCCTCGGGGTCGGTCGCTCGCTCGAGCTCCTCGTTCTTCTCGTCGTGCGCCACGCCGACGTCCCTACTCGGCGTCGTCCGCGTCCTCGGGGCCCCCCTCGACGTCAACCTTCACCGAGGCCTCGTCGATCTCGGCCGCCATCTGCGCGACCTTGGCGGCGAACGCGGCGCGCTCCTCGGCCGTCATGGCCTTCATGCGCGCGCGGACGGCGTTCTCGGAGGTGTTGTCGATGGCCTCCTTGGCCTTGCGGGTGAGCTCCTGGTTGAGCGTCTTGCCCTGCTCGACCGTCAGCTCGCCCTTCTTGACCAGCTCCTCGACGACCTCCTGGGTCTTCTCGGCGCCCGTGGCCACGGCGCCCACGCCGGCGAGGAACATCTTGCGAAGGCCCTCTGTCAGGTCAAAGTCCGCCATGTCAATCCCTTCTCCGCTTCTCCGGCGCGCAGCGCGCCCCTTCCATGCTGACCCTTCTACCCGTTCGGGAGGGGGACGTTACCGCCGAGCGGGACGAGCGGTCGGCGTGCGCAGGCCCAGCGCGTGCCGAGAAGGACGTGCGCCAGCTGCTCGACCGTGTCGGCGAGCTCGCAGGCGCCGGCCTCCTCGAGCTCGCCGGGACGGGCCGCCCCGCCGTAGGTGACGCCGACGCAGGGCACGCCGCACGCCGCCGCGGCGTCCACGTCGTGGTGACGGTCACCGACCATGACGGTCTCGTCCGGCCCGACGCCGAGCTCGCGCATCGCGTGCCTGATCAGCGAGACCTTGTCTCCCTCCTCGTCGCTCGTCTTCCCGAGCGCCACGTCGAAGAGGTCCGAGATTCCGTCGTCGTCGAGCGCGCGGGCGATCATGCGCATCTGCTTGGAGGAGGCGACGGCCATGAGGCGGCCCGCGGCGCGCACGCGCTCGAGCATGTCGCGCACGCCGGGGAAGAGCGGCCACGCCGCCGCGCCTATCTCGTTGTAGATCGCACGGTACTCCGCGGTGATCTGGGCGGCCTCCTCCGGGGAGAAGCCGTACACCCACTCGTAGGCCTGCGGGAAGGGCGGGCCCACGAGACGGGTGAGGTCGCCCATCGCCTCGTCGTCGAGGCCGTGGCGCGCGAGCACCGTCCGCGCCGTGCCCATTATGGCCGGCACCGTGTTGGCAAGGGTGCCGTCGAAGTCGAAGATCACGAGCCTTCTGCCCGCGGCGGTCGCGTCCGAACGTGCCATGCGCCCTCCTCGCCGTTGCCGTGCGTGTCGCAATGATACCGCGGGGCGCGCGGGGGCGCCGTCCCGGAATCGCCGGGGCTCCCGGGCCACGGCGCGCGGCTGCGGTATCATGGCTGCACGAAAGCGCGAGCGAGGAGGCCACATGCACGTCGAGCCCATCACCTGCTACCGACCCCGTCCCGAGCGGGCGCAGGAGTTCGCCGCGCCGCCCTACGACGTCTTTGATCGGGCTGGCGCGGCCGCCTACGTCGCCGCCCACCCCGGCACGTTCCTTGCCGTGGACCGTCCCGAGACCGCCTTCCCGACCGACCACGACCCCTGCGCGGACGACGTCTACGCACATGCCCACGACCTTCTCGCCGAACGCGTCGCCGACGGCACGCTGCTGCGCGACGGCACCCCCTGCTTCTACCTCTGGCGCCTGCGCGACGCCGGCCACGAGCAGACCGGCATCGTCGCGGCGTTCTCCGTCGACGACTGCACCAACGGCATGATCCGCCGTCACGAGCTCACGCGCCCCGCCAAGGTGGAGGACCGCACCCGCCACATCTCCGCGACCTGTTGCCAGACGGGCCCGGTCCTTCTCGCCTACCAGGGAAACCCCGTGCTCGAGGCCCTGGTCGAGGCGGCGGAGGCCGCCGAGCCGCTCTACGACTTCAAGGACGGGTCCGGCGTCCGCCACACCGTCTGGCGCGTGGCGCGACCCGCCGCGGTGGAGTCCCTCCGCCTGATGATGGAGCACGTCGACCGCGCCTACATCGCCGACGGCCATCATCGCGCCGCCGCGGCGGAGCGCGTGTGCCGCTCCATCCGGACCGACGAGGGCGACCACTGCTCGGGCGGCGAGGCGTACAACTACTTCCTCGGAGCGCTCTTCCCGGTTGGGCAGCTGAGCGTCCGCGCCTACGACCGCGTCGTCACCGACGCGAACGGCCTCGACGAGGCATCCCTGGTCGAGGCCCTCTCCGCGGCGGGCCTCTCGGTCGGCGAGCGGCGCGCGGAGCCCGTGGAGCCGTCCGAGCGAGGGCGCTTCGGGATGTACGCGTTCGGCGCCTGGCGCGAGCTCGCGCTCGAGGGCCCGAGGCCCGAGGGCGCGGTAGCCGGGCTGGACGTCTCCGTCCTGCAGGACCGCGTGCTCGGACCCGTCCTGGGCGTCGACGACCCCACGGACGACCCGAGGGTCACCTACGTCGGGCGCGTCGCCGGGACCGCGGAGCTCGAGCGCCGCGCGGGCGAGAGGGGCGTCGCGTTCTCGCTCTTCCCCACCACGACGCGGGAGCTCGTTGCCGCCGCCGACGAGGGCCTGACCCTGCCGCCCAAGTCCACCTGGTTCGAGCCGAAGCTCCTGAGCGGGCTCTTCGTCCGTCGCATCAACCACCGCGAGTCGATCATCGACGGGACGAGGCGCGCCCGTTAGGGGAATATAAGGGGAAGGGACAGTCGGGAGAGGAGGTGCCCATGGACGAGCGGGGACGCGACGAGCAGCGCGGACGGCTCGGGAGGCTCTTCGCCGCGCTCGTAGGCACCGAGGACGCCGGCGAGCGCGACGGGTCGACGGCGGCGGGCGCCGCGACGGCCGAGGCGGCCGCAGCCTCCCACCTCGACCTCGAGGCCCTCTCGAAGCGCCTTGCGAGCTCGCCGGACCCGGTGCGGGTCCTGCGGTCCTTCGTCTCCGACGTCCGCTCGAGGACCGAGACCGCCGAGGCCGGCGCCGAGCCGAGCGCCCTCGAGACCCATCTCGCCGAGCGCCTTGACGAGGCAGACCTCTCCGGGGCCGATGGCGTCTCCCTGCCGTCGCTGCGCGTGGTGCGGCCCAACACCTCCGGCCTCTTCTACCTGCGCATAGATGACAACGAGGTGACCTGGCTCGCCAAGCTCAAGGTACTTCGCGTGGAGGCCGCCCTCAACGCCGCGCTTCTCGCCGCGCTGGGGCTCCCGGACGCCGACGCCGCGAGCCTCGAGGACCTCGTGGCCTTCGAGAGCCGCTGCGCCCGCTCGGTCGTCGCCCAGGCGGCGCGCCTCGCCGCACGGCGGGAGAGCCCGGCGCGCGGTGAGTGGGCCGTGCGCTCCGCGATATCCGAGGCCATCGAGTCCGCGCGCCTCCCCTACCGCCTCACGGCACGGTTCCGCGTCAACGTCGCCGGAGGGCGGGCCGCCTTCGAGGTCGACGTCGTGCCACCGCGCATCTGGCCTGCGACCGCCCGCGTCGACGGGCTCGGGATCGTCGCCTCAACCGCGGAGATGCGGCGCCGCGCGGCGAGCGAGTACAACCTGCGCGTGGGCGTGCTTCTCGCCGCCTATGTGCTGCTCGTTGCGCCCGAGCTGGACGAGGTCTGGGTCGCCGGCGTCGAGGACAGCGGCTCGTCCCACACCTGCTACTACTCGGCTCGGCTCACGCGGGCCCTGGTCGAGGGGATGGACCTCGAGGGCCCGGTCGACCCCTGGGCCGTCATGCGGGACGCGGGAGTCGCCCTCGACGGGGACGCCCGCGTCCTCGCACCCGTGGCCCAGGGCTTCTCGCTGGACGACGAGCTCCTGTGCCCCGCCCGTCGATGGGACCCGGTCGAGCTCTCGGAGGAGCGACTCGGCCCGGCCCTGGCGCACGAGCTCGGCGGCGAGCTCAGGCGCGACCTCGGCATAGACGAGGCGGCCGCGCGCAGGCGCGCGGCGGACGAGCTCGTGCGGCAGCTGGGAACCTCCACCTCGCAGAACGTGAGGGCGCTTCTCGCCGTGGGCGGCGAGGGGACACCCGAGGACGTGCGCCGCGCGGCGCGGTGCTGCGTGGAGGCCCTGATAGACGGGACGCTCGACGACGACCCGCTCGCGATCGCGGAGTCCTTCGTGGGAGGCGGCGCGCTCGAGCGCGGCGTCGCCGCGGCGCGAGCGGCCTACCGCTCCCACGACCTCGAGGCCGCCGAGAAGAGCGCCCGCTCCGCCCTCGCCCCCGCCGGCGACGCCGGCGCCTTCTCCGACGCGCCCGGCGTCGCCTGGAGGACGTTCGGAACCTATGCGGACCGCGTGCTCTACAACCGCCTCGCGGGCGGGCGGAACCTCCGAGCCCGGCTCGCGCCGGACGCCTACCTCGAGGGCCACCTGATCGTCTCCGCCTGCGCGCTCGCCCGCGGGGACATGGGCGAGGCGCTCGCGCACGCGCGGCTCGCGTGCGAGGTCGCGCCCCTCTCCACGCAGGCGAGCCTGCACCTGTCGCAATGCCTCGAGGTGAGCGGGGACGTCGCGGCAGCGGCCGACGAGCTTCGGCGCCTGCTCTCCCTCGCGCACGACGGCGAGACGATCGGCCTTGCGTACCTGCGGATGTCCCAGCTGCAGTGGCAGCAGGGCAACGTGCTCGCCGCCCAGGCATGCTATCAGCTCGCGTGCGCGCGGCTCGGGGCGCCCGTGCTGGTGGCGGGGCTCGCCGTGGTCGCCCTCATCGGGCGGGTCGGGGACGCCTCCGGCTCCTCCCTCACGGAGGACCAGGTCAGGAGCGCCCTCGTGGCCGAGGACATCCCGCTCGCCCCCACCGAGGAGGTGGGCACGGTGCTGCTTGAGGCATCCGGCGCCGCCATCGACGCGGAGCTCTTCGGCGTGGGGCGCGACCTCGTGCGGGCGCTCTGCTCGGTGCTGCGCGACGACGTGGTGCTGGGCGTGTACCGCTCGATCGAGGACGAGCCCGACCGATGAGCGACGCGCGGCAGGTGAGCCTCTGGCCGCCGTCCTTCTCGACGGCGATCTTCGACTTCGACGGGACGCTGGCGGAGACCTGGCCGCTCTGGCGGCAGGTCGACGAGATCTTCTTCTCCTCGCGCGGGCTCCCCTTCGACGAGGACGCCTCGACCACGCTCGCCACGCTCGGCTTCGCAGCGGGCGCGCAGTGGTGCGTGGAGCGCTACCGCCTGCGCGACGAGGTGGTCGACATCGTGGACGAGTGGAACCGCCTGGGGGCGGCACTCTACGAGAGCGAGGTCCGGTTGCGGCCGGGCGCCGAGGCGTATGTGCGCGCGCTCCGGTCGCGCGGGGTGCGCGTGGTCCTCGCCACCACCAACGACCCGCACGTTCTCGGCGCGATGCGTCACGTGGACGTGAGCGGGCTCTTCGACGAGGTGGTCTGCGGGCGCGAGGTCGCGCGCGGCAAGGACCACCCGGACATCTACCTCGAGGCCGCCCGGCGGATGGGCGCGGCCCCCGCGGACTGCGTCGTGTTCGAGGACATCCTGCCCGGCACGCTCTCCGCGGCGCGGGCAGGCATGGCGACGGTGGCCGTGGCCAGCAGCGACCCGCGCCAGCCCGCCGCGGAGCTGCGCCGCGCCGCGGACCGCTGGATCGTGGGCTGGGAGGGCCTTCTCGGCTGACCGCTCCTGGGCGACGGGTTTTACGGTTTGCGACCGTTCTTCTCGCCCCGCAGGCCGTAAAACCCGTCACTCGCCCGGGGCGCCGGCAGGAGACGACCCCGCCGCAAAAGCCTTTTGACAGACAGTCGGGCGCCGCTGTGGCATGCTTGGCGTCGAGAGGGGCCCCATGACCGGACTCGACAAGGAAACGATCGGCTGGCGCGCGACTGGAGCCAGGAGGCGCTGGCCGAGCGCCTGCACGTCACAAGACAGACCGTCAGCAACTGGGAGCGGGGCAAGACGCTCGTGGACGTCCGGAGCCTGGCGGCGATGGCGGCTCGAGCGTGACTGCGACCTGCGCGTGACCCGCGAGGTGGCGCGCTTCATCGAGCCGGGGAGCTGCCCGCGGGCGACGAGCGCCCCAAGGGCCATCGCGTGCTCGGGCTCGTCGGCGTCGTCGCGATCTTCCTCCTCGTGGACGCGCTGCTGGACGTGTTCTTCTGAGCCCCGGGACGAGGCCGCGCTACAATGCGCCCATGACGAGAAGAACCACAACCATGACCCTGTTCGCGGGCGGGCCGGGCGGCGTCCCCGTCGAGGTGGAGCGCAAGCGCGTTCGGCGGCTCAGCCTGCGGGTGCGCGCCGACGGCTCGGCGCACCTGTCCGTCCCCGCGCGCTGCCGGCTCGTCGAGGCTCAGCGTTTCCTGGACGCGCATGAGGCCTGGCTGCGCAGGCACGTCAAACGACGGGAGCCGCGCGCCGACGTGCCCGACGACGGGCTCGTCCCGCTCTGGGGCACGCTCGTGGCACTGCCCGCCGAGACCTCCCCCGACGAGCTCTACCGTACCGAGCTGGCGGCGAGGCTGCCCGAGGTCGCCGCGCGCATGGAGGCCGCACTCGGCGTGCGCGCCGCCGGCTGGCAGCTGCGAGCCATGTCCACGCGCTGGGGCTCGTGCACGCCGCGCACCGCGCGCATCCGCGTCAACGTGCGCCTGGCAGCCTACCCGCCCACCTGCCTGGACTACGTCGTGGCGCACGAGCTCGCGCACCTCTTGGAGCCGAGCCACGACGAGCGGTTCCATGCCCTTCTCGCCGGCGCGTACCCGGACGAGCGTGCCGCCCGCGCCCTGCTGCGCCGCCCCGCGCGCGACGTCGCCGACGATTCGTCTCCGATCGTTAACGTCGACGAAACAATCTCTGGGTAAGCTGCCCTCAATCGTCTCCGAAAGGATGCCGTCAATGTCCCGTCTCGCGCACATCGCTCTTCTCGGCGCCCCGGCCGTGGCCGGCGCTGGTGCGTGGTGGTGGACAAGGACGACTCCCCTCTCGGACTGACGAGGCCGCTCGCGCATACATAAGGGCCCTCGGACTCAGTTCCGGGGGCCCTTTTCTTGTGCGCGAAGAACCGACTGCGAAAGGAGCGCGTCATGACCGGCACCACCCCCTACCGCACCTACCTCAGCGAGCAGCAGATCCCTACCGCCTGGTACAACCTGCGCGCCGACATGCCCGAGAAGCCCGAGCCCATGCGCCTGCCGAACGGCGCCGTTGCCACGCACGCCGACCTCGCGCCCGTCTTCGCCGACGCCCTCATCAACCAGGAGCTCGACGACGACACCCCCTACTTCGAGATCCCGGCGCCCGTGCTGGAGATGTACAAGGTCTACCGGCCGAGCCCGCTCTGCCGCGCGTACAACCTGGAGCGTGCGCTGGACACCCCCGCGCACATCTACTACAAGTTCGAGGGCAACAACACGAGCGGCTCGCACAAGCTCAACTCCGCGCTCGCGCAGGCCTACTACGCCGCGGCGCAGGGCCTCTCCACCATCACCACCGAGACCGGCGCCGGCCAGTGGGGCACCGCGCTCGCCGAGGCCGCGGCGCACTACGGGCTCGACCTCGACGTCTTCATGGTCAAGTGCTCCTATGAGCAGAAGCCGTTCCGCCGCAACATCATGGAGACCTTCGGCGCCTCGGTGACGCCCTCGCCGAGTGCCACCACCGAGGTCGGCCGGCGCATCCTGGCCGAGCACCCCGACTCCACAGGATCTCTCGGCACCGCCATCTCCGAGGCCGTGGAGCGGGCGCTCCACGTGCCGGAGAACCGCGGGCGCTACCAGCTCGGCAGCGTCCTCAACCAGGTGGTGCTGCACCAGAGCGTGATCGGCCTCGAGAGCTACGAGGCGCTCGCCGAGCTCGGCGAGTACCCGGACATCGTGATCGGCTGCGCGGGCGGCGGCTCCAACCTCGGCGGCCTCATCGCCCCGTTCATGCGCGACAAGCTGCGCGGCGAGCGCCCGGACACGCGCTTCGTCGCCGTGGAGCCCGCGAGCTGCCCCTCGCTCACGCGCGGCCGCTACGCCTACGACTTCGCGGACACCGGCCAGACCTGCCCGCTCTGCAAGATGTACACGCTCGGCAACGGCTTCATCCCGAGCCCCGACCATGCGGGCGGCCTGCGCTACCATGGCATGAGCCCGATCGTGTCCAAGCTGCGCCACGACGGCTACCTTGAGGCCGTGGCCGTGCGCCAGACCGAGGTCTTCGAGGCGGGCGAGAAGTTCGCCAAGCTGGAGACGATCCTGCCCGCGCCCGAGAGCGCCCACGCCATCCTCGTGGCGATGCGCGAGGCCGAGCGCTGCCGCGAGACCGGCGAGGCCAAGACCATCCTCTTTGGCCTCACGGGCACGGGCTACTTCGACATGGTGGCCTACGACAAGTTCAACCGCGGCGAGATGGAGGACCACGTGCCATCCGACGAGGAGCTTGAGGCGGGTTTCGCCACGATCCCGAGCATCCCGGGGGTCCAGTAGCGAGAACGGGCGGGACGAGCCGTCGGCTCGCCCCGCCTTCGTGCACTTCGGCCGCTCGTGATGAAAGGCTGGCTTCTCGGCTGCAGAACCGTCGCTCGTGATGAACGATTTCACCGATATGCGCTCCTATAATTCGAACTTTCATCACCTTATATGGGAAAATAGAATCCGTCGTCGGATGATGACGGAAAAACGTTCATCACGAGCGACGGTTTTGCAGACGGAACCGCCCCCATTCATCACGAACGGCGCTTTTGCAGATATTTTGCCGGACCAAGACAAAATCGGGGACGGGACGCAGCTCGCGCGTCCCGTCCCCACTCCATTGCCATCAAGCAAGAAGAGGTCTACTGCCCGCAGTTCTCACGACCAAGGTCGGACCACTCGGGGTCCTCGTCGGGAATGGAGCCGGCGGCCTTGCCGAAGAGCTCCTTCAGGCAGTTGTAGGCAACGATCAGGCCGAGCACCACGAGCAGGATCGCGAAGACGAGCTGCAGACCCGAGGTCGCGATCACCGCTGCGCCGCTCGCGGCAAGCGCGTTCACGCAGCCGATGATGCTCTGGACGAGCGAGGTGAAGGTGCTCACCAGCAGGAACGCCACGGGCACGTAGAGCATGAAGCCCTTGCGGCCGGTGCACTTGCAGAAGACCGCGAGCATGATCATCGTCATGCCGCCGAGCAGCTGGTTGGAGGCGCCGAAGAGCGGCCAGATGTTGGTGTAGCCGCCGAAGGCGAGCGCGAGGCCCAGCGCCAGCGTGAGCACCGTGGAGACCCAGGTGTTGGCGAGGAGCTTGGCCACGCCGGTCGCGCCGGCACCGGCCTCCTCGGCCGCGTCGTTGCTCTTGGCGAAGAACTCTTGGAACGAGAGGCGGCCGATGCGCGCCACGGCGTCGACGGAGGTGAGGGCCAGCGCCGAGACGCACATCGTCATGAAGACGGTCGCGAGCGTCCCGTCCACGCCGAAGGCCATCATGCCGCGGGCGACGCCCTGCGAGAAGATCTGGAACGGGGTGCCCACCGCGGCGCCGCCCGCGCCGCTGGTGTTGATCTGCGCGAACATGATCGCCGCGACCACGATGGCGAGCACGCCCACGAAGGACTCGAGCACCATGGCGCCATAGCCCACGGGCAGCGCGTCGCGCTCGTTCTCCACCTGCTTCGAGGAGGTGTTGGTGGAGACGAGGCTGTGGAAGCCGGAGAGCGCGCCACACGCCACGGAGACGAACAGCAGCGGGAAGAGGTACTGCCCGCCGGCGGCGAGCGCGCCGAGGTCGGCGACCATCGGGGCGGTCATCTCGGCCTCGCCGTTCGCGCCGAGCACGAAGATGCCCAGGACGGCGCAGACGATCATGACGAGCATCATGATCGAGGTGAGGTAGTCGCGCGGCTGCTTGAGCGTCTGGATCGGCATGGCCGCCGCGAAGAGCAGGTACACCGTGATGACGGCGAACCAGCCGAGCTTGTCCAGGTAAACGGGGACCTGCATGCCAACCGCGAACATGAGCACGAAGAGCACGACGGCGAGCAGGAGCTCCTTCCAGCCGGACAGGCCAAAGCGACGGTTGATCCAGCCGAAGGCGATGGCGACGAAGGTGAACAGGATCGAGATCGTGCCGGCCGCGCCGCCCGCGTAGGAGACGGCGGTGTCGACGGCGCCCGCGGCGTCGAAGGTCGCCACGAACGTGCCGGCGACCATGTCCACGAAGGCCGCAATCACGATGATCGTGAAGAGCCAGCTGAACAGCAGGAACAGGCGGCGCCCGGTGCGCCCGATGTACTTCTCGATGAGCTGCGCGAGCGACTTGCCGTTGTTGCGCATGGACGCGTAGAGCGCGCCGAAGTCGTGCACGGCGCCGAAGAAGATGCCGCCCACGAGCACCCACAGAAGCACCGGCAGCCAGCCGAACATCATGGCGGCGATGGTGCCCGTGACGGGGCCGGCGCCGCAGATGGAGCTGAACTGGTGCGAGAAGACCGTGAAGCACGAGGCGGGCGAGAAGTTCTTCCCGTCCTCCATGCGACGCGCGGGCGTGAGCGCCTCGGCGTCGATGCCCCACGTGCGCGCGAGCCAGCGGCCGTAGAGCAGGTACCCGGCAGCCAGGACCACGGCAGCGACGAGCACGATGACGATTCCGTTCATGTATCCCTCCCTAGTACGTTGAAACCTCGGACATGTTGCGCGCGCAACATCTGGTCCTCCCCTCGCGGCTCCGACATGGTTTCTGACCGCTAACCGCCGCGTAACATGCCGTTCACAGGGAAACCGTGACGGAAGCGTCACGGGCCCGCGTCCTTCTCGGCCCCTATACTCGGATGCAGGCAACGAAGGGAGGACCATGCTGCGCATACTGCTCGCGGAGGACGACCCGCTGATTGTGGAGGGACTCTCCGAGCTCCTGGCCAACGAGGGTTACGCCGTGCTGTCCTCCCCCACCCAGGCCGGCGCCGTGGAGCTCGCCTGCGCGCCGCACGCCGACATCGCGCTCGCGCTCGTTGACCTCACGCTGGCCGAGGGCAGCGGGTTCGCCGTCTGCAACGCGATCAAGCACGTGACGCCCGAGGTTCCCGTGATCTTCCTCACCGCCGCCGACGACGAGCTCTCCACGGTGACGGGCCTCGGCATGGGCGCGGACGACTACATCGCAAAGCCCTTCCGCCCGCGCGAGCTCGTGGCGCGCGTGCAGGCCGCGATCCGCCGCGCCCGCCCGGAGCGCTCGACGCTCTCTCTGGGCCCGGTGACCATCGACCTCGACCGCGCCCGCGCCGAGAAGGACGGCCGTGAGGTGCCGCTCTCCGCGCTGGAGTACCGGCTGCTCCTGCTCTTCGCCAAGAACGCGGGAAGAATCGTCACGCGCGACATGATCCGCGACTCACTCTGGGACGACGCCGGAGCCTACGTGGAGGAGAACACGCTCTCCGTCTACATAAAGCGCCTGCGCGACAAGCTCGAGGACGACCCGGCCGACCCGCGCCTGATCGTTACCGTCCGCGGCATGGGCTACCGTGCCCAGGGCTAGACGAGGACGGGCGAGAAGCACATGCTGCTGAGAAACGCAGAGGTCAGACGCACGGTCTTCGTCTTTGTCGCCGTGGGCGTCGCGGGCGTTGGAGCGGCCTGGGCGCTCGCGGGCGCGACCGCCGCTGCCGTGGTCGCCGCGACCGCCGCGGCCCTTCTCGCCGTGCTCCTCGCGTCGACGCGCCTTCGCTACCGCCGCATCGCGCGCATGGCAGGGCAGGTCGATGCCATGCTCCACGGAGAGCGCGACGTGAGCTTCGAGCGGATGCGCGAGGGCGAGCTCGCGGTCCTGGCATCCGAGCTGGGCAAGATGCGCAGCCGCCTCGAGCTTGCCAACGAGGACCTGCTGCGCGAGAAGGACGCGCTCGCGGACGCGCTGGCCGACGTCTCGCACCAGATCAAGACGCCGCTCACGAGCCTCTCGCTCATGACGTCGCTCACGCGCGGGGCGCTCGTCGCCGACGGAGCGCATCCGGGCGAGGTCGAGCGCCTGCGCACGATGGAGCGGCTGGAGGGCCGCGTGGAATGGCTCGTGTCGAGCCTGCTCAAGCTCGCGCGCATCGACGCGGGCGTGGTGAGCTTCGCCCGGGCGCGCGTCGACGGCACCGAGCTCGTGGCGCGCGCGATCGAGCCCCTGGCGGTTTCCGCCGAGCTCGCAGGCGTCGAGCTCGTGCGCGACGTGCAGCCCGGCGCCGGCTTTGAGGGCGATCTCGCCTGGACGGCGGAGGCCCTCGAGAACATCCTCAAGAACTGCCTCGAGCACACGCCGGCGGGCGGCGAGGTTCGCGTGAGCTGCGCCGAAGACGCCCTGGCGTTCCGGCTGAGCGTGGAGGACACCGGGCCCGGCATCGCCCCCGACGACCTGCCGCACGTCTTCGAGCGCTTCTACCGAGGCGGCGCGGCGGGCGCGGACGGCTCGGAGGTCGACCCCGGCGGCGTGGGCATCGGGCTCGCACTGGCCAAGAGCCTCGTCACCGCGCAGGGCGGCTCCGTCCGCGCCGGCAACGTCCCCGGCGGCGGCGCGCGCTTCGACCTCGTCTTCTTCAAGGCCACCGTCTAGCGGCGCCACGGTTCTTCTCGCCCGCGACGTGCGTTGCGATTTGTAACGTTTATCAGCGTCGAAACGTTACAAACCGCAAAGTGGCTCCCGACAAACTGCGGTTTATAACGTTTTGAGGCCCAATTTCGTTACAAATCGCAAAGTCACCCGTGTGACGGATCCGTCACTCGCGCGTCACGCGCGCGCAGGGTGCCTCCCCCACCATAGAATCCACCATAGAATTGACGACAAAACCAGGGAGGCAACATGGACATTCTGCGCATCGACCATCTCACCAAGACCTACGGGACCGGCGACACCGCCGTGCGCGCGCTCGACGACGTGAGCTTCAGCGTCGCTGCCGGCGAGTTCTTGGCCATCATCGGCAGCTCGGGATCGGGCAAGTCGACGCTCCTGCACATGATCGGCGGCGTGGACCGGCCCACGTCCGGCACCGTTTACCTGAACGGCGAGAACGTCTTCGAGCGCTCCGACGAGCAGCTCGCCGTCTTCCGCCGCCGCGAGGTCGGGCTGGTCTACCAGTTCTACAACCTCGTCCCGGTGCTCGACGCGGTGGAGAACATGTGCCTGCCCGTGCTCATGGACGGCCGCGCGGTGAACGAGCGCCGCCTCAGGGAGCTGCTCAGCAGGCTCGGCCTCGAGGGTCGCGAGCATCACCTCCCCAACCAGCTCTCCGGCGGCCAGCAGCAGCGCGTGGCCATCGGACGCGCCCTCATGAACGCACCGGCCGTCGTGCTGGCCGACGAGCCCACGGGCAACCTCGACTCCAAGAACTCCGCCGAGATCATGGCCCTCCTGCGCACGTCCAACCGCGAGCTCAAGCAGACGCTCGTCGTGATCACCCACGACGAGGAGATCGCCCTCTCCGCCGACCGCGTGATCGCGCTCGAGGACGGCCACATCGCCTCCGACACGAGGGCGAGGTAGCCATGACCAAGTACTCCAAAGACGAGAAGGACCGCGCGCTCGCGGCCGCCGTCGCGCCCCGCGGCAACGTCTTCACCCGCTTCACGCTGCGCTCACTCAGGGCCAACCGCGTGCGCACGGTCGTCTCCGTCATCGGCATCGCGCTCTCCTGCGCGCTCATCACCGCCGTGCTGACGAGCGTCGTCTCGCTCACGGACGCTCTCATCCAGCGAACCGCCGAGGACGAGGGCTGGTGGTACGCAGAGGCTGCCGCCATCACGGACGACGACCTCGACCGCCTGCGGGCCGAGCCCGGCGTGGTCGACTGGACCGGCATCGCCGACCTCGGGACCGTATCGCTCGGCGAGGAGAACAGCGACCTCTTCGGCAAGTACCTCTACGCTAAGACCTGGCCCACCGAGCAGGACAGCGAGAAGCCCCTCGTCCAGGACCCCGAGCTCGTGGCCGGACATGCCCCGGAGGCACCGGGGGAGATCGTGCTCCCCCACTACCTGCAGAACGTCGAGCTCGCGCCCTGCGGCCTCACCACCGCGGGCGGAGGGCCCATCAGGCTAGGCAGCAAGGTCACGCTCGACCTCGGCACGCGAACGGTCACGAGCCTCACCGACGGAGTGAGCTTCACCGTGACGAGCCTGCGCGGCGACTACATCGACGAGGCCACGCAGAGCGAGTCCTTCAGCGCGGACCTCGGCCAGCTGAGCGGAACGGTCGTGGGCTTCTACCGCAGCTACGGCTACTCAGCCACGTTTGCGATGGTGGGCAACGCCGCGTACGTCTACGACGACGGCTCGGCCCTCGAGCGCGTCATGACCGACGACTCTGACGTCACCTGGGCCTCCATCCTCTTCCGCACGGAGAACCCCGCCGAGGCGGAGCAGCTCGCCGATGACATCGTCGACGTGTGGTCACGCGACACCGACGGCGGTTCCACGGCTCACTCGAGTCTCATCCGCTGGATGGGCGTCACACCGGACACCGCCATCTGGAACACGCTCTACCGGATCGCGGCAATTCTCGCCGCCGTCGTGGTCGTTGCCGGCGTGTCGCTCGTCTACAACAGCTTCGCCATCTCGGTCGCCGAGCGCACGCGTCAGTTCGGCCTGCTCTCCTCGCTCGGTGCGAGCAGGCGGCAGCTCCGCCGCACCGTGCTCGTCGAGGCGCTCGTCATCGGCGGCGTGGGCATCCCCGTGGGCCTCGCGCTCGGGCTTCTCGGCTGCTTCGTGGTCTTCGGCCTCGTGGGTGACGGAATCAGCGCGCTCTTTGGCACTGGTCAGGCTCGGGTGGTCATAAGCCCCGTCGCACTCGGGATCTCGACCGCCCTCGCCCTTCTCACGCTCCTCGTGAGCGCCTGGATTCCCGCGCTGCGCGCAAGCCACGTCTCGGCAGTCGACGCCATCCGCCAGACGCAGGACGTGCGCCTCTCACGCCGCGCCGTGCGCGCCCGGCGACGCGCCGGCGGCCGCGGCTATGCCGCGCGCATCTCGCTCGGCATCGCCGGACGGCTCTTCGGCATCCCCGGCCTCATCGCCCATAAGAACCTCGCGCGCAGCTCGTCGAGGGGGCGCGTGACCGTGGCCGCGCTCGCCGTCTCCGTCGCGCTGCTCATCACCTCGGGCGCCATCGCCGACGTCACGAGCTACGCGAGCAGCACTGCCATGGACGCGATGGAGGGTCAGGACCTCCTGCTCTCCATCGACGCAACCCGCGCCGAGGCCGACCAGACCCTCGCGCTCGCGGACGGCAAGGTGGACGGCCCCGGCATGCAGAAGGCGCTTGCGCGCTTCTACGAGGACACCCGCGGCGTGGAGGGCGCACAGACTAACGGTTACACCATGTCCTACGTCGCCGACGCGCTCGTTCCCGCCGGCATGCTGAACGGCGACGCGGCGAACCTCGACTCCGCCCTGGCGCCCCACGTGGACGGTTCCTGGTACGGAAGCTTCTATCTGGGCTTCGTCGACGACGCGACCTGGAAGGCCTACGTCGGCGAGCTCGGCCTCTCCCGCAGCGAGTTCTGCGACCCCACGCACCCGCGCGCCATAGCCGTGAACTCGTACGACATCAACAACGGAACGACCTACGCGAACTACCAACCTTTCACCGGCACGGGCACGATCGAGTCGCTCGAGTTCGCCGACCTCGATGGGCGCTTCGTCTCCAGCATCGAGGACGACCCGTCCGGCGGGCTGCGCGCGCTCTACTATGATGACAACGGCGACGAGCAGTACCTCCCCTACGACGATGCCGTCGCCAGCGAGCAGGACATAGAGGTCGGCGCGCTCGCGGACTACCCGCCCGACTGCGTCACCTCCTCGGGTACGCTCCAGCTCATCCTGCCCGCCTCGGCCATCGACCTGGCAGAAAACGCCGTGTACCTGAGCGCCAGCATGTCCCTCGATGCCGATGGCGACGCGGAGCGCACCAACCAGGCGCAGGACGCGCTCGAGGACATCGCCGCGGACTTCCCCGAGCTCGACGTCACCTACACTAACGTCGCCGACGCCAAGCTCCAGGCGCGCCTCATGGCCACGGCGGTCAACACGTTCATCTTCCTCTTCGCCGTCATCACCGGCCTCATCGCGGTGGCCAACGTCTTCAACACGCTCGCTAACGCGCTCATCCTGCGACGCCGCGAGTTCGCGGTGCTCCGCTCGATCGGCATGGGCGGGCGGTCCTTCCGCCGCATGATCGCCTACGAGTGCGCGAGCTACGCCCTGCGCGGCTTCCTGATCGGCTTTGCCCTGGCCGCCCTCGCCTCGGCTGGCTTCTACCAGGCAATGGTGCTCTCGTACTCCACCTATGAGTTCCAGTTGCCCTGGCCGCAGATTGGCGTCTCGCTCGTCGTGGTTCTCGCCGTGATCCTCGTGAGCGTCGCGTACGCCCTGCGCCGCTGCGACTCCTCCAACGTGGTGGAGGCCCTGCGCGAGGACTCGCTGTAGCGGACGTTCGTCCCCTCCCCGGCCCCGGCTCGTCGCGACTCGCGAGCCGGGGTTCTTCTCGTCCGCCCTACGCCACGTCCGCGCCCTCGGGGCGCACGAACTCGGGGCGGCGGCGCTCGCGGACGCATTGTTGCAGGAAGAGGTTGATGAGGCTCTGGTAGGGAACGCCCGTCTCGGCGGCGAGGGCCTTGAAGTAGTCGATGACCCCGCTGTCGAGGCGGATGGTCACCGGCTTGCGCAGCCGCGCGGCATAGGGGTTCATGGACGATTCCGTGAAGTCGTACTCATTGCGCATGCCAGAACCTCCAGTACGTTCGTTCCTCGGCGTGCGTCGCCCGCCGGGCCGAGATGATGCGGATCGCGCGACCGCCGTCCCTCAGGCAGTGCACGACGACGAGGACACGTGCCCGCAGGCTGAGACCAAGCAGGACGAAGCGCTCCTCGTCCAGCGAATGGTCCGGATCGTCGATGACACGGGCAAAGGCGTCGTGAAAGGCGCTCGCCGCCTCCTCGAACGAGATTCCATGCTTCGCCAGGTTGGTTCTTGCCTTGCCCTCGTCCCAGACAAAGTATAGCTCAGATGTATTGCTCATATATGTACTTTCTCTCACGCGCATGCCGGAGAGAAAAGCGTCCCATGGACGGGTGCGAGATAGCTGCCATATGGCTTTCGCCAGTCTGACACAGCAGCTCAGAGGCAAGACCATGCATCCTGCCTAGGGATTTTTTTCGGCAGACGCATCAATTCAAAGGGTGACTGGACGCACGGGCGAGACATGTGTCCGCCGTATCGTACGGCCCCGGCTCGTCGCGACTCACGAGCCGGGGTTCTTCTCGCCTGACAAAAGCCCCATACGCGATTTCCTACGGAATCGGGGCCAGAAACGTTGAGAGTCGCGCACCGAGCGCACAGGCGAGAAGAACGCGGGCCCCAGGCGCATGCCCAGGACCCGCGCGTCCAGACCCGTAGCCCGCCGCCCTACTGCTGCGGCCGCTCCGGCGGCACGGTCGCGTCGCGCCCGGCGGCACCGGCGGCGACCATCTGATCGAACATGCCCGCGGTCTGCGTGAAGTCGCTCGGCAGCACCACGGTGGACGCCTTACCCGCCTTGGCGAACTCGCCCATCATCTCGGTCCACTGCGTGAACATGAAGAGCTGGTTGGCCTCGGCCGCGGAGACGCCCGTCTCCTGGATCGTGGCGAGCGAGTCGGAGATGCCGGCGGCGATGGCCTTGCGCTGGTTGGCGATGCCCTCGCCGGACTTCTCCATGGCCTCGGCCTCGGCCTGGGCCTCGGTCACGCGGCGGATGCGGTCGGCCTCGGCGAGGTCCTGCGCGGCGGCCTTGGTGCGCTGGGCAGCGTTGATCTGGTTCATCGAGTCCTCAACCTCGGCCGGCAGCGCGATCTTGGTGATGAGCGTGGAGACGAGCGTGAAGCCGTAGGCGGCCATCTGCTCGGACACGGTGGCGTTGACGTCCTTGGCGATGTCGTCCTTCTTGGCGAAGACCTCGTCGAGCGTGTAGACGGGGATCGACGAGCGCAGCGCGTCGGTGATGAAGTCGCGCATCTGCGCCACCGGCTGCTGCAGCATGTAGTAGCTCTTGTAGACGCCGGACTGCTGCGGGGTGGCGCCGGTCTCGTAGCTCACGTGGTACTGGGCGGAGATCTCGAGGCCGATGGTGACGTTGTCCTCGGTCTTGACGTCGATGTTGAAGCCGTTCTTCATCGTGCGAAGGCTCACCGTGGCGGCCTTGCGGTCCACGAACGGGATCTTGGCGTGGAAGCCCGCGCCCACGATGCGGTGGAACTTGCCCAGCCGCTCGATGATCACGGCGTGCTGCTGCTTGACCACGTAGAACAGGTTGCCGGTGAGAAGACCCACGATTAGGAACACAAAGAGAACGAGAAGAACAAGGACTAAGAGCTCCACGGTCACTCCCTAGAACGTCCAACAGGTTCCTCTCAGAATACCCATCTGGCCGGAAAAATAATATACTGCGAGCAGAGTTTTTACCGTGGGCTGGCATTTCCGCCGGACGAAGGGAGCCCGCATGTCCGCTTTCCGCCTCACGCGCCCTGACGAGTCCCAGGTGGACCCCTTCAACGCCGGGGAGCCCGAGCTTCCCGGCGCCGAGCCCGACCTTCCCGGCGCCGCGCCCGAGGGCCTGGGCGCTGAGGGGCCTGACTACGCCCCGCACGGCGAGCCGGGCGGCCAGCCGCACAAGCCCGACGACAACTACCAGGCGCCCACCACGCGCGGCCACGCCTACGACGCCCCCTCGACCGACGAGCCCCCGGCGCCGCGGCGCCGCGCCCGGCGCGGGCGGCCCAAGCACCCCGAGCGGCCCGTCTCCGCGGGCCGGGGCGGCGGCCAGCAGCTCGGGAAGCTCATCGAGGCAATCGCGGCCCGGGGCAACGGCCAGCGGCTCGGGAAGAAGCTCATCGAGGCAATCATCGCCTTCATCATCGTCGTGAACGTGGTGGTCCCCACCCTCATGCTCGTGGGCGAGTTCGTGGAGGATGATTTCTCGTCTGCCGACGGCGTCTCCTATCTGACCCACGGAGACGACGATGCCGACGAGGGCGCCATCGAGCTCGCCGCCTCGGCCGCCCTCTCGGGTGCGCTCGCGGATCCGGAGTCGGGCGCCCTGCACGACCTGGTCGCCGAGTACCTCGACGAGAAGCTTCTCACCATCGAGGGCTACTCCGCCGAGCAGCTGGGGATCGACGCAGACGCCTTTGCCACCTGGGCCGTCTCCCAGACGTCCTTCTCGACCGACGGGGGCTACGACTGGGGGGACGGGACGGCGAACGCCTACGTGGACATCGTCGCGCCCAACGTGAACGACATCTTCTGGGCCGCGAACGTGGGGCTGTCCCACTACCTCATGGAGAACGACCTCTTGGGCGTCTTCTCGGAGGACGGCGCGTCGCTCTCGGAGGACCAGCGCGCCGCCGCGGCCGCACTCTTCCAGGACGCCGTGGACGCCGCGGACGCCGGCGAGCCCCTGAGCTACTCGCTCGAACTCACGCTCGAGGACGGCACGTGGGTCGTCGACGCCGGCAGCCTCTCCAACCTCTTTGTGAGCGCCTACTCCCTCTGGTAGGGCGACCTGCCGGAAGGGCCCCTTCTCGCCGGGGGCGGGCGGGGACGGCGTACCATGGTCCCGGCACATTCGAGGGAGAGGGGCCCCATGAACGCCACCGCACCCACCACGCACGCCACGCCCTTCGAGGGCGTGCGCGGAAAGCTCAGCTTCGGCTGCATGCGCCTGCCCAAGCTCGAGGACGGCGCCGTCGACATCGCCACGTTCACGCAGATGGTGGACGCCTTCCTCGACGGGGGCCTCAACTACTTCGACACCGCGCGCCCCTACCACTCCGGCGGCTCCGAGCCGTCACTCGCGCAGGCGCTCGTCGCGGTCTTCGAGATGTAGGGCGCGGCGGGCGTGGCGCTGAACTCCCCGCCACCCCCGAGATGGTGGCGCAGGTGTCCTCCACCGTGGACATCCCCGTCATCGCCATGATCACGCGCTTCGACAACAAGGCGGCCGAGAAGATCGGCCGCGGCGCGCGCATCATCAACGTCGCGGCCGGGCGCCGCACCCCCGAGGTCGAGGCCTCTGAGCAGATCGGCGACGAGGACTTCGTGAGTCCGTACCGCGGCCGCCTGCCGCGCCTGCCGTTCTTCGGGCGGCGTGCCAAGTAGCGGGCGCAGGTCCTTCTCGCCCGCGCGCACTTCGCGCTTTGTAACGTTTTTGGGCCCCAAAGTGTTACCAGCCGCAAGCCGCCGTTTTCGGCTTTGCGCTTTGTAACGTTTTCGGGCCCCAAAGTGTTACCAATCGCAAGCTGGCGGCCGGGGCAAGAAGAACGGGGTGATCGCAATGACCAACGAGACCCTGGCACGCTCCGAGGCCGACCGCCGCATCCGGCGCACGGCGACCGTGGCCGCGTGGCTTTGCACCTTCGTGGCTGCGGCGTCGCTCATCATGACGGTCGTGTCGCTGTGGCTGGCGGCGGACCTGACGCGCGTGGGCAGCGTGCTCACCTTCGTCGCCTACCTCGGCGCCACGCGCGTCTGCCAGCGCGTCGCGGATACGGGCGAGGTCTTCTCGCTCGACGTGGTGCGTGCCCTCAGGCGCGTCTCCGTCTTTCTCGTCCTGGCGGCCTTCGTGCCGGGCCTCCTGCACCTCGTGGGTCGTGCGATTTCCGGGGCGGTGGCGAGCCAGCTCATGGTGGAGGCCGCCTTCATCCCGACGGGCACGGTGATCGTCGACACCGGTGCGCTCGCGATCGGGGCGCCGCTGTTCGCGATCTGCCGCATGTTCGAGTACGGATGCATCCTGCAGAAGCAGGACGACGAGCTGCTGTGAGGCCGCGATGATCGTGCTTCGCCTCGACCGCGTGCTCGCGGACCGCAAGATGCGCTCGAAGGAGCTCGCCGAGAGGATCGGGCTCAGCGAGGTCAACCTCTCGCGCATCAAGTGCGGCAAGATCTCCGCCGTGCGCTTCTCCACGCTCGACGGCATCTGTCGCGAGCTGGGCTGCCAGCCCGGTGACATCCTCGAGTACGTTCCGGACGGGCCCGAGGCCTGACGCCCGTGACGCCGCTCGCCGAAACGTAGTTCCCGTAAGCGTGTTACCGCTAACTTTCGGCTATCTCCCTCCCTGAGATCACGGCCATCACGTGCTTCTCGTCAGAAATAATCGAATATATCAAGGGTCATACCTAAAACGCCGCCCGCGCCGTCGGCGCTCCCGTGAAAGAATGCCTCCCACGAGAGGGGGCGCCATGAGCGAGAAGGTCGAGCGGGAGTTGCGGGAGCTGTTCGCGGAGGCGGAGGGACGGAGCGCGTGCGCGACGCCCACCGAGAAGCGGCTGCAGGTGGCCTGCCTGAGGCGAGCGGGCGAGACGGGCACGGTCTTCTCCCCCGCTCGCGGGATCTTTGCCCGACGCTCCTGGTGGGAGGCCCTGGGCTTCTCCGAGCAGACGCTCGCCCTCATGTGCGCGATTCAGCGCCGCCACCCCGACTGGGTCTTCTGTGGACCCTCAGCCGCGCTCGCGCTCGGATGCGACGTCCCCTACGCGTGGCAGCGCCCCCTGCACGTGCTGCACGAGAGCGGGAACTCCTCCGCCCGCACCGCACTCGTCGTCCATCACGGAACCATGCTGGACGACGACGCCCGCGAGCGGCCCATCTGGCGCAGGGGCCTTCACGTGACCCCGTTCTTCCGGACCATTCTGGACTCCCTGCGCTGGATGGGCTTTCGTGAGGGCATGGTCGTCGCCGACTGGGCGCTCGGCGTCTGTCGTCAAGGGTGGCAGGAGCTCGTGGGGTACATCAGGGGGCACGTGGGATCCCTTCGCGGCGTAAGGGGCGCACTCGCGACGCTGGCGCATGCCACCGGGCTCGCCGAGAGCGGCGGCGAGTCGATCGCGCGTGCCGTGATGGTCGATCAGGGCTACGTGCTTCCTGTCCAGCAGGTCGAGGTGCCCGACCCGCTGCATCCGGGGCGTACGTTCCGCGTGGACTTCGTCTGGGTGCGCGCGGACGGTCGCGTGATCGTGGGCGAGTGCGACGGCCTGCGCAAGCTGCTCGACCCCGGGATGACCGGAGGGCGCTCGCCGCAGCAGGTTCTTCTCGACCAGCGGAGGCGCGAGGGGCTCATCACCGCCTACGACGTCTCGGTGCTGCGATTCACCTACGAGGAGGCCGCCGGCGTGATCGAGCTCGTCCGCAAGCTCGACCTCTACGGCGTGCCGCGCCTGGGCTCGCCGCTCGCGCCCGCGGGGCCGATGCCGCCGCCAGACTGGGGCGCCCTGCTGCGTCGGTAGCGTGTCGGGCAATTTGCGATTGGTAACGGTTTTAGGTCGAAAACCGTTACCAATCGCAATGCGGCAGTTTTCTGTTTACATATGAACATATGCTCATATAATCATATTCTCATACGAACGAGAGGAGCGCACATGCCCGAGGAGCCCACCCCCACCGAGATGCCCGACGAGGAGCTGCTCTACGACCTCGCCGACCTGTTCAAGGTCTTCAGCGACACCACGCGCATCAAGATCCTCTACGCGCTCATGGGTCGCGAGCTCTGTGTGGCGGACATCGCCGAGGAGACGGGCTCCACGCAGAGCGCCGTCTCCCACCAGCTGCGGACCCTCAAGTCGGCGCGCCTGGTGAAGTTCCAGCGAGACGGGCGCAACGTCCTGTACTCGCTCGCCGACGACCACGTCTACACGATGCTCAACCAGGGCATGTCCCACATCTGCGAGTAAGGGGGCCCATGCGCAAGTCATTCAGGCTCGACGAGATCGACTGCGCCAACTGCGCGCGCAAGCTGCAGGACGAGCTCGCCAGGGTAGACGGCGTCGACGCCGTCTCGGTGAACTTCATGACGCAGAAGCTCACGCTCTCCGCGGCCGACGACCGTTTCGACGACGTCCTCTCCCGCGTGGTCGGGCTTGCGGCCAAGCTCGAGCCCGACTGCAAGATCATCCGCTAATTGCACTAATTGGGGACGTGTTTTCCCCAAATTGCAGAGGAGATGCTATGAACGGGAAGCGGCGGCGGTGGCGCAACCGCATCATACTGGCGATAGTCCTCTTTGCGGCGGCGCTCGCCGTCGAGGGGGCCGGCCTTCTCACGCGCGCGTTCGGCTCGCCGGGAGACGTCTACGCGAGCTTCGCGCTCTTCCTCGTCCCCTACCTCATCGCGGGCTACAAGACCCTGCTCGAGGCGGCGCGCAACATCCGCCGCGGCGACCCCTTCGACGAGGCGTTCCTCATGTCCGTGGCCTCGCTCGGCGCCTTCGCGATGGTCGCCTTCCCCGAGGCCGACCCCCACATGGCCGAGGGCGCCGCCGTCATGCTCTTCTACCAGGTGGGCGAGCTCTTCCAGAGCTACGCCGTCGGCCAGAGCCGCAAGTCCATCGCGACCATGATGGACATCGCGCCCGAGTACGCCAACGTCGAGAGGGACGGCGCCCTCGTGCAGGTCGATCCGGCCGAGGTCGCGCCTGGCACGCAGATCGTGGTCAAACCCGGCGAGCGCGTGCCGATAGACGGCGTGGTCACCGAGGGCGCAAGCCAGCTCGACACCGCCGCCCTCACCGGCGAGTCCGTCCCTCGCCACGTGGAGGAGGGCGCCGAGGTCGTCTCCGGCTGCGTCAACATGACGGGCGTCCTGCACATCCGCACGACCAGGCCCTATGGCGAGTCCACGGTCGCGCGCATCCTCGAGCTCGTGGAGAACGCGAGCGAGAAGAAGGCCCGCACGGAGAACTTCATCACGCGGTTCGCCCGCGTCTACACGCCGGCGGTCACCCTCTCCGCGCTCGCCCTCGCGGTGATCCCGCCGCTCGCGGGCCTGGGGGTGTGGTCCGACTGGATCCTGCGCGGGCTCACCTTCCTCGTGGTAAGCTGCCCGTGCGCGCTCGTCATCTCCGTGCCGCTCAGCTTCTTCGGCGGCATCGGCGGCGCCTCCAGGCTGGGCATCCTCGTCAAGGGCTCCAACTACCTCGAGCTTCTCGCCCACGTGGACACCGTCGTCTTCGACAAGACCGGCACGCTCACGAGCGGCACCTTCAACGTCGTCGCCGTGCACCCCGAGGCCGGCGTGGACCCCGACTACGTGCTCTCCATGGCGGCGCACGCCGAGTCCTTCTCGGACCACCCCATCGCCGTGTCCGTGCGGGCCACCTACTCCGGCGAGATCGACCGCGAGAAGATCGACGAGGTGCGTGAGGAGTCCGGCCACGGCGTCAGCGCCCGCGTGAACGAGCGCCTGGTCCTCGTGGGCAACGACAAGCTCATGGCCGCCCACGGCGCCCCGTGGCACGACTGCGACCTCACGGGCACGATCCTGCACGTCACCGTCGACGGCGCGTACGTGGGCCACATCGTGATCGCCGACGTGGTGAAGGACGACGCCAAGGACGCTGTCGACGGGCTCCACACCGCCGGCGTGCGCCGCTGCGTCATGCTGACCGGCGACCGTGCGGACGTAGCGCAGGCCGTGGGGACGCGCCTCGGCATCGACGAGGTCCATGCCCAGCTCCTACCCGAGGACAAGGTCGCCGAGGTCGAGCGCCTGCTCGCGGCCGAGGGTGACGGCGCGCGCCTCGCCTTCGTGGGCGACGGCATCAACGACGCCCCCGTGCTCACGCGCGCGGACGTGGGCATCGCCATGGGCGCGATGGGCTCAGACGCCGCGATCGAGGCCGCCGACGTCGTCCTCATGGACGACAAGCCCTCCAAGATCGCGCAGGCCATGCGCCTGGCGAGAAGGACCATGCGCATCGTCTGGCAGAACATCGTCTTCGCCCTGGGCGTGAAGGTGCTGATCCTCGTGCTCGCGGCCGTCGGCGTGGCCAACATGTGGCTCGCCGTCTTCGGCGACGTGGGCGTGGCCATGATCGCGATCCTCAACGCCATGCGCGCGATGAGGGTCGAGCGGGACTAGCTCGCGAGGCGCCCCAGCTTGACGCGGAGGATGCGGGTCAGGGACTCGTCGATGCGCGCCTCGGTGAGCTCGCCGGACCCGATCGCGTCGACGACGCCCTGGTGGGCGGCGACAAGGTCGGCCGGCATGAGCACCATGTCGACGCCCGCGTCGATCGCCGCGACCGCGAGGCCGGCGGTGTCGAGCGCCGAGGTGGCCGCGCCCATCTCGAAGGAGTCGGTGATGACGATCCCCTCGTAGCCGAGCTCCTTGCGCAGCACGTCCGTGACGAGCTCGGAGGAGATCGAGGCGGGGTCGTCATCGCCGGTGACCTCGGGCATGGAGAGGTGGCCCACCATCACGAACGGCACGTCCTCCTCGATGGCGGCTTCGAAGGGGCGCAGCTCCTCCTCGCGGATCTCGTCGAGGGTCTTGTCGGAGTAGATGCTCTGGTCGTGGCTGTCCCCGACCGCGCCGCCGATGCCCGGGAAGTGCTTGGCCGAGCAGAGGATGCCGGCGTCCGTGAAGCCACGGACCTGGGCCGCCACCATCGGTGCCACCACGTCTGCCGTGGCGCCGAAGGAGCGCTGGCCCATCGTCCCGTCCGGGTTGTTGGCGATGTCCGCGTCGGGCGCGAAGTCCACGTTGAAGCCCAGGTACGTGAGGTACTGACCGATGTAGGCGGCGGCGTCGCAGGCCTCGTCGGTGTCCCCCGTGGCGCCGATGTCGCACATGTCGCCCATGTCGTCCACGCCGAACGCGGGGTTGCCGGCGATGCGCGTGACCGTGCCGCCCTCCTCGTCCACGCACAGGAAGATGGGCAGGCCGTTGATCTCCTTGGCGTAGTCACGCGTGTTGGAGAGCATCTTGCGCGTCTGGTCCGTGTCCGTGAGGTTGGCACCGAAGTAGAAGATGCCGCCCACCGGGCGCTCCGCGAGGGCCTTGCGCGTGGCCTCCCCCGCGGCGGTTTGCACGCTCACGTCGGTGACCGCCTCGGGGCGCACGACGAAGAGCTGCCAGACCTTCTCCTCCAGCGTCATCTTGGCGAGCGCGGCCTCCACCCGCTGGGTCAGCGGGTCGACGGGCTCCGCCTCCGGGGCTTCCCCCTCGCCGGAGGGGCGGTCGCTCACGGTGGGCTCCTCGCCCGGCGTCTCGGATGCGGGCGCGCCCGAGCAGGCGCCCAGCGCCAGGGTCAGCGCGGCGCCGGCGGTGGCCAGCGCCTGGCGGCGGGTGATGAGCGCTTCGGTGCGGAGGCCAGACATGTCATCCCTTTCGTCGTCCTTCTCGGCGTCCCATTATACGGGGCCGGAGGAGGCGCGCCCGCCTCGTCCGCCTTTCCTCAAGCTCGTATGCACCATTTCGACTTTGATACTTGCTCCGGGCTCGCGTTTTCGCAGCTAGGCACGCTGCCGAGAAGAACGTCGGCCTCGCGGCACCGCGGCACGCCTATACTCGTCACCGGAACACGTCACGCAGGCGCTGGGCATGATCGTCACCGGCACCTCGGTCGCGATGATCTCCGGCCTGTTCAACGTTGGCATCGGCGGCGAGTCGATCATCGGAGGCATCGTCTGCGACACCCTCGGCGTGGGGGCCGTCGGCTACGTCGGCGGCGCGGTCGCGGTTGCCGGCACCCTGTGGTGCGCCCTCGGGCTCGGGAGGCTGCTCGGCAGCGCGGGCCGCGCGGAGGCCTAGCGGGCGTCCGGGTAGCGCGGCTCCACCAGACCGGCGCGCTCCAGGGCGGCGGCCACCGGCACCACGACCACGAGCTGCAGCACGATGCCCGGCAGGGCCGTGACGAACGAGCCCGTCACCCAGGCGGCGAGCGAGTACGAGCCGGCAGAGAATATCAGCGCCTGCAGCGCCCCGCTCACGAGCCGGCCGCAGATCATGGCGCCGACGAGCGAGACATAGAGGTCAAGCGCCAGGCGCCCGGTGCGCACGCGCGCGCAGAGCAGGCCCGAGACGAGGCCGTAGGTCATGAGCTCGAAGGTCATGGAGGGCAGGAGCGGTGCCGGGGGCATGCCGGTGAGCAGGCTGGAGAGCACGGGCGCGAGAAGCCCGGCGGCGAGACCCGACGCGGGTCCGGCGACGAGGCCGCAGACGAGGACCGGGATGTGCATGGGCAGCCAGACGTTGCCGGCTCCGGGAAGCGCGTGGAAGGCCATCGGCAGCACGATGCCGAGCGCGGCGCAGGTGGCGGTGATGACGACTCGCTTGACGGGGGTCATGGGCGTTTCCTCTCTCTCGGACGCGCAGGGCGGGACGAGACGCGGTAGCCGCGTGCCTCCATGGCGGCGGAAAGCTCGTCGGCACGGCGGAAGGCGGACACGAACACGGGAACGAGCAGCCGCACGTAGCTGACAGCGCCGTGCATGATACCACACGCGGCGAAGTCGCCGCAGCGCAGCGCCTGCGCGCGTGCGAGCAGGCGGCTCTCGCGCAGGAGCGTGGGCACGAACTGCATGGTCACGCCCACGGCGAGCGCGGCGGCCTCCGTGGGAACGCCCAGGCGCGCGAGCGGGCGCAGCAGGGTGCGCACGCCGTCGGTGATCTGCTGGGGACGCGTGGTCGCGGTGAGCAGCGAGCCGAGCACCACGATGAGCGCCGTGCGGACGACGACGCGCACGCCCTGGGCAACGCCCTCCCACGTCAGGCGGGCGGGGCCGAGCTCGAGGACGGGATCGGCGGACGAGAAGAACACCGCGTTGAGAACCAGCACGGCGAGCAGGAACCAGCGAAGCCCCCAGAGGGCGTGCCCGGCGCGGGCCCACCCCACGCGCGAGACGGCGACGAGCGCGACGACCGCGGCCGTCGCCACGGCGAGCTGGTCCGGGGTCGAGGCCAGCACCACGAGCACGACCGCGGTCGCGAACCCCGCGAACTTGGCGGAGGCGGGCATGCGGTGCAGGGGCGAGTCTGCCCACACGTATGCGCTCGCGGACCTCACGGACGCCCCCTTCCTGCCATGATCGCCCCCGCGAGCTCGTCGGCGGTGAGCGGCGAGCCCGGGACCGCGACGCCCGCGCGGCGCAGGGCGCAGGCGGCACGGGCGGCACAGGCCGGCTCGAGCCCGTGGGCGCGCATGAGCGGGGCGTCGGCGAGGAGGTCGCGCGCCGTCCCGTCGAGCGTGACGCGACCCTCCTCCAGGACGACCAGGCGGTCGGCGACTTCCGCGAGCGCGTTGGCGTCGTGGCTCGCCATGACGACCGTCGCCCCCGCGTCCGCCGCGGAGCGCACGGCGCGCAGGCAGGCGCGGCGGGCGCGGGGGTCCAGGCCGGCCGTGGGCTCGTCGAGCAGCAGCAGCGTCGGCCGCAGCGCCAGCACCGAGGCGATGGCCACGCGTCGCTGCTGACCGCCGGAGAGCGACAGGGGCGAGCGGCCTGCCAGCTCGTCGAGGGAGAGGCCCATGAGCGCGAGGGAGCGTGCGGCCCGCTCGCAGGCCTCGGGTGCGGGCACGCCCCGGACGCGAAGGCCGAAGGTGGTCTCGCGCTCGACCGTGGGCTCGAAGAACTGGCGCTCCGGCTGCTGGAAGACGAGGCCGACCTCGCCGGGGCCCTCCGGGCGCACGTGGCCGGAGTCGGCCGGCGTCGCCCCAGCCATGACCTCGAGCAGCGTCGTCTTGCCGGATCCGGTGCGACCCATCAGGCCCGTGACGCCGCCCGAGAGCGCCAGCGAGACGTCGTCGAGGGCGCGGACCCTCTCGCCCGCCGACCCCTCGTATGAGAGGCATACGCCATCGATCGTCAGTCGCACAGCGCGCTCACCAGCCCCTCGACCGTAACCGGCGCGGGCCCGGCCACGACCCCGGCCTCCTCGAGCTCGCGCCAGGCGCGAACCACGAGCGGCGGCTCCAGGCCGGCCCCCTCGAGCAGGGCCTCGTCCGAGAGGACGTCCTCGGGCACGCCGTCGGCCGCGACCTCGCCGCCGCGCATGACCACGACGCGGTCCGCACGGGCGGCGAGCTCCATGTCGTGGGTGATCCAGATCACGGTGGCGCCCCGCTCCTCGCGGGCGCGCGTCACGGCGCGGACGAGCTCGTCTCTGCCGCGCGGGTCGATCATGGAGGTCGCCTCGTCGAGCACGATGACGTCCGCGCTGCACGCGAGCACGCCGGCGAGGGCCACGCGCTGCTGCTGGCCGCCGGAGAGCGCATGGACGTCGCGCCGCTCGAAGCCCGCGAGACCCACGTCGGCGAGGGCCGACAGCGCCGCGTCCCGCGCGCTCTTCTCGTCCGCGCCAAAGTTGCGCGGGCCAAAGGCGACGTCCTCCCCCACCACGGAGGAGACGAACTGGTTCTCGGGATTCTGGAAGACCATGCCGCACGCGCGACGCAGCTCCCAGACGCGCGATTGGTCCGCCGCGTCGATCCCGGCGACGTGCAGCTCGCCCTCCTGTAGGGGGACGAGGGCGTTGAGGTGCCGGGCGAGCGTGGTCTTTCCGGAGCCGTTCTCGCCGACTATGGCGACGAGCTCGCCCGGGGAAACGTCGAGCGAGACGTCGCGCAGCGTGGGGCGACCCGGCGCGTACGCGTGGCAGACGCCGCACGCCTCGACGGCTCTCTCGCCCATCACCCCTCCTCCGTCCCGCGACCGACACAGCGTCGACCATTCTAGCGTAGGCAGGGACGTCGTCGCGCGGCGCCGGCCTGTCCGTCCCCTCGCGTCTCGCAGGGTATGTGCACCTGCCTCGCAGGGTATGTGCGCCCGCCTCGCAGGGTATGTGCACAGTTGCACTATTCATACTGCTCCATATGACCATGTTTTCGCAGCTCAGAAGCTTGTCGAGAAGAACATCAACTTCGCAACCGTGCACATACCCTCGGAGGGGATGGGCGGAGGTCGTCGCGCGGCACCGGCCCTGCGTTATAGCAGCGAATGTGCAACGCTGCGCGCGGCGGCGCCGTCGTGCGAGCGGCCGAGGCCCTCATCCGCCAGATCCGCGAGCAGCCGGCCCGCGTCCTCGGCGTGGACGAGAAGGACGTGGAGTTCGACGGCGAGAGCGTGCGCTGCGGCGAGCAGGAGATGACCGTCGCCGCGCTCGCCAACAAGCTCATCTGCTTTGGCCTGCGTACCGGCAGCCTCATGACCTACAAGCTGCCCACCCGCAGGGACGTGCCCGAGCCGCGCGTGGAGTTCATGCCGAGCTTCGAGCCCACGGCCCCTTCGGCGCCACGCCAATCGGCGAGGTCGTCATCAACGCGCCCTCCCCTGCGGTCATGAGCGCCGTGGCCCCTCGCCACGGGGCGCTACGTGCGCGACCTGCCCATCCTGCCGAGCAAGGTCCTCGCCACGGAGTAGCCTCAGCATCTCCTCCGGCGCGGGGGCGCCCGTCCGTCCCCCGCGCTAGAATCGAGGGGTTGACACCACCCCGCCCGGAGGCCGCATGTTCAAGCTCAGGCGCTACCTCGCGGGACACGTCGCCGAGTGCGTCGTCGCCCCGCTCTTCAAGATGCTCGAGGCGCTGCTCCAGCTCCTCGTCCCGCTCGTCATGGCCCAGGTCATCGACGTCGGCATCGCCAACCGCGACGCGGGCTACGTGCTCGCCCACGGCGCGCTGCTCGCGGGCGTGGGCGTCTTTGCCTGGGCGATATCGGTCACGGCGCAGTACTTCTGCTCGCGCCTCGCCGCCGCCTTCGGCACGGCGCTGCGCAACGACCTCTTTGCCCACGTGCTTTCGCTCTCGCGCGAGGACGTGGAGCGCCTCGGCCGCGCGAGCCTGGTCACCCGCCTCACCAACGACACGCAGCAGGTGCAGGACGGCCTCAACATGTTCTTCAGGCTCATCCTGCGCTCGCCACTCGTGACCCTGGGCACCGTCGTCGCGGCCTTCCTCGTGGACGGCGTCGAGGGCGCGGTGCTGCTCGTCGCGGTGCTCGTCTCGTTTGGCCTGGTCATGGGTTTCATGCGCGTCACCACCGGCCGCTACCGCCAGATCCAGCAGGGCCTGGACGAGGTGCAGCTGCGCGTGGCGGAGAACCTCGAGGGTGTCCGCGTGCTGCGCGCCTTCCGCCAGGAGGGCGCCGAGCGCGACGCCTTCGCCTCCACCGCCGCCGCCGTGCGCGACCGCCAGGTCAGGACCGGCGACATCTCCGCGCTCGTGAACCCGCTCACCTACGCTGCCGTCAACTGCGGCCTCATCGCCCTTTTGTGGTTCGGCGGCGTGCAGGTGGACGTCGGCAACCTCACGCAGGGCCAGCTCGTCGCCCTCGTCAGCTACGTGAGCCAGGCGCTCGTCGAGCTCCTCAAGCTCACCAACCTGATCGTCCTTCTCGCCAAGGCGTCGGCCTGCGCCCGCCGCGTGAACGAGGTCTTCGACACCCGTCCCACGCTCGCCGACGGCCCCCTCGAGGCCATGCCGGCCGCGGACGCGCCCGCCCTCGCCTTCGACGACGTGTGCTTCGCCTACCCGGGCGCGGGCGGCGACGCCCTCTCCCACGTGAGCTTCTCGCTGGCGCCCGGCGCCACGCTCGGCGTGATCGGCGGCACGGGCTCCGGCAAGTCAACGCTTGCCAGCCTCGCGATGCGCTTCTACGACGTCGGCTCCGGCGCCGTCACCGTGGGCGGCCAGGACGTGCGCGAGCTCTCGCGCCCGTCCCTGCGCCGCCAGGTCTCCCTCGTGGAGCAGGGCGCCACGCTCTTCTCCGGGACCATAGCCTCCAACCTGCGCTGGGGCCGCTCCGACGCGGACGACGACGACCTCGCGTCAGCCGTCGCCACCGCGCAGGCCTCGGACGTCGTGGAGGGCAAGGCCGGCGGCCTCGAGGCGGAGGTCGAGCAGTTCGGGCGCAACTTCTCCGGCGGCCAGCGCCAGCGCCTGACCATCGCCCGCACCCTCGTGCGGCGCCCGCGCGTGCTCGTGCTCGACGACGCCTCCTCGGCGCTCGACTTCGCCACCGACGCCGCCCTGCGCCGCTCCATCGCCTGCGACTGCGCGGAGACCGCCGTGGTCACCATCTCGCAGCGCGTGACCGCCGTGCGCCACGCCGACCAGATCCTCGTGCTCGACGGCGGGCGCCAGGTCGGCCTGGGGACGCACGAGGAGCTTCTGCGAAGCTGTCCCGTCTACCAGGAGATCTGCGCCTCGCAGCTCACCGAGGAGGAGGTTGTCCGATGAGCCGGAAGGACCTCGCGGCAACGGGTCGCGCACAGCGGGCCGCGTCCGGGACCATGCGCCGCATGGCCGCCCTCTTCGCGGGCGAGAAGCCCCGCCTCGTCGTCGCCGCCCTGCTCACGGTCTCCGTGGTGGTGTGCACGCTCGCGCTGCCCGTGCTCTCGGGACGCGCCGTGGACTGCGTGGTGGGCGCGGGCGAGGTGGACTTCGCCGACCTGCACCGGACGCTCGCGCTCGTAGCCGTCACGCTCGCGCTCACGGCGATCTCCCAGTGGGCGCTCACCGCCGTCACGAACCGCCTCGCCTTCGGCGCCGCCCTCGACCTGCGCCGGCGGGCCTTCGATCACCTCCAGGAGCTCCCGCTCTCCACGATTGACTCCCGCGGCCACGGCGACCTCGCGGCGCGCATCGTCACCGACGCCGACATGCTCACGAACGGCCTGCTCATGGCCTTCCAGCAGCTTCCGGTGGGCGTGCTCACGATCGTGGTGACGCTCGTCTTCATGTTCGCGCTCAACCCGGCGATCGCCGCCGTGGTGGCGCTGCTCACCCCCGTCTCGATCTTCCTGGCGCGCTTCATCGCCACCCACAGCGCGCGGCACTTCTCCGGCCAGACGCGCCTGCGCGGCGAGCTCACCGCCTACGTGGAGGAGATGGTCGGGGGGATCTCGGCCGTGGAGACGTTCTGCGTGGGAGACCAGGTGCACGCCCGCTTCGCCGAGACGAACGAGGAGCTGGGCCAGGAGACCTTCAAGGCCGTGTTCTTCTCGTCCCTCGTGAACCCCACCACGCGCTTCGCGAACGCCCTCGTGTACGCCGCGATCGGCCTCTTCGGCGCGTTCGTGGCCATGGGCGGGGGAATCACCGTGGGCGGCCTCTCGGCCTTCCTGGGCTACGCCGACCAGTACGCCAAGCCCTTCAACGACATCTCCGGCGTGGCCACCGAGCTGCAGAACTCCGTGGCGTGCGCGCGACGGCTCTTCGCGCTGCTGGACATGCCCGCCGAGGAGCCCGAGGCTCCGGACGCCGCGGTTCTGGCCGAGCCGCGCAGCGAGGTCGAGCTCGACCACGTGGCCTTCGGCTATGACGCGCGGCGCCTCGTGCTGAGCGACGTCGACCTCGCCGTTCGACCCGGCCAGCGCATCGCCCTGGTGGGCGAGACGGGCTGTGGCAAGACCACGCTGATCAACCTCATCATGCGCTTCTACGACGTGAGCGGCGGCGCGGTGCGCGTGGACGGGCACGACGTGCGCGAGCTCACGCGCGAGAGCCTGCGCGCCGGCTGGGGCATGGTGCTTCAGGACACGTGGGTGCGTCGCGCCACGGTGCGCGAGAACGTGAGCCTGGGGCGGCCCGACGCCACGCTCGAGGAGGTGCGCGCCGCCTGTCGCGAGGCCTACGCCGACGACCTCATCATGCGCCTGCCGCAGGGCTACGACACGGTGCTCGACGGCTCTGCCTCGCTCTCCGCGGGCCAGCGGCAGCTCCTGTGCATCGCGCGCGTCATGCTGGCGCGGCCGGCGATGCTCATCCTCGACGAGGCCACGAGCAACATCGACACCCGTACCGAGCTCCTGGTCCAGCGCACGCTGGCGCGCCTCATGGAGGGCCGCACGAGCTTCGTGGTGGCGCACCGTCTCTCGACCGTGCGCGACGCCGACCTCATCTGCGTCATAGCCGACGGTGTGATTGCGGAGCGCGGCACGCACGACGAGCTGCTTGCCGCCGGCGGGCGATACAAGCGCATCTACGAGGCCCAGTTCGCCCCGACGGAGTAGCTACGGCCCGCGCTCGCGCAGACGGGAGTCGATCTCCCCCAGCGTGACGCGCGCCGCGTCGTCCTTCTCGGCCATCAGGCCACCTCCTCATGACACGTGGCCGGGATGACTCCGATTGTCACACAATCGCGGGAGGCGGCTCCGCCCGCGGGCGTCGAATTGTTGTCCGGTCGTCCCCCTACCATGTGCCCAAGGGGCGGGAAGGCCGCCGACAAGGACCTCTACGGAGGAGGACATCATGTACGAGCCGTCAAAGCACATCTCCACCTTCTACGTCGCCGGGTTCCAGTACTGGGACGGCGCGCTCGCGATCGGCGAGCTCAAGGCGGGCATGCAGCTCGACCTCGTCCCGGAGCGCGACAACCCGCACGACCCGGAGGCCATCGCGATCAGGTGGAAGGGAACCAAGCTCGGGTTCGTCCCCGCGGACGAGAACGCGCTCGTGTCCACGCTCGCGTTCTACGGGCACTCCGACGTCTTCGAGTGCCGCGTCCTCAAGGCGGACCCCGCCCGCAGCCCGTGGCACCAGCTCATGGTGGGCCTCTACGTGAGGGACGCGCGCTGATCGGACGGTCCGCGTGCGGGGAGGGCGCGCGGCTCAGCTCACGGCTTCCCACCCCGCACGCAGGAGCGGCTAGAGGTTGCGAATCCGGTAGAAGTACTTGTCCACCAGGCGATCGTTGTGGTCTGCGCAGCCCTCGTCCATGAAGGCCATGTGCCCGTTGTAGTAGACGTCGGGCTCGAAGCCGCGCCTCACGAGGACCTCGACCATCTCCACGAGAACGGCGTTCTGCAGGAACACCGCGGGTATCGTCGAGGTGGCGCCCACCTTCATGGGGAAGCCCTCGACCTCGATGGCGTCGGCCTGCGTCTCGCGCACACGCTGGACCACCTCCTGCATGGTCTCGAAGTAGCGCTCCCAGACTCTCATGCTGAAGACCTCCCGTCCCCGCGGCGGACCCGCGGACTAGAAGCGATAGTGGATGCAGTCCCGGTACTCGTCGACGAGGCGCTGGTTGAGCTCGTCGCCGCCGTCCAGGTTGGCGCTGTAGAACACCGGCGGATGCTCCATGCCCTCGTAGACGAGGCGCTGCACGAGCGCCGCCACGATTGAGTTGAGCATGACGGCGCCCACGACGGTCGACGTGGGCGAGACGCGCTGGCCCAGCCCCTCGATCGCAACGGCCGCGTCCCCGACCTCGCCGTGGTTGTCCAGGACCACGTCCGCAAGCTCGAAGAGGCGCAGCCCCGAGGGGTGACGCGAGGTGGCGGACTTGGAGTACGTGAGGTTGGTGATCGCGATCACCTTCGCCCCCGCGTCGCGTGCCGCCATAGCGACCTCGATGGTCACAGGGTTGCGACCAGATACGGAGTGGGCGATGAGGACGTCACCGGGCCGGAAGTCCGCCTGGTCGCGAGCGAGCTCGGTTCCGTAGCCCACGAGGCGCTCCATGTGGCTCGTGTGGGTGATGGGCGAGGTGTCCAGCATGATCTCGCGTCCGAAGATCGGGTTCATGAGCATGAGGCCGCCGGCGCGGTAGTACATCTCCTCCGAGAGGATGCCGGCATGGCTCGCGCCGAAGGTGTAGATCGAGTGCTTGCTCATGACGCACTCGGCGAGCAGGTCGACGCACTGCTCCATGTGCCCGTGCTCGCACTCCTCGATCGTGTCGATGAGGCCGCGCACGATGTCGATGTAGTCAAAGCGCATTCGCTTCGCTCCCTTCTATGCGCGGGGCGCGCACGAACAACGTCCGTGCGCGCCCCGTCTCCCCGGACGCCCGGGGTCAGCCCCGTCCCATGGGGTCGGGACTTACGCGACACCCGCGATCAGGCGCGCGACAGCGCCGCAGATCATGCCCCAGATGTCGAAGTCCTGGCCGCCGTAGACCAGCATCCAGTCCTGGATGGTGTTGTTGAAGAAGTACGCACCGAAGCCGACGAGAAGGACGGCGAGCACGCCGCAGAGGGCCGCGCCGATGATGGTGCCGCGGACGCCGCCCTGGGCGTTGCAGATGATGGAGGCCGCGCCGATCTCGAAGAAGCAGGTGGTGACCAGCGGGATGACGACGGTCGGGAAGATGCCCATGGCCGTGGTCACGAGGATGGTGATGATGGAGGTGATGAGGGCCACGATGAAGCCGATGATGAGGGCGTTCGGGCCGTAGGGGAAGATGACCGGGCAGTCGAGTGCGGGGATGGCGCCCGGGACGATCTTCTCGGCGATGCCCTGGAATGCCGGCACGATCTCGGCGATGAGCATGCGGACTCCCTGCATCATGACGGTCATGCCGACGCCGAAGTACACGGCGTGCGTGAAGACGTAGGTGAAGATGCCCGTGGTGCCGCCGGCGTAGCCCCAGACCTCGGCCGGGTCATAGCCGTTCGCCTGCAGGACGAAGAACATGGCGACGTAGCTCAGGGCGACAAGGATGGAGCCGGTGATGGAGACCTCGCGCAGGAAGCCGAGGGACTTGGGGACCTTGATGTCCTCGGTGGAGTGGCTGGGGTCGCCCACCGCGCGGGCGACGAGGCCGGAGATGACGGACAGGCCGGTGGTGGGGTGGCCGAGCGTGAAGGAGTCGTCACCGGTGGCCTTGGTCACGAACGGACGGATGAGGTTCGGGGAGATGATGAAGTAGAGCGAGGTGAAGATGGCGGCAAGGGCGATCAGCGGTGCGCCGGAGAGGCCCGCACCCACGCCGGCGGCGATGAAGACGTACGGGAACCAGTAGAACATGTGGCCGGTCAGGAAGATGGTCTTCCACTTGGTGAAGCGGGCGAAGAGGATGTTCACCAGGAAGGCGAGGATCATGACGATGCCGATCTCGGTGCCGTACTCGCCGCCGATGTCGACGGAGGTGGTCTCCACGGCCTGCGGCATGACGGTGTTGAAGGCGCTGATGATGCCGTCGATGGAGCTGCCGGTGATGAGGCCGGTACCGGTGTTGAGCACGAAGAAGCCGATAGCCGTCATGATCGTGCCGCGCACGATCTCCGAGACGGGCTTCTTCTGGAGGATGAGGCCGATGAGGGCGATGAGCGCCAGGAAGATGGCGCCCTGGCCGAAGATTTCGTTGATTACAAAGTCAAGGACGGCGTCCATGGTGCTTCCTTTCTCTGTGTGTGGGGGCTAGGCCCCGCATCCGCCTAGGCGTCGCCGTGCTCCGCCGCGAACGACTCGAGGTACGCGAGGGTCTTCTCCTCGACCTCCGCCTTGTTCATGAAGTTGTCGAACTCCACGATGGGCACCTTCGCGCGACCCTCGATGCGTTCGCCGAGCTCCTTGGAGATGAAGATGACGTCGCACTCGTTGGCGCAGCACGTCCCCACGTCCCCGCAGAAGGCTCTGATCTCGTAGCCGTTGGCCTTGGCGATCTTCTCGACGTTCATGCGCAGCATGAGCGACGAGCCGCAGCCCACGCCGCAGACCGTCTGGATCGTTGGCACTGCCATGGGTGGCTCCTTTCTCTCGTGGCCCTTCGGGCCTCCTCGCTGTCCCGGAGGGCCAGCGTCCTTACCGTCTGGTTACGCGTTGACGAGCTCGTAGAGCTGCTGCTCGCTCGCGCAGGCGACCATGCGCCCCACGAACGTGTCGTCCAGGAGCTTCTCGGCGACCGTCTGGAGCCGAGCGATGTGCGACTCGCGGTCCACGCAGGCGAGGCACATGACCACGCGCACCGGGTCGTTGTCGGAGCCGAAGAAGATCTCGTCGTCGAAGAGCGCGACGGAGAGGTCGCTCACGTGGACGTCCTCGCCGGGGGCCGCGTGAGCGAGCGCGAAGCCGGGCATGAGGGCGATGTAGGGCCCGAGCTCGTCGACGCTCGAGATCATGCGGTCGACGTATGACTCCTCGATGCTGCCGCGCTCCACGAGCGGCGCTGCGGCAAGTCGTATGGCGTCCTGCCACGTGCCGGCGCGGACGCCGGTCCTGACGCAGTCGCGTGCGATTGAGTCGCTCACCTACCTTCCTTCCTCTCGGTCGTGTGAACCTCAGTCGTGCTGCTCGAGCACCTCGGACGCGGTGAGCCCGGGGTGCCCCATCGTTTTGATCGTCTGCTCGCGCTCGAAGATCGGCGCAAGGCCCAAGAGCAGGCTCTTCTCGGTGTCGTGGATGCCCAGGACGATGACGCAGCGCACGCGCTTCTCGCCGCTCGGACCGAAGGGGATGTCGTGGTCGAGGACCAGGACGGACGCGCAGTTCTCCCGCGCGCCGTCCGCCATGCCCGCGTGCACGTAGGCCGTACGGGGCGTGAGCACCATGTAGGGCCCGTAGTCCTCGACGGCGGAGATCATGCGATTCACGTAGCGCTCCTCGATGAGGCCGCGCACGAGGAGCGGGCGGGCGGCGAGGCGGATGGCCTCGCGCCAGTCGTCGCAGCTGACGCCCACCTGGACGTCCTCGGGCCTCACGAAGTCGCGCACGGCGTGGACGGCGCTCTCGTCCTGCGAGGCGGTCGCGTAGGAGCGGAGGAAGTAGGAGCACATCTTCGAGTACGAGAGCTGCATGATCTGGCTCTTGACGCGCTCGATCTCGGATTGGCGCAGCAGCGGGTCGACCGTCACCACCGGGACGTCGTCCAAGCGGCGGTCGGTGGTGGAGACGACGAGGTCGACGCTGTTTGCCGCCACGTAGTCCTGCGCCTCCGCCTCCGTCATGGGACCCACGACGTCGCACTCGGCGAGCGCGTAGGAGAGGCGCGCCATGAGCACCGAGCTCGAGGCGAGTCCGAACGGGCACACGAAGAGGACCTTGAGGACCATCGAGTCCCGCGCGCTCGACTCGTAGATCGCGTCGAGGTACATGGCGATGTAGGCGATCTCCGCCTCGTTGAGGCTTATCCCGTAGCGCTGCTCGGCGAGACGCATCTGCTTGCGCGTGAAGTCGTAGAGCAGCGAGATGGAGACCATGATCTGCCGCGGCAGCTCGCTCTCCACCTGGATGTTGTTGCGGCAGCGGTAGATGGCGGCGCGCAGGTGCGTGGTGAGGCCGTCGATGAGGTGCTGGAGCGCGGCCTCGTCGATGACGTGGAGCTCGTAGAGGGCGGCGATGAGGTCGCGGGAGATCAGGGCCGCCTCGTCGTCAGGAGCGGCGCTCGCGCGGTGCATCAGGCCCACGCTCGTGGTGCGCCGCGCGAAGACGAGCGCACCGGCGAAGCGCCGCTCCCGGGGCTGCTCGAAGACGTCGGAGAGCAGCCCGCCGAGAGAGCGGAGGAACAGGTCGTCGGCACCGAGCGCGTCCTCCCCCGGGACGGGGGCGTCGGGGAGGGGAACCTCCCCCGCCTCGGGGAGCGTCTTGCCGTGGGAGATCCGCTCGAGCGCGTAGGCAAGGGCGATCGAGAGCGCCTCGGCGTCCACGAAGGTGGCGTCCTGGAGACGCTCTATGTCGCCGACCAGGCGCTCGGCACGGGCGAGATGGGCGGCCTCGAGCTCGCGCCGAGCGACCGTGCGGGCCACGTCGCGCGTATCGGCGCCGGTGACGAGCGACACGAGGCAGTGGCGCATCTCGAGCTCGGGGCCGCGGAGATAGGTGCCGACCCCCGACTCGCGACAGAGCTCGATGCCGGTAGCCTCGAAGAACGCCGCGAGGTCGGCGCACTGGGCGACGATGGTCGGACGGCTCACGCCGCAGAGCGCGGCGATCTGCTGGAAGGTGACCGTGGGACGGACGAGCAGCAGGACCTCTGCGACGACGGCACGGTCCCCCCGGTCCGGGAAGGCGGTGTCGGGCTCGTCGAGCGCGGCGAGAAGGGCGGCGCGGGTCGCGTCGTCCGCGACGAGCCTGACCCCTGTCCCGGGGACGCGCTCGAGCGCGGCGCCGTGCTCGCGGGCGTACGACTCGACGACGCCGAGGTCCGTGCGCGCGGTGCGCTCGGAGACGTCGAGGGCGCGCGCAAGGAGGGTGGTCGGGACATTGCCGTCATGGCGGCACAGGTACCGCAGGCAAGCCTTCTGTCGTCTGCTCAGCTCGATCATCCCGCCCTCCTTGCCTCAATCGTGGCGGGGCATGACCTGCCCATCAACGGCAAAAGGGCGCAGCGGCTGCGGCAATTTTCTTACTTACTCCTTGAAGCGGAAAGCGGGACTACTCCCCGTCCACGCGGCGGCGGAGCTGCTTGACCTTGCCGCGGGCGCGCTTGGACTCCAGGCGCCGACGCCTCTGCGCGGCGGGGACGTGCGTCTTCTTGCGCAGCCTGGGCGGTCGGGCGCGGCGCCGGCAGATCTCGAGGATCTTCTCGACGCAGCGCTCGCGGTTGCGCAGCTGGCTTCGCTCCTCGCGCGACACCACCACGATGCCCGTGGGAGCGTGCCGCATGCGGACGGCGGAGTCGGCCGTGTTCACGCCCTGGCCTCCCGGTCCCGAGGCATGGAAGGCCTGCACCTCGCAGTCGCGGGCGATCTGGTCCGCGCCCATGCGCGCGAACGCGGCGTAGTCGCGATATGTGAGCCCGTTCTTCTCCATGCCCCCATCCTATCAGCCACCGGTCAGCGTATCTGCACAAGTTTTTGACACGAGGTCTGTATCATGGGCGCTTTGTAAGCCCAGCGTCACGGAAAGACACCGATGCTCTCTACCATCATGGCCCTTCCCCTGGTCGCCAGCATTGCCGCGATCGTCGTCCTCACTGTCCGCATCTCGCTCTCCGAGGGGCGTCCCACCACCGGTCAGCTCTGCTGGCTCGCGGTCCCGCTGCTGACGCTCGCTGCGCTCGCCGTCCTGTGCCTGCTCGGGCTCTACCAGGGATGGCCGGTCGAGCCGCTCGTCCTTGTCGCCGCCGCGCTGGCCGCGTCCTGGCTCATGCTTCGTCGCGACCGGGTCCGCGCCGCCGTCATGGCCTGGATCGAGGCGCACAACCGGACGCGGGCGAGCGCCCATGCCCTCTTCACCCTGGGCGCCCTTCTCGCCTGCGCGCTGCTCGGGCACCTGGCCGTCGAGCTCCCGTACAACTACGGCGTGCTCTGGATGGCGCCCCAGTACGCTCTGCTCCAGTACCTGCTGGTCCTGCTCGCCCTCGGCGCGCTCCACCTCCTCTTCCAGCGCCGCGGCGCGGGCATGGTCGTGGGCGTCGTGCTCTGCTTCCTGATCGGACTCGCGCAGTTCTTCGTCGCGAGCTTCAAGTCCGCGGCGATCCTGCCGAACGACCTCTTCGTCCTGGGCACCGCGGCCGCCGTGAGCGGCAGCTACACCTATGCCGTCGGGGGCGGCGTGGCGCTGGGCCTTGCCTCTGTGCTGCTCGCCGCCGCCGTGGGCTCGCTCGTCACGCCGGCGCCGACGACCTCCCGCGCCCGTCGCGTCGCGGCCAACCTCGGGGGCGCCGCAGCGCTTCTCGCCGCGCTCGTCGCCTGCGTCACCGTGCCGAGCTACTTCGACGACCTGGGCGTCCAGATGAAGTACTGGTACTCGCTCGACTACTACCGCAGGCAGGGCTTCATCACCTCCTTTGTCGCCGTCGCGCAGGACCTGCCGATCGACGTGCCCGAGGGCTACGACGACGAGAGCGCCGAGGAGATCGAGGCCTCCTACGTCGAGTCCTACGACGAGGGCGAGGGCTCCTCGGAGGCGCGCCAGGCGTCCGCGGCGCAGTTCGACGAGGAGCGCCCCAGCGTCGTCTGCATCATGAACGAGTCCTTCTCGGACCTCTCCGAGCTCGACGGCGCCTCCTGGGGCTACGACGGCCCATCGTTCGTGAACTCGCTCGACGACACGCTCGCCCGGGGCAGCCTCGCGGTATCGGTTCTCGGCGGCGGCACCTGCAACACCGAGTTCGAGTTCCTCACCGGCGTCCCGCTCGCCTACGTCGGCGACGGCAAGTACCCCTACTCCCTCTACGACCTCTCCGAGTCCCCGAGCCTCGCGCGCCAGTTCTCCGAGCTCGGCTACCAGACCACCGCGATGCACCCCAACTACGCGACCAACTGGAACCGCGACCGCGTCTACGAGGCGCTCGGCTTCGACGAGTTCCTCGACATCGACGACTTCGCCGGCGCGGAGACCTACCACAGCGGCGTCTCGGACGCGGCGACCTACGACACGTGCCTCGAGCTCCTCGAGGGCAGCGACGAGCCGCAGTTCATCTTCGACGTGACCATGCAGAACCACTCCGGCTACGACCAGAACAACCTGGGCGACGTGGAGCAGTACCACGTCGACGGCATGAGCGACTACGACAACGCGCGCCTCTCCGAGTACCTGGCCTGCGTCGACGAGTCAGACCGCGCGCTCGAGGAGTTCCTCGCCGAGCTCTCCGAGCTCGACCGCCCCGTAGTCGTGGTCTTCTTCGGCGACCACCAGCCCGCGCTCTCCACGATCCTGAACGCCGCCGTGAGCGGCGAGCAGATCTACGACGAGAACGGCAACGCGGTCGGCGGCGGCACCGGCGGCGGGAACGCGGCCGGTGACTCCGACGCGGCCGTCGAGACCTACCGCTCCACCTACCTCGTCTGGGCGAACTACGACGTCGCCGGCAACGCGCAGGACGGCGAGAAGTGCGACGCGAGCCCGGCCTACCTCGGCGCCCTGGCGGCGGACCTGATCGGCGCGCCGCTCACGGACTACCAGAAGGCGCAGCTCGCCATCCGCGAGGAGCTGCCCGCGCTGAGCCTTCTGTGCATGGAGCTCGCCGACGGCACGTGGGCCACCACCGACGACGAGGCAACGCTCCCCCAGGCCTACGACGACCTGGCGCAGATCACCTATCTCGAGTTCGCGAGCAAGCTGAGATAGGCTATTCGCCGTTGGCGTCCCGCCGCTCCACGAAGAAGCGCCCGCGCTCCCACCACAGCGTGCGCCAGACGTTCGGCGCCACCTCGACGCGCCACCCCTTGACGACGCTTCCGCTCTCCCAGCGGCCCCACTCCTGCTGCGCGCCGCACGAGAGCACCGGGAAGCGCCGCGTGCCGTCCCAGTCGATCTCCGTCGGCCGCACGGCGCCCGTGGAGTCCACCGCACAGCTGACCTTGACGTAGGCCCGGCGGTCGTAGCGCGGTATGCCTCGCGTATACTTAGGGTGCCGCAGGGGCCTCGGGCGCGGCGACGCCGGAGGTGTCGACCTCGCCGATTTCGGCGAGCTGCTCGATGAGGGGCAGTCCCGTCGGGTCGTCCACCTCGACGCCGCCGAGGGTGACCACCCCGTCGTCGCGCAGGTCGATCTGGGTGTTGAACACCGCGAGGTCAAACCCGGAGGCGATGAAGCCGATGCCCGCCAGGACGATGCCCAGGGCCACGAGCCCGCCCGCCACGGCAAGATAGATTCTCTTCGCGCTGGTCATGGTAGCAGCTCCTTCCTATGCCGCGAGGTGCGCCGCCGCACCCTCGTCGCCCTGGCCGCCCCGGCCCCTCCAGAAGGGCGAGACGGCCTTCCTCGCCCAGAGCGCCGAGAGGCGCGCGATCTGCTTGGAAGCCGCCCACGCGCCCGCCCCCGCGAGGAGGGCCACGCCGATGAGGCCGAGCCCCATCCCCGCCGATGCCAGGGCGTAGGGGGCGTACCCGATGGCGATACCGCTTACGGCGAACAGGAGCTCCGCCACGCCCGCGCCGCCGAGCGCGGCCGCGACGAGCCACACGCACAGGGCCAGCACCCAGATGCACACGTAGACCGCGGTGGCCACGGCGGCAAAGCCGATGAGCAGCGGCACCCACACGGGAGACCCCACGACGGCGAGCACCCACAGGAGCGCAGTGCTGCGCCGGCGCGTCCTCGCGATCGCGCGCGGCACGGCGGGCAGGTCGTCGAGCGTGGCCTCCGCCACCTCGCCGGGCGCGCCCATGGCGGCCACGGCCTCCTCCTCGCTCATGCCGTCCTCCATGCGGTCGGCGATGGCCTCCGCGTAGAACTGCTTGGTCTCCTCGACCTGCTCGGCCGACAGGCAGGCCAAGAGCTCGCCCAGCCGGTTCAGGAACTCATCGCGCGTCATGGTGCGCCCCCTCAACGTATGCGTAGATCTCCTGCACGGACGGCCGCTCGGCCAGGAACTCCTCGATGCGCTCGCGGCCGGCATCCGTGATGCGGTAGTAGCGGCGCAGCCGCCCGTTGTGCTCGGCGGAGCGCGCCGTGATGCACCCGGCCCTCTCCAGGCGCTTGAGCAGCGGGTAGAGCGTGGACTCCGTGAGCCCCATGCTCGCGGGCACGTTCTTCACGATCTGGTAGCCGTAGGACTCCTCGCCGGAGACGGCCGCGAGCACGCAGGCCTCGAGGAAGCCGCGCTTCATCTGGGCCTCCATCCGTACACCTCCCTTCGGCGTATACTGTGCTATGCACACTATACGTCACATGGTATATGGCGTCAACAGCTATCGAGAAGTTTCTCCCATCATAGGCGCCCGCGACACCTTCCTCATAGCAGCCTCCGTCACTATCGTGGCAGACCGAGAAAGTACCCAATCGAGCCTTTGAACTCCAATTCTTTCATCCCGATTCTTCACTGAGCTTCTCGTCTCATACGCAGAGAACTCAGATCACATAGGCTGCGCCAGCCGGCACTCCATAGGCACGACCCTATATTCACCTTGGTCGCTCGGTACGCCCGCCTCGACGAAGCCGCACTTCTCCCAGAAGCGGCGGGACTGCTCGTTCCCCTCGACGTAGGCGAGGCGCACGCGAGAAACGCCCTCGCAGCGGAGGCGGTTGAGCAACTGCAAGATGAGCAGGCTCCCGACGCCCGTCCCCTGCCGAGAGGCATCGACCATGAAGAATCCGATGAAGGCGCACCCCTCAGCCGGATATCCCCGGACGAGGTCGAGCACGGCGATGAGATCCCCACCGGCATCGAAGAATCCGATATAGGACTTTTGGTCCGGAGAGCAACCAGGGGGCAGCTCGGTCACCTCGGCAGCAAGAGCGCCCATCGTCGGCTCCTCGACGAGGAATGCGTAGTATTGCGGGTTGCCGAGGCAGAGGGAAAGCAGTGCAGGAAGGTCAGAATGGGAGAGTTTCCTGACTGACGCGACTATACCGTTGAGCTCCTCGCCGTTCATCACATCACCCACCGGTTGTTCTTCTAGTCACCGCAGGGCATCCAGCATCAATTATGGCCCCATAAACAACTAGAGCCAGTCCCCGAGAGGACCGGCCCTTACAAAACCTCGAAGGTTTTTGCATCTGCGTACATCATGGCATCAGCCTCGTGCCACGTCAAAAACCCTTGCAAGAAACGCAAGATGAGACACGAGAGGGTTCTGCGTCCCATAGCGCGCAATCGCGTCATCCATCAGGGGACGGAGGCCAGCGACCGCGTCAAGCGCCGCCGGGGAGGCATGCTCGCTCGCAAGCATGCCATGCAGCGCCACGGTGATCACGAGCTGTTGCGTGCGACGGTTGCGCAGTCTGGCTCGACGGCCCTTGCTGTTGCGGATGCCGTGGGCGTTCAGCCACTCGAGCGCGACCCCCGAGGTTGTGTGCCTCGTCTCGCGCTCGGGCACGATGCCGTTGCACAGGCAGCCCGCATGGCTCGCGCAGTTGCGAACGGCTTTCACTTCCTTAAGAGCATAGTGAATCTCCCGCCTTTCCACCTCCTCCCAGCGCTCAACGCAGAAGAGGTAAAAGGCGAGCAGCGTCCCGAACGGTACCACTTCCAACAGCACCCATACGGGCATGGCGTCCCGGTAGTGGTCAATCAGCGACCCCGCGTACTCGTCCGCCTGGGAACGCGATACGAGATCGCGTCTCAGCCCCTCGCGGAAGCCGCGCGGCAGGGAGGACACGAAGTCGGCGACGATTCCATAGCCGTCCTCCCCGCGTCTGGCGGCCTCGGACACGAGCTATGCCCTGACCGCGCGCTCGACATCCTTCGCCATGAGGCGAAACGTCTCACGGAGAACGTCGTCGAGAGAGCTCACGTCCAAGAGGTCCCCGAAGTCGAGGCTCACGAACTTCCCGGCGTCGGGGCCGTCCTCATGACGCTGGAAAAGCACTCGGTAGGCGGAGAGATGCAGGTAGGTCTCGGCGCTCGAAAGAATCTCGAGCGCGCGCTCCTCCGTACAGCGCTCAAACGTGACACCCTTGCCCTTGAGCAGATCGATCTGCTGCTCAGAAGTCGTTATGGGCTTGAGGGATAGCGCGTCATGAACGCCGTCATCCATGCCCCAAGCTGTGAGTTTCCTAACATCATCCATCATGCAAGCAATTCTACCCTACGACCAGAAACTGAAGGGTCCGGCTCCCGAACCTCATGAGCCGAATAATGGTTAGATGATTATGGAATATTGGTGGTTGTTTGGGTTCCTCGATATGCACTATGGCAGGATGCTTCTCGATGACCTGTGCGATCTTTCTTGCATCACGGAGAAGGGCGGGTTGGAGCTGCCCTTCAAGTTCGGAGTGCTTAACCAATGTGACCGCCTACACGATTTGACAAACGAGATATGCGCCATTCTCGCGAAGAGGACCCCTGAAGGCATTCGGTACAGCTCATGCTTCCTTCCTATGGAGGCACCGGGAATAGCGTGCTCAGATTTCAATCTCGCACTTTATCGTAGCGGCGTAGATAGGCTCAGGTTTTTGGGGCACGAAATCAAAACGAACGAAAGCCCGATGGCGTCAGTTGATGTAGCGAAATGCTTGATTGAGGACGAACGCTAAGAAGGCTGCTTTGTGACCACGTGAAAGAATGGCAATATCGCATACAAAGCGATTACCGCTCGTTGTCAATTTCCTCCAGTCTGTCAAGCATCCATTGTCCAAAGCTCCTAGATGTTGGAGAATTAAATATTCAGGGTAAGGTCTGGCGACGATGAGAGGAGGGCCCATGAGGGATACCGTGAACCCCAGAGTAATTGAATGGGCTCTTAACCGCTGTCGTAAAACGCCCGAGGACCTCAAGAACACCGTGTCCCCCAGAGTGCAACAGTGGATCGATGGAGAGGGTAAGCCACCAACAGCAAAGCAACTCGAAAAGCTTGCCAAGGCGACGCACGTGCTCGTGCCTTATTTCTTTGAGGATGACGTTCCTGATTTGCCATTGCAGATTCCCGATTACAGAACGCTCGACGCTTCTACTCCAATGGACCCGAGTCCAGAACTCTACGACGTCATCAACCAGATGATCAGCAGGCAAGATTGGCTGAGCGGCTATCTGGAAGACAACGGGAGCGAGCCGCTTTCCTTTATTGGTGTTTGTAAGGACAGCAAAGACTGGAAGGCTTGCGCTGCAAAGATTCGGGAGTTGCTCGGATTACAGCCAGGATGGGCACGAAGCAAGAGTCGTGACGCAGCCGTTCGAACCTTACGCGAGGCAATCGAGCATACAGGAGTGTACGTATACGCTGGCAGCTACTTCGCTAATTCCACCAAACGAACCTTCGAGGTTAAGGAGTTTCGCGGTTTCGTACTTGCAGACAAGTTTGCACCGGTCATTTTCCTCAATACAAGCGATGCGTACTCTGCACAGCTCTTTACTCTTGCGCACGAATTTGCCCACCTGCTTTTCGACGAGTCCGGTGTCGATGACGCAGCACTTGGATTCTCCGACAAGAGCAACGAGTCCAAGTGTGATGCCGTTGCGGCTGAATTCCTAGTCCCTGCGTCTATGGTGTATGCCGTGTTCGACCAAATGGAAACCGACACTGCCCTTGAAGAATTGAGCAAGCTAACGAAGGTCTCCGATGCTGTCTGCCTCAGACGCGCACGCGATCTCGGCCAGATAACGTGGGATGAATTCAGCGAGCGATACCGCGTCTATGCAGCAAACCTCGCAAATGCGTTAAAAAAGAAGAAAGCTAACAAAGGTGATGGAGGCGGACCGGGGTTCTACACCATGCAGAAGAATCATCTCGGTGGGCTTTTCCCGGAGACAATCTATGATGCACTGCAGTCCGAATATCTACTCTATTCCGATGCCTACCGCCTAACCGGGATGGGCGCGAAGAGCTTTAAGGAGTTCTTCCAGAGAGAGGGGATGTACGTCTGATGCCCCAAAAACTGCCCATGGTTCTCGACTCGAATGCCTTCATAGAGCCCAAGAACCGATTCTACGCTTTTGACATTTGCCCAGGTTTCTGGGACTTTGTTGCCGCTGATTTCGCCAATGGCAACGCCATAAGCATCATCCATGTACGAGACGAGATTCTTGCCGGAGGCGACGAGCTGAGTACCTGGATGAAGAGGAAGATCGACAAGGTACACTTCCATGATTGCGCCGCTGATAGCAAGGTTTTGTCCGAGCAGCTACGCGTGGCCTCCTATGTGATGGGAGCATGCACGAAACCAAACCTTGTTAACGACTTCCTGGGACCGGGAGTGGCGGACTCATGGGTGGTTGCCTATGCGCTGGCATACGGAAGCACTGTTGTCACCCAAGAGATACATAGGTCGATGAACAGAAAAGTCTCGCTCTTTGACGTGTGCGACCACTTTGGCATCCACCATATCGATGTTTTCGAATTCCTTCGTGCTGAAAAGGCGCGGTTTGTCTACGAGAGGGACAGCGTCTAAACCAGTCTAGCATCGTAGTTTGTGACGGCCTTCTAACCTGTTGCAGTGTTAGAAGGCCGATTCTTTTGTCGGCCGGTCACAGAAAGGCGGACTTATATGGCTGGTGATAACCATGGCGCAGAGACGCAGGAAAAGCCGCAAGCCCAGGAAGACATCGGGCGCGAGCAGGCGCAGGAAGAGCGGCCGCAAGTGAGCGGTGTGGACTGGGAGAAGGCCATCGCCGAGCGCGACGAGAAGATCGCGGCGCTGGAGCAGCAGGTGGCTGACGCGGCAAAGAACGCCGAAGCCGCCGAGGCGTTGCGTGGCGAGATCGCAGAGCTGAAGGCCCAGGGAGAGTCCGACCGAATCGACTTCAAGCTGCAGCTGGCTGGCGTGCGCAACATCAAGGCGGCGCGTGCCGTCCTGGATGACCACGGCGGCGATGTCGACAAGCTTAAGGCCGAGGAGCCTTGGCTGTTCGCCGACGTACCCGCTTCCCAACAGGGTGGTAGGACGGGGCTTCCCAATGCGGGCACGAGCTCCGACGAGGGCAAGACCATGAAACGCTGGCGCAAGATCGCCGGCCTGGACGATACCGACAACGACTAAGGAGGGCTGACGCATGTCCAACTCGATCGCATACACCAAGAACTACACCTCGATACTCGACGCCGTCTACCAGCGTGCGAGCGTTTCGGGGCGCCTGACCAGCGGGCGGCGCATGGTCCGCGCTGGCCGCAACACCAAGGAGATCATGATTCCGAAGATCGAGGTCTCCGGACTCGGCGACTACACGCGCAACGTGGGCTACAAGACGGGCAGCATCAACTACGCCTTCGAGACGAAGACCTTCAACTACGACCGCGGAATCCGGCTCATGGCGGATGTCATGGATGTCGAGGAGGCAGGCGTTTTGGACTGCTTCGTCGAGGCGGGCGCGGAGCTCCAGCGCACGCAGGTGGCCCCCGAGGCCGATGCCTTCACGTTCGCTCAGATCGCGGGGCACACGGGCGTGACGGTCGCATCCGAGAGCTATGCTTCCGCCGATGCAGAAGACGTGCTGGAGGATCTGCGCACGGTGACCAGCGCGATGGACGAGGACCAGGTCTCCACAGACAGCCGCATTCTGTTCATCACGCCGACGCTCAAGGGCGTGCTCGACGACTTCTCCTACGCGAACCCGAACCGCTCCAACCGCGTGATGGAGCGTTTCTCCCGCGTGGTGGAGGTCCCGCAGGTGAGGTTCTACACCGCCATCGACCTGCTCTCCGGAGGGGATGACGGCTTCGGATACCAGAAGCGCGCCGCCGTTTACGAGCTGACGAGCGACACCGAGGTCGACAGCGCGAAGACCTACTACACGCGCTCGGGCAGCGGGACGTCGGCGAGCCCCTACGTGTACACCGAGGTGGCGAGCCCGACGAAGGCGAACCTGGGCACCTACTACGAGATGACCACGACGCCCGGCCTGGACATCAACTTCATGGTGGTGGAGCGTTCCGCCGTCATCAAGTTCGACAAGCACGTGGCGTCGAGGGTCTTCTCGCCCGACGAGCTGGAGTCGCTGGACTCGTACATGATGAAGTACCGCAAGTACGGCATCGTGGAGCTCTTCGACAACAAGCTCGACGGCGTGTACGTGTCTGCAAGCACGTCGTAGGGGCTGTTGTGGCTGCTGCGGTGACATACGAGTTCTACTCGCGGGCGTACGGGGGCGGTCTTTCGGAGGCCGCCTTCGGGCTCACTCTGCCCGCTGCCGAGCGGCATGTTCGGTGGCTAGTGAGTGCGAAGGAGCCTTCCGATAGCGAACTTGTTGCGTACCAGCGGGCCGTCTGCGCTGCTGTTGACGCCTTCGCTGAGTTCGGCGAGGGGCAGGTCGGCGGGTTCGCTCTGGGCGATTTCAAAGTGACCCACTACGAGGACGAGGACACCACTGGCGAGGAAATCGCCACGGCTGACGCGCTGAAGGAGCTGGTCGGGACCTCGCTCGTGTTCTGCGGGGTGCGCTGATGAGGAGCCTGCGTCCAATACCGGTGCGGCTGCTGGACGCCGATGCCGTGGTGAGGGTGCCAGACGGCGAGGGCGGCTATGCCGAGGGAATTGCAGTCTCTCATGTGCGGTTCGCACGAAAGCAGTCCGTAGCCGACGATGGCCACAGGAGCGCGGACGCGGGGGCTGGCAAGGTCTACATCGACGCGCTGAACAGCGTCGGCGCCTTCGAGGTTCCCGCAGGTTCGCGCATCGACATCGGAGACCATTCCTACTACGTGGCCGAGTGCAAGCGGTGCGAGGACTTCAACGGGCGTGTGCACCACTGGGAGCTGGTGGTGAGATGAGCTGCGCGGACTCGATTGCGAAACTGCTGGCGGACGCCCACTTCTCATGTTACTTCTCAAAAGTTTGCCCATCGGCGCTCGACTGCGCGGAGCCCATCGTTGTCGTTGAGGGCGCGTTCTCGCGTGACTCTCGGCTGGCCGAGGAGGAGCGTGGGTCTGTCGTGGTGGCCGTGCTGGTGGTGCGTGAGGTCTCGGCCGACGCGGAGTCCGTCGCCGTTGCCGCCGAGATGGCTGTGCGCCGGGCCGACTGGGAGCCGTATGCGGATGCGGGCGCCTATCGGATCGTGGGCATCGACACCTCGGCCCCTGCCTTCAAGGAACGCGATTCGAGCGGTCGGTATGTTTGGGTGTTCGACGTGACGTGCACGGTGGTGAGGTCGCTGTGAAAGACAAGACTGACGATAAGCACGAAAACGGCCGCGATGACGAGCTAATGCAACTCGCCGAAGCGATGACGCAGAAGCCCAGGAAGGGCGTCTCCGTGGACGAGATGAGCCTAGAGTCGCGGCGACGTGCCATCGCGTACGGTAGGGCAAGGGGCAGCGCATGAGGTCAATCGTCTACAACGGGGTCGACCTCTCAGAGTGATGCTCTGCTGAGGTCATCGAAAAGGTCGCGCTGCCCGTGGTGCCGGAAACGATGGTTGTGCCTGGACGTGCCGGTGCGCTGCTCGTCTCCAGTCGTATACCACCAAGGCTGGTGCTGGTGCGGCTTTTCATGGATGCGGGTTTCAGGCCGGGGACCAACGGGCTGACGGACATCAGGCACAGGGTCTATTATGCCCTCGTTTCCACAAGGGGCGGAACGCTCAGGCTGCCAGATGAGCCCGAGTTCGAGTACCGCGACGTCGTCTGCACCGATGCCGGAGCGTGGTCTTCGCTGTTCGAGGACGGGCACGGCGATGTGGAGTTCGCGCTGCTCGACCCGGTCGCCTACGGGATGGAGCGCGTCGAGCGCGACGCTTCCTTCGAGGTCGGCGGGACGTGGCCAACTTTGCCTACGTTCGAGCTGGTCGCCTCCGCGGGCTCTGCGGTGCAGGTTTCCTACGGCGGCAGGCTCGTCAGGATCGAGCGCTCCTTTGCGGGCGGCGAGGTCGTTCTCATCGACTGCGAGCGCGAGGTGGTGACCGTCGACGGGGCCGACGCACGCGCTGACGTGACGCTTTCGAGCGACCTAAGCACAATCCCTCCTGGGGCATGTGACTTATCAGTCACAGGATGCGCGAGTTTCGTGGTCCGCTTTCGGGAGAGGTGGCTGTGATGGCAGGCGCCGTTCCCGTGCTCTGGTGGTTCGACCGCTTCGACAACCGCATCGGCATCCTGCCCGTGGTCGGAGAGCTGGTGCACACCGAGGAGCTGAACGGCGAGGACACCATCGAGTTCGAGACGCGCGAGGTCCCCGCGAAGGGCGACCGGCTGCTGTGGCGCGACGGCGAGACCTGGCGGGAGCATGTGGTGGTGAGGACCGACGAGCCGCTCGAGGGGCTCTGCTCGGTGTACGCGGAATCGTCGCTTTGCGAGCTACTGGACGACTTCATCGAGGAGGAGCACCTTGTCAACAGGACAGCTGCCCAGGCTCTCGGCACCGCGCTTTCCCATAGCAGATTTACGGTCGGGCTATGTGACTTATCAGTCATGGGTTCATGTGTTTTCTACCACGTGAATGCGCTCTGGGCGGTCGGGCGGGTCGCAGAGGTCTGGGGCGGCGAGGTGACGCCGGTCATAACGGTCGCCGACGGGCGCGTGGCACCGAGGTCCATCCGACTTGAGGAGCAGAAAGGCTACTGGCGTGGGATTCGTTTCACCTACGGCAAGAACATGGCCGGGTGCACGAGGACCGTGCTGGAGCAGGACGTGTACACAGCGCTCTACGGGTTCGGAGCCGGCCTTCCCGTGACCGACGAGGACGGGCGCTACACGGGCGGCTACCGCAGGAAGCTGACCTTCGGAGAGGTGAACGGCGGCGCCAACTGGGTCGGCGACGAGCAGGCTCGGCTGGTCTGGGGGCGGTGGAACGCCGACAGGACGGCGAAGGTGCATTCGTTCGGGCAAGTCGTTTTCTCGGATTGCGACGACCCGGTGAAGCTCCTAGCCCTGACGAGGAAGGCGCTCGTGGATTCCGTGCAACCCAAGGTCTCCTACGAGGTCGACGTCGCTGCGTTGGACGGCGGCGAGTGCGACCTGGGCGACACGGTTGCCGTAATAGATTCCTCGCGGACCCCCGAGTGGCGGTTGAAGGCTCGCATCGTCAAGCGCGTACGCACCTTCGGGGACGCCGTGATCTGCCGCGTGACCATCGGCACGGTGCAACCTGTGGACTATTCGGTGACGAGCTCGTTGGCGGCTGACGTCGCAGCTCTGCAGGACGACGTGGCGGGCATCGACGGGAACCTGAGCGTGGCAACGTCCACGGTGTACGTGCAGGATACTGTGACCGAAGCCATTGATGACCTGGACGAGCTGGCAGACCTCGACTTCTGATTACCCATCCTGTGACGCGAGCGTAGCCTTTCCTGGAAAGACAAGGAGGAATGCTGTGCTCGACGGATACGGACTTCACCATCTGACCTGGGACACCTGCGACGAGCGGTTCGGCGACTTGCTGGTCGCTTCACCCGCCGACGCGGAGGGTCGTGGCATATCGCTTGCCGTTCGCCAAAACGGGGCTGCTGCCAACCTGATCGGTGCGACGGTATACCTCGTGTGGCGGCACAAGGTGACTGGGGAGCGCGGGACCGAGCCCTTCACTGCCGTCAACGCTGCCAGCGGCACGTTTGCGGTCTACTACCCGGCCGCGATGCAGGAGGCCGAGGGTGCTGTCCAGGCGCAGATAATGGTCTCGCGCGGGGATGACACCTATATCAGCTCTCGCGTGTTCACGGTCCGCGTGGAGCCTGTCATCGTCGGCGGCGAGGAGCACGAGGACGGGTTCACGCTGTTCGTGGACGCCATCAACGCCTACGAGCACGCCACGGAGATCACGACCGACGCGGCCGATGCTGCCAATGCAGCCGCCTCTGCTGCTAACAGCGCAGCGAGCAACGCTAACACGGTTGCGGGCAACATCGAGGCTGCTGCCCAGCGCGGCGACTTCGATGGAGCTGACGGCGTAGAAGGCTTCAGCCCCACTGCCACCGTCACGCAGACGAGCGAGGGCGCCACCATCACCATCACCGACAAGAACGGCACCACGACGGCGGACATCGCAAAGGGCGCGAAGGGCGACAAAGGCGATACTGGAGCCACTGGACCGAAAGGCGACAAGGGCGACACAGGCGAGCAGGGACCGCAAGGCATCCAGGGCGAGACCGGTCCAAAGGGAGACAAGGGCGACACCGGTGCGACCGGCGCACAAGGTCCGAAGGGCGAAACTGGCGACACCGGGCCGAAAGGAGATACGGGCGCTGCCGGTGCCAACGGCAACGACGGCGTCTCCTGCACGCACAGCTGGTATGGCACCGTCCTTTCCGTGACGAGCGCATCTGGGACAAGTTCAGCCGATCTGGTTGGGCCTCAAGGACCGACGGGCGCTACAGGACCCACTGGCCCTGCTGGTGCTGACGGCAGCATCGTGAGCGTGTCCCAGACAATTTCGAGCGGCACTGAAATCGGCAGCATCACCGTTGATGGGAACGAGACCAAGCTCTACGCACCTGGCGTCACGCAGCACACGCATGCTGCAGCGGACATCACCAGCGGCGCAATGAACATTCGGAACGGCTTCACGGGCACCCCAGGCAACTGGTCCGTGAGCGAAGGCACTACGGCAACTTCGGGCTATGGCGCTACCGGCAACTACGCACATGCAGAGGGCTCAGGAACGCGGGCGACGGGAAGCGCCTCCCATGCAGAGGGGTACAACAATTCGTCCACGGCAGGCGCCACCGGGAACTACTCGCACTCGGAAGGGCAGACCACAAAGGCAAGCGGAATCGCCTCGCACGCCGAAGGAAACTCGTGCACGGCAAGTGGACGCGAATCTCATGCTGAGGGTGTTGCCTGCATAGCGTCGGGTGACCACTCGCATGCCGAGGGATGCTACGTGAACGCAGCGAGCGAGAGCCAGCACGCGAGCGGCAGGTACAACGTCACCGACTCATCGGATACCTACGCCGAGATTGTGGGCAACGGCACCAGCTCGGCAAGGAGCAATGCGCGGACGCTCGACTGGTCCGGCAACGAATGGTTGGCAGGAGCGATCGACCCTGATGGAGGTTACGTTATCGGGAACGCCACGATCACAGCACTGGGAACAGGACTGACTGTTAGCAACGGCGTGTTGAGCGTTGATACGAGTGCCCTCGACGACCTCTCGGAGGTGAGCTTCTGATGGCAGTCGGGACCATTTCCACCCATATCCTCACGGATATCGCCAACGCGATCCGCTACCAGGCGGGCGTCGCTACGCTCTACAAGCCCCGCGAGATGGCCGCTGCGGTGGCCGCGCTCGACGGTACAGATGCCGGCAACTATCAGGCGCAGCAGTACATGCAGCTTGAGAGCGGCATCCTCTCCGAGTCGGTCTTCTCTGATATCGCCAATGCCATACGCGGGCAGAACGGGCTCTCCACGCAGTACCAGCCTGGCGACATGGCTCAGGCCATTCTAGACCTGACATGGGATGTAGGCTACAAGGTGAGGGCGCTGCTCCTGTCGGACGGCACGCTCGAGTTCAACTACTACGACCGCAGGCGGACCATCCACGGCGGGACGATCCAGCAGGTGTTCGAGGTGGACACCAACGGCTACTCATCCGCCTCGGCACGCAGCTGGGACTCCGTCAAGCTGCTGGTCAAGAAGGTCTACACCGATTCATCGATAGCGGGCGTCGGGATCAGGAACTGCTCCTACTGGTTCAACGCGTTCTCGAGCTGCACCGAGGTGTGGGGCTTCGAGAACCTGACCGGCATGACGAGCGCCAACCAGATGTTGACGAGCTGCACGTCCCTTGAGACGATCTACGCCGCGAGCTTCAGCAACACGGGGCTGTCGGGGTCGCTCATGTTCAACAGCTGCACCCGCCTGGTGGGCGGGACTGATGGCTTCGTGCCTTCCACGACGAGCGGTGCGAGCGTGTGCAAGCTGGGAGCCGGCGGAGTGCTGACAGACCCCAACAACGACCAGCGCACGTGGTTCTACGGGCACTTCTACGAGGACGGAGAGGCCGTTCTCACCGCTACGCCGACGCCTGACCCGAACCGCGCGCTCAGGTCCACCGGACGAATCTGCGCCATCGCGAAGTACCAGGGGCTCGGCTTCACACCTTGGACAGGGAATGCTGGCAGCACGCATCGTCAGTACCTCACGAGCGCAACCTTCGCGGCGGACATGGCTACGTTCTCGTACCTGAACCTGATCTACCTGTTCTACTCGTGCACGAACCTCGCCACGATCAACGGACTGGGCAACCTCTCGAGCGTGAGACAGATGCGGTACACGTTTAGCTCCTGCGCTGTCACGACGCTGGACTTCCGTGGGTTTGACCCGTCGACGCTGACTGACCTGTTCTACTGCTTCTCAGGGTGCTCGTCGCTCACGACAATCTATGCGGACAGCACTTGGGCGCTGCCTTCGAGCGGAATCTCGGGCTCGCAGTGCTTCTACAGCTGCAGCAGCCTTGT
>JAUNEG010000030.1 GCA_030525685.1 Atopobiaceae bacterium | reverse complement strand
GCGGCGAGCGCAACCGCCTGAACCTCGCGCTCACGCTCAAGCAGGGCGGCAACCTGCTGCTCCTGGACGAGCCGACCAACGACCTCGACGTCGAGACGCTGGAGAGCCTCGAGGAGGCGCTCGAGGAGTTCCCCGGCTGCTCCGTGGTGATCTCCCACGACCGCTGGTTCCTCGACCGCGTGGCCACGCACATCCTCGCCTGGGAGGGCGACGACGAGCACCCCGGACGCTGGCACTGGTTCGAGGGCAACTTCGAGGCCTATCAGGCCGACCGCGAGAAGCGCCTCGGCGCGGACGCCGCCAAGCCGCACCGTCTGCACCGCAAGCTCACGCGCGACTAGGTGGGCGCGGACGCGGGGTCTGACCAAGTCAGGCCCCGCGGGGCTCCATCCAGCTTTTTATAAATCAAGACAGTGCGCTTATGCCCCTCTAACCGAGATGTACCGCGGGTACGCCGCCAGCACCCGCACCGCGATCGCGAACTACAGCGAGGACTAGGGGGAGAGATGCTGACCACGAGCGAGTGGCTTCCGGTGGGCTCCGTCGTGCACGTGGAGGGCCTGGAGGACAAGGTCACAATCATGGGCTACTACCAGCAGGACGTTGAGACGGGGCGCCTGTGGGACTACTTCGGGCTGCGCCACCCCTCAGGCTTCCTGGAGCCGGGGCACGACGTGCTCTTTGACCGCGACGCCATCGACGCGGTCCTGTACGTGGGCTACCAGAGCTTCGACTGGGAGCGCATGAAGGACGCCCTGGAAGCGACCGAGGCGGCCTACCTCGCGGAGAAGGGCAAGGCTGCCCAGCAGGCAGCCGAGCGCGCTGCCGGGCGGGGTGCGGGCGCCGAGAAGGACGAAGGGTCGGAGGGTCTCTGATGCGTGGCAAGGTCCTTCTCTCCGTGAGGCTCGCGGCGCTCGAGCGACCCTTCGAGTTTCGCGTGCCGCTCGACATGACGGTCGAGCGGGCGGCTCGTCTCATGTCGCAGATGGCAGCGCAGATGGAGCCCGCGCGCTACGAGGCGTCCGACGAGGTCGACCTCATGCTGTGCGACGAGCCGGGCGCCGGAGGGCAGCTCAACCCCAACGAGAGCGTGCGCGCTCTGGTCGAGCAGGGGACGCTTGTCGAGGGCGCGCACCTCGCCTTGGTCTGAGCCTATACTGGGGCGGACGCGCTCGAAAGGAGGCCTTGATGGACTGGTCCGACTTCCCTCTCATGGTGCTGCTCATCTTGGTGGGCGTCGTTCTCGTTGCCGTCGTCGGCGGGCTCGTGATCGGGCTGCTCGCGCGACGCAGCGTTCGACGGGACGAGAAGTGAGGGTCCTCGCCCTCGGCACTTCTCGGCGAACGGCGTCGCTCTCTTGAAACATTCTCGTCACAGAACGTCCACAACCAGTTAGAATGAAGGGGCGTCCCCAGGGGACGTCCTTTTTGTGAGTAACGGCGCCGCGCGCCATGACGATGGGAGCTCGCATGCACGGAGAAGACATCCGCACCCGTAAGGCCGTCATCATCGGCGCCGGTCGCGTGGGCAGCCACGTGGCACTGTGCCTCATGTTCCAGCACCTCGTGAACGAGATCGTCTTCCTCGACGTCAACGATGAGGCCGCGCGCGCCCAGGCCCTCGACCTCGACGACCTCGCCTCCGGCCTCGGCGACTCCTTCACCATCCGCGTGGGCGACTACGCCGACTGCAAGGACGCCCACTTCGTGATCCTCACCGCCGGCCGCAGCCGCCGTCCCGGCGAGACCCGCCTGCAGATGCTCGACGGCACCATCAAGGTCCTCGACGGCATCGTCGGCCCGCTGCGCGACTCCGGCTTCCACGGCATCCTGATCAGCGTCTCCAACCCGGCCGACATCGTGGTCGAGTACCTCTATCGCAAGATGGGCCTGCCCCGCAACCAGGTCTTCGGCACCGGCACCTCGCTCGACTCCGCGCGCCTGCGCCGCGTGCTCTCCGAGACGATCGACGTGGGCAGCCGCCAGATCCAGGCCTTCTGCATGGGCGAGCACGGCGACTCCATGTTCATCCCCACCTCTCGCATCTCCGTCGAGGGCATCGGCCTGCGCGAGTACCTGTCGCTCCGCGACGACGTCGTCGACTCCATCGACTTCGACGACGTCATGCGCCGCGTGCGCGAGTCCGGCGCGGCGATCATCGCCGGCAAGGGCTGCACGGAGTTCGGCATCGCGTCGGTGGTGTCCACGCTCGTGACCTCCATCCTGCACAACGAGAAGCGCGTGGTGCCGCTGTCCGCCCACCTCGACGGCGAATACGGCGAGTCCGGCATCTCCGCCGGCGTGCCGTGCGTGATCGGCAGCACCGGCGTCGACTCTGTGCTTGAGATCGACCTCTCCTACGACGAGCGCCGCGCGATGCGCAAGTCCTGTTCGATCATCCGCGACTACTGCGAGAAGGCGCTGCCCGCCGAGGAGTAGCGTCGGGACGACAAGGACGAAGGGCCTGGGGTGGGGCGCCGCGGCGCATCCCACCCCTTCTCGTTGACCGAACCATGACGAAAAAGTTGACGGGGGGGGGTCCTCCTGCGATAGAATTGCACGGTCCGAAGTGGCGACTACGACAGGAGAGCCATGATCCGCATCGACCACGTGTCCAAGTCCTACGACGGCGGCGCCACCAACGCGGTGCGCGACCTCACGCTCGAGATACAGTCCGGCGAGATCTTCGGTCTTCTCGGCCCCAACGGCGCGGGCAAGTCCACGCTGCTCAACATGCTCGCTGGCGTGCTCGCGCCCAGCTCGGGCACGATCGAGCTCGACGGAGTCAACGTGGCGACCGACCCGCTCGCCGCCAAGCGCAACCTCTGCTACGTGAGCGACTCGCCCGACCACCTGCTGCGCCTCAAGGGACACGAGTTCCTTCGCTTCATCGCGGACGTCTACGAGGTGCCCGACGCCGTGCGCGGCCCGCGCATCGCAAGTCTCGCGCGCGAGTATGGCATGGAGGGCGAGCTGGACAATCAGATCCAGTCCTACTCCCACGGCATGCGCCAGAAGATGATGATCATGGGCGCGCTTCTGCCCGACCCGGCCGTCTGGATCCTCGACGAGCCGATGACCGGCCTCGACCCCAAGGCGTCGTGGCTGCTCAAGCAGTCCATGCGCCGCCACGCGGATGCGGGCAAGACCGTGCTCTTCTCCACCCACGTGCTCGACGTGGCCGAGAAGGTCGTGGACCGCGTGGGCGTGATTGCGCACGGCGAGCTGCTCTTCGTGGGCACCGTCGACGAGATGCGCGAGCACTTCAAGAGCAACGGGTCCCTCGAGGAGATGTTCCTCGAGCTTACGTCCGAGAACTCGCCGTTTGCCACGGAGGCCGAGTGATGGCGCGCGCGGCGGCCCGGGACTTCTCCTGGCGGCAGTTCCGCGCGATGCTGCGCGTCATCCGCAAGGGCGAGCAGCACCTGGACAGCACCGGCATGGGGCTCGGCGGCGACGACGCTGCCGAGAAGCGCAAGGGGCTGTGGGGCCGCCTCGGCGCCGGTGCGCGCAAGGTGGCGATGGGCTTCCTGTTTCTGCTGCTCGCGGCCTGGTTCTTCATGATGGGCTACATGCTGGGCGTGACCGGCGTCACGCCGTACCTGGCGTTCAGCCTCTGCGTGGTGTGCCTCGTGGGGCTCACCGTACTCACAGGCCTCTACCAGGCCGTGAACATCCTCTACTTCGTTCGCGACCTCGGCTACTACCTCACGCTGCCCGTCTCGGCGACTACCGTCATGTGGGCCAAGCTGGTCCACTTCCTGGGGATGTCGCTGCTCGGCGACCTCATCATCCTGCCGATCGGTCTGGGCTCCCTGCTCGCCGCGGGCGCCGCGCCCGGGGCGTGGGTCGCCATGGCGCTGGCCTTCGTGCTGAGTGCCGTGGCCGTCGACCTGGCGCTCTTGATCGTCTGCGTGCCAATCATGCGCTTCTCGCGCCTTGCTCACGACAAGGACCGCTTCTCGCGCTTCTTCGGCGGGATCATGGTGGTGCTCGCGCTCGTCATCGGCGTGGGCAGCCAGTTTGCGCTCCGGAGCGACGGCCTGGCGTCGCTGGCCTCCGGCTCGGGGCAGCTGCTCTCGGGCGGCGTCCCCGCGGTCGTGATGGGGATCCTGTGTCCGCCCTCGCTGCTGGCGCGGCCGGTCGTCGAGGGCGACGCGCTGGGTGCGCTCGCTGGGCTTCTCGGCATGCTCGCGTGCGTGGCGGTCTACGCCGTCGTGCTCTCCGCGGTGGCTCGGTGCTGGTACCTCGAGGGTGCCCAGGCGCTCCAGGGCGCCGGCGGGAAGCGCGGCCGACGCGTCGAGGGCGCCGAGCTCGACCAGGCCACGCGCTCGCGCGGCGCGTTCGCCGCCAACCTCAGCCGCGACTGGAAGACGATGGTCCGCGTGCCCGTCTTCTTCAACCAGTTCTTCCTGAGCTCGCTGCTCATGCCGCTCTACTTCGTCGTCATCCTGGTCGTGAGCGGTGCGGTGGGCGTCTCGCAGGCAACCGAGGCCGGCATGGACCCCGCCGCCCTCCTCGAGATGGCCCGCTCCCTCACGGCGCTTCTCGCCTTCGACAGCCCCGCGCTCGCGTGGTGCGCTGTGGGCGTGCTGGTCTTCGGGCTCCTCCTGGGATTCTCGTCCTACTCGTTCACGATGGGCGTGAGCCGCGACGGCGAGGACTTCTTCTTCATTCGCGGCCTGCCCATGGACTGGCGTTCCTACCTGGCGGCGAAGTTCGTGGCGCCGTTCGCGCTCTCCACGGTCCCGATGCTCGCGCTCATCGTGGCGGCGCTGGTTGTGCTGGGCGTGCCTGCGGCGTCGGGGGCCTATCTCATCCTGGTCTACCTCGGCGCGACGATCTCTCTGGGCCTTCTCTCGCTTGGGCTGGGGGCGCTCTTCCCGCGGCTCACGTGGGACAACGAGGCGCAGCTCTTCAAGGGCGGCGTCAGCACGCTGATGTTTTTTGCCGGGCTCATCGTGGGCGCGGTCGTGATGGTGCTGCCCGCGCTCGTGCTTCTGGGCTGCACGCTCTGGGGCGTGTTTACGGCGCCTGTTGCGCTTGGCCTTGCGCTCGCGATCTTTGTGCTCGAGTGCGCCGTCCTCGCGTGGTGGGTGCTCGGTCCCTGCGCGCGGAGCCTCTCCCGCCGCGAGCGTTGACGCGTCACCCGAGGCCTCCGTGCGGCACGCCGCTCTCCCTCCCGGGTGCCTGCCCCCTCCCAAGGGTATGCCCCCTCTCAAGGGTATGTGCATTCTTGCAAAGTTGATGTACTTCTCGCCAGCTCGTCTAGCTGGGAGTTTGTAATCGCGAGGTGCCATATTAATAGTCAAATTGTGCACATACCCTGAGGGGGGCCAAGATGAGGCAGAAGGGGGGCGTCCGCCGGCGCATGCGTTCAGGTGCCTTTGGGTACAATCTCCGCATCGTGCGACCGAGGAAGGAACCCCCGATGCCCAACGAAGGCCCGAGCCTGAAGGACCTGTTCGACCAGATGCGCCGCGGCGGCGAGAAGAACGGCGGCCCCGGTGACATCCCGCGCCCCGGCAGCTCGTTCTTCGACCGGCTCGCCACGTGGAGCCGGCGGGCGCTCATCGTGCTCGCGATCGCGGTCGTGGTTGCGCTCGTGGCGTGCTACTGGTGGTTCCATCCCTCGCTCAGCCTGCAGAGCATGCAGATCTGGACCTGGATCGTGGGCATCTGCGTCGTGGCCCTGCTGGTCCTGCCCGTGCTGGCGGCGCGCAGCGTCAAGAACGCGAAGCTGTTCCGGCGCCTCATGGTCATCCCCGCGGCGCCGATCGTGGGCTTCGTCGTGGGCCTGCTGCTCTCCCAGCCCTTCTTCCCCGGCAACGCCGAGCGCTACGCGAGCGTGCTCAGCACCACGGACGGCGTCTTCGAGCAGGACATCGAGGAGGTCGACTACTCCGAGGTCCCCGTCATCGACCGCGACTCGGCGATCCTTCTGGGCAACCGCGCGATGGGCTCCATCCCGGAGTACGTGAGCCAGTTCGAGATCGCGGACACCTACAGCCAGATCAACTACCAGGGCCGTCCCGTGCGCGTGAGCCCGCTCGTCTACGCAGACCTCTTCAAGTGGCTCTCCAACCGCGACACGGGCATCCCGGCGTACGTGCTGGTGGACATGGTGACGCAGGAGGCCGAGGTCGTGCGCCTGGAGGAGCCGATCCTCTACTCCGACTCCGAGCCGCTCGCGCGCAACGTGGACCGTCACGTGCAGCTCTCCTATCCCAACCTCATGTTCGACCAGAAGTCCTTCGAGCTGGACGAGGAGGGCCACCCCTGGTGGGTCTACCCGGTCCAGCGCCGCACGATCGGCACCTTTGGCGGCACGGACATCTACGCCGTGGTGTTCGTGGACGCCTGCACGGGCGAGACGGACTTCTACGCCGTGGAGGAGGTCCCCACGTGGGTGGACCGCGCCTACCCCTCCGACCTGCTGATCGAGCAGTACAACTGGAGCGGCATGTACGCGAACGGCTGGCTCAACTCGTGGCTCGGCCAGGAGGGCGTGGTGTGCACCACGCCGGGAACCAACGGCCAGCTGGGCTACAACTACATCGCGCAGGGCGAGGACATCTACCTCTACACCGGCGTGACCTCCGTGACGGCCGACGACTCGAGCGTGGGCTTCATCCTGGTGAACCAGCGCACGGGCGAGTCGCACTTCTACCCGGTGGCGGGCGCGACGGAGGCCTCGGCCATGGCGAGCGCCGAGGGCCAGCTGCAGAACCTGCGCTACCGGGCCACCTACCCGATCCTGCTCAACGTTGCCGGCCAGCCCACCTACTTCGTGAGCCTCAAGGACGACGCGGGCCTGGTCAAGATGTTCGCGATGATCAACATCGAGCAGTACCAGAGCGTGGCCACGGGCTCCACGGTGGAGGAGTGCCAGGAGGCCTACCTCACGCTGCTGGCCGCGGACGGCCTGCTTTCCGAGCAGGAGGCGGCCGACGCCTCGGTCACGGTTGAGGTCTCCGGCACGATTGCCACGATTGCGCAGGCCGTGGTCGACGGCAATTCGCACTTCTACGTCACGCTCGAGGGCGACGAGACGATTTACGACTTCGCCCTGCCGGGCCTGCTCGAGATTGTGACCTACCAGCCGGGCGATGAGATTTCGTTCCGCTGTGGCGAGAAGACCGAGGAGGCCGCCACCGCCACGGTGGCCGACCTCCTCTGAGACGTGCTCTTTGATTGGCGTGCGGCGCTAGAAGGCAATGTCGAAGTTCTCGGCGGGAAGTTCATGCTGGTGAACGCGTTGAAGCTCATGGTGCGCTGCTTGCGGGCGTGCGTGCCGCAGATGATCTCGCCGCCAAGGACCACGCTCACGTCGCGGGAGGCGGGCTCGCAGGCGTAGAGGACGCTGTGGTAGGGATTGAGCTTGGCGTCGGCGAAGGGGTTGGCCATGGGCTGCTGCGAGCCGGTGAGCACGATGGGCTTCTCGCTGTCCTGGACCAGGTAGGAGAGGGCGGCGGCCGTGTAGGCCATGGTGTCGGTGCCGTGGAGGACGACGAAGCCCTCGTAGTCGTCGTAGGAGTCGCGGACCACGGAGGCGATCCGGAGTCAGTCGCGCGGGCGCATGTTGGTGCTGTCGATGTTCATGGGCTGAACAAAGTCCAGCTCGCAGAGGGTGTCTAACAGCGGCACGCGCTCGGCGAGCTCGCGGCCGGTGAGCGTGGGGGCCAGCCCGTCGCGCTCGGGCGTGGAGGCGATGGTGCCGCCGGTGGCTATGACCAGGACGCGGCTCATCGGGTGCCTCCCAGCAGGAAGCGCTCGATCGCCTCGGCGCAGCCGTCGTGGTCGTTGTCGGCCACCACGACGTCGGCCGCGGCGCGCGCGTTCTCGTTGGCGTTGCCCATGGCCACGCCGAGGCCGGCGGCCTGCATCATCTCGAGGTCGTTGTCCGCGTCGCCCACGGCGATCGTCGCCGCGCGGTCGATGCCCAGGAGGTCCGCCAGGACGAGAAGCCCGGTGGCCTTGGTCACCCCCTTGGGCGAGAACTCGAGGCTGGACTCCTCCGAGCGGGCGATCTCCGCCGGCAGGTCCCCCAGGCGCGCCGCCACGCGCTCGCGGGCCTCGGTGCTGGTGAAGTGGAAGATGAACTTCTGGTAGGTGGCGCCCGGGTCCAGCATCACGGGGCGGATGTCCTCCACCTGACGGGCCGTCATGCGGTACATGTCCTGGTAGATGCCCATGTTGTAACGCGGCATGCTCTCGACGTGCGAGGTCTGGCAGTAGAACCCCCAGCCCTGGAACACGTCGATCATGGCGTCCTCGCCGCCCAAGGCCTCCAGGGCGCGCACGATGGCCTCGCGGTCCATGGGGGCCGCCGAGAGGATGCGGTGCTCGTGGAGGTCGTAGAGGACGGTCCCGTTGCAGCAGATCGCGTAGCGGACCGAGGCGAAGCTCTCCTGGTTGAGCTCGACCATCTGCGGGCAGCGCCCGGAGCTGATGGCGGCCACCTTGCCGGCCTTGGCCGCGCGCTCGAGGGCGCGGGTGGACGAGGGCAGGACCCGCTTCCTGGAGTCCAGCAGCGTCCCGTCCATGTCAAAGGCTATGAGTTCGTAGGGCATGGGCGCTCCGCTCGAGATCCAATTTCCAGAGGCGAGCATAGCAGACCATGCATACCCTCTGGTTTGGAGGGCTTCGCGGCGAAAAACCTATAGGTATGTATGGTCGCCTTATGAATGGATCACATCTCATTTGAGACGGCATCTCACTGCACGCGGCCTCTACCTCGAAATACTGTGCTTCCCGAAAGATTGCTGCAAGCTAGCGTCATTTTCGTGTAAGCATCCGTCTCTAGCCTGAGGGCATGGTCACGCTTACAGACATAACGGCTATGCGTCTTTGGGCGCGCGACGGCTTGTTGGAGAGCCTTGGGATGCCCGTGCGACGAGAAGACTGGAGTGTTGCAGGTGCCAGGGAGCTCTGGGATGCGGGTGTCGATCAACTGGGAATCTCCTATTCGAAAGAGGATCCGATTCACGTGCTCGTTGACGCACCCGAGCATCGCATCCAGTCAGATCGGGTGGTGAGCCACGTCTGGTCAGGGCGGCTTCCAGCAGGGTCGTTGTATCAGTTGGCGCCTGGTTTACTCATAGCTTCTCCGGCATTCTGCTGTTTACTGGCTGCGGCGCGCCAGAGCACCCCTCGAGTTCTCGCCCTGGAGATGGAGTGTCTGGGAATGTATGGACGTGCGCCCATCCCTCGGGGGTTCCTCGACCGGGATCCACTCGTTGAAACCGAGGAGCTGGCTAACTTCTTTTCCGACGCGAAGGGATGTCCAGGATCCAAGAAAGCGCTTGAAGCGCTTAAGTGGGCGTGCGAGCGCTCCCGCTCCCCGCTGGAGACCAAGACGGTAATTGTCTTGGTGCTTCCTCGGCGCCTCGGAGGGTACGGCCTCTCACTCCCAGACCTTAACTGTCGCATTTGGGTTCACGCCGAAGAGCTGCAAATCAGTCAGTTTCCTGTCCACGAGGTTGACCTCTGCTGGCCGGAGAAGCGAACGATTGTGGAGTGTGACAGCTACGCATACCACGTATCACCGGCCCAGCTTAATCACGACGCCATGAAGAGAAACTCACTGAAGGCAATGGGCTGGAAGGTCTCGTCCGTGACGGACGGGCAGCTCTCGGGCGATGCGCTCGATGTGCTTGCGCGTCAGCTGGGAATAGACCTTGGAATCAAAGTAAGGCTGCCCGATCCACAGCGTCGGGACTGGCTGCTAGGACAGATTCTATAGGTGGCAACCATACATACCTATCAAAGTCTGGTCTGCTGCAGGCCAAAACAGATGGGTGTGTATGGTCGGCCTACCGGTGGTAGTAGCCGCGGCGCTCGTACTTGGGCTCGCAGCAGACGTTGATGCCGAGGTTGCGGTAGGTGCTCTTGTCGGCCTCGGAGAGGATGACCGAGAAGTACGCGTCGCAGCCGGCCAGCTGCTCGAGCGCGTCGACCGTCGCCTCCGCCTGGTCGTTGGTGGCGGAGGAGAGGGAGAGCGCGATGAGCATCTCGTCGGAGTGGAGGCGCGGGTTGTGGCTGCGCAGGTGGTCGGTCTTGAGGTGGCAGATGGGCACGAGGGCCTCGCTGCTCACCACGTAGGTCTCCTTGGGGATGCCCGCCATGTGCTTGGCGGCGTTGAGCAGAAGCGACGCCGCGGCGCCCATGAGGTCGGAGGTCTTTCCCGTCACGAGCTCCCCGTCGGGAAGAACCATGGCAGCCGCCGGGCCGCCGGTGGCCTCCTCCTTCTCGAGGGCCTTCTGGTGCGCGGGGGAGTAGTCGCAGGTCACGCCCGCCTGGCTCATGAGCAGCTCGATCTTGGCGAGCGCGTCCTCGCCCTCGCCGGTGCGGCGCAGCTCCTCGGCGGCGGCGAACCAGCGGCGCACGATCTCGTTCTTCGCGGCCTCCTGGCAGGCGTCGTCGTCGGAGATGCACAGGCCGACCATGTTGACGCCCATGTCCGTGGGGGACTGGTAGGGGCTCTCGCCGGCGATCTTCTCCATCATTGCCTTGAGCACGGGGAAGGTCTCCACGTCGCGGTTGTAGTTGACCGTGACGTCGCCGTAGGCCTCGAGGTGCCAGGGGTCGATGATGTTGCGGTCGTCGAGGTCGGCGGTGGCGGCCTCGTAGGCGATGTTCACCGGGTGCTTGAGCGGGAGGTTCCATACGGGGAAGGTCTCGTACTTGGCGTAGCCGGCCTGCACGCCGCGCTTGTTCTCGTGGTAGAGCTGGGAGAGGCAGGTGGCGAGCTTGCCCGAGCCGGGGCCGGGTGCCGTGACCACGACGAGCGGGTGGGTCGTCTCGATGTAGTCGTTCTTGCCGAAGCCCTCGTCGGAGACGATGTGATCGACGTCGGAGGGGTAGCCGTCGATCAGGTAGTGGCGCCAGACCGAGACGCCCATGCCCTCGAGACGGCGCTGGAAGGCCTCGGCGTGGGGCTGGCCGGTGAAGTGGGTGATGCAGATGCCGCCCACCGTGAGGCCTCGCGCGCGGAACGAGTCCATGAGGCGCAGCGCGTCCTCCTCGTAGGTGATGCCGATGTCGGAGCGTCGCTTGGCGTTCTCGATGTTGTCAGCGTTGATGACGATGATGGCCTCGACGTCGTCGGCCAGGCTCTCGAGCATGCGGATCTTGGAGTCGGGCTCGAAGCCGGGCAGCACGCGGCTCGCGTGGTAGTCGTCGAAGAGCTTGCCGCCGAACTCGAGGTAGAGCTTGCCGCCGAACTGCCCGATGCGCTCACGGATCTTCTCCGCCTGGAGGGAGATGTACTTGTCGTTGTCAAAGCCGATGCGCATGGGGCTCCTCTCGTCAGTCTCAACGATAGGAAAGGGTAGCACGAGGACCGCCCGCTTCCAGCAACAATTGAGGCCCTAACCGGGGAGATTTCCGAATTGTGTCACGCTTACGCGGGGAAAACACGCTTCAGGGCGTCAAGCGGTATCATGACTGATACACATAAGGGTGCGAGAACTTTTGGGGGAAGTTATGGACAAGAAGAACATCGTGTGCACGAGCTCCATTCTGGGGGCTGACATGCACGTCATCACCTATGGCAAGAAGGGCCTGCCGGTCGTCGTCTTCCCGACGCAGGGCCAGGAGCCGGAGAGCCTCGAGGAGGTCGGCGTCATCGACGAGCTGGCCGACTACATCGACTCCGGCGTCATCCAGCTCTTCTGCGCCGAGACCGTCGACGACGAGTCCTGGGGCGGCCAGGGCGACCCCGCCGAGCGCGCCGCGCGCCAGGAGAGCTACTACCACTACGTCGTCGACGAGCTGGTGCCGCTGGTCAACAAGGTCAGCAAGTCCGGTGCCCGCCCGCTCGCGCTCGGCTTCGACGCCGGCGCCACCCAGGCCTCCATCGTCGCGCTGCGCCGCCCGGACCTGTTCCAGGGCTGCGTCTGCCTCTCCGGCTGCTACGACGCCCGTCGCTACTTCGGCGACTGGATGGACGCCACGCTCTACGAGAACACGCCCTGCGCGTTCCTGCCCAACATGACGCCCGAGCACCCCTACGTGGCGGTGTACAACCAGCGTCAGCTGCTGTTCTGCACCGGCCAGGAGGCCTCCGAGGCCGACTCGCTGCGCTCCACGCGCGTGATGGACGAGCAGCTCGCACGCCTGGGCGTCGAGGCCTGGTGCGACTACTGGGGCGCTGACGTGGCCCACACCTGGTTCTGGTGGAAGAAGCAGCTGCGCTACTTCCTGCCCATCGTGCTCGCCGACGTCGAGAAGACCACGGCCGCCGAGAGGCCCGCGAAGAAGCGCGCCACCACGCGCAAGAAGGCCGCCGCGCCCAAGGCTGCCGCCAAGAAGGAGGCCGCCGCCAAGGCCGCCACTGCCGCGAAGACGACGACCAAGACCGCCACCGCCAAGAAGGCCGCCACGACGGCCAAGGCCGCCGCGGCCGAGAAGAAGCCGGCCGCCGCCAAGACCGCCACTGCCGCGAAGACGACGACCAAGGCCGCCGCCCCCAAGAAGGCTACTACGACGGCCAAGGCCGCCGCCAAGCCGGCCACCGCCCC
>JAUNEG010000016.1 GCA_030525685.1 Atopobiaceae bacterium | reverse complement strand
CGCCGCAGCAGTCGCAGTGGATCATCGGGATGGGGTTGCCCCAGTAGCGCTGGCGGGAGATGAGCCAGTCTCGCAGGCGGAACTGCACCGTCTTGCGGCCGAGGCCCTGCTCGCCAAGCCAGTCGATGATGGCGTCGACGGCCTCGGAGTGCTTGCCGCCCTTCATGCCGGTGAAGCGGCCGGACTGCACGAGGTAGCCCTCGGCCTCCATCGCGTGGTCCCAGTCGACGGAGGTCACCACGAGCTCGCGCTGGTCCTTGAGCTGCTCGTAGAGCGGGTCGTCCTTCTCGCAGATGATCGGGGCGATCTCAAGGCCGTACTTCTTGGCGAAGTCGAAGTCGCGCTGGTCGCCGCAGGGCACGCCCATGACGGCGCCGGTGCCGTAGTCCATGAGGACGTAGTCGGCGACCCAGATGGGCGCCGGGCGGCCGTTCACCGGGTTGATGACGTAGCGGCCGGTGAAGACGCCGTGCTTCTCGCGCTCGGAGCCCTGGCGGTCGACCGAGGAGACCTTCTCCGCCGCGGCCTTGAGCTCGAGGAACGCGGCCTCGTGCTCGGTGCCGGCCACGAGCTCCGCGGCGAGCGGGCTCTCGGGCGGCAGCAGGAAGAAGCTCACGCCGAAGAGCGTGTCCGGGCGCGTGGTGAAGACGGTGATCTTGGTGTCGGTGGGGGTCACGCCGTCGACGTCGGCAAGCGTGAAGTCGATCTCGGCACCCTCGGAGCGTCCGATCCAGTTGGCCTGCATCGCGCGGACGCGCTCGGGCCACTTGCCCTCGAGCTTCTTGAGGTCGTCGAGCAGCTCCTGGGCGTAGTCGGTGATCTTGAAGTACCACTGGGAGAGGGCGTGCTTCTCGGGCACGGAGCCGCAGCGCCAGCACTTGCCGTCGACGACCTGCTCGTTGGCGAGGACCGTCTGGCAGCTGGGACACCAGTTCACCGGCGAGTTGTCGCGGTAGACGAGGCCCTTCTCCCACATCTTGAGGAAGATCCACTGGCCCCACTTGTAGTACTCGGGGTCGCAGGTGTTGAACATGCGGTCGTAGTCGTAGGAGAAGCCCATGCGACGCATGGTCTTGGTGGCCTGCGCGATGTTCTGGTGCGTCCAGACGCTCGCCTGCGTGCTGTGCTTGATGGCGGCGTTCTCGGCGGGCAGGCCAAAGGCGTCGTAGCCCATCGGGTGCAGCACGTCGAAGCCGCGCATGCGGGCCTGGCGGGCCATGGCGTCGCCGATCGTGTAGTTGCGCGCGTGCCCCATGTGCAGGTCGCCCGAGGGGTACGGGAACATCTCCAGCACGTACTTCTTGGGCTTCTCGGGGCTCTCCTCGGTCTTGTAGAGCTCCTCGGCGTCCCACTCGGCCTGCCAGCGGGTCTCGATCTCCTCGGCGTCGTAGGCCGGGACCTCGAAGTTCTTCTCGGCGTCGCTCATCTGCGTGACTCCTTCGTGCGTGATGGTCAACTGGGACATTGTAGCAGCACGCTCGTGGGCGCGATTGGTGATGCTTAAGAAAACAGGGCTGTTGCAGGGCGTGGAGTATTTTGTGCTTAGGGTTTTGGGGTTGTTGCATCCTCGGGTCCGCCCAGGGGCGGCGAGAAGAACCGACGGCTTGCCACCAACAGGGGCTTTGTCGTCGAGAGGTCCTTCTCGCCGCCGGCGGAGGCGCAACGACCCCGTATTCGTAAGCACGCGACGCCGGCGGAGGAGCAACGACCGCGATTTCCTAAGCGCGTCGACAGCAGAAGGCCGCCCCGGGACGCGTGCCCCGGGGCGGCCGGCAACTCGGTGGTTCTTCTCGCCATACTAGTGGTAGCTCACACTGTGCTGGGAGTCCTTGACCACGACGTCGTGCGCGCCGCCCTCGACGATGGAGGTGGAGCTCACGAGCGTGAGGCGAGCCTTCTCCTGCAGCTCCTTGATGGTCTTTGCGCCGCAGTTGCACATCGTGGACTTGATCTTGTAGATCGTCTGGCCCACGCCCTCCTTGAGCGAGCCCGCGTAGGGCACGTAGGAGTCGACGCCCTCGACGAAGCCCAACTTGGAGGGGCCGCCCTGGTCGTAGCGCTGCCAGTTGCGGGCGCGCGCGGAGCCCTCGCCCCAGTACCCCTTCATGTACTGGCCGTTGACGTTCACGCGCTCGGTGGGGCTCTCGTCGAAGCGGGCAAAGTAGCGGCCGAGCATCACGAAGTCGGCGCCCATGGCCAGCGCGAGCGTCATGTGGTAGTCGTAGACGATGCCGCCGTCGGAGCAGACGGGCACGTAGACGCCGGTCTCCTCAAAGTACTTGTCGCGCGCGCGGCACACGTCGATGACCGCGGAGGCCTGGCCGCGGCCGATGCCCTTGGTCTCGCGGGTGATGCAGATCGAGCCGCCGCCGATACCGACCTTCACGAAGTCCGCGCCGCAGTCGGCGAGGAAGCGGAAGCCCTCCTCGTCCACGACGTTGCCGGCGCCCACCTTGACGGAGTCGCCGTAGTTGGCGCGCACCCACTCCAGCGTGCGCTTCTGCCACTCGGAGAAGCCCTCGGAGGAGTCGATGCAGAGCACGTCGGCGCCGGCCTCCACGAGCAGCGGCACGCGCTCGGCGTAGTCGCGCGTGTTGATGCCGGCGCCCACCATGTAGCGCTTGTTGGCGTCGAGCAGCTCGTTGGGGTTGGACTTGTGCTGGTCGTAGTCCTTGCGGAAGACGATGCCCACCAGGTGGTCGTTCTCGTCCACGACGGGCAGCGCGTTGAGCTTGTTCTCCCAGATGACGTCGTTGGCGCGCTTAAGCGTGATGTCCTTGTCGCCCACGATGAGCTTCTCGCGCGGCGTCATGAACTCGGCGACCCTCTTCTGGTGGTCGTCACGCGTGGGACGGTAGTCGCGGCTGGTCACGATGCCAAGGAGCTTGCCGTGGGAGGAGCCGTCGTCGGTGACGGGCATGGTGGAGTGGCCGGTGCGGTCCTTGAGCTCCATGACCTGCTCCATCGTCATGTCGGGCGTGAGGGTGGAGTCGGACTCGACGAAGCCGGCCTTGTGGTCCTTGACGGCCTTGACCATGGCCGCCTCCTGCTCGGGCGTCTGGTTGCCGTAGATGAAGGCGAGGCCGCCCTCGACGGCGAGCGCGACGCCCATGTCCACGCCGGAGACGGACTGCATGATGGCCGAGACCATGGGGATGTTGAGCGAGAGCGCCGGCTCCTCGCCGCGGCGGAACTTCACGAGCGGCGTCTTGAGCGACACGTTGTCGGGGATGTTCTCCGCCGAGGAGTATCCGGGGACGAGCAGGTACTCGGAAAAGGTGTGGGACTCCCCCTCGAAGAACGTTGCCATCTGATGGCTCCTCTCCCCGCCCGCGGCGGCGTCGTCTGGGTTCAGGCCATTGTAGCATCCGCTCACGGGTTTTACAGGCACCGTTTGCCGAGAAGTACCAGCTCACGAAACGCGCCAAACAGGGCGCGGGCCTAGGCCTCCCCGACGACGTCCTTGACGTCGACGACGATGTCGTGCTTGGTGGGCACCCACTCGACCTTCTTGAAGAGGGCGACTACGTTGATGGGGATGTAGCTGAGCTCGAAGATCGGGAAGGTGAAGAGGTTGGTGACGACGCGCCACCGCTTCTTGGCATGGATGTGCTCGCGCTCGGAGATCGTGGTGATGAGGCCCATGACGAAGAACGAGAGGTACATGGACGCGATCGTCATGACGAGCGAGCCCACGCACATGTTGAGCTCTGCCTGGGTGGCGATGAAGCCGTGGCTGAGGGCGCCGATCGCGAGGTAGGTGAGGTTCACCGAGACGGAGAGCAGGGTGAGGACGTTGCCCGGCGCAACGGTGATGAGCAGGTCGTAGCTCGCGAAGCGGCCGCGCGAGATGCCCTTCAGCAGGTCGCGTGCGTACGAGAAGAACACCTCGTACATGCCCTTGCTCCACCGCAGGCGCTGGACCCAGGAGGCCTTGAAGGTGACCGGCTGCTCGTCGTAGAACTCCGCGGGGGCGTAGCCGATCTGCACGTTGTTCGCGCTGCAGAAGGTGGAGAACTGAATGTCCTCGGTGAGCGAGTGGAAGCCCCACCCGTGCATGCCGCGGATGATCCGCTCGGAGACGAGCCAGCCGGAGCCCGAGATCGCGCTGCTCGTGCCCGACATCATGCGGGCGTTGTTGAGGAACTTCGCCTCGCGCATGAACCAGAGCGCGTAGGCGGCGCTGATCCAGCTCGAGTCGAAGTTCTTGGAGTTTCGGTATCCGGTGCAGACGAGGTAGCCGGCGTCGAAGGCCCGGTTCATGACGGAGATGTAGTCCGGCGAGACGAGGTTGTCGGCGTCGAAGATGACGAACGCCTCGTAGGTGTCGGGATAGTCGTCGAGGATGCGGTTGAAGGCGTAGTCGAGCGCCCAGCTCTTGCCGCGGCGCGCCAGGTCGTTGCGGTCCCACACGACGGCGCCGGCCTCCTCGGCCACGCGATGGGTGTCGTCGGTGCACGCGTCGCAGACGACGAAGACGCCCATGAGCTCGCGGGGGTAGTCCTGGGCGAGGATGGAGCGCACGAGGTTGCCGACGACCATCTCCTCGTTGTGGGCGGCGATCACGAACGCGTAGCGGTGGCGCTGCTTGGCCTCGGGGAGCTGGACCGAGCCCTGGAGCATGACCCTGACGGTATAGATTGCCTGGTAGAAGTAGGCGACCGTGAAGAGCGCGCCGATGATCAGGTTGAAGACGACGATGGGCGTGAGCGCGAACTGGTTGAACTCCATCTTATTCCCCGTGGTGGGCGCCTCGTCCGCCGGACGTCAGGAGCGGGCAGATCCTCTCGCCCGCCGACGTCCGTCCCATGGACCTTTCGGAGAGTGATTCTAGTACATCGCGCAGGTCGTCCGGCAACGTGTCGGCAAGCTCCACCGTCTCTCCCGTTGCGGGGTGGTCGAAGCGAATGCGCCAGGAGTGCAGGAACTGCCGGGCGAGGCCGAGGTTCTGGCGGAGGTCGCCGCGGCCGTAGAGGGGGTCGCCGACGAGCGGGTGGCCCACGTGGCGCAGGTGCACGCGAATCTGGTGCGTACGCCCGGTGTAGAGGTGGCACTCGATGAGGGTGTAGCCGTCGTCGCGCGGGCCCGCCTCGAAGCGCTCGAGCACGCGGAAGGTGGTGATGGCCTCGCGGGCCCCAGGCGCGTCGGAGACGGCCATGCGGATGCGGTCGCGGGTGGAGCGGGCGATCCCGGTCTCGATGGCCCCCTCGTCGTGGGCGATCGGCCCGTGGACGAGCGTGACGTAGCGGCGGTCGAGCACGCGCAGGCGGATCAGGTCCTGGAGCGCCCTCTGGGTGGCGTCGTCCTTGGCCGCCGCCATGAGGCCGGAGGTCTCCATGTCGAGGCGGTGCACGATGCCAGGGCGCTCCTCGCCCTGGAGCATGCCGAGGTGCGCGTAGCCGCAGTGGGCCACGAGCGCGTTGGCGAGCGTGTCGTCAACGTGGCCGGGGCTCGGGTGGCAGACGAGCCCGGCCTGCTTGGAGAGGACGATGAGGTGGTCGTCCTCGAAGCGTATGTCGAGGGGGATGTGGGGGTTGGGCGCGAGCGGGCCGCCCACGGGCTCCGGCTCGTCCACGAGCGCGCGGATGCGGTCGCCGAGCAGGACCTTCTCGGACTTGGAGGTGGCGGGCGTCTCGTTGATCGTGACGGCGCCGTCCTCGACGAGGCGCGCGCAGGCGGAGCGGGAGGGCATGTCGGGCGCCGCGGCGAGGAACGCATCGAGCCGCATGCCGTCCGACTCGGGTCCCACGAGCAGGTTGACGGGACGTTGCGCCATCTGATGCCTCCCTTGCGCGACAAGGCCGTCGAGTCTGTAGTTTATTGCTGCATCGCAAAGTACAGACTCGATGGACGAATTCTCTACCAGCGAAAACCTAATCGGAAATCGAGTCTGTACTCGACAGGTGGCGAAAAAAGTACAGACTCGACGAAAACTGCCCTCCGGGTGGCGCCTACTCCCCCGCCTCGGCGCGCTCGCGGGCGACGTCCCAGCGCCACCACAGGACGAGGGCGAGAGGAACACCGCAGGTCACGAAGATGTCGGCGACGTTGAAGATCGCGAAGTCCATGAACGTGGTCTTGAAGAAGTCCGTCACCGCGCCGAGGGCGACGCGATCGATCGCGTTGCCGACGCCGCCGCCCACGACGCACGCGAACGCGAGCAGCAGCGAAAGCGGGACGTCAGCGCGCCGCCACGCCACGCAGACGCCGGCGACGCACATGGCCGCCGCGACGAGCACGAAGAGCGGCCCCGCCCCCTCCCCCAGGGAGAACGCGGCTCCCGTGTTGTAGATGAGCGAGAGGTCCATGACGCCCGGGATGAGCGTGACAGGCTCGCCCGGCACGAGCAGGTCGCGCGCGGCGAGCTTGCTCAGCTGGTCGAGGAGCACGACCGCGGCGGTGACCAGCGCGAAGAGCGCCAGCCGCCGCACGCGGACGGAGTTCGTGACGTCGGGGCCGGCCAAGCCCTACTCCCCGAGCGCGGCCATGGCGTCGTGGCAGCGCGGGCAGAGGCCGTCCTCGCCGAGCTCGCGGAAGTTCCAGCAGCGCGGGCACTTCTCGCCGTGCGCGGACTCCACGGTGCAGGCGAGCTCGTCGCCCTGGGTGAGCTCCACCTCGGAGCACACGAACGGCTCGGCCAGCTCGCAGCCGAGCTCGCCGGCGAGAAGCTCGTGCAGCTCCGCGGGCGCGACCAGCGTGGCGCGGGCGGCCTGCGTGGTCTTCTCGGACAGCGTGCCGTCGGCGATCGCGGCCTCGTAGGCCTTGGTGAAGGCGGCACGGGCCTCGACGACGGCGTCGTAGGCGGCGAGATAGGGCTCGTACACCTCGGCGGTCCAGGGCGCCTGGTACCAGTCGAGAAGGGCGGCGTACTCCTGGCCGTCGCGCAGCGACTCCGGGAGGTAGCTCATGACCTCGTCGGTGGTGTAGACGAGGATGGGCTGCAGGTCGTGGACGAGCATCGAGAGGATCTGCGACCAGACGGTGAGGGCGCTTCGGCGCTCGAAGCCGTCCCTCTCGCCGCAGTAGACGCGGTCCTTGGTGGCGTTGAGGTAGCCGTTGGAGAGCTCCGTGATCACGTAGTCGTAGAGCGTGCGGTAGACCACGTTGAAGCGGTAGGACTCGTAGGCGGCGCTCACCTGGTCGTGGACCTGACAGAGGCGCGCCAGGGTGAGCTTGTCGTAGGGCATGAGCTCGTCGTAGGGTACGGCGTCCGTCGCCGGGTCGAACTGGCCCTCGATTTCGCCCAGCAGGAAGCGCAGCGTGTTGCGGAAGCGGCGGTAGGCCTCGCCCACGTGGTCGAGGATCTGGCCGTCGCAGGGGATGTCGTTGGAGGTGTCGACGGAGGTGACCCACAGGCGCAGGATGTCGGCGCCGCGGGTGTCGCACTCCTTGTTGGGGTCGATCACGTTGCCGAGCGACTTGGACATCTTGCGGCCCTGGCCGTCGAGCGTGAAGCCCTGGGAGACCACGGACTTGTACGGGGCCACGCCGTAGGCGCCCACGGAGGTCATGAGCGAGCTCATGAACCAGCCGCGGTGCTGGTCGGAGCCCTCGAGGTACATGTCGGCCGGGAACGTGAGGTTGTCACGGTGGCGGCAGACGGCGGTGTGGGAGACGCCGGAGTCCCACCACACGTCGAGGATGTCCCTGTTGGCCTTGAGGTGGTGCCCGCCGCACTTGGGGCAGACGCAGGCCTCACCGAGGTAGCTCGCGGGGTCGTCGGTGAACCAGGCGTCGGAGCCCTTGCTCCGGAAGAGCTCGATCACGGCGTCGAGCGTGTCGTCGTTCATGACGGTCTCGCCACAGTCCTGGCAGGTGAAGGCCGGGATGGGCACGCCCCAGTTGCGCTGGCGGCTGATGCACCAGTCCGGGCGCCCCTCGACCATCGAGCCGATGCGCTTGATGGCGTGGCCGGGGTGGAACCTGACCTTGGAGAGCTCCTCGAGCGCCTGCTCGCGGAGGCTCTTGCCGCCGCGCAGGGGCTTGTCCATCGAGACGAACCACTGGCTCGTGGCACGGAAGATGACGGGCTCCTTGCAGCGCCAGCAGTGCGGGTAGCTGTGGTTGATGTCCTCGTGCAGAATCAGCGTGCCGCGCTCGCGCAGCCACTCGATGATCTTGGGGTTGGCCTCGTTGACCTCCATGCCGGACCACGGGCCGCCCGTGCCCATGCCGTCGCCCACGAAGAAGCGGCCGTCGTCGTCGACCGGCATGACCGTGGGGATGCCGAACCTCTGACCGGCGAGGTAGTCGTCCACGCCGTGGCCGGGCGCGCAGTGGACGATGCCCGTGCCGTCGTCGAGGGTCACGTAGTCGGCGTAGATGAACTCGCCCGTCTCGCCCTGGTCGCCGAAGATCGGCTGCTTGTAGCGGTTGTGCGCGAGCTGCTCGCCCGTGGCGCGCCACGGCTCGCCGTCCTCGCCGCGCACGAGCTCGACCTCGCCGTAGCCGAACTTGGCGGCGCAGCGCTCGGCGAGCGCCTCGGCCACGATCTCGGCGCGGCCGTCGTGGACGAGCGCCACGTAGGTGGCCTCGGGGTGGCAGATGACGGCGTCGTCGGCGGGAAGGGTCCACGGCGTGGTGGTCCAGATGTCGACGAAGAGCCTGCCGGCCCAGGCCTCCAGGCCCTCCGGCACCGTGGTCATCTCGAAGCGCACGAAGATGGCGGGGCTGACCTCGTCGCCGTACTCGATCTCCGCCTCGGCGAGGGCCGTGTGGCAGTGCGAGCACCAGTGCACGGGCTTGGAGCCCTGCGTGATGGCGCCGGCGTCGAAGATCGCCTTGAAGATCTCCACGTCGGTGGCGTCGTAGTCGTTCACGTAGGTGAGGTAGGGGTTGTCCCACTCGCCCAGCACGCCCAGGCGCTTGAAGCCCTGGCGCTGGGTGTCCACCTGCTCGACGGCCATCTTGCGGCAGAGCTCGCGGATCTTCTCGGTGGGGAGCTGGTTGAACTTCTCGGTCCCGAGCATGGTCTCGACCTTGTGCTCGATGGGCTGGCCGTGGCAGTCCCAGCCGGGGACGTAGGGCGTCTGGTAGCCGCGCATGGACCAGTAGCGGTTGATGACGTCCTTGGAGATCTTGTTCTGCGCGTGGCCCAGGTGGATGGGGCCGTTGGCATACGGGGGGCCGTCGTGCAGGACGAACTTCTCGTGCCCCTCGTTCTTGGCGATCATCTGCTCGTAGACGTGGTTCTCATCCCACATGGCCAGGCGCTTGGGCTCGTTCTGGGCCAGGCTGGCGCGCATGGGAAAGCCCGTGCTCGGCAGGTTGGTCGTCTTCTTGTACTCGTTCGCCACGATCTCCTCCTTCGTGGCGGGGCCTCCCCCGCCGCCCTTCTCGGACACAAAAAAACGCGCCCGTCCCTCCTGCTGGGACGAAGCGCGCACGCGACTTCGCTTGTGAACCACCCAGCGAGCGGATATCCGCCGTACTCGGCTGGCCTGTGTCGGCGGCCACTCCGGCGACGCCTACTCGCTCGCGCTTTCGGGCCGCGGCTCGGGGGTGATCTTCGCCGGGACGCGACCGCGGGCTCCCACCGTCCCCGCTCTCTCTTGGCCGCGCGCCCCCGGGTACTCTCCCCGTCAACGCCTGTTCCAGCATGGTAGCACGTTTGCGCCGGAATTTGTGGACGTGCCGAGAAGGACGCCGTGCTCGCCGAAAACCGGTTGATAAAACCGATGTCGCCGCGCCACGATGGAGTGGTCCGCCGCCGAGAAGGGAAGCGCATGCCTGACCGCAAGTACCTCGAGCTGCTCTCGGAGAAGTTCCCCACGGTCCGCTCGGCCCTCGCCGAGGTGATCAACCTCGAGGCGATCCTCAACCTGCCCAAGGGCACCGAGCACTTCGTCTCCGACGTCCACGGCGAGTACGACGCCTTCAAGCACATCCTCAACAACTGCTCCGGCGTCATCCGCGAGCGCGTGGCCGCGACCTTCAGCCTCGAGCTCACCCGCGACGAGCAGGCCGACCTCTGCACGCTGATCTACTACCCCCACCGCAAGCTGCGCCGCCTGCGCTCGGCCGGCGTCTCGGGCCCCGAGTGGTACGCGATCACGCTCATGCGCCTCGTGCGCCTGGCGCGCTACCTCTCCGACAACTACACGCGCTCCAAGGTGCGCAAGGCCATGCCGCCGGAGTATGCCTACATCATCGACGAGCTGCTCCACGCCTCCCCCGGCGAGGGCGACGAGCGCCAGAGCTACCACCGCCAGATCATCGACACCATCGTCGACACTGGGTCTGCCGACGACTTCATCGTGAGCCTGGCCTCGCTGATCAAGCGCCTCGCGGTGGACCACCTGCACCTCGTCGGCGACGTCTTCGACCGCGGCGACCACGCCGACAAGATCCTCGACCGCCTCATGGAGTACCACTCCGTCGACCTGCAGTGGGGCAACCACGACATCGTGTGGATGGGCGCGGCGGCCGGCTCCGCGGCGTGCCTGGCGGCCGTGATACGCAACAACATCCGCTACGACTCGCTGCAGATCCTCGAGAGCGCCTACGGCATCTCCCTGCGCGAGCTGGCCCTCTTCGCCGAGGCCACCTACCAGGCCGGCGAGGCCATGAGCCCGCTGGAGAAGGCGATCTCGGTCATCCTCTTCAAGCTCGAGGGGCAGACCGTCATGCGCCACCCCAACTGGCACATGGAGGACCGCCTGCTGCTCGGGCGCGTCGAGGCGACACGCGGCACGGTCCGCGTGGGCGAGAAGGACCACGAGCTCGTCACCCGCGACTTCCCCACCGTCGACTGGTCGGACCCCTACGTGCTCTCCGACGAGGAGACGCTCGTGATGGACAACCTCCTCGCGGCCGTCCGCGGCTCCTACAAGCTCAACGCGCACGTGAACTTCCTCTACGAGCACGGCAGCGCCTACCTCGTCCACAACGACGACGTGCTCTTCCACGCCTGCGTGCCCATGAACGAGGACGGGACCTTCCACCCGGTGAACCACCAGGGGCAGCTGCTCGCGGGCAAGGCGTACTACGACTACGCCGACCGCCTGGCCCGGCGCGCCTGGCAGGAGAGCGACGAGGTCTCGCTGGACTGGATGTGGTACCTGTGGTGCGGCCGCTACTCGCCGCTGTCAGGGCGCGTCATGAAGACCTTCGAGCGGACCTACCTCGCCGACCGCTCCACCTGGGACGAGCCCCGCGACCCCTACTACGCCCTCACCGACGACGCGAACGTCTGCCGGCGCATCCTCGAGGAGTTCGGCGTCGACCCCGAGCACGGTCACATCATCAACGGCCACACGCCGGTCCACACGGCGCAGGGCGAGAAGCCCGTGCGCGCCGGCGGCCGCCTCGTCGTCATCGACGGCGGCTTCTGCCAGGCCTACCACAAGACCACCGGCATCAGCGGCTACACCCTCATCTCCGACCCGCGCGGCATGCGCATCAAGGCGCACCGTCCCTTCGGCTCGATCGAGGACGTCCTCGACCTCAACGCCGACATCATGAGCGACGACGACCGCTTCGAGGTCGAGCCGCGGCCGCTCACCGTAGGCGACACCGACACCGGCGCCGACATCCGCGAGCAGATCTCCGACCTGCGGGCGCTTCTCGACGCCTACCGAGCCGGCGAACTGCCGGAGCGCCGGGGCGCGTAGCTGCGGCGCCGCGGCGGGCTCCGCCACGTGCGTCCACCGGATCGCTTATAAAATCAGGGTAGTTGCAGCTCGAATCGATTTGATTGCTTACGAATCTGGGGTGGTTGTAGGTTCTTCTCGCCCGCTGCGGCATGTTTTGGGGTTTTGATTGGGACTCAACTGGGCTTTTGTGACGAGGCAACGATCCGCAACCTGCAACAACCCCAAAATCCTAAGCCCCAACTGACCGAGAAGGCACAACCACCCTCAAAACTTAAGCAGGATGGACGCAAAGGCGGGAAATACGTTGTGGCGGTAGCCCAGCACAAGCGGAAGGCACGCACCCTCATGCGACTTCTGCATAGCAGTGAGCAATGAGGGTGCGTACCTTTCTCTTTGGCCGAGAAGGACGGTGCGGTCGCTACTCCGCGGGCGTCGGCATCTTGGGGGCGAAGCCGTCGTCGCGGGTGAGGATGTTCATGAACTCCTCGCCGGTGATGGTCTCCTTCTTCTGGAGGTAGTGAGCGATCTCGTGCAGCTTGAAGTGGTTTTCGCGCAGGGTGCGCAGGGCGCTCTGGTGGCCCTCCTCGACGAGCGCCTGGACCTCGGCGTCGATCTCCTGGGCGGTGCCCTCGGAGCAGGTGAGCTGCTGCCCGCCGCCGAGGTAGCGGCTCGCGGGCTGGCCGAGCTGGACCATGCCGAAGCGGTCGGACATGCCGTACTGCGTGACCATGGCGCGCGCGAGCTGCGTGGCCTTCTCGATGTCGTTGGAGGCGCCGGTGGTCATCTCGTCGAAGATGAGCTCCTCGGCCGCGCGGCCGCCGCACAGCACGGCGATCTTGTCCTTGGCCTCCCGGCGCGTGGTGAGGAAGTGCTCGTCCTCCTCGACCTGCATCGTGAAGCCGAGCGCGCCCGAGGTGCGGGGCACGATCGTGATCTTGGAGACGGGCGCTGAGCCCTTCTGCATGGCGGCGACGATGGCGTGGCCGGTCTCGTGGTAGGAGACGACCTCCTTCTCGTGCGGCGAGAGGACCGTGGACTTCTTCTTCTCGCCGGCGATGACGACGTCCACGGACTCGAGCAGGTCCTCCTGCGTCACGCGGCGCCGGCCGAGGCGCACGGCGCGCAGGGCGGCCTCGTTGATGATGTTGGCGAGGTCCGCGCCCGAGGCGCCCGGCGTGGAGCGCGCGATGATGCCCAGGTCGATGCCCGGCTCCATCTTCACGTCGTCGGCGTGGATCTTGAGGATGGCCTCGCGACCGGCGAGGTCCGGCAGCTCGACGGGGATGCGGCGGTCGAAGCGGCCCGGGCGAAGCAGCGCCTGGTCGAGGGTCTCCGGGCGGTTGGTGGCCGCGAGCACGACGATGCCCTTGTGGTTGTCGAAGCCGTCCATCTCGGAGAGGAGCTGGTTCAGGGTCTGCTCGCGCTCGTCGTTGGAGGACAGGGAGGTGTCGCGGCGCTTGCCCACGGCGTCGATCTCGTCGATGAAGATGATGCAGGGGGCCTTCTCGTTGGCCTGCTTGAAGAGGTCGCGCACCTTGGCGGCGCCGCGGCCGACGAACATCTCCACGAAGGCCGAGCCCGCGATCTGGAAGAACGTGACGCCCGCCTCGCCGGCGACGGCCTTGGCGAGCAGCGTCTTGCCCGTGCCCGGAGGGCCGACGAGCAGCGCGCCGCGCGGGCAGCGCGCGCCTATCTCGGTGTACTTGTCGGGGTTCTTGAGGAAGCTGACGATCTCCTGGAGCGACTCCTTGGCCTCGTCCTGGCCGGCGACGTCCTTGAACGTGACGCCGGTCTCCTCGCCCTTGATCTCCTTGGCGTTGGACTTGCCGAGTCCGCCCCCGCCGAAGCCGCCGCCGAAGTTCATCGACGGGCCGTCGTCGCCCATGGCCTTCTTCATGCGGCGGTTCAGCCACCAGCCGATGCCCAGGAAGACGAGGATCGGCAGGCCGTAGGAGACGAGCAGCATGAGCCACAGGTCGCCGGAGGTGTCCTGGATCTGCGAGACCATCTTCACGTCGTGCTGCTCGAGCAGCTCCGCGGTGGACTGCTCGGTGCCGTTGTAGAGCACCGTGGAGTAGAGCTTCTGGCCGTCGCCCTCGCCGGTCGCGAAGGAGATCTCCGGGTTGCCGTAGACCGACGTGGCCTGAGTGACCTCGTCCTTCTCGACCATGTCAACGAACTCGCTGTAGTCGACGGTCGTCACGCGGGCGGCGTTGAGCCCGCTGCCGAGCGCCTGGCTGACGGCGAGGTACGCCACGATGGCGATCAGGATGTACAGCAGCATGGAGCGCCGGCGCTTGTTCTCGTTCATGTCCATCTTCAGAGCTAACCCTTCGCCTCGGGTGGTCCTTGGGTGTACTGATACCCAGAAATGACATTCTAGTCGCGCGAGGGCGCCCGCGCCCCGGCGTTCTCCGCGGGCGCGCCCCTAGCGCAGTAGCTGCCAGAGCGCGACCGCGGAGCTCGCGGCCACGTTCATCGAGTCGACCCCGCGCGCCATGGGGATGACGACGGACCGGTCGCAGCGCGCGAGCGTGCCCGGCGCCAGGCCGTAGCCCTCCGAGCCGAACAGCAGCGCCCGGCGCTCCCCCGCCGCCCGCGGCGGCACGTCCCCCAGGGGCACGGAGCCCGGCGCCAGGGCGAGCGCGAAGGTCGAGAAGCCCGCGCGCGCCAGCTCGTCGAGGGTGCCGCCGGGCCACTGTCCCTCCTCGGCGCGCGCCCAGGGGAGCTTGAGTACGCACCCCATCGATACGCGCACGGAGCGGCGCGCGAACGGGTCGGCGCAGTGCGGGGAGACGACGACCGCGTCCGCGCCGAGGGCGGCGGCGTTGCGGAAGACGGCGCCGACGTTGCTCACGTCGACGAGGTCCTCGAGCACGACGACGCTCTGCGCCGAGGCGGCGATGTCGGCGACGGCGGGCAGTTTGGGGCGGCGCATGGCGCAGAGCAGGCCGCGCGTGAGGCGGAACCCCGTCAGCCGCACGACCTCCTCATGCGGCAGGACGTAGGCGGGGACGTCGTCGCCGACGCCGGAGAGCAGCCGCTCGCTCGCCGCGAGGTCGCGCTCGTCGACGAGGAAGGCGAGCGGCTCGACGCCGCACTCGAGCGCCACCTCGACGACCGTCCGGGACTCGGCGACGAAGACGGCGTTCTTCTCGTCGAGCCGGTTCCTGAGCTGATGGTTCGTGAGACGGGAGAAGACGTCAAGGCGCTCGTCGTCGATCGAGGCGAGCCTCACCATGCCGGCCATGTCACTCCTTCGAACATTTTCGATTCCACGGCCACCTGGGCCGCTCCTAGGTTACGATATGTTGGTTCAAGGATGTTGATGACGCACGGCGAGGTGCTACATGGCAAGCCACATGACCGTTAACGAGAACAAGGGCAAGGGCAAGCGCCTCGCGTGGATCATCTCGCTCGTCGTGCTGGGCGTGGCGCTGCTCGCCTACCTCGGGGGCGTCGCCTTCTTCAACTTCTACTTCATGCCCGGCACCATGCTCGACGGACAGGACGTCTCTCTCAGGAGCGCCCGCGAGGTCGCCGAGGAGAAGTCCGAGGCGCTCGCGAGCTACCAGACGCACGTGAGCGGCGCGGGCGTCGACCTCACCCTCACCTCCGCCGACATCGACCTCTCCTACGACGGCGACACCTACGCGCGGGAGGCCGTCGACCGGACCGAGCCCTGGGCATGGCCCGTCCAGCTTGCGTCCGGCACGCGCGACGTGAGCGTGGAGAGCGGCGTGCTCTTCGACCAGCAGGCACTCCTCGCGCTGATCAACCCCTTCGTCGACCAGGCGGCTCAGGCGGCGGGCGAACTCGGGGGCAAGGTCGTTACCTACGACGCCGAGCAGGGCAGCTTCACCCTCGACCCGAGCGCAACCGCTCAGTACCTGGACAGCGACGCCGTGACCGAGGCGCTCTCCCAGGGCTTTGCCTCCCAAGAGCCGCAGATCGTGCTCGGTAACGACGTGATCGCCGTCGAGAAGGACGACACCCACGCCGCCATAGACGCCGCGAACGCCTATCTCGGCGCCGCCGGCAGCACGCTCACGCTCGACGGCGAGACCGCCGCCGAGGTCACGAAGGACGACATCGCGGGCTGGGTCAGCGTCTCCGACGACCTGTCCGTCTCGCTCAACTCCGACGCCGTCTCCTCATGGGTGTCCTCACACGTGAAGAACCTCAACACCAAGGGCTCCGATCGCACCTTCGAGCGTCCCGACGGGAAGAAGGTCAAGGTCTCGGGCGGCAACTACGGCTGGAAGGTCAGCGAGGGCGACGCGGCCGACGCGCTCGTCCAGGCCGTCTCCGGCGGGACGCCCCAGGCCGTGGAGATTCCCTTCGAGGAGCGCGGCGAGGTCGTGCCCGACTCCGGCGGCCGCGACTGGGGCAAGCGCTACATCGACATCGACCTCTCCGAGCAGCACGTGCGCCTCTACGACGAGAATGGCAAGGTCATCTGGGAGTCCGACTGCGTGACGGGCAACGCCTCCGCCGGCCGCGACACGCCCACCGGCGTCTATGCCGTGAACAACTACAAGGCGCGCAACCAGACCCTCATCGGCTTCGACGAGGACAAGGACGGCGAACCTGACTACGAGAGCCACGTCGACTACTGGATCCCGTTCGTAAACAACGTCATCGCCTTGCACGACGCCAACTGGCGCGCAAGCTTCGGCGGCGACATCTACAAGTGGGGTGGAAGCCACGGCTGCGTGAACCTGCCCGTGAAGAAGGCTGCGGAGATCTACGAGCTCTCCAAGGTCGGCGACGTCGTGGTGGTCCACTACTAGGATTTTGCCGGCGAGCGGTAGGCTCTGATTTAATCGTCTATTAAGGGGCAGGTCGTTTGACCTGCCCCTTTCCTGTGCCGTGACAGCTTGCGTCACATTGGCGTCAGATTCGTGAGCGACTTTTTTCGAACGTCGCGGGGCCCGCCTCCGAAGTCGCTAGGCTGTCCTCATGGCGATCCTTTTGACATACACGAGCGCCCTCGAGGCGATGCGGTTGGAGGAGTTCCCCGACCTTCTCGCCGCATGGGATGAGCGGACCGCCCACGTCCCCGAGAGACTCCCCGGCAAGGGGGAGCTCCTCGACATGATAGAGGCCAATCCGCTCCTCCAGAAGCTCTCGCTCCCCCTCCACCTGCTCGTCTCCTCCGACAGCAACAGCCATTCCTACGACCTCGTCCAGCGGCACGTGAGCGGGTTCGCCTACCCCCGACGTGCCTTCGCGCGCATCGGCGAGGACGTCTACGTGGCCTCCCCCGAGCTCCTTCCCTTCCAGATGGCGCGCGTCGGAGAGCCGCTCGAGCTGGCCCTGCTCATGTGCGAGCTCTGCGGAGCCTACAGCGTGTGCCCAGACGGCGACGGCATGCTCCAGCGCGCCGCGCCCCTCACGACGCGCGAGTCGCTGCGAGACTTCCTGAGGCTGATGGGCACGGGATACGGGACGCGAGGGGTGCGCGCCGCCCTCCCGATCGTGTGCGCGGACTCCGGCTCGCCGTATGAGAGCCGGCTTGGGATGAGGTTCCGTGGCCGACGCGAGGTCGGGGGCCTCGGGCTCGAGTTCGTCTCGATGAACGAGGAGATCGGGCTCGAGGCCATCGGGAGGGAGCTCGAGCGGAAGCAGGTCCGCAAGCCGGACATACTCTTCCTTGCTCCCCCGCGGCTCGAGCGGGCGGGACGGATGCCCTTCCGGGGGATCGCCGTGGACTACAAGGGGCGCATCCACGACGACCCGGCAGTCGCGGAGGAGGACGACACGAGGAGAAACGAGCTGCTCGCGCATGGCATCAAGCCCTACGAGCTGCGCAAGGCCCACTACGACGACCTCGACTACATGGAGTCGTTCGTCCAGAAGCTCAGGAGGGACCTCGGGCTTCCTCCCGACGACTTCTCATACGGGAGGGAGCTTCGCGAGGGTCTGTATCAGGACCTCGAGCACATCGACACCGTTCACTGGAGCGGCCAAGACCCCGCCCGGGGACCGCTGCGCACGCGTCTGCCATGACCCTCTCGACCCCTTCCGGAGGGTTTGGGTTCGAGATTGCAACCCGGCCGCGTTAACACCTAACTGGTTAACGTGTGCACCAGCAGTTATGTGGTTTCGAATCAACGAACGGGTCCGTCCGTCCGAAAAAACGAACCCAAACCCGATTCGGGTTTGGGTTCGAATTTCGGGACAGTCAACGACATAGATTGTCGTACGACGTTTCTAGCTGGGAGGATTCAATCGGTCATCCGCACAGGACACGCTTTCCGAACCCAAACCCTCAAGAGGGCTAGAACGGGAACCTTCCGCCGCCGCCCATGTTACGCATCATCTGCTGCATCGCGCGACGGTTCTTCTTGCCGGCGGCGCCGGGCTGCATCATGCCCTTCATCCTGCCCATCATCTTGTTCATCTCGTCCCACTGCTTGATGAGCTGGTTGACCTCCTGGACGCTGCGCCCGGAGCCCGTCGCGATGCGGCGGCGGCGCTGGCCGTTGATAATCTTGGGGCGGGAGCGCTCCTCCTTGGTCATGGAGCGGATGATCGCCTCGATGCGCGTGAGCTGCTCGTCGCTCGCCGCCTGCGGCATCTGCGCCATCGCGCGCTCCATGCCCGGAATCATGCCGGCGAGCTTCTGCAGGCCGCCCATCTTGCGGATCTGCTGCATCTGCGAGAGGAGGTCGTCCATCGTGAAGCCCTCGCGCAGCATGCGCTCGGCATCGGCGACCTGCTGCTCGTTAGCGACCTTCTGGGCCTGCTCGATGATGCCGACGACATCGCCCATGCCGAGGATGCGCTTGGCCATGCGGTCCGGGTGGAAGACCTCGAGCGAGTCGGGCTTCTCCCCCATCGACACGAACTTGATCGGCTTGCCGGTGACCTCGCGCACGGAGAGCGCGCCGCCGCCGCGGGCGTCGCCGTCGAGCTTGGACATGATCACGCCGTCGAAGTCAACGCGGTTGGCGAACTCCGTGACCACGTTCACGATGTCCTGGCCGGTCATGGCGTCGACGACCATGAGGATCTGGTCGGGGCGGACGGCCTGCTTGATGGCGACGGCCTCCTCCATCATCTCCTCGTCGATCTGCAGGCGTCCGGCCGTGTCCACGATCACGATGTCGCAGAGGCGGTCGACGGCCTCCTTGATCGAGCCGGAGGCCACGGCGACGGCGTCCTTGCCGTCCCCGCGGAAGACCGGCACGCCGATCTCGCCACCGAGCGTCTCGAGCTGGTCGGCAGCCGCCGGGCGGTGGGTGTCGCACGCGGCCAGAAGCGGGCTGTGCCCCTGCCCCTTGAGCAGGTACGCGAGCTTCGCGGCCGCCGTGGTCTTGCCCGAGCCCTGCAGGCCCACGAGCATGATCACGTTGGGCGTGCGGTTCTGCGCGAGCGTCAGGCGCGAGTCCGTGGAGCCGAGAAGGACCGTGAGCTCGTCGAGCACCACCTTGACGACGTTCTGGGCCGGCGAGAGCGAGGAGAGCACCTCGGCCGTGAGGCACTTCTCCTTGCATCGGACGACGAACTCCTTGACCACGCGGTAGTTGACGTCGGCCTCGAGCAGCGCCATGCGGATCTCGCGCATCGCGACGTTGATGTCGTCCTCGGTGAGTCGTCCCTTGCCGCGCAGGCGCTCGAAGGTGTCCTGGAGACGGTCGGAGAGTGAGTTGAACATGGTCACATCCCTTCGCCCACGAGCGCGCGCGTGAAGTCGAGCGCGTCGAAGGTCTGGAGGTCCTCGAGGGACTCGCCCACGCCGATACGGTAGATGGGCAGTCCCAGCTGGCTGGAGATGGCGAGCGCGATGCCGCCCTTGGCGGTGCCGTCGAGCTTGGTGACGATGAGGCCGTCGAGCTCGAGGGCGTCGTTGAACTCGCGCGCCTGGTTGAGGCCGTTCTGGCCGGTGGTCGCGTCGATGACGAGAACCACCGAGACGGGCATGGAGGAGCGCTTGCGGGTGACGCCCACGACCTTGGCGAGCTCGCGCATGAGGTCGGAGGAGGTGTGCAGGCGCCCGGCGGTGTCGATGAGCACGAGCTCGGCGCCGCGCTTCTCGGCGGCCTCGGCCACGTCGTAGCACACGCTCGCGGGGTCTGCGCCGCGCTCGCGCGTGACCACCTCGACGCCGGCGCGCTCGCCCCAGACCTGCAGCTGCTCGATCGCGGCGGCGCGGAACGTGTCGGCGCCGCCGATCACGCAGGAGAGCCCGGCCTCGCGGGCGCGCCCGGCGAGCTTGCCCACCGTGGTGGTCTTGCCGGCGCCGTTGATGCCCACGAAGAGCACGCAGCTCGGGACGTCGGTGAACGGGTCGCGCGATGCCTCCGGGAACTCGGCGGCAAGGCGCTGGGCCAGGGCGTCGCGGATCTGCTCGGCGCGCGTGAGGTTCTCGCGGGCCGCGCGGTCGCGTAGGTCGTCGGTCACGCGCAGCGCGAGCCCCGCGCCCATGTCGCCCATGACGAGCGTGTCCTCGAGGTCCTCCCAGAAGTCCTCGTCGACCTCCCCGCCCATGTAGAAGATCTCGTTGATGGCCTCGCGCGAGCGCTTGAGGCCAACCTTCAGGCTGTCGAGAAGGCCCATCTTAAGCATCAACCACCTTTCCCGTGGCTCGGTCGATTCGCTGGGACACCACGTGGCTCACGCCGTCGGCCTGCATGGAGACGCCGTAGAGGACGTCGGCCTGCTCCATGGTGCGGCGCTGGTGGGAGATCACGATGAGCTGCGTGGAGGCCTTGAGCTGCTCGATGGCGTCGAGCAGCTTGGAGAGGTTGGAGTCGTCGAGCGCCGCCTCGACCTCGTCGAAGACGTAGAACGGCACCGTGCGCACCTTGTAGACGGCGAAGAGCAGCGCGAGCGCCGTGAGGGACTTCTCGCCGCCGCTCATCAGCATCATCTTGGAGAGCTTCTTGCCCCGCGGCTGCGCGACGATCTCGATGCCGGTCTCGGAGGGGTTGTCCGGGTCCGTCATCTCGATGTGCGCCTGACCGCCCGGGAAGAGCAGCGAGAAGATCTCCGAGAAGTTCGCGTTCACGCGCTCGAAGACCGTGAGGAAGCGGTTGCGCATCTTGCGGTCGATCGCGGCGGTGATCTTGCGCAGCGAGGCCCGGGCCTCCTCGAGGTCCGTGACCTGCTCGTCGATGTAGTCGTAGCGCTCCTTGAGGCGCAGGTACTCGTCCATGGCGACGGCGTTGACCGGGCCGATCGACTCGATCTGGGAGCGCAGGGAGGCGGCTCGGCGCTCGGCCTCGTCGCGGTCCTCGGGCGCCGGGCACTCGAGCGCCTCCTCGAGGACGGCCCCCGTGGCGACGATCGCGTTGACGGCGGCCTGCACCTGGACCTCGAGCTTGCCGAGGCCGACCTTCACGCCGGTCGCGGCCGAGCGCGCGGACTCGAGCTCGGCGGAGGCTGCGCTCACGGCCTCGCGCGCGTCGCCGATCGTGCGCTTGAGCGAGTCGGAGTCCGCCTCGGCGAGCGACGCCCGGTCGCGCAGGCGCGCGGCCCACTCGAGGGCGCGCTCGCGGATGGCGCCCATGCGGTCGTGCAGCGGGTCCACGCGCAGGCGTACCACCTCGAGGGCGCGCGAGGAGCGTCTCGTGGCGTCGATCCGCTGGTCGAGCTCGCGGACGCGAGAGGAGAGCTCGCGCTCGCGGCGCTCGAGGCTCGCGCGGCGCTCGGCGCACATGGCGAGCTCGAGGCGCGCGTCGGAGAGCTGCTTGGAGGCCTTACCCTGGGCGCCCACGGCCTCCTGGTGCTCCTCGGAGCGCTCGGAGAGCGTCGCGGCGAGCTCGTCGGCGAGCTCGCGGGCCGCGCGGGCGGCGGCGCGGTGGTCCTCGATCTGGGAGCGCGCCTCGGCGGCGCGCTCGGCGGAGGCCTCGCGCCTCTTGGTCACCTGCGCGCGCTCGGAGGCGGCGCCGGAGAGCTGGGCCTCGAGACGCCCGCGCTCGGAGGTGACCGACGAGAGCTCCGCGGTGATCCGGGCGACCTCGCCCTTGGAGGCGGCGACCTGCTCGCGCGCGGACGTGAGGGACGACTCGGCCTCGTCGACGGCGGCCGCGGCGGCGTCGAGGTCGGACTCGAGCGCCCCCATGCCCCCCGCGAGCTCGCGGATGCGGCGCTTGCGCTCGAGGGCGCCGGCCTCGCTCGTGGCGGCGGCCCCCACGTGGACGCGGCCGTCGGGAAGCACGGTCACGCCGTCGGTCGTGACGTAGGTGAGCCCGGGCGCGGACTCGTGGGCGCGCACGGCCTCGTCGGCGGAGCCCACCAGGCGCACGCCGCCGAGAAGGGACTCGAGCAGCGGACGGGCGGCGTCGGAGACGCGCAGGCGCGAGACGAGCGGCGTGCCGGGCGCGTCGGCGCCCGCAGCCGCCCCGGAGGCGAGCGCGGCGGAGACGATCGCGGCTCTACCGTCGGTCCCTGCCATGGCAAGGGCGCGCTCGGCGAGGGCGACCGCGTCGGCGGAGCCGTCCACGACGAGCGCGGCGAGGTCGTCGCCGAGCAGCTGCTCGATCAGGGACTCGATGGCGGGGTCGGCGTCGACGAGGTCCGCGAGGCGGCAGCGGACGCGCCCCTCGTCGGAGGCGAGGGCCGCGGCGAGCGGGCTCGCCTTCTCGACGTCGGTGTCGACGGCGCGCAGCGCGTCGAGCGTGGCGCGGGCCGACGACAGCCTCCCCTGGGCCGAGGCGTGCTCGGCGCGAGCGGCCTCGAGCCGCTCGGCGAGGTGCGCGATCGAGGCCGTGAGCTCGCGCTCGCGGCGGCGCGCTTCGTCGAGGGAGCCCGCGAGCTCCTCGGCACGCCCGGCGCGCTCCGCCAGGGCCTCCTCGGTGGTGCGGACGGTCTCCTCGAGCTGCTCGAGGCGAGAGGCGAACATCTGGTCCTCCACCTCGGCGCTCGATATCTGCTCCTCGAGCTTGGCGTAGGCGAGCGTCTCGCGGTCGGCCTCGGAGCGGGCGGCGCGCTCCTGCGCGGTGAGCGCGGAGAGCTCCTCGTCGATCGCGCGACGGCGCTCGCTCGCCTCGCGCGCGGCGCGCGAGAGCCCCTCGACCGTCGCGCGCAGGTCGCGCTCGCGGACTCCGGCGTCGGAGAGCTCGCCGGCGACGTCGCCCTGCTCGCGGGCCGCGTCGCCGCGCTGCTTCTCCATGGCGGAGAGCTGCATGCGCAGGTCGGACAGGCGCGAGACCATGTTCTTGCCCTTCTCCTCCAGAAGGCGCATGTCCGCGTCCATCCGGCCGAGAAGGTCCTGCATCCTGCGGCGCTGCTCGCCGAGGTCGCCAACGAAGAGCCCCTTCTGCTCGAGCAGCGACTGGAGCTTCTCGAGCTCGGCGCTCTTCTCGTCCAGGCGGTACTGGGCGAGCTCGCAGGCGGCCTCGGCCTCCCTGCCGCGACCCTCGAGCCGGGCGTACTCATCCTGGAGGCGACGGAGGTCGTCGACGGCGAGCTGGACCTCAAGCTCCTTGAGCTCGTCCTCGAGCTGACGGGCGCGCTGGGCCTTGTCGACCTGGCGCTCGAGCGGCTTGAGCTGGCGCGCGATCTCTCGCGAGAGCACCTTGGCGCGCGCGAGGTTCTCGTCCATGGAGTTGAGCTTGCGCTGGCTGCGCTCCTTGCGGCGACGGTGCTTGGAGATGTCGGCCGCCTCCTCGATGAGGGCGCGGCGCTCCTCCGGGCGGCTCGAGAGGATGGAGTCGAGCTTGCCCTGGGAGATGATCGAGTGGGTGTCCTTGCCCAGGCCCGAGTCGTGCAGAACGTCCTGGACGTCCATGAGGCGGCTCGGCGCGCCGTTGATGAGGTACTCGGACTCGCCCGAGCGGTACATGCGCCGGGTAATCCCCACCTCGGTGAAGTCGATCGGCAGGGTGTGGTCGGAGTTGTCGAGCACGAGCGTGACCTCGGCGACGCCCACGGCCGAGCGCGCCGACGAGCCCGAGAAGATCACGTCCTCCATGGCCTGGCCGCGAAGCTGCTTGGCGCTCTGCTCGCCGAGGACCCACAGGATGGCGTCGGAGACGTTGGACTTGCCGGACCCGTTGGGGCCCACGACCACGGTGAGGCCGGGGTCGAAGACCATGTGGGTGCGGTCCGCGAAGGACTTGAAGCCCTTGAGTGTCAGAGACTTGAGATACAACGGCGTCCTCCCGGCGCTCGCTAGTTCGTGGTCCCGGCGCCCGAGAAGTCGTCCTTCTCGGCATAGCCGAGACGGACGAGCGCGTCTATGGCGGCGGCGCTCTCGGAGGACTTCTTCGACGAGCCCGTGCCGCGCCCGATCCGGCGGCCCTCGACGAGCACGACCGAGGTGAACGTGGGGTCGTGCGCCGGCCCCTCCTCTGAGACGAGCTTGTACTCGGGGCCGCAGCGCAGGTCGCGCTGGGTGACCTCCTGCAGGCGGGACTTGGGGCTGATGGGCTTCTCGGCAAGTGCCGGCGAGACCTCGGGGCCGAGGGTCGCCGTCACGAAGGCGTGGGCCGGCGCGTAGCCGGCGTCGAGGTACAGGGCGCCCACGAGGGCCTCGTAGACGTTCTCGAGCGCGGAGTGCATCCCGCGCTCGCCGGTGCCGCGCTCGGACTCGCCCATCACGATGAGCGGGGCGAGGCCCAGGCGCTCGGCCACCGCCGAGAGCATGCGGCCCGAGACGAGGCTGATCTTGGCCTGCGTGAGCGCGCCCTCGTCCATGTCGGGGAAGCGCTCGAAGAGGTCGGTCGCCACGATCGCGCCGAGGATCGAGTCACCGAGGAACTCGAGCCGCTCGTAGGAGGCGGAGACGGGACGACCCTCGGCAGCCGACGGGTGCGTCAGCGCGGAGACGATCAGCTCCTGGTTCTCGAAGTGATGGCCGCAGATCCGCTCTGCCTCGGCCAGGCGCGCCTGCATCTTCAACGATCGGACCCCTTACTGGGCGGCCGCGATCGCGTCGACGACCTCGCCGATCGTGGAGATCTGCGCGGGGGCGTCGTCGTCGAAGGTCATGGAGAACTCGTCCTCCAGGGCGGTCACGAGCTCGAGCAGGTCGAACGAGTCGGCACCGAGCTCCTTCAGGTTGGTGTCGGCCGAGAGCGTGACGTCGGAGCCCAGAGAGAGCGTGTCGTTCACGACGTCGACGACCTTGGCGAGAATAGCGTCGCGGTCCATGGTTCCTCCTCAGGTTTGCCTACCGTACGATTCTACCCCGTCGGCGCCGCGCGCGGGCGCGCGGGCGGGCGGCTACGCGGAGAGCTCGCAGGCGTCCGCGATCTTCTCGGTGAGGCTGGCGCGCACCACGCGAGCGGCCGCGAGCGTGCCCTGGCAGACGGCGCGCGCCGAGGTGGCGCCGTGGCCCTTGAGCACGGGCGCGCGCAGGCCGAGCAGGACCGCGCCGCCGTACTCGTCGCCGGAGAGCTCGGCGGCGAGGGACTTGAGCGAGCCCGCGAGCAGCGCCATGCCGATCTTGTTCTTGAGCGAGGCGCCCATGGCGGCCTTCAGGCGCTTGAGCACGAACTTGCCCGTGCCCTCGATCGACTTGAGCGCGACGTTGCCGGTGAAGCCGTCCGCCACGATGACGTCGAAGGTGCCGGCGAGGATGTCGGTGCCCTCGGCGTTGCCCGCGAAGCCGCAGTCCGCGGACGCGAGCGCCTCGTGGTAGGCCAGCGCCGTCTCGGAGCCCTTGGTCTCCTCGGAGCCGTTGCAGAGCAGGCCCACGCGCGGCTCGGCCACGCCCAGCACGGCGCGGGCGTAGGCGCGGCCCATCTGCGCGAACTGCACGATCACGTCCGGGCGCACGTCGGCGTTGGCGCCCATGTCGAGAAAGACGGTCGGGCGGCCGGAGATGCCGGGGAACGGCAGCGAGAGCGCGGGGCGCCTGATGCCCTTGAGGCGGCCGACGCCGAAGGTCGCCGCCGTGAGGACCGCACCGGTGGAGCCGGCGGAGAAGAGGCCGTCGGCCTCGCCCGCGCGCACGGCGGCCGCGGCGCGGACGATGCTCGCGTCCTTCTTGGCGCGCACGGCCTGGGCGGGGTGCTCGGACATCGTGATGACCTCGGTGGTGACCAGGGCGCGGGCGCGGTCGTGGGAGGCGGCGAACGGCTCCACGAACTCGGCGGCGCCGGCGACGAGCACCTCGAGGTCGGCGTCGGCGGCGAGCGCCTGGGCCACGCCCTCGAGAAGGACCGCGGGCTCCTTGTCCGCGCCCATGACGTCTACGCAGATGGCGGTCATGACTCCCCCTTCGTTGCTCTTAGCACTCCCCATTATGCCACGCAGCGCGGGGCGCCGCGGTCTTCTCGCCCCCCAGCGCCGCGGTCTTCTCGCCCTCGGCGCCCTCCCCGAGGGTATGTGCACAGTTGCGGAATTAATACGGTACCTTGCAATCAAAGAGCCGCAGGTGAAACGCTTGGCGAGAAGAACATTAGAGTTGCAACAGTGCACATACCCTCGTGGCGGGGGCACGGCGCCATAGAAAAGGGGCCGGACCCGTGGGCCCGACCCCTGGCTTCGCACTCTCTTGCGACGTCACGCTACTCGGTGACGATGACCTCGCGGTCCTTGTAGTGACCGCAGTTGGGGCACACGTGGTGCGGGAGCTTGGGAGCGCCGCACTGCGGGCACACGGAGCGCGCCGGCGCGGCGAGCTTGCTGTTGGCCGAACGACGGGAGTGGGTGGCGCCGCGGCCCTTCTTCTGCTTGGGTACTGCCATGTCACAAACCTCTCTTCACGAACCTACGCCCGCCGATCGCCCACGGGAGCGCTCTGGTACCAATTCACGCAAGGAGACACTATAGCACGAGTCCCCGAGAAGGGCACGTGCTCAGCAATTCTTCACTCCTTGGGGGAATCCTCCCCCTCGCCGCCCGTAAGGTCCAACCCCGCCAGGGCCGAGAAGGGCGACGCCTCCAGGCGCTCCCGCTCCCGCTCGGCCTCGAGCTCGGCCGCGTGGCCGCAGTCCCCCTCGTTGAGGTTGGCGCCGCAGACCGGGCAGAGGCCGGCGCAGTCCTCGCGGCACAGCACCACGAACGGCGTCTCCATCACGAGGGCCGAGAGCAGCGCGCCCGCGAGGTCGATCGTGCGATCCGCCGAGACGAGCTCGTAGTCCGCCTCGTCCTCGTCCTCCGCGAGGTGCTCGGGCTCCTCGAAGAGGTAGTAGCCGTCGACCTCGGCCGCGACGTCGAACTCCGCGGGCTCGAGGCAGCGGTCGCAGGTGCCCACGACGTGCGCGCGCACCAGTCCCGTGGCGAGGATGCCCTCGCCGGCGTTGGTGAGCACGAGGTCGTAGTCGATCCCCTCGGGCAGGGCGAACTCGTGGTCGCCCAGCTCGTAGCCGGTCTCGTCGAGGTGACCGGCGAGCGGCAGGGTGTCGCCGACGCTCGCGAGGCGCTCGTCGAGGGCGAAGGGCAGCGGCTTCATGGGGCGCCCTACCAGGGCACGTTGTTGGTGGTGTTGCGGGGGCCGGAGTTCTCGTCCAGCGTCTGGCGCACGCGCGAGACGGAGCTGGTCAGGCTCTTGAGGTTCTCCTCTAGGTGGGCCAGCACGGTGTCGGCGTACTCCTCGGCGTTGTAGCGGGTGTCGCGCTCGTACTGGGCCGCCTGGTCGCGGATGCCCTCGGCCTGCTGCTGGGCCAGACGCACGACCTCCTGGTCGCCCGCGAGGATCATCGCCTGCTGCTGGGCGTCGGCGATGATCGCGTTGGCCTGCTGCTGGGCGCGATCGAGGACCTCCTGCTCCTCCTTGAGGATGCGGCGGGCGTCGGAGAACTCCTGCGGGAACACCCGACGGATCTCGTCGAGGATCTCGTAGACGTCCTGCGAGTCCACGATCTTCTTCTGGCCGTTGTCCATGAGCGGGGACTTTGCCTCGTTCACGATCTGCTCGAGCTCGTCCACCAAGCTCTCGATTTCCTCACCTGGCTGCATCTATGGTTCCTTTCGCGTGACTCATCGGCGGTGGGCGCAGTGGCTCCATCAAACGCCATAGTAGCAGATTGCGCACGTCCCGATAAAGGCGCGGTTGACGGACGGTGTTTTGTGTCGGTTTCGCGGCGGGTGCGGCCGGGGCCGCCCGCGCGTCCCGGAATCGGCGGGGTTCCCGCGAACGGCAGACGCGCCGTCCCGGAATTGGCGACCTTCCCCGCCGGGTCGAGAAAGACGTCCGGAAATCGCCGACCTTCTCGCGTGCTCGTCCTGAAATCCGGGACCTTCCCGCGCCGAGGACGCCGCCGAGCGGAGAAGGTCGCCAATTCCGGGACGGCAAAGCTCGCGCAACGGAGAACCTCGGCGATTCCGGGACGAGAAGAACGGCGGACCAGGGAATCCCGGCGATTCCGGGACGCGGCGGCGCCTAGCGGCCGTAGCACGCGCGAAGGCGCTCGTTGACGTTGGCGGGCACGAGCGTGCTCACGTCCGAGCCCATCGAGGCGATCTCGCGCACGATCGAGGACGAGACGTAGCCGTACTGCGGGCTCGACATGACGAAGACGCTCTCCAGGTCCGGCGAGAGGTGGCTGTTGAGGTCGGCCTGCTGCAGCTCGTACTCGAAGTCCGTCATGGCGCGCAGGCCCTTGACGATGCCGCCGGCGCCGATCTCGTGCGCGAAGGCGACGAGAAGCCCGGTGAAGGGCGCGACCTCGACGTCGTCCGGCAGCCCCTCGAGCGCGAGCGCCTCGCGGATCATCTCCACGCGCTCGTCGAGCGTGAACGTGGTGCCCTGGCCGCGCTTGTTGACCGAGGCCGCCACGGCGACGGTGACGCGCGGGAAGAGCCGGCGCGTGCGACGTATGACGTCGACGTGGCCGAGCGTCACCGGGTCGAACGTGCCCGGCACGACAACGTGGGTGATGGTCCCGTCGCTCATTGGCTGTCCCTCCCCGCGTCAGCGACCAGAAGGTCGACGGCGCTGATCCCATGCTCCTTCGTCCGCACGAGCCTCAGGGCGGAGCTCTCGAGCCCGCCCGCCTCGGCGGCACGTTCGTAGACTACCACGGCTCCGGGGGCGAGCTGGCCGGAGGCGGCGAGCTCGTCCACGAGCGCGGTGACGCGCTCGGCGGCGACGGCGTAGGGCGGGTCGAGAAAAACGACGTCGAAGGGGGCGCCGGCCAGCCCGCGCGAGACGAGCGAGAACACGTCGCCCGCAAGCGAGCGCACCTCGCCCTCCCCCGCCCCGAGCGCCTCCGCGGAGCGGCGGACGCGCGCGGCGGCGCGGCGGTCGCGGTCCACGAAGGTGGCATGCGCGGCCCCGCGCGAGAGCAGCTCGAGCCCCATGGCGCCCGAGCCCGCGAACGCATCGAGCACGGAGTCGCCCGTGAGGTCGAGCCCGCGCGCCGAGAGGATCATCGAGGCGATGGCCTCGCGCGTCCGGTCGGTCGTGGGCCGCGTGGTGCCGCGTCCCTCCGGCGCCTCGATCTGGCGCCCCCGCCACTTTCCGCCGACGATCCTCATGCGCGCTCCAGCTCCTCGAAGTAGGCACCGAACCTGTCCCGCACCTCGAGTGCCATGGCCCGGTGCGCGGGCGCGGCGAGGCGCGGGTCCTCGCCCGCGATCTGACGGGCGTCCTCGTGCGCCCACTCCACGAGGTCCCGGTCGGCCTCGAGGTCGGACACCTCCAGGCTCACGCCGCCGCTCTGACGATACCCCAGCACCTCGCCCTCGTGGCGCAGGCGCAGGTCGAGCTCCGCGAGCTCGTAGCCGTCTGAGGTGGCCTCGAGCGCGGCCAGGCGCTCGCGGGCGCGGCTGTCGCGCTTGGCGGCGCAGCTCAGATACACCGTGCCCGCCGCGTCGCCGCGGCCGACGCGCCCGCGCAGCTGGTGCAGCGTGGCAAGGCCGAAGCGGTCCGCGTCGAGCACGACCATGACCGTGGCGTTGGGGACGTCGACGCCCACCTCCACCACCGTGGTGGCCACGAGCACCTGCGTGGCGCCCGTGCGGAAGCGCTCCATCGCGAGGTCCTTCTCGACCGCGGACATGCGGCCGTGCAGGACGTCGCAGGCAAGGCCCGGCAGCACCTGCTCCCGCAGCCACTCGAGGGTGGGCACGGCGGCGCGGGGCCGCCCGACGGCGGATCGCAGCGCCTCGGGGACGTCGTCGAGAGCGGAGCCGTCGTCCGCATCGTCGACGAGCGGGCAGATCACGTAGGCCTGGTGTCCCGCCGCCACGGCGTCGCGGACCGCGCCCCAGGCGAGGTCGAGGTTCTCTGGCGCCACCACGTGCGTGGAGACGCCGGCGCCCGTGCGGGGGCGGCGGCGAATGCGCGAGAGGTCAACGTCGCCGTAGAGGGAGAGCGCGAGGGTGCGCGGGATGGGCGTCGCGGTCATGGCCAGCAGGTCCGCGCCGGCGCCCTTGCGGCGCAGGGAGGCGCGCTGGTCCACGCCGAAGCGGTGCTGCTCGTCGATCACCACGAGCGTGAGCGCGGAGAACTCGAGGCCCTCCGAGAGCAGCGCCGTGGTACCGAAGGTCACGCACGTCTCGCCGCGGCGCACGCGCCCCTCGGCGGCGGCGCGCTCGTCGGCCGGCGTGGCGCCCGTGACGAGGTCCCAGCTCACGTGGGCCGCATCGAGCACGGGCCCGAGCTTCTCGGCGTACTGCCGCGCGAGCACCGAGGTCGGCGCCATGACGGCGGCCTGCGTGCCGGTGTCGGCGGCGGCGGCCAGCGCCACGGCGGCCACGGCGGTCTTGCCGGTGCCGACGTCGCCCAGGAGCAGGCGGTTCATGACGCGCGGGGCGGCCATGTCGGCCAGGATCTCGTCGGCGGCGGCGCGCTGCTCGTCGGTGAGCTCGAAGGGCAGGGCCGCGAGAAGGGCGGCGAGGTGCGGCCCGTCGGCCACGTGGCTCGTGGGCTCGACGCCCGAGAGCTCCAGGCGGCGGCGCGTGAGCAGGGCGAACTGCAGGCAGAGCAGCTCGTCGTAGGCAAGGCGCCGCCGGGCCAGCCCGGCCGTGGCGACCGTCGCCGGGAAGTGCGCCTCGCGCAGGGCGCGCGCCAGGCTCATGAGGCCGCGCCGCGCCGCGAGCCCCGCGGGCAGCCAGTCGCAGACGTCTCCGGCATCCGCCAGGGCGGCGGCCACGATGCGGCGCATCCAGCTCGCGCTGAGCCCCTCGGTCACCGGGTGCACCGGCAGCACGCGCGCGTAGTCGCCCGCCCCGCCCGTGGCGGTGACGACCTCGTAGAACGGCGAGCGCATCTGCCTGAAGCCGTAGGCGAAGGTCACCTTGCCGGAGAGCGCCACGACGTCGCCCTCGTGGACCTGCTCGGCCACCCAGGGCTGCCGGAAGAACGTGGCCAGAAGGACGCCCGTCTCGTCGACCACGGAGAGCTCGACGATCTGCAGGCGCGGCCGCGGGCGCTTCACCGACACGCGGTCGACCGTGGCGACGATCGTGGCGTCGGAGCCCACGTCGGCGCGCGCGATCTTCTCGACGCGCGTGAAGTCCAGGTAGCGATGGGGCACGTGCAGTAGGAGGTCGCGCACGCGGCGGACGCCCAGGCGGGAGAGCGCCTCCTCGCGGGCCCCCTTCACGTAGCGCAGGCGCGACACAGAATCGGAGAGGGCGCAGGCACGCTGCACCCTCTCCGACGCGGTAGCTATGGCGGGGCGCTCCCCCACTGCCTACTCAATCGAGAAGATCACGGGGTAGAGCGGCTGCTCGCCGCGGTGCGGGTCGACTTCGAGGTCGGGCTGGGCCTCCTCGATGGCGGCCACGAGCGCCTCGAAGGTCTCGTCGTCCATGTCCTGGCCGGCGAGGATCGTGAGAGCGTCGCCCTCCTCCTCGGCCTGCATCTTGTTGATGAGCTCGAGGGTGACCTGCGTCACGTCGGAGCCCACGACGTCGATGGAGTCGTCCTGGATGCCCATGACGTCGCCGTCGTGAATCGGCGTGCCGTCGGCGGCCTGGGAGTCGCGCACGGCGGTGGTGACCTCGCCGCCGCGGACGCCGGCGATGGCCTCGGTCATGGCCGCGACGTTGTCCTCGAGGGTGCCCTCGGGGTCCACGACGAACATGGCCGAGAAGCCCTGCAGGACGGTCTTGGTGGGGACCACGGCGACCTTGGCGTCCTCGCAGGCGGTGGCCGCGGCCTCGGCGGCCATGCGGATGTTGCCGTTGCCCGGGAGCACGATGACGCTCTCGGCGTTGGCGGACTCGATGGCGGCGAGGATGTCGGCCGTGGAGGGGTTCATGGTCTGGCCGCCGGAGACGACGACGTCGACGCCCAGCGAGCGCAGGATCTCCTCCTCGCCGGAGCCGGCGGCGACGGCCACGAAGCCGAGCGGCTTCCTGGGCTCGTCGGCCCTCTCGGCCTCGGCGGCCTGGTCGGCGGCGATCTTGGCGGTGCGGTCGTGGGACTCCATGTCCATGTTGTGGATGAAGACCTCGTAGACCTGGCCGAACTGGAGCATGTACTCGAGCACGCGGTTGGGCTCGTTGGAGTGGACGTGCACCTTGAAGTCGGGGGAGGAGCCCACGATCAGCTCGCAGTCGCCGAGGGTGGCGAGGTGCGCGAGGGAGGCGTCGACGTCGAAGTCCCTCTCGGCCTTGAAGAGGAACTCGTTGCAGTAGCGGAACTCCGAGCCCTCCCAGTCGTCGTTGAGCTCGATGGCGACCTTGGAGGAGACGTCGGCCTTGGCGTCCACCGTGGTCTTGAAGTCGGTGAGCTCGCCGGCCTTGCCGGTGGCAGCGTTGACGAAGGCCTCGAAGAAGACCGCGAAGCCGAAGGCGCCGGAGTCGACGACGCCGTTCTCCTTGAGGACGGGCAGGAGCTCCGGCGTGCGGGCGACGGACTCGTAGGCCTCGACGACGAGGGCGTCGAGCATCTCGCGCCAGCCGAGGACCTTGTTCTTCTCGAGCTGGTCCGCCTTGGCGGAGACGTCGCGCAGGACGGTGAGGATGGTGCCCTCGACCGGCTTGCGGACGGCCTTGAAGGCGACCCTCACGCCGCGGCGGAACGCGTGGGCGACGTCGGCCGGGGTGGCGTGCGCCGGGTCCTTGGCGTCGCAGAGGCCCTCGGCCAAGCCGCGCAGGATCTGGCTCGTGATGACGCCAGAGTTGCCGCGGGCGCCCATGAGCGAGCCGTGCGTGATCGCCATGGAGACGTCCTCCATGGAGGCGCTGGCGGGCAGGGCCTCCACCTCGCGGACGACGGTGCCCAGCGTGAGCGACATGTTAGTGCCGGTGTCGCCGTCGGGAACGGGGAAGACGTTGAGCTTGTTGATCTCCTCGGCGCGGTCCGCCACGACCTTGGCGGCAGCGGGGAAGCAAGTGCGGATGACGGTCGAAATCATCTTCGTGGACCTCTTCTTGACGCGGGCCTGTCTTGTGCGGGGGTTCTAGCGCGCGTTGCGCAGGCCCTCGATGTGGACGCGGACGTCCACGCTCTCAAGCTCGGCGATCTGCTTGAGGAGGAACTTCACGGAGCTCGTGAGGTTGTCCACCAGCGCCGCCATGTTGACGCCCTGCTCCACGATGACGTGCAGGTCGACGCTCACGCGGCCGTTTGCGGCGGCGACGTCGATGCCCTTGCGCAGGCGCGCGGAGGGGAGCAGGCGGGCGACGCCGGCCTGCTCGTCGATCACGGCCATGCCCACGACGCCGTAGCACTCGAGCGCGGCATAGCCGGCGAGGTCTGCGATGCAGTCGTTGGAGACCCTCAGCGTACCCGGAACAACACCTGACATGCGGAACTCCTCTCAGGACGGAAGAGCTGTCTTGTGCAGACGATTATAGCGCAGGGACCGCGATAAGGACGCGCGCCCGCGACGGCACAGAAAAAGGGGCCGTCCGCGGACGGCCCCCTGCTTCTCGATCCCTGTGCGGAACTAGCTGCGCGCGACCTTGCCGGACTTCAGGCAGCGGGAGCACACGTTGGCCTTGCGACGGTGACCGTCGACGACCACGGTGACGCGCTGGATGTTGGGCTTGAACGTGCGGTTCACCACACGGTGGGAGTGGCTGATGGAATGACCGGCGACGGCGTGCTTGCCGCAGAACTCACAGACCTTGGACATGCGAACCTCCTCGGGGGCGCGGCGCTCTTCTCGCGCCCGCTTTTACACAGCTCGCCAACTATAGCACACGCCGCCGGCGCCGCAACACAAAACAACAAGCATTTGTGGCGTTTCTGTCGTGAGGCGCAACCGGTGGGGCCTGCGGGCGGTCTGCGGGGGCGGCTTCGGACCCAAACCCAAAACGGGTTTGGGTTCAGAAATCCGGACGCGCGAGACCATCGATCACTTGTCCACCTTCCTACCTGCGGGTTTGCGGACCGTGCGCGCAGCCCGGGCGACGCGGCGAACCCAAACCCTCTGGGACGCCCCCGCAGGCGCGGAGGGTTTGGGTTCAGTCGTGCAGCAGGAACGCGGCCACGGCTCCGGAACGGCAGGTCACGGCGGCGTCCGGCGCGGTCACGACGTTGGAGACGCCCAGGTCGCCGAGAAGCCCCATCGGCTTGTCAGTGAGCTCCCAGCGCATGCCCCTCTCGTCCACGCGCGTGCCCGGCGCCACCGCGATGGCCGAGAACGTGCGCCCGACGGCCTCCGGCCCCAGCTCCCAGCGGCTCTCCCCCGCCGCGGAGACGACGCGCATCTCGAAGCCGTCCTCCACGAGGCGCGCCGACGCGCAGCCGGCGTCCGCGAGCTGGCCCACCACCGCGAGCGCGTGGTCGGGCCGTCCGCCGGAGGCGCACGTGAGCGTGAGGGCGAGCGGGGCCCCGCGGCGCGCCGCCTCGTGGCGGGCGGCGTCGATGGCGAGCGCGAGGTCGGTCGCGTACTTCTCGGACGGGAAGCTCACGGTCGCGCGGGCCGCGCCGCGGGCCCAGGCAGCGGCGCCCTCGCTCGCGGAGTCGCCGTCGCCGCAGAACAGGTCGGGCACCACGCCCGCCGCGCGACAGACGTCCGCGCCCGCGTCGGCCACGACGACGTAGCCCGCCTCGTCGGCGAGCCGCGCCACGAGCGACGGCGAGCTGAGCTCGGGCGAGCCGGCGACCACGAGCGCGCGCAGGGGCTCCCCGTGCGCGGCGACCGGACGCTCGTAGTCGCGCAGCAGCGCGGGCGAGAGCTCCGCGAAGCCGTGCGCGAAGACGTCGCACCAGGGCCGCACGTCCTCCTCGCGCCGGCCGTCGTGGTCGTTCATGAGGCCGACCACGGCAAAGCCCGCCCGCCGCGCCGTGCGCACGCCAAACGGAGCGTCCTCGAAGACCCACGTGCTCTCGCGCGGCGTGCCCAGACGGCGAGCCGCCTCCAGGTAGACGTCGGGGAACTCCTTGTCGCGCCCCCCCACGTCCTCGGTGCTCACGACGTCCGCGAAGTAGCCCTCCAGGCCGTGGGCCGCCAGCGCCGAGCGCAGCTCGCGCACCGGCGTGGAGCTGGCCAGGACCATCGGCACGCCCGCGGCGGCGAGCTCGTCGAGAAACGCGCGCGCGCCGGGCATGAGCGCCACCTCGTGCTCGTAGGAGTCGCGCACGAGAGCGCAGAGCTCCTCATAGAGGGCGTCGGCCGACTCCCCCATTCCGTACTCGTCGTGCATGAGCGCGCAGCCGTCGCGCAGGGAGATCGGCTCGAGGCGCTCGTCCGGCGCCTCGCCGGCGCCGTACGCGTCGAAGAGCCGCTGGCAGACCGAGTGCCACATGCCCATCGAGTCCACCAGCGTGCCGTCGCAGTCGAAGATCGCGCCCGAGATGTCCATCGCTCCCCCTTCGTCGGTGAGGACCATCATAGTTCGGCGATCCCGGGAGAATTCGCCGAAAGGTTGGGTAAAGTATCAGACGTTTGAACACGCGTCACGTTCGGAGGGTACCATGGCACGCTACGACTATCACTGCCCCAACTGCGGGATCACGTTCGAGGTGGAGCACCCGATGAGCGCCCACCCCACGGTGAGCTGCCCCGGCTGCAGTCGCGAGGCCGAGCGCGTCTTCGACCCCTCCGGCATCGTCTTCAAGGGCTCCGGCTTCTACAACACCGACCAGCGCGGCAAGGGCGGCGCGCCCAAGAGCGAGAAGTGCGAGTCCTGCGGGGCCTGCGACTAGCGGTCCTTCTCGCCCCGGGGCGGCGTCCCGGAATTGACGGCCTTCCGCACCTCGGCCGTATGCCTGTCCGAGAATTGGCGACCTTCCGCGCTTCGGTAGCTTACCTGTTCGGAAATTGGCGACATTCCGCTTCGTGGCCGTGTTCCCGTCCCGGAATTGGCGACCTTCTCGCACGCGGAGGCATCGCGGGCGGGGAACACCCCGGATTCCGGGACAGCCCAGCGCCCGACGGCGAGAACATCCCGGATTCCGGGACGGACGCGGCGCGGGGCGAGAAGGGCCGCGCGCCCGCGGCGCGCTACGCGAACTGCGAGCGGTACAGCTCGGCGTAGGCGCCGCCGGCGGCCAGCAGCTCCTCGTGCGCGCCCTGCTCGATGATGTTGCCCGCCTCCATCACGAGGATGAGGTCGGCGTCGACGATCGTCGAGAGCCGGTGCGCGATCACGAAGCTCGTGCGGTTCTCCATGATGGCCTCCATCGCGCGAACGATGGCCTGCTCGGTGCGGGTGTCCACGCTCGAGGTGGCCTCGTCGAGGATGAGGATCGCCGGGTCGGTGAGCATGGCGCGCGCGATGGTGAGCAGCTGGCGCTGGCCCTGGCTGATGTTCTCCGCGTCGTTGGAGAGCAGCGTGTCGTAGCCGTGCGGCAGCGTGCGCACGAAGAAGTCCACGCGCGCCGCGCGGGCCGCCGCCTCCACCTCCTCGCGCGTGGCGCCGGGCTTGCCGTAGGCGATGTTCTCGGCGATGGTGCCCTCGAAGAGCCACGCGTCCTGCAGCACCATGCCGAACTGGCGTCGCAGGTCCGCGCGCGTGAGCTCGCGGGTGTCCACGCCGTCGAGCGTGATCCGCCCGCCGTCGACCTCGTAGAAGCGCATGAGCAGGTTGATGAGCGTCGTCTTGCCCGCGCCCGTGGCTCCGACGATGGCCACCTTCCGCCCCGGCTCGGCCACGAGCGAGACGTCGCGCATGAGCGGGCGGTCCGGCGCGTAGCCAAAGCGCACGCGCTCAAAGGCCACGCGGCCCTCCACGACCTCCGGCAGCTCGGCCGGCGCCGCGGGGTCGGGCACGACCTCGGCCTCGTCGAGCAGGCGGAACACGCGCTCGGCGGCGGCCAGCGCGCCCTGCAGCATGTTCACCGTGAGCGAGAGCTGCGTGAACGGCTCGGACGCCTGCATGACGTACTGGAAGAACGCCTGGAACACGCCGACGGAGATCTGCCCCATGACGAGCATGCCGCCGGCGAGAAGACCCACGGTCACCTGGCACAGGCGCATCAGGAAGCGGATGGCCGGCGCGATGACGTTGGCCACGAAGTCGGCGGCGCAGCTCGTCTCGGCGAGGCGCTCGGCGGCGTCGCGCACGTCGGCCAGGCTCGCCTCCTCGCGACCGAACGCCTTGATCACGGCGCGGCCGGAGTAGGCCTCCTCAACGCGCCCGGTGAGCTCGCCGAGCGCGGCCTGGCGCGCGGCGGCGACCTTGAGCGTGGCGGCGGTGACGACCTTGGTGACGACGGTCGCCACCAGCGCGAACGCCACGAAGACGCCCGTGAGCGCGAGGTCGTAGGTGGACATCATGACGATGGCGCCGCCCACCATGGTGACGGCGATCAGCAGCTGGAGCAGGCCGCGCTGCAGCACCTCGGAGACCTTGTCGAGGTCGTTGGTCACGCGGCTGATCGTGTCGCCGGGCTGGTGCGCGTCGTAGTAGGACAGCGGCAGCCGCGCGCACTTCTCGCCGATGCGGCGCCGCAGGCCGAGGTTGAGCCGCTCCGCGAAGCTCGCCATGACGAGCACCTGCACGGTGTAGAAGAGCCACGCGGCGGTCCAGATGCCGAGAAACACGAGGATCTCCTCGCCGCCGTTGCCGATGGCGGCGACGAAGGGCTCACCCTCCGCGAAGGCGTCCTGGATGTTGGCCCAGAGCAGGTCGATCAGGTGTGCGCTGTAGGCGGTCGCCCCGAGCGAGCCGCACACGTAGAGCACCGAGTACACGGTGGCCACGACGAGCCTCCAGCGCTGGCCGCGCGCGGCGTCCCACAGGCGTCGGGCGGTGCCGAGCGCATCGGCGGGCACCTCGAGCTCCTCCTCCGCGGCGGGCGCGACGGCCTCGCCGCGCCCGAGCTCGGTCGCCTGGTCGAGCTCGCGGTCCTTCTCGCTACTCATCGGCGGCACCTCCCCTCGACTGGGACTCGGCGATCTCGCGGTAGGTGGGACAGCTCCCCATGAGCTCATCGTGCCGGCCCAGGCCCACCACCTCTCCGTCCTTGAGGACCACGATCTGGTCCGCGTCGTGGATCGTGCTCACGCGCTGGGCGATGATGAGGGTCGCCGCGTCCGTGAGCTCGTCGGCGAGCGCGTGGCGCAGCGCGGCGTCGGTCTTGTAGTCGAGCGCGGAGAACGAGTCGTCGAAGACGTAGAGGTCCGCGCGGCGCACGAGGGCGCGGGCGATCGCCAGGCGCTGGCGCTGACCGCCCGAGAAGTTCGTGCCGCCCTGGGCCACGCGCGTCCCGAGCGCGTCGGGCAGATCGCGCACGAAGCCCGCCTGGGCCACGTCGAGCGCGTGCCACAGGCGCGCGTCGCTCGCGGAGGCGTCGCCGTGGCGCAGGTTCTCGGCGATGGTGCCCGAGAAGAGCCACGCCTTCTGCGGCACGTACGCGATGCGCGCGCGCAGGTCGGCCTGGGTGAGCCGGCGCACGTCAACGCCGCCGAAGCTCAGGCTGCCGCCCGTCGCGTCGTTGAAGCGCAGCAGCATGCGCGCCACCGTGGACTTGCCCGATCCGGTGTTGCCGATGATCGCGGTGACCTCGCCGCGGCGCAGCGCGAAGCTGATGTCGTGGAGCGTGTCCTCGTCGGCGTCCGAGAAGCGCATGCTCACGTGGTCGAAGCGCGCGACCTCCTCGCCGCGCTCGCCGGCGGGCAGCGCCACGGCGCACGCGTCGTCGGCGATCTCCGGGTCCACGTCCAGCACGTCGGCGGCGCGCGTGAGGCACGCCAGCGCGCGGGGCACCTGCAGGATCGCGAACTGCGCCATCATGAGGAACAGCATGATGAGCATCGCGTACTCCACGAGCGCCGAGATCGAGCCGATCTGCATGGCGTGCGCGCCCACGCGGCCCGCGCCGACCCACATGATCGCCGCCTCCACGGCGTTCATGAGGAAGAACGTGATCGAGTCCGTGAGCGCGAAGACCACGTTCACGCGAATCGCGTTGGTGGCGAAGTCGGTGAAGGTCTCGTCCAGACGACCGCGCTCGTGGGCCTCCTTGCCGAAGGCGCGGATCACGCGCACGCCGGTGATGGACTCGCGCAGGCGCGTGTTCATGTTGTCGACGAAGCCCTGCAGGCGCGTGAAGATCGGCGCGGACTTGGCCACGGCCACCACGCAGATCGCGATGACCGTGAGCGTCACGGACAGCAGCAGCCAGCCCATGACCACGTCCGTGGAGAAGGCCAGGGCCACCGCGATCACGCAGGCGATGGGCACCGGGAAGATCATAAGGATCGACATGAGCAGCGTCTGCTGGACCACGTTGGCGTCTGAGAGCGTGCGCGTGATCATGGAGCCCGTGCCGAAGGCGTTGAAGTCGGAGGCCGAGAAGGCCAGCGACGCCTCGTAGACGCGCAGGCGCAGGTCGCGACCGACCTTGGCACACAGGCGCGACGTGAGGTAGACGGTGGCGATGTAGCCGCCGGAGCCCACGAAGGCGGCAATCAGCATGGCCACGCCGTGGCCCATGAGGGCGCTCATGTCGCGCGAGTTCACGGCCACGTTCACCATGGCCGAGAGCTGCGTGGGGATGTAGAGCATGCCGCTCATGTCGCAGAGCGCCGCCACGAGGATCGCGGCGAGCGTGACCTTGTACGGCGCGAGCAGGCTCAGCAGGAGCCGCGCGGCGGCGCGCTTGCTGTAGTCGCGCTTCGACTCGCTCATGCGTCCGCCCTCCCCTCGCGGAGGCCTGTCAGCTCGGCGTCGATGGCGTCCGCGTAGGCGCGCACCAGGTGCACGAGCTCGGCGCGCTCGGCGGGCGCGAGCCTGGTGAAGGCGCGGTCCTCGGCCGCGATGGCCGGGCGGATGCGCTCGTCGGCGAAGGCGCGGCCCCGGGCGGTGAGCGAGACGAGCTTGGAGCGCCGGTCGCCCTCGGCGGGCGCCAGCTCCACCAGGCCGCGCGCCTCGAGCGTCTTGAGCGCGGAGTTGACGGTCTGCTTGGAGTACGAGAAGTCGCCGGCGATCTGGCGCTGCGTGACGCTGCCGCCCGAGACCTCGAGCGCGTACATGATCCAGTACGCGGTCTCGGACAGGCCGCAGTCGCGGGCGAGGTCGTAGTAGAGCTTGTCGCTCTCGCGGTAGAGCGCGTCGATGTCTCGCACGCTCGTGAGCTGGTCGTGCGTGGTCAACGCCCCCCCTTTCTGGTCGGCGTGCCACGTTAGTCCGATTTCGGATTGTTGTCAAGGGGTAGAGGGCGGTACACACGGCGGCACAATCGCCGAGAAAGACGATCCGTCCAAATTCAGGTGGCGAGAACGCCAGTTTTGGACGGATCTACTTTCTCGGTGCAACGCGGCACCACAGCCGAGAAGAACGCGCGTCGCAGGATCAGCCTTTCAGCGCGCTCTCCAGCTGGTGGACGAGCAGGTCCACCGTCGTGCACGGGTTGCACCTCGAGGGCCGCCCGCGCCGCCCGTACTGCTCGCGCACGTTCCTGGCATGACGCTTCGCCATTTCGTGATCGCCAAGCTCGGCGAGCACGGAGAATACGTCCTCGCGGTTCTTCTCAAAGCCGCCGCGCCCCGCCTTCTTGAAAGCCGCGTCGAGGATGCCGACCCAGTCGTCCCTTGACAGCGCCGAGTCATAGCGCCCCAGGTAGAGGCAAAGCCAGTACTCAAACGCCTCGTTGCTCCATGCGGCATGGAACCCGTTATGCTCCGCGACGGAGATGGCTTCGTCAAAGCTCTCGAAGTCGTCCCGGTCGAACACCACCCATACTTTGTCGTAGTTCCGCGGCGAACGGTTCACCTTCTTCGCGACCCACTCGACCAGCGAGGTGGTGACACGGCCGGCGCCCTCGATCTCCACCTCGTCAGGCACGGTCCCGACGAGCGACCTGACGAGTCCCTCGAAATAGTAGGGCTCCGTCTTGGCCCCTTCGGAAACGATCAGAAAGGTCTCACAGCGAGGCTCTCTCGTCTCGATCGTCCGCGGGCCCCTCTGCCGACGACGCCCGTCGAACCTCCCGCTCGCACTCATCCTCGTCACCCCCGAGCACGAACTCCTTGAGCTTGGGGATGGCGCCGAACATTCCGGAGAGGTAGCCCTTCGTGTAGTTGGTGTCGTTGCGCAGCTTGAAGTCAGCGAGCGAGTAGAGCTCGGAGGAGCCACTCTCGTTCTTGTCCACGAACCACACCTGGTCCCTCCGCAGGTAGCGTTTATCCAGCATGGAGGTGTCGTGCGTGGTAAACACCAACTGCCCCTTGACGCCTTCGCGGTGGAACTGCGTTATGAGCGCACGGACGAGAAGCGGGTGAAGAGCGGCGCTAAGCTCGTCCATGAGCAGCGTGGCGCCGGAGGAGACCGCCGCGCTCATAAGGTAAAAGAGCACGATTGCCTTCTTGGTTCCCTCGGATTCGATCGTGATCGGAACGCGGTAGTCCCTGCCGTCGGCGCCGCGATGATGCGTGAACACGAGCACGTTGTCGCCATTTCTCTCCACGGAGATGTCCTCAATGCAGACGTCGATGGCCCTGAGGAACTCGAGGAGACGAGCATGCTTATCCTCGTTCGAGTACTCAAGGGCGACTTCATCAATGACGTCATTCACGAACTCAGAGGAGATGCTGGTGAAGGCAAACGTACTCGAGACGCAACGCTTGGCGATCTTGAAATACGGAGTCTTGAGGGCGATGCCGCTCATGAACGAGAGCACCAGCGTCCCCTCGGAGATGTTCTCCGCATACCTGTCGCACTCGGAGCGAATGGACGAGCCAAACTCAATGTCCTGCCCATCGCGCTCAAACAGGACGCTCAGCCTCTTGGTCGACGCCTTCACCAGATAGAGCCACTCGGAGAGCACGCGTCTGCCGTCGGTCGAGAAGCCGTGTCTGATCTCACCCTCGTCGACGTCAAACGTCGCCTCGAACTCGCTTTCGTCAGCGCCGTCGGAGGCAAACGTGAACGGGTTGTAGTGCCGCGCAAGAGCAGACTCATTGCGGCCGGCAACAAAGTCGCCCGACCCGCTCGCAGCGCGCTCATCCACCTGGCTGAACGACTCCGTGACGATCCTCGAGAACGCCCGATACGCCTTTATCAGCTGACTCTTGCCGGAGGCGTTGGCCCCATAGATTGCAACGACCTTCAGGAGCTTCTCACCCATGGAGGACTCCACCAAGTTGTACTCATGCTCCTTGTACGCGGAAGCGGCGCGTAAATCGAGCCGAGCCTCTTCGCGATAGGGCCCGTAATTCTTGAACGAGAAGGACGTGAGCATTGGAATCCCCTTCTCTCACATTGCTTTAGGCAAGACTTTACGGGTTATCCGTAATTTTTCTAGTGAAATATATCGAAATCTTGCCAAACGACACCACAGGAGCAGTCAGCGCAGATCTCAGGCAGCCCTTGCCCAAACGCAAAAGGGGCCCGGACCGAAGTCCGAGCCCCTCCAAGTCGCTGTTCGCTGAAGCTTAGAGCTTGCGGACGTTGGAAGCCTGGAGCTTGCCGTTCTGACCGGTGGTGACGTCAAACTCGACGGCCTGGCCCTCGTCCAGCGTCTTGAAGCCGTCCATCTGAATCTCGGAGTAGTGAACGAACAGGTCGTCCCCATCCTCACGGGAGATGAAGCCGTAGCCCTTGTCCGGATTGAACCACTTAACAGTACCCTGAGCCATGTCGTGCCTTTCTTTCTCTGCCCCGCGGGGCAAAAGCTGCGCTTGCGCGCGATACCCGTGGCCGTTCGGCCACAGGGGCTATCTTACCCCGAAACGGACCCTCCAGACGCGACAATCCGCTGGGGGCCGATTCGCCACCGGTGGGACGAGAAGGACGAGGCAGCCGGCGAGGCCCCTTCCCTATGAGTTCTCGTAGAACGCCACGGCGTCCTCGATGGGGCCCTCGAACATGGTCTTGCCGTGGGACAGCACGATGCCGCGGGTGCAGAACTCCTTGGCCTGGGACGTGGAGTGCGTGACGAAGAGCACGGTGACGTTCTCGTTCTTCATGATGTCGCTCACGCGCTTGCGGCACTTGGCGGAGAACTTGCGGTCGCCCACGGAGAGCGCCTCGTCCACCACCAAGATGTCCGGCTTGATCGAGGACGCGAACGCGAAGCCCAAGCGGGCGCGCATGCCGCTCGAGTAGGTGCGCATGGGCTGCTCAATGTACTTGCCAAGCTCGGAGAACTCCACGATGCTGGGGATGAGCTCCTCGGCCTCCTCCTCGGAGAGCCCCCACAGCTGGCAGCGCATGCGGATGTTCTCCATGCCGGAGAGACGCATGTCGAAGCCCGCTGAGAGCTCGAGAAGCGCGGAGACGCGCCCGTGCACCTCGATGGTGCCGGACGTGGGGAAGCACACGCCCGTGATCATCTTGAGGGCCGTGGACTTGCCGGCGCCGTTGTCGCCCAGAAACGCCAGCGCCTCGCCGCGCTTGCAGGTGAAGGTGAGGTCGTCGCTCGCGTTGATGAGGTCGTACTTGATGCGCCTGGAGAACGTGGCCGCCAGACGCTGCTTGTCGCTCTTGAAGAGCTTGTAGGTCTTGCGCACGCGGTCAAAGCGCACGGCCACGGGGTTCGTACGGTCCTCGTCGCGGATGACGTTGGCGTCACCGTAGTCGATCTTGGGCGTCTGCACCTTAGAGGACATCGGGCACCTCCTTGTACAGCTTCTTGTAGCTGCACAGCGCGAGAACGACCACCGCGAGGAACGTGAACAGGAACGGGAGGAGCTCCTTGGGGTCGGACCAGATCCACTTGTCGTAGACGAAGCAGCTGCGCACCGCGTCGCAGCACCAGGCGACGGGGTTGAACGCCATGATCCTCTGGGCGATGTGCGGAAGCGACGTGAGCTGGAACAGGACGCCCGAGAGCCAGAAGAACGGCGTGGAGAGCGTCTTGATCAGGTTGGCGAAGTCCTTCGAGACGGCGCCGAGCGGCGAGAGCATGACCGACCACGCCGTCCAGAACACGAACATGATCGCCATGACGAGCGGCAGCTGGAGGATGTAGATCGATAGGCGGACGCCCGTGAGCAGGCAGACCAGGATCGTGAAGAGCATCGTGCAGGCAAAGATGATGAGCAGGGAGAGCGTGTAGAACGTGGAGATGACCGACAGCGGGAACTTGATGCGGTTCACCAGGTACCCGTAGCGGTGGTAGACGTCGCTGCCCGTGTTGATGGCGTCAGACATGAAGAACCAGGGGAAGACGCCGGCGGCGAGCCACAGCAGGAACGGCTGCCCGTTGATGTCGGAAGAGTGGCGCATGCCCACGGAGAGCGTGAACCAGTAGACGAGGATGTAGACGGCAGGCTTGGTGAAGAGCCACACCTTGCCGAGGGCGGCGCCGCGGTAGGTCTTGATCAGGTCGAACTTGGCGAGGTCCCAGATCTGGTGGCGCCACTGCCAGTTCTCCGTGAGTATCTGCTTGAGCGTGCCGAACAATGCATGCCTCCTCGTGCCGATCCGCGACCATCGTATTCTATTGCTCCCCGTTCTTCAGCCAATGCACCAGTCCGTTGCGACATCCAAAAACCCACAAGGCAATCAGTAAATGACAACTTTAGTCCCACGAGGAATGTTGTTGTAAATCCATTTTGCATTCGAAAGTGCCAGTCGGACGCATCCATGGGAAGCATTAATGCCCAGGCGGCCGTCCTGAATCGATGTCATACTGCCCGGATTGTAAAGAACCGAGTGGAAAAGATAGTCACCATAGAACTGCGTCCAATACCAGCATGTATAGCCCGAGCCAAACGAACGCCCCTTGGACTGGACGGTAAACTGGCCCTTAACGGTCGGCGTGCTGCTCTTACCAGTGGTGCAGTCCCAGAATTTTGAAAGCGACCACTTCGAATTTCGATAACTAAAGATACCGACCTCGTTGCGTGAGGTGTCAACCAAAATCAACCAGGAAGTCGCGCTGTAATAGTTTTTACTGATGACCTTGTCAAACATAAGCTGCTCGCCGTAGCTCAAAGAAGGACCAGTCGGAGTTACTTCCACAAGATCAAGCTCGGAATAACCGGACCAGCGGCCCATGCAGTAGGCCTGGACGAGAACCTGATATTTCGTAGATCCTTGAAGACCAGAAATTGTGTATGAAGTGCTAGTGCAGTTGTAGGTATACGTTTTAAAGCCAGACGAAGTCCTGATTGCAACCGCATATCGAGTTGCCCCAGGGACTCGAGACCAAGAAATGGTTGCCGACCGATACCCGGCTTTTGCGGCGGCCTTCGGAGAAACCGTTCCGTGAGGCGTTGCGGTAACCAATGAGCCAGACCCATACGACGACCACCTGCCGCCGACGTAGGCCTGGACCAGGAAGGAGTGCTCGTAGCCGTTGGCGAGGTCGGAGGCGGTGTAGGAGGTGCCCTCGCAGTCGTAGGAGAAGGTCACGTAGCGGCCGCCGACGCGCTCGGCCACGGCGTAGCGCTCGGCGCCGTCGACCCCGTCCCACTCGAGGGTCACGGTGCCGTCGCCGGTGGAGGCGACCCTGACGACCGGAGACGAGGGGTCCCAGGGGGTCGCCGCGACGAGGTCGGCCTCCGTGAAGGCCGACCAGCGGCCCATGCAGTGGGCCTGGACGAGGAACTCGTACTCGCGCCCGTTGGAGAGGCCGGAGGCCACGTAGGAGGTGCCCTCGCAGCCGTAGGTCAGGGTCCGGTAGCCGGCGCCGTCCCGGTAGGCCACGGCGTAGCGCTCGGCGCCCGGGACCGCGGCCCAGGAGAGGGAGACCTCGCCGTCGCCGGCGTCGGCCGAGACGTCTGTCGGAGCATGGGGGTCAACCGGAGCAGCAGAAATCAAATTCGCAGAAGAGTAGTTCGACCACGTTCCCCCGACATAGGCCTGGACCAGGAACCGATATGTTGTCCCGTTAGTCAGCCCAGAAACTTCATAGGATGTATCGAGGCAATCGTATGTATATGTGTAGAATCCATTCCCCCGTTCAACGGCAATCGCATATTTCTGCGCACCAGGCACAGGATTCCACGTCAAAGTAACGCACCCGTTCCCAGCCGATTGAGCAAAGGGGGCTGGAGCATTTGCAGTACCTGGTACAAACGTGGAAAAGTCAAGATCGGTGAGCTGAGTCCATGACCCTATGAAGTCAACGTAGGCCCTCACGGAGAAAGTATATTTCGAGCCATTGACTAGACCGGTAAGGGAGAGGGTTGGCCTCGAAACGTAGTATGTCTTTCTCAAGGGGCCTGAGACCGTAACAGCATACCGCGACGCGTCCGGCACAGAATCCCAGGACAGCCGCACTCCCCTATCGGTCGGCGTCGCACTATAGTTGCAGGGCTTCTCCGTTCCCTCGGGGACGGCAGAGACGCGGAGGTCGGGGCTCACCGACGACCACCTGCCGCCGACGTAGGCCTGGACCAGGAAGGAGTGCTCGTAGCCGTTGGCGAGGTCGGAGGCGGTGTAGGAGGTGCCCTCGCAGTCGTAGGAGAAGGTCACGTAGCGGCCGCCGACGCGCTCGGCCACGGCGTAGCGCTCGGCGCCGTCGACCCCGTCCCACTCGAGGGTCACGGTGCCGTCGCCGGTGGAGGCGACCCTGACGACCGGAGACGAGGGGTCCCAGGGGGTCGCCGCGACGAGGTCGGCCTCCGTGAAGGCCGACCAGCGGCCCATGCAGTGGGCCTGGACGAGGAACTCGTACTCGGTCCCGT
>JAUNEG010000040.1 GCA_030525685.1 Atopobiaceae bacterium | reverse complement strand
CGGGCAAGCCTCGCACACCGTCGCGGGCCCCTCCCACATCCCGCTCCCGGTGACGGCGGAGGGACTGTCCGTCCCACCCGTGTCCCTCCGCCTTGCATGGCCCGCCCGCAGGGGGACCGAAGGGGATTCCCCCGCCTGACCAGACGGGAGGACATGACATGCAGACCCAGCTCAGCTTGAACCTCGTCATCGAAGAGAAGGTGGACGTGCGCAGCCTGATAGTCCACGGGGACATCGAGCGCGACACGCCCAAGGCCAAGCGCGAGCAGCCGACGCCCGAGTTCGAGCGCCTGCTCATGGACGGAGCCGACTGCGCGTTCCGCCGCAGGTGCGGGGGCAGGAGCCAGATGCTCGTGCTTCTGGTCACCCAAGGCCAGTACTACGTCACCGACGAGCGCACGGGGAGCCGCCACGCGCTCACCACCGCGAGGCTCGGCGCCTTCTGCAAGGGCGCCACGGGGGACGCACTCACCCCGCCATGGAGCCGCCAGCCGCTTCAGGACTACGACGCGAAGGGAAGGGCCGCCCTCGTCGCCATGCTCAGCAGCGGCGACTTCCGCGAGATGTGCAAGCGCGACATGGTGCGCGTGGAGTCGTGGGCGGCATCCCGCATGGGGGCCAACGCCAAGTGGAACCTCAGCGGCACGTGGGAGCACGTGGGCCTCGTCTGGAGGCTCGTGGAGCCGACCATGGGGCACAGCCACTGCCGCGAGGCGCTCAGCGCCGCGCTCAGGCTCACGGGCTTCCACGGCGAGGAGCGCGACGAGGCTTGCGCCGAGTGCTTCCGAGACAGGCTCTACGTATCGCAGTTCGTGGAGTCCATGGGACGCGACGTGGTACGCGACCTTCTCAAAGGCTACCTCGGCAAGGCGGCGGAGCACCCGAGGGGAGGCACCGCCGACTTCCTGCCGAGGCTCACGTGCGCCCTGCGCACCTTCGAGTGGCGAGGGATAGCCTACGAGCCGCGACGCGCGTGCGAATACGCGCTCTCCCTGCTGGACATGCCCGCCCAGCGCCGCCGCACCCGCTCGTACAACGTGCAGCTGTGGTCTGACGCGCTCGACATGCAGCAGAGGGTGAGGGGAAGCGTGGAGGACAGGTACCCCGCAGACCCCGCAGCGCTTCTGACCGACCTTGAGCGCGAGCGCGAGATGCGCCGCCACGAGGCCAGCGACGCAGCCATCGCCCGCCGTGCCGCCGAGCTGGGCGGCAACGGCTTCGAGTCGGATGGCTACCTCATCCGCCCCGCCTCCAACGTGCGCGAGATTCTCGACGAGGCAAACGCGCAGCACAACTGCGTGGCCGGGTTCATCGACAAGTACGCCAGCGGCCAGACCGACCTCTGGCTGATGCGCAAGGCAAGCGACCCCGACAGGCCGCTCGTGACCGTCGAGGTGAGGGGTGGCACGATACGTCAGGCGTTCCAGAGCCACAACAGGCAAGTGACCGCAGCGCAGCGCCACTTCCTTTCCGACTGGTGCGAGGCCGTGGGCTACCGCATGCCGACGGGAGGGAGGATGCACGCGCTGGGGGCATAGCGCAGGACTATTGACACGGCACGGAGGGGAGGGGCGGAACACCCCTCCCCAAGTGTAGTTTCCGTGGAGACTGAGCCACGAGGGCGGCGCGCTGGCCATGCCCCAGCGCGCACCGCCGCCGCATGGCTCGTGGGGGGGCTCGCCATGGGCGCGGCGGCGGATGGGTTTGTCCGCGCGAGACGCGCGTTTGGATAGGCCCACCCGCCCGTCCCCGAACAGTTGGATTAGGATGACGAGGGAGAGCCGTTGGAGAATGTCAGGGCGGGGACGAGCCTCCCGTTGCAAAGGCCGTGTCCAAGTCCCTTCTAGCTCTTACCTACTCTTACCTACTCTTACCAGAACCACCAAAGTTCGACTCGCGCCAAGGCGCCCGTTCTCGAGGGAACTCTGACCTTACTCTGACCCACTCTTACCCGTGCAGGTCGTAGTACTGTGACGGGTCTCGAGGGTTGGAGCCGTGCCACGTGAGCAGGCCCTTGCCCGCGAGCGTCCGGAGCGTCTGCCTAGAGACCTTGACGCTGCGCCCCAGGTGGCCAGCCAGCTCGCTCACGGTAACCCTTCCCCTGGCGAACACGTACTGCATGGCGGCGAGCTCGTACTCGTTCAGGGCCTCGTAGGCCGCCTGGCCTATGCTGTCGGTGAGGGCGTCCTCCCGCCTCAGCACGCGCGACGTGATGCTGTTCTCGAGCGTCAACTGCACCGAGGCGTCGTTGGGCTCCTCGAAGATCGGCTCGTTCAGGAAGAACCCCGCCATCTCGTCGTAGATGCGCTGCACGCCTTCGTTGAGCTCGCGAACCCAGCCGAACTCCGCCAGCGTCCTTGCGATGATGGGGTTCCTGGCCCACCGAGTGTGGCGCATATTCTCCAGCGTCACAACGTTGGGAAGCTTTCCCGGGCTCAGGATCTCCATGCGGTCGTCGTACATCATCACTCGGATGTGGTCTCCGCTGTGAGCATAGTTGCGGTGCGTGACGGCGTTGACAAGGCCCTCGAACCACGCGAACTCGGGATACTCGGGAATCACCTTGAACCTGCCATCGTCGCCGAGGTACTGGAACTCGCGCAGCTGCTCGGAGATCATAGCCTTGGCGCCCTCGATGACCTTGGGCAGGGGTCCGTCGAAGGTGCGCTCCTTCACGATGTTGAGGCGCCTGCCCGTCTGCATCTTGTTCCCGTCGAAGCGGATGACCCTCACGCGGGCGCAGGGGATGAAGCGCGTCGGGTTCTCGGCAAAGATGAGCACGCCCGCGTTGGTCAGATGGCCGTCGACGAAGAAGCCCCTGCTCCTGAGCACTTGCTCGTCGGGGACGTCGGTGCCGAGCTCTTTCTTGTAGCGTGCCATGACCTCGGGGTCGACGTCGTCGATGCTGGAACGGTCCGCCACCTCGTCCTCGAACCTGCGCTGGTTCTTGTCGTACTCGAGCGCGGTGATCTGGGCGTGCCCGAGCACAACGCTCTTGTCGCCCTGGCGGAGGAATACGGCCCTGTCGCCGCGCCTGGCGATGACATGGTCGGTGGAAGGCCTAACGTCAAGGACGAGGATGAGGTCGTCCTCCCCACGCGAGTTGGTGACGGCAACCTCCACGGCCCTTACGACGGGCACGGGCTCGCAGCATGCGAGCGGGGCATGCTCGAAGTCCTCTATGTCGCAGGAGCCGCTCCTCCTGAACCCGGTGACCTCGCCGTTATCCTCGATGCCGATGACAAGTTTTCCGCCTGTCGCGTTAGCGAACGCGACGATGTGCCTCGCCGCATCATTGGGCTTGATGCGGGCGCTTTTTCGGTCGAAGTACTGGTTCTCCTTCGCGGCGGCAAAAATGGCGGGATCGTTCTGGCCAATTGGTTGCTGCATGGCGCCTCCTGATCGTCGGGAGTCAATTCTACAGCTACCGCAAGAAGCAATT
>JAUNEG010000029.1 GCA_030525685.1 Atopobiaceae bacterium | reverse complement strand
CCCTGGATGGGCACCTCGAACTGCTGGCGCGGGATGATCTCCTTGAGCTTGTCGCAGAGCCCGCGCGCCATCGAGTAGGCCTTGTCGCGGTGCACGATGAAGCTCAGGGCGTCGACCTCGTCGCCGGAGAGCAGGATGTCGAGCTTCACGAGATCGCTCGCGCGGTAGTCGGAGAACTCGTAGTCCAGGCTCGCGTAGCCCTTGGTGCGGCTCTTGAGCTGGTCGAAGAAGTCCAGGATGAGCTCGGCGAGCGGGATGTCGAAGCGTATCTCGACGGACTTCTCGGAGAGGTAGACCATGTCCTGCGTGATGCCGCGGTGCTCGATGGCGAGCTGCATGACCGCGCCCGTGTACTCGGGCGGCACGATGACCTTGGCCTTGAGGTAGGGCTCCTCGATGCGCTCGATGCGGGTGACGTCGGGCAGGTCCTGTGGGCTGCGGACCTCGATCATCTCGCCGTCGGTCTTGTAGACGTGGTAGTCCACCGAGGGAGAGGTGGCGATCAGCGACAGCGCGAACTCGCGCTCCAGGCGCTCCTTGACGACCTCCATGTGGAGCAGGCCCAAGAAGCCCACGCGGAAGCCGAAGCCCAGGGCCACCGAGGTCTCGGGGCTCCACGTGAGCGAGGGGTCGTTCACGCGCAGCTTCTCCAGGGCGTCGCGGAGGCTCTCGTAATCCTTGTTGTCTATGGGGAAGATGCCGGTGTAGACCATCGGCTTTGCCTCGCGGTAGCCGGGCAGCGCCTCGGCGCAGGGACGGCTCGCGGAGGTGAGCGTGTCGCCCACGCGCACCGCCTCGGGGTTCTTGAGACCGGTGACGACGAAGCCGACCTCGCCGACCCCCAGCTCGTCCACGAGCTGCTCGGCCGGGCGCTTGACCCCCACGCCGTCAACGAGGAAGCCCTCGCCGGCCTGCATCATCCGGAGCTGGTCGCCCTTGCTGATGTGACCGTCGAAGACGCGCACCGTGGCCACCACGCCGCGGTACTCGTCGAAGTAGGAGTCAAGGATGAGGGCCTTGAGCGGGGCGTCGGCGTCTCCCGACGGCGGAGAGACGAGAAGCACGATCGCCTCGAGAAGGTCGTGGATGCCCTCGCCGGTCTTTCCGGAGACGCACACCGCGTCGTCCGCCGGGATGGCGAGGTCCTCCTCGATCTCCTCCTTCACGCGATCGGGCTCGGCGCTCGGCAGGTCGATCTTGTTGATCGCGGGAACGATGTCGAGGTTGGCGTTCATGGCCAGGTTGGCGTTGGAGACGGTCTGCGCCTCCACGCCCTGCGTGGCGTCCACCACGAGCACCGCGCCCTCGCAGGCGGCGAGACTGCGGCTGACCTCGTAGGTGAAGTCGACGTGACCCGGTGTGTCGATGAGGTTGAACTGGTAGGTCTCGCCGTCGTCTGCGTCGTAGGTCACGCGCACGGCGTTGGACTTGATGGTGATGCCGCGCTCCCGCTCGATGTCCATCGTGTCCAGGAGCTGCGCCTCCATGTCGCGCTCCTCCACCGTGTGGGTGAGCTCGAGGATGCGGTCCGAGATGGTCGACTTGCCGTGGTCGATGTGCGCAACGATCGAGAAGTTGCGGATATGTGAGGTATCGGTCGTAGACATGAGGTGAATGATAGCGAAGAGCCGCGCCGCATGCTATACTCAGCAGGCTGACCTCACCGTGTCTCAAACAGAGGCCTCAGAACAGAAGCTTTTTGAAAGGAACCGCACGTGGCTAACATCAAGTCTCAGAAGAAGCGCATCATCACCGCCGAGAAGGCCCGCCAGCGCAACCGCGCCGTCCGCTCCGAGCTCAAGACGGCCGTCAAGGGCGTTCGCGCTGCCGTCGAGGCCGGCAACGCCGAGGACGCGCAGCTTGCCGCCAACAAGGCCTGCCGCCTGCTCGACAAGGCCGCTTCCAAGGGCATCATCCACAAGAACCAGGCCGCTCAGCGCAAGAGCGGCGTGCAGAGGCTCGTCAACACCATCAAGTAGCTTCCGCTGACAGAGCGCGTCAAGGGGACCCGGGGTGCTGCCCGGGTCCCCTTTCTTCATGCTGACGATCTTCTCGACAGCAAAGTTGACTGAGCTCCCCCCACTCAATGAATGACGAACTTTACCGTTCGTTATACCTCATCCGCGTCCAAGGTACGCACACCTTGTCACCCAGCGGACGGGCGGGGCCGCGTCATCCGTGTCATTCTCAAAATCCCGCCTGATTGGTGACAGAATATGAGGCCCACCCGGACCATCCCATCCCAACGAGACGTCAATTCAGTCAATCATTTGGCGAGCGATCGCACATCGTGCGCACCCGTGCGCTTTCGTGCTGGATTGGACTGCCGCACGCTTCGCATGCCGTAAGGATTGCCGTCTGAAGCCCGCAATCGACCGCTCGCGAATTTCTCCTGTCGGCGGTCGTAACAGCCCAAAGCTCTGACGTGCAGCGGAAAGTGAGCTGCAAGACAGCGAAAAGTCAGCCGACAGCACCCTTCGCTACCATCTTCCGATCAACGGAAGGGGGCGACGATGCAGAGGCGCGTGACCCAGGAGATCAAAGAGCTGCTTGCTGAGTCCGAGAATAGCGGCGCATGCCTTGCGACGCGGTCGCGGCGAATACGAGAGGCGCTAGAGCGTCGCGTGGCGGACGGATCGCTCGTCTCGCCGCTTCCCCTCCTCTATGTCGATCGAGAGCTGTGGCATGGTCTCACCGAGACGCAGCGGACTCTTCATCTCATGCGCGGAATCCATGCGCTTCACCCGTCATGGGTCTTCTGTGGGACGTCTGCGGCAGTCGCCTACGGCCTCAGCGTGACCGAGCGACTCCAACATCCCCTAGAGGTAGCGACCTTGTCCGGAACCAGACGCTGCCACGCACGCGGCTCCGTACGACAGGTCCACGTCTCCGGCGACGAACCTGTGATTGCCTCAGGTGTCCCGGTTACCTCGGTGGAGCGTACGGTCTTCGACTGCGCGCGGCGTCTGGGATTCCGCGAAGGATTGGCAATCGCTGACTCCTCGCTTCATGTTGGCGCCACGGACCGAAGCAGGCTCATTTCCTATGTGAGGTCGATGGGTACCCGTCACAGAGGCTCAGAGATCGCCCGCCTCGCGACGTCGTTAGCCGATCCGCGGCCGGAGAACGGAATGGAGTCCCTCGCCCGAGCGACCATGTTCGAGCTCGGGTTTGCCGCCCCCGAGCTCCAGGTCCCGTTCTGCGACCCCATGGACCCGCGCAAGGTCCATCGGGTGGACTTCCTGTGGGTCCTTCCAGACGGAACCCTCATCATCGGCGAGCTCGACGGGGGCGAGAAATACACGAGCCCGGTCATGAACGGAGGGACGCCCCTCGTCGCGATGCGTGGCGAGCGACGGCGTGAGTCACGACTCACCATCGAGCGACCACGCATCGTCCGCTTCTCCCCTGAGGAGGTGCTCGATGTCGGTTACTTCGATCGACTGCTGGAGACCTTCGGCGTCCCGCGTGACCACACGCCGCTCATCAAGGTGCCTGCAGAGCAGCCGTTCAGTGAGACGGTGCCCGTCGAGGCCTACGGCCTGCTCTAGTGCAATATGGCACAGAGTGACAGCCTTTACGTCTCGCAAGGTCTAATCCATCTCTGCAATACGTACAACCCGTCACCCTAGTAGGGGTGAAGGAGCAGGGACACGATCGAGAAGGACGTCACGCGCCGCAGATGCGGGTGATGAGCCGCACCATGGTGTCCTCCTCCTCGGCGCCGCTCTTGAGGTCGCGCTCGGCCTCGGCGCACGCGCCGAGAAGCGCCTCGAGCTCGCCGTCGGCGAAGTGGCGCGCCCAGCGCACGTGGTTCTTCACCTGCCAGTCCTGCTTCCCGAGCTCGTGGGCGACCGCCGCGCCGTCCCCGCGCGCGGAGAGCGAGCGCGCGCAGACGGCCCGTGACGAGCGAGAGCAGGCCCAGGGCGGAGCCGTCGAGCAGACGGTGGAGCGAGAGGGCGCGCCGGACGTCGCGTGCGCTCAGCACGTCGAGGAACTCCCATGGCTTGACCTCGGCCACGCGCGCGACGCTCGCCTCGACGAACTCCGCCGAAATCGTGCCCGAACCGCCGAGTAGCGCGGCGAGCGAGCCGAGTTGCGTGTCCAGCATCGTGGTCGACTCGCCCACGCGGGCCACGAGCTCGCGGGCTGCGTCGGCCGTGATGGACACGCCGTGCGCCTGCGCGAGCTTCTGGACGTAGGGGGGCAGGTCGCGCCCCTTCTTCGCCGAGCAGTCGACGACCGAGCGGGAGCCCACCCCGGCGACCGCCTTGTAGAGCCGCGTCGACTTGGCGAGCGTCCCCGCCACGAGGGCGAGGGTGCAGCTCTCGTTGGGGCTGGAGAGATAGTCGACGATGGCCTCGGAGACCGCCTTGGGGAGCTTCTCCGCCGACTCTATGACCACCACGCGTCGGTCCCCGCCCATGGGCAGCGTGTTGAGGGAGGCAAGCACCTCCACGGGGTCCATGTCTCCGCTCGCGACGAGCTCCTCGAGGTTGAAGGCGGCGAGCGGCCCGTCCACGCGGGCGCGGAGCCGTGCCACGGCCTGCTTGCGCTTGAGCTCGTCGGGTCCCACGATCAGGTACGCCGGCAGCAGCGCGCCCTTCTCGGCCATGTCACTCCCCTCGTCGTCCTGGCTCGGGACGGATGCGCCGCCCCGCTACCTCAGTGTAGCATCACGCACGCTCCTCCTCTGGCAGCTGATGAGCGGCCCCTCGACGCCCGGCTCCACGCACACGTCGCCGACGTCCATCGTGCAGAGGAAGGCCGAACCCGCGTCCTCGAGTATTTCCACGCATGCGGGGTCGGGGTGTCCGTACGCGTTTCCCTCCCCCGCGCTCGCCACGCTCACCTCGGGCATGAGCGCCGCGGCGGCGCTCGCCGAGACGGAGACCCCCGATCCGTGGTGCCCGACCTTGAGAAGGTCCACGTCGCCGACGTCGCCCGCCTCGACGAGCGCGTCGGTGACGTCGCGCTCGGCGTCGCCCGTGAGCAGCGCGCGGAGCGTTCGGCCCCTCTCGTCCTCGTAGGAGAGCGAGCACACGACCGAGTCCTCGTTCTCCAGGCCGTCAACGGGCCCCGACGGGGAGAGCACCTCCAGCGAGAAGCGGCCGACGCGTACGACGTCGCCCCGTCCCACCGAGGAGACGGGCACGCCCCCCGCCTCCAACGTGACGCCCTCGGCGACGAGCACCTCCCCCACCGATACCACGCCGCCAAGCGCCTCGACCCCACCCACGTGGTCGTCGTGCAGGTGGGTCACGAGGATGGCGTCGAGGTGCGTCACGTTGTTGCGCGCGAGGGCCCCGACCACGGCGTCGCCGGGCCCGGTGTCCACGAGCAGAGACGACGAACCGTCGGTGACGAGAATCGCGTCCCCCTGGCCGACGTCGAGCACGCGCACGCATGCCGGGGCGAACAGCCGCCAGCGCAGGTGCCAGACCAGGCCGAGGGCGAGGGCCGCGCACAGCGCGCCGACCAGCGCGCGCCTCGTGACGTGGGGCCAGGCGACGAGCAGGGCCGCGAGAAGGCAGCCGAGAAGGGCGAGGGCGGGCCCCTCATCGACGCTCACGGGGACGCAGGCGAGGGGCAGGCCGGCGAGGCGTCGTGCGAGCCACGCCACGGCCGCACCGGCGGCGTCGCACGGCACGAGCACGAGCGCCTGGAGCGGAGGCGCCCAGGCGAGGAGGGCCACGGCCAGCCCGAGGACCAGGACAAGCGAGAAGAGCGGCGCGAGAAGGACGTTGGCGAGAGGCGCGACGAGCGACAGCGTGCCGAAGGTCGCGCAGGTGAACGGCATCGTGACCGCCTGGGACACCACCGTGAGCGCGAGCGCCTCCTGCGCCGAGGAGAGGGCCGCCCGCACGGGCCGCACGGGCACATGGCCCCGCGTCCCACCGCTGCGCCACACGAGCACGCGCAGCACGTAGCGCGCGTACCCTCCGAGGGCGCAGATGCCGCATGCGCACGCGACCGAGAGGACGAACCCCAGCTGTCCCGTCACCCCCGGTTCGAGGGCCGCCATGGCGAGGGCGGTGACGCTCGCCGACGAGAGCGGGTGGGCGCGGCGCCCCGCGAGCCGGGAGAGCTCGGCCGCGAGCACCATCACCCAGGAGCGCACCGCCGACACCGGCGCGCCGCAGAACGCCACGAAGAGCGCCGTCATGCCGAGCAGCGTCAGCGCGCGCGGAAGGGTCCCGAGACGGGTGCGCCCGAGCAGGGAGGACACCACGGCCGAGACGAGGACGAGGTGGCCCCCCGACACCGCCACCAGGTGCGAGACGCCGCACGCCGAGAAGATCTCGTCGAGCCCGCGCTCCGACATCGCCTGCGTCGATGCGCAGATCGCGCCCGCCACGAGAGCCCGAGGGTCGGAGGATGCGGCATCGAGGCTGCCGAGCACGGCCTCGCGCAGGGCGAGGACCTCCCCGCGGAGCCCGCCCGCAGACCGCGACGAGAGGAGCCTCACCGCACGCACCGTCCCCGAGAGACCCTGGGCCCGCGAGCTCGCGCCCCACTCATCCTCCTCGTTCTCGGTGAAGCGCCCCACGCACCTCAGGACGTCCCCGAGGCCGTACGGCTCCTCGGTGAGCAGCCACACGCGCCCGACGCGCCTTCCGTCCCGGAGGACGGCCGCGCGAGCGCGCCATCCGGACGCGCCCTCGCTCATGTCCGACTCGACCTCGAGCTCCCACGCCGACGCCGGGCTCGAAGAGAGAGCCTCCGCCAGCGCCCCCTGGCGTGCGAGCTCCCCCGCGCAGACGAGGCACGCGCACGCGGCGCCGAGGGCGAGCGCCGCCGCCACCGAGACGGCCGCCCGGAGCCTCGTTCGAGACAGCGCGAAGCAGGCCGCCAGCCCCATCGCCAGAGCGCCGGCCGCCACCGTCACGGCGATGAGCGGCAGGGGCCCAGCCCCCAGCGTCAGGCGCGCGCACGACAGAAACGAGACGAGCGACCAGAAGGGCGGCGTGAGGAGCGGGCGGTCGGGGCGCTCCGGCGCCGCGCGCTCAGACACGGATGAGCCCCTCGAGCTTGGCGAACTTCTTCTCGCCGATCCCCGAGACGCGCATCAGGTCCTCAGGCGTCGAGAAGGGCCCGTTCGTCTCGCGCTCCTCGACGATCGCGCGCGCCGTCGCCTCCCCGACGCCGGGCAGCGCGTCGAGCTCCTCGACGCCGGCGGTGTTGATGTCCACCACCGACGGGCCCGCACCACCCGTCCCCGTACCCGTCTCTTCGACGTCCTCGCCCACGACGGGCACATGGACCTTCTCGCCGTCCGACAACGGGGCCGCGAGGTTGAGAGACGTCGTGTCAGCCCCCTCCAGGAGGCCCCCCGCCGACTCCACCGCGTCCGCGACGCGCGCACCCTCGGACAGCTCGTACACCCCGGCAGACGCGACGGCCCCGTCGACGTGGACGACCACGGTCGAGGCCTCGGCGACCTCGCCGGCATCCGCCTCCGCGTCGCCCTCGCCTGGCGCCCCGTCCTCTGCGGCAGGGACCTCATCCTCGCCCGCGCGCTCGATCGTGACGCCGCGGCCGGCGCCCGCGAGCGCCATGCCGGCGAGCGCCAGCCCCACGAGCAGGCACGCCAGCGCTGCCAGGACGGCGACGCGCGCACCCGCACCGTACCTTCTCGCGACCCTCCGCACGCTCTCCTGAGCCATTGCCTCACCCCCTGCATCGAGCATGGGGCACCGCGCGCGGGCCGTGCGCGTTGCCGGGAGAAAGTCGTTCACGAATCTGCCGCGAATGTGACACAAGCTGCCACGAGCCGAAAAACGCCCTCGTCACCGAGGGCGTCCGTCAATAATTGCTCTAACCTGTCGCCGCCGGCGGCGGGACGAGGGACTACCGCTCGCCGGCGTCCGCCGGGGCGAGGTCACGATGGTGCGCGGAGAGGCGCCCCTTGGGCGCGCGATACGACGGGCACTGCGCGTAGTCGCGCCACTCGGCGCGGTCGACGAGCTCCTCCACCATTGCCTCGTGGTCGAAGCTCTCCCAGGCGGCGAGCACCTCGGGCATGCGGGCGTGCGTCTCGGGGCGGCGCGGCATGAAGAGCGTGCAGCAGTCGGGCGCGGTCTGGCAGCAGAGGTCGTAGGTGCCGATCTCGTGCGCGCGTGCGATGATCTCCTGCTTGTCGGAGCCGATGAGGGGCCTCAGCACGGGCATCGTGACGGCCTCGTTGACGGCGGCGATGTTCTCGAGCGTCTGCGAGGCCACCTGCCCGAGCGACTCGCCGGTCACGAGCGCCCTGGCGCCCTCGAGACGCGCGATGCGCTCGGCGACCTGGAGCATGACGCGCCGGTACATGATGATGCGCATGCCCTGCGGCACGGCGAGCGAGATCTCTCGCTGGCGCCCGCCGAATGGGACGACGTAGAGGCGTCCGATGACACCCGAGGGCGCCAGCGCGTCGCAGAGGTCCTGGCAGAGCCACTCGCTCGTGTCCGCCGTCATGGGGCGTCCCGAGAAGTGCACGGGCACGCAGATCGCGCCACGGCGGCCGACCATCCACGTGGCCACCGGGGAGTCGAAGCCGCTGGAGAGCAGCGAGACGACCTTGCCGGCCGTGCCCACGGGAAGCCCGCCGACGCCCGGCGCCGAGGCGGCGTAGACGTAGGTGGAGCCCTGGACGGCATGAACGATGACGGTGACGTCGGGATGGTGGACGTCGACCTTCTTGTCGGGGAAGGCCTCGCAGAGGGCCGCCCCCACGAGACGGTTCATGTCGAGCGTGTGCAGCTCGTAGGTGGTCGAGGAGCGGCGGGCGTGGACCTTGAAGGTCTCGAACTCCCCCGCCTCGCCGAGGGCGGTGATGGCGGCGGCCACGTACTCGCCCTCGTCGAGCCCGCACCTGTACGCGAGAGAGACGCGCGCCACGCCGGGCACGCGCCTGATCAGGGCAGCGAGCTCCTCGCTCGCGCGACGGTCCTCGGTCTCCACGACGATGTAGCCGGAGATCCGGCCGATGCTGGAGACGCCCCGGTCGCGCAGGGCGCGATGCAGGTTGGAGACGAGCTGGTTCTCGAACGTGGAGCGGTTCTTGCCCTTGAGACCGATCTCGTGGTAGTGGACGAGACAGAGCCTCTCAGTCATGGCGCCGCCTAGAGGGCGATCGTGTTGGCGCCCTTGATGTCCTCGTCGAAGTCCTCCTTGACGAAGCCGAGGGTGCCGTCCTCGATCTCGTGCATGGCGACGGAGATCGGGTCCTTGCCGGAGACGACGGTGGTGATGTCGTCGAAGTCCTGGATCGCAGTGACGCGCAGGTGCTGGCCGCGAATCATGTTGTTGATGTCGCACGCCCGCTTGGAGGCAAGGGAGCAGAGCAGAAACGGGTTCTGCTCGGTCTTGTCGAGCAGGCCGTCGATCTCGGGCTTAATCACGGACATCTTCTGAGGGACCTCCGTCCATCTCGTACGTGTGTATCACTTCTTCGAGCTCCGAGCAGGCACGATCGAGGTCGTCGTTGACGATCCTCACGTCGTACTCGGGCGCGCGGTCCATCTCGCTGCGGGCGTTCCGGAGGCGCGTCTCGATCTGGGACTCGTCCTCGGTGCCGCGAGCGCGCAGACGCCGCTCGAGCTCCTCGACGCTGGGCGGCTCGACGAAGACGAGAACCGCGTCGGGCATGGAAGCCCGCACGGAGAGCCCGCCCTGGACGTCGATCTCGAGGACGACCGAGGAGCCGGCAGCGAGGACGCGCTCGACCTCGGAGCGCAGGGTGCCGTAACGGTGACCGTGGACCCACGCCCACTCGAGGAACTCCCCTGCCGCGACGCGACGGTCGAACTCGGCGTCGTCCATGAAGTGGTAGGAGACGCCGTCCCTCTCGCCGGGGCGCGGCTCGCGCGTAGTCGCCGAAACCGTCAGGCCAAGGCAAGAGGAGCGCTCGCGCAGTAGCGCGACGAGCGTTCCCTTGCCAACGCCTGACGGTCCAGAGACTACGAAGATTCGAGCTCTTCTGGCCACCTTACTTGGTGAGGGCCTCGAGGAGCTGCTCGCGCTGACGGGCGCCGAGGCCCTTGACGCGACGAGAGGCGGAGATGCCCAGCTCGTCCATGATCTTGGCGGCCTTGGCCTTGCCGTAGCCCGGGAGGGACTCGATGAGGGTGGAGACCTTCATGCGGCTGGCGATGGGGTCGTCGGACTCGAGCACGGACTCGAGGGAGACCTTGCCGCTCTTGATCTTCTCGCGGAGCTCGGCGCGCTCGTGACGGGCCTGGGCGGCCTTCTCGAGGGCGGCCTTGCGCTGCTCGTCGGTAAGCTGGGGTAGAGCCATGTGATCCTCCAAACATCGTTCGTTCCTAAGAGTCGCACCTGAGGGCGGGGCGGCTCGCACCAACTAAGTTTGCCCGTTGAGCGGGCATTTTGCAAGACCTTTCCACCAAAGGTGCAGGTCATGCACACGACCGGTTGAACGCCTGGTTCACCCCGAACGTTTTCGCAGCTAGAAAGGCTACTCCATGAGCTCGGCGCAGATGGCGTCGAAGGCGGCGAGCGGGTCGTCGGCGCCGGTGATCGGTCGGCCGATGACCAGCTTGGACGCACCGGCGGCGATTGCGGCGGCGGGCGTGGCGATGCGCTTCTGGTCCCCCACCTCGGCGCCCGCGGGACGCACGCCCGGGGTGACGATCAGGGCGTCGGGACCGAGAAGGGCGCGCATCTCGGCGGCCTCCTGCGGGGAGCAGACGATCCCGTCGGAGCCGGAGCCGTAGGCGAGGCTCGCGAGGCGCGCGACCTCCTCGGCGACCGGCGACTCCACGCCGATCTCCGCGAGCGCCGCCTGGTCCATGCTCGTGAGCACGGAGATCGCCACGAGGCGCGTGCGGTCGCCGCCGCGCTGCTCGGCGGCCTCCTCGGCGCCCTTGCGCGCCGCCGCGATCATCGCGGAGGAGCCCAGTCCGTGAATCGAGAGGATGTCCGCACCGGTGAGCGAGGCAGCACGAACGGCGCCCTGCACCTGGAACGGGATGTCGTGGACCTTGAGGTCGAGGAAGACGCGCAGCCCACGCTCGCGCATGGCGTCGACGATGGCGGGGCCCTCCGCGTAGAAGAGCGTCATGCCTACCTTGACCCACGTGGCCTTGCCGGCGAGCAGGTCCGCCAGCTCGAACGCACGCTCCCTCGGGCAGTCCAGCGCGATGATGATCTTGTCGCTTGCCTCTTCGTACGTCAGCATTCGAAGGCTCCCATCAGCTCGGTGATGTCCGTGACACCCTGCTCGGCTGCCCAGGCGGCAAGGCCGTCCACGATGTCGGCCGCGCAGGCAGGGTCGTAGAAGTTCGCGGTGCCCACCGTGACCGCAGTGGCACCGGCGAGGATCATCTCAGCGGCGTCTTTCCACGTGGCGATGCCGCCCATGCCGTTGATCGGGATGCGCACGGCCTGAGCCGCCTCCCAGACCATGCGCACGGCGATGGCGTGGATGGCGGGGCCGGAGACGCCGCCCGTGGGCTTGGAGAGGCGGCTCCTCCAGGTGCGCACGTCGATGGACATGCCGTTGATCGTGTTGATGAGCGAGAGGGCGTCCGCGCCCTCGGCCTCGCAGGCGCGCGCGATCTCCGGCACGCGCACCGGCGCCATCTTGACGAGGAGCGGCCGTCGCACGCGCGGGCGCACCGCGCGCACGACCTCTGCCGCGCTCTCGGGCGTGCCGCCCACGAGGACGCCGCCGCGGGCGATGTTGGGGCAGGAGATGTTCATCTCGACGCCGCTCGCCCACGGGCAGAGCTCCTCGATGAGCTCGACGGCGGCAACGTACTCCTCCACGGAGTGGCCGGCCGCCTGCACGATGACGCGGCAGCCGCGCCCCTCGAGACCGGCGAGGTACTCGCCGTAGCTCTCCACCATCCCGGCGACGCCCGGGTTGGCAAGGCCCACGGTGTTCATCATGCCGCTCGGAACCTCGCACATGCGCGGGGCCGGGTTGCCGGGCCACGGCTCGGCCGAGCAGCCCTTGAGGGTGATCGCGCCGAGGCGCGAGACGTCGAAGAAGTCCTCGAAGACCGAGCCGAAGGCGAAGGTGCCCGAGGCGGTGTTGACGGGGTTCTGCATGCGCACGCCGCCGAGGTCGACGGCCATGCCCACGCTCTTCTCGACCATTACCACGCCACCTCCCCGGCGTCGAAGACGGGGCCGTCCTTGCAGCAGGACTTGTAGGTGCCGTCGGACATGGCGACGTTGCAGGTGCCGCACGCGCCGAAGCCGCAGCACATCATGCGCTCCATGGAGGCCAGGCAGCGGAGGCCGGCCTCGTGGCAGAGGCGCGCGACGCCGGCCATCATGACCTCGGGGCCGCAGGTGTAGACGATGTCGTAGCTTCCGTTGGCGAGAAGGTCGGCGAGGGCGTCGGTGGTGAGGCCCTTGCGCCCGACGGAGCCGTCGTCGGTGGTCACGGCGACGGTGCCGGCACCGAGACCCTCGAGCACGTCCGGGCCCCAGAGCCTGGCCGCGGTCTGCGCGCCCACGACGGCGTCGAAGGCCACGCCCGCGTCCGCCAGCATGCGGCCGCACGCGACGACCGGCGTCACGCCCACGCCGCCCGCGACCACGCAGGCGCGGCGGGCGCCCGGAACGGTCGGCCAGGGGTTGCCGCAGGGACCGACGGCCGTGGAGGTCTCCCCCACCGCCATCTCGGAGAGGCGCCGCGTGCCGTCGCCCACGACGGCGTAGACGATCTCGACGGTGCCCGCGCCGGCGTCCGCGCAGCTGAAGGACAGCGGCACGCGCAGGATCTGGCTCGCGTCGCCGGGCACGTGAATGTTCACGAACTGGCCCGGGGCGAGCGCGGCGGCGAGCTCGGGCGCGCGGAACACGATGCGCATGAGGCCGTCCGCCACGCCCTCGTTGAGCGCGACCGTGAACTCGTGGACCGCAAGGCCTCCCGACGTCATAGGAGCACCCGCTTGACCGGGGTCACGACGCCGTCCGTCAGGGTGTGGCGACCGGCGACGAAGACGTGGCTGGCGGCGCCGGTGAGCGTCTTGCCGAGCCATGCGGAGTTCTTGGAGCGGCTCTCGAGCCAGTCCTCGGTGACCGTGACCTCGGCGGCCGGGTCGATGAGCGTGAGGTCGGCGGTGCAGCCGGCCTCCACGCGGACCTCCGGCAGGCGCAGGCAGCGGCGCGGGTTCACGGCCATGACCTCGACGAGGCGAGACCAGCTCATCGTGCCCGGCAGCACGAGGTTGGTGAGCATGAGCGGCAGCGACGTCTCGAGGCCCACGATGCCGAAGAAGGCGATCTCCCACTCGCAGTCCTTCTCGTGTGGCGCGTGCGGGGCGTGGTCGGTGACGACGCAGTCGATCGAGCCGTCGAGGATGCCCTCGCGCAGGGCCTCGGCGTCGGAGGCGCGGCGCAGCGGCGGGTTCATCTTGAGGTTGGTGTCGTAGGCGTCGGTGATGTCGTCC
>JAUNEG010000015.1 GCA_030525685.1 Atopobiaceae bacterium | reverse complement strand
ATCTCGTGCGAGGTGCGGAAGCCGTCGAAGAAGTTCAGGAACGGCACCTTGCCCTCGATGGCCGCGAGGTGGGCCACCGGCGCGAGGTCCATGACCTCCTGGACGTTGCCCTCGGCGAGCATGGCGAAGCCGGTCTGGCGGCAGGCCATGACGTCGGAGTGGTCGCCGAAGATGTTGAGGGCGTGGGAGGCCACGGTACGGGCGGACACGTGGAAGACGCCCGGAAGGCCCTCGCCGGCGATCTTGTACATGTTGGGGATCATGAGGAGCAGGCCCTGCGACGCCGTGTAGGTCGTCGTGAGGGCGCCGGAGCCGAGCGAGCCGTGGACGGTGCCCGCGGCGCCCGCCTCGGACTCCATCTCGACGACCTTGACCGGGGTGCCGAAGACGTTCTTCATGCCCTGAGCGGCCCACTGGTCGACGTGGTCGGCCATGGGGCTGGACGGGGTGATCGGGTAGATGCCCGCCACCTCGGTGAACGCATACGAGACGTACGATGCCGCCTCGTTGCCGTCCATGGACTTAAACTTGCGAGCCATATCCTCTCCTTTGTAGCGATTCCAACGAATCCCTCGTGGGCGGGCCCGACCCGTCACAGGCGCATGACGGAACAGGGCCGTGGCCCATTCACACACATAGTACTACCCAAAAAGAGCGAGGCGGGCGAGAAGAGCGGTGAGCGCTCGGCGAACGCGCGGCAACGGCGCGCGGCGCGCTGCCCCAGCGGCGCCCTAGCCGCGCATCCCCTTGCCGAAGAGGGCGCGCTCCACGTAGGGGAGGCCGTTTGCCGTGGTGTAGGGGTTGTCGGGGCTCATGTAGTGGCGCATGCGGACCGAGCGCGCGAAGTACAGCGTCCAGAAGATCGTCCACATGAGGGCCAGGATCACCAGCGTCCAGTGCGAGCCCGCCTGCCACGAGTAGGAGTCGCCGTACGAGGTGTCGGGGGCAAACGCGCCGGCGAGCGTCGAGTAGTAGACGTGGACCCCCTCCATGATGAGGAACACGGCGAGGTTGCCGACAATGGCGATGATGCCGGCGACCTGGAAGTTGCGCAGGAAGGACGGGTGGCGCTGCACGAGCTGAGCCATGGCGATGAAGATGACCACGGCGTAGGCGACGAGCGTCGCGAGCGCGATCCACTCGGACGCGGCCTGGGCGAGTCCGAAGACGCCGAGCCCGCTGGTCATGACGCTCTCGAGCGCGTCCTCCAGCGCGGACGGGAAGGCCGAGAGCAGGGCGAAGGTCTGGATCGCCTGCAGGACGATGAAGGCGAGAAGCCCGCCGCCGATGCGGCCCCAGTCGGCCGGGGCCTGTTCCGCGGGCGGTGTCGGGACCGGCGGGCGCTGCTGCGCCTGGGGCTGTGACGGGAACGGCGTGTCGGGCCGGGGCGGGGTGCCCTGGTTGTTCTGGTCCATATCCGACCTCCCTCTCGGGCTCGGGTGACTCTCCCATTATACCCGGCGCGCGCAGGCCCGCTGCCGACGGGTCGTCTCGAGCAGGCGGGCGTACCCGTCCGCCAGACGGCGGGCATGCGGACCGGCCGCATCGGAGGCAGGCACCACGCCGTGCTCGTCCGAGACGAGGAGCAGCTCGTCATGGTCCTTGTCGCCGTTCATGACGCGGCGGGCGAGGTCGGCCTCCCGGGAGACGGGGACGCCCGTGGTCTTGGCGAGGTCCGCGACGAGGCTCGCGGCGCCCGAGAGGGGCTGGTCGATGGGGCAGCCCGCCACGAGGACGTCGCCCCGGACGGCCCATAGGGTCTCCGGCGCCACGCCGGTCTCGGCCGCCTCGCGCGCGGCGAGCTGCGCACGCTCCGCGAGGGCCGAGGAGGTGGTCACGGCCAGCGGCTCGTAGGGGCCCACGGTCATGGCGGCGCGCCCGGCCTCGTCGAGGACGAGCATGAGGATGCCGTCGGGGTGTCGCGTCGCGCCGTCGGCGAGCGTCCACTCGATGTGCTGCTTCGCCCAGGCGACGAGCTGCTTCGACACGGGCTCGTCCGCGACGAGTCTACGCCCGAGCGCGCGCAGGTGGCGGTTCTCGAGCGGCAGCGCGCGGCCGGCGAGCCGCCAGCGGCACACGAGCGCCAGCCTGCCCAGCGCGAAGCCGTCCATCTGCGAGCCGTCGTTCTTCTCGTTCGTCATCCGTCCTCCCCTCCGCAGACCACACATTCTACGCCGGCGGTGGGCATGCGGCGAACCCTCGCCGCCGGCCCGCTCCGCCGACCCTCCGACGGTGACAGGTTCTACGTCCCGCGACAGCCGACCTCCTCGCGCAGCGCGCAAAAGTCGTCACTGTCTTGTCGTGACGGCGAACGAGACGCGAGCGGCGTGTGGGTCGGGTCGGCGCGGGCCGAGACGCGACGCGCCCCGGCGGGCGCGGGGCCGGCCGGGGCGCGGAGACGGGCGAGAAGCGCGAGCCCTAGTGGCGGAAGTGGCGGTTGCCGGTGAAGACCATCGCGATGCCGTGCTCGTTGCAGGCGGCGATGGAGTCGTCGTCGCGCTTGGAGCCGCCGGGCTGGATGATGCAGGTCACGCCGTGCTCGGCGAGCACGTCCACATTGTCGCGGAACGGGAAGAAGGCATCGGACGCGCAGGCGTAGCCGCCCTTCTCGACGCCCATGCGCTCGCAGGCCTCGTCGGCGCGCTCGCAGGCGAGCAGCGCGGAGTCGACGCGGTTGGGCTGGCCCGGGCCCATGCCGATACCGGCCTTGCCCTTGGAGACCAGGATCGCGTTGGACTTGACGCCCTTGCAGACGCGCCAGGCGAACATGAGCTCGTCCATCTCCTCCGGCGTGGGCTTGCGCTCCGTCGGGCAGGTGAAGGTCGCCGGGTCCTCGGAGACGGAGTCGACGTTCTGCAGCAGCACGCCGCCGTCGATGGAGCGCAGCTCGTACTCGGCGTGGGCGCCCACGCCGCCGGTGGCCAGCACGCGCAGGTTGGGGCGCTTGGCCATGCGCTCGATCGACTCGGGGGTGTAGCTCGGGGCGATGATGACCTCAACGAACTGGCCGTTCTCGTCGAAGGCGTGCTCCGCGAGCTCAAAGGGCACCTCGCGGTTGCAGGCGATGACGCCGCCGAAGGCGCTCTTGGGGTCGCACGCGAAGGCGCGGTCATAGGCGGTGGTGACGTCGTCGGCCACGGCGGAGCCGCAGGGGTTCTGGTGCTTGAGGATCACGCAGGCGGGGCCGTCGAACTCGCGCACGAGGTTCCAGGCGGCATCCGCGTCCAGGTAGTTGTTGTAGGAGAGCGGCTTGCCCTGGAGCTGCTCGGCGCCCACGAGCGGGTACTCGGAGGAACCCAGCTCGGCGAAGTCGTCCGCGAAGCGGTAGACGGCGGCCGTCTGCTGGGGGTTCTCGCCGTAGCGCAGGTCGTCGACCTTCTCCAGGTAGACGCCCAGCTCGTCCGGTGTGGCGGGGGCCTCCTCGTCGTCCTCGAGCTCCTCGGGGAAGTCCTCGTCGTAGCGGTCCGCCAGCCAGTTGGCGATGGCCGCGTCGTAGCAGGCCGTGGTCTCGTAGACCTTGAGCTGCAGGTAGCGACGCAGCTCCAGCGTGGTGCAGCCACCCGTGGCGCGCATGGTGTCCAGGACCTCGTCGTAGTCGTCCGGGTCGGAGACCACGGTCACGGAGTCGGCGTTCTTGGCCGCGGAGCGCAGCATGGAGGGGCCGCCGATGTCGATGTGCTCGATCGCGTCGTCGAAGGTGACCTCGGGGTTGGCCACGGTCTTCTCAAACTCGTAGAGGTTCACGACCACGAGGTCGATCATGCCGATGCCGTGCTCGGCGGCCTCGGCCATGTGGGCCGGGTTGTCGCGACGAGCGAGCAGGCCGCCGTGGACCTTGGGGTGCAGCGTCTTGACGCGGCCGTCCATCATCTCGGGGAAGCCCGTGTACTGCTCGATGGGAACGACGCGGACGCCGGCCTCCTCGAGCACGCGCGCGGTGCCGCCGGTGGAGATCACCTCGACGCCGAACTCGTCCTCGAGCGCCTTGACGAAGTCCACGACGCCCGTCTTGTCCGTGACGGAGACGAGCGCCCGCTTGATGGGAGTGTCTGCCATGGCCCCTCCTTGGGTTTGACGACGACATGTTGTACCGTCGTGTCTACGATACCGCAGATGGAGGACAACATGGCGGAGACTAAAAAGTTGACGTGGCGCGCCTTCGCGCCGGAGGACTTCGAGGGCGTCGCGCAGCTCATGGGACGCACGTGGCTCCCGGAGTTCGACGAGGCGGCGCAGCGGGCGGCAAGCCAGATCGAGCTTGCGCACTACCTCTCGCAGGCAACGTGGTCGCTCCTGGTCGAGCGCGAGGGCGAGGTCCTGGGCATGGTCCTTCTCGCCGAGCGCGGGGACGAGCCCGAGGGCGGCACCGGCTGGGCCGAGCTCGAGGCGCACCTCACGCGAGCTGCCGAGAAGGACCCGCAGCTCGCAGAGGCCGTGCGCGTTGAGATGGACGGCGTGCGCGAGGAGGCGGAGCTCGAGCGCGAGTACGCCGCAGGGGCCCCCGCCGGGGCCGACGCCACGGTGAAGCTGCTGATCGTCTCCCCGGACGCCAAGGGCATGGGGCTCGGCGGGAGGCTCTTCTCGGCCGCGCTCGAGCACCTGCGCGAGGCGGGCGCCGCCGGCTACCACCTGCTCACCGACGACAGCTGCGACGTCGGCTTCTACGAGCACAAGGGGCTCACCCGGGCCATGCGACGACGCTCTCGCGCGTACTGGCCGGGCGTCGACCCCGAGACGGACGAGTTCTATGTCTACGTCTACGAGCAGCTCCTGTAGCGGACCCGCGGTGCGCGGAAGGTTTGCGCCGACCCCCTCGGGGCGCATGCATCTGGGCAACGCCTTCGCCGCGCTCGTGGCCTGGCTCTCCGTGCGCGCCGCCGGAGGCGAGATGGTGATGCGCGTCGAGGACCTGGACCCGCGAGCCGCGAGCCGCGAGCACGCGGAGCTCCTGATGGACGACCTGTGCTGGCTGGGCCTCGACTGGGACGAGGGACCCTTCTGGCAGAGCGAGCGCGGCGAGCTCTACGACGAGGCCATCGCCCGCCTTGGGGCGGCCGGCGTCACCTACCCCTGCTTCTGCTCGCGCGCGGAGCTGCACGCGGCGACCGCGCCGCACGCCTCCGACGGCACGCCCGTCTACGCGGGGACATGCCGCGGCCTCTCGGCGGACGAGGTCGCCCGGCGTTCGGCCGAGCGCCCGCCCGCGACGCGCCTGCGCGTGCCGGACGCGGACGACCCCGCCGGGACAATCGAGTTCAGCGACCTCGCCTACGGTCCGCGCCGCGAGGTGCTCTCGCGCGAATGCGGTGACTTTCTCGTGCGTCGCAGCGACGGCGTGGTGGCCTACCAACTCGCCGTCGTGGTGGACGACGCCCTCATGGGCGTCACGCAGGTGGTGAGGGGGCGCGACCTCCTTGGCTCGTGCGCGCGTCAGATCTATCTGGGCGGGCTTCTCGGCCACGCGGCGCCGCAGTACGGGCACGTGCCGTTGCTCGCCGCTCCGGACGGGCGACGCCTCTCAAAGCGCGAGAAGGACCTTGACCTCGGCTTCATTCGCGAAAGCGGGGTGTCGGCGGAGCGCGTCGTGGGGCTTCTCGCCTCGGCGGCGGGCCTTGCCGAGCCCGGATGGGAAGGTCGCCCGGACGAGCTGCTCGACGGGTTCTCCTGGCCTCGCCTGCGACACGACGACATCGTCGTGGACAAGGCGTTTCTCGACGTGCTCTTCTCGCGGGCGTAGCGCCGGCAGCCTCGAGCCGGAGAAGTTGTGGGCGCAGCCGTTGTGCGGTATGATGCACAGGCACCGCTCACGGAGAGCTGACCGAGAGGCCGAAGGTGCTCGCCTGCTAAGCGAGTATAGGATGCAAATCCTATCTGGGGTTCGAATCCCCAGCTCTCCGCCAGAACGCACTGGGCCCGCCCCGCCACCGCGCGCGGCGGGCCTTTTTGTGCGCCGGCACCACAACTCCGACACTTTTCCCTTTTTCCCTTGACTTGCCTCTGGCGCCGTGGCAGTATTACCAACTGCACGCGGCGTTACCTCAGCTGGATAGAGGACCTGACTACGAATCAGGGCGTCATAGGTTCGAATCCTATACGCCGCACCACGCAAGTCAAGGGGCTCCTTCGGGAGCCCCTTTTGCTTACTCAGGACCGCCGGCGCGCCGGACGGTACTGGATGTCGCCCTTCTCGCCGATCCCCACGAACGAATACGCGACGCCGAGGAGGTCGCACAGGTCCATGAGGTCGACGATGTCACGGTCCTCAGAGGCAAGGTAGTCGGCTACCGAGGTGACCCCCTCCTCCGCCATGGCGCCGAGCAGCCCCGGGACCGCCTCCGGGGCGAAGAGGGCGCGCAGGCTGTGCTCGCTCTCACCATACACGGCGACCGCGGACGGCCCCTCGCGGAGCTCGCGCACCTCCAGCAGGCCGTCATCACCCTGAACAAGGCTGACCGTCCGGACGTCCCCCGCGCTCTCAAAGCGCGCGACCTCTTGCACCCTCATCACGCTCTCCTCTCCCGAGAATCCGCCTGACGAGAGTAAACCATATTCGTATGATACGAACAAGTGTTCTACCGCTTGCCCCCGCAGACTCTCGGCGAGCGGCTACTCGGGCCTGATGACCTCGATGCCGCCCATGTAGGGGCGCAGCGCCTCGGGCACGGTGATGGAGCCGTCCGCGTTCTGGTAGTTCTCCATGATCGCGGCCATCGTGCGGCCCACCGCCAGGCCGGAGCCGTTGAGCGTGTGCACGTAGCGCGTGCCCTTGAACTCCGCCGGGTCCTTGTAGCGGATGTTGGCGCGGCGGGCCTGGAAGTCCCAGCAGTTGGAGCAGGAGGAAATCTCCTTGTAGGCGTTGTAGCTGGGCAGCCACACCTCGAGGTCGTAGCACTTGCAGGCCGAGAAGCCCAGGTCGCCCGTGCACAGGCTCACCACGTGGTAGGGCAGGCCCAGCTCCTGCAGGCAGGCCTCGGCCTCGGCGACCATGCTCTCCAGCTGGTTCATCGAGTCCTCGGGCTTGGCGAACTTGACCATCTCGACCTTGTCGAACTGGTGCACGCGAATGATGCCGCGCGTGTCGCGTCCGGCAGAGCCCGCCTCCTCGCGGAAGCACGGCGTGAAGGCGGTGTACCACAGCGGCAGCTGGGCGGCGTCGAGCACCTCGTCGCGGTGGATGTTGGTGAGCATGACCTCGGCGGTGGGGATGAGGTAGAGGTCGGGGTTCACGTGGTACAGGTCGTCCTCGAACTTGGGCAGCTGACCCGTGCCGAAGAGGGTCTCCTTGTTGGTGATGACCGGGGACCAGAACTCCTTGAAGCCCGCCGCGGCGTGCTTCTCGAGGAAGTAGTTGATCAGGGCGCGCTCCATGCGGGCGCCCCTGCCGCCCAGCAGGTAGAAGCGGGCGCCGGCGAGCTTCACGCCGCGATCGAAGTCAATCATGCCCGTGGCGGGGCCCAGGTCCCAGTGCGCCTTGGGCTCGAAGTCGAACTCGCGCGGGGTGCCCCAGCGGCGAACCTCGGGGTTGTCGGAGTCGTCGCGACCGTAGGGCGTGCTCGCGTCGGGGATGTTGGGGATAGCGGCGACCAGGTCGAAGAGGGCGTGCTCCACCCCGTCGCGCTTGTCGTCGAGCTCGGCGATGCGCTCCTTGTTGGCGGCGACCTTGGCCTTTGCGGCCTCGGCCTCGTCGCGCTTGCCCTCGCGCATGAGCTGGCCGATCTCCTTGGAGACGGCGTTGCGCTCGGCCTGAAGCGCCTCGACCTCGACGATCACGGAGCGGCGCTGCTCGTCCAGCTCGAAGAACTTCTCGCGGTCCCAGTGCGCGTTCTGACGGGACGCGCAGGCCTTGTCAACTGCGTCGGGGTTCTCGCGGACGAACTTGATGTCGAGCATCTTCACTCCTGCCTCTGGTTGCCTGTTGCCGCGGGCGCTCGCCCGGCAGCGCTCCAAGTATATACTTGTGCGCACGGAAAACGACGCCCCCGGGAGGCACCCATGCAGGCAATCGCTGATTTCTTCACGTGGCTGTTCAACGACAAGGTCGGCGTCATCTGCCTGATAGCGGGCGGCGCCGTGCTCTGCCTGATCATCGCCCTGCTCATGGAGCGCAAGACCAAGCGGCGCTACTTCAATCACGAGAAGACCGAGGGCGACTGGGACCTCTTCGGCGACGACGAGGAGTAGCCCGCGGCGCGCCGCCGAACCGTCAGATTAACGGGCAAAATTCGATTTCTGTTTGTATATCCGCAGTTGGTTTTCTCGACGAATTCGAATTTTGCCCGTTACTTGGTTGGCCTGGCGCCAAGGTGGCCCGGCGCCAGCAAAAAGGGCCGCCGGGCGAGAAGCCCGACGACCCGCGTCCTTCTGGTGGAGACGATGGGGATCGAACCCACGACCTCAGGCTTGCAAAGCCCGCGCTCTCCCAGCTGAGCTACGTCCCCGGAAAAGAATAATCGCCCCAGCGGCGACTCGGCTAACGCTGGGGCGACTATTGTCAGGAAGTGGTGGGCCTGACAAGGTTCGAACTTGTGACCTCCCGGTTATCAGCCGGACGCTCTGACCAACTGAGCTACAGGCCCAACGCAAGGAGATATATTACACAGCTCGCGAGACGGGGTCAACGCTTTTTTGCAATTTCTTGTCGGACGCGGGGGAACTGTTGCGAAGCGACCCACAATGGGTAGGATAGGCGAGCAAGGAAACGGAGGAAGCGTGCCGCTGAGAAGGATGGACATAGAGAGCGTCGTGGTGGGCGGGGGCCCGGTTGCGTCCCTGCTCCTGCTGCGCACGCGCGAGCCCGTGGGCGAGAGCCCGCTCAGGCTGCCCATCCGCATCGGGCAGGTCGAGGCAACGGCCATATCCATGGGCGCCCGCGAGCGCTCCGGCGGACGCCCGATGACGCACGACCTGCTGGCCTCGACGCTCTCCGCGCTCGGCGCGCACTGCGCGGGCGTCCGCGTCATGGCCGTCCAGGGCACGACCTTCTTCGCGCAGCTCGAGCTCGTGCGCGAGGACGGCGAGCGCGTCTTCGTGGACGCGCGCCCCTCCGACGCGGTGGCCCTGGCGGTCCGCGCGGGCGTCCCCGTCTACGCGGACGAGTCGGTGCTCGCCACCGCCGCGCTGCCCGACTTCCAGGGCGTCGAGAAGGACGAGCAGGCCGCGGAGCTCGAGGAGTTCCACGCCTTCGTGGAGAACCTCTCGCCCGAGGACTTCAACGTCACCCACGACGAGAAGAGCGAGTAGGACGCGCCTGTAAAGTGGGGACCGTCCCCAATTGACAGAAAAGGGGCGCCCGCGAGGCTGTGTCGGCCTCGCGGGCGCCCGGTCTTGTCGCTGCGCGGACGCTACTCCTCGTCGTCGAGGAGGGTGTCGTCCATGTCCTCGTCGCCGCCGATGTCGACGGAGTCGGGCTCGCCGGCGTCGCTCGCGCCGGCGGCGGCCAGGTCGAGCACGCCCTGGTTCTCGTCGCGCTTCGGCGCCTTCTTCTTGCGGGCCACCATGCGCGCCACGGCGCTCACGTGGTCGCCGCTCACCATGTTCATGACCTTGACGCCCTGCGTGGAGCGGCCGAGACGGCTGACGTCGTTGGCCTTGACGCGGATGACCACGCCCTCCTCGGATACGATCATGAGCTCGTGCTGCGGGCCCACGACGCGGCAGGCCACGAGGTTGCCCTTCTTGGCCGTCATCGCGATCGTGTAGACGCCCTGGCCGCCGCGGCGGTGCTCCGGGTACTCGGAGACGGGCGTGCGCTTGCCGTAGCCGTTCTCGGTGATGACGAACAGGTCGCCGTTGCCGTTGGTGATCTCCATGCCGAGCATGCGGGCGCTGCCCTTGAGCGTGATGCCACGGACGCCGGAGGTGTTGCGGCCCATCGAGCGGACCTCGGACTCGTCGAAGAGGATAGCCTTGCCGTCCGTCGAGACGAGCATGACCTTGTCGCCCTCGCGCACGCGGCGCACGTTCACGAGCTCGTCACCGTCGCGCAGGTTGATGGCGATGATGCCGTCGCGACGGCTCTTGTCGTACTCGCTCATGGCCGTCTTCTTGACCATGCCGGAGGCGGTGGCGAACATGAGGTACTCGCTCTCCGGGAACTCGCGGCAGGTGATGACGGCCTTGGTGCGCTCGCCCTCGGCGAGGGAGAGCACGTTCACGATGGCCGAGCCGCGGGCGTGGCGGCTGCCGATGGGCAGCTCGTGGACCTTGAGGCGGTAGACCTTGCCGAAGTTGGTGAAGAAGAGCACGTAGTCGTGGGTGCTCGCGACGAAGAGGTCCTCGACGAAGTCGTTGTCCTTGAGGCTGAGGCCCTGGACGCCCTTGCCGCCGCGCTTCTGGGAGCGGTAGGTGGCGACCGGGATGCGCTTGATGTAGCCGGTGTGGGTAATCGTGACGACCATGTCCTCATCGGCGATGAGGTCCTCGACGTCGAGGCTCTTCACCGAGCCGCCGATCTCCGTGCGGCGCTTGTCGCCGAACTTGGCGGCGATCTCGCGCATCTCGTCCTTGATCACGCCGAGGATCTTCTCCTCGTGGGCGAGAAGGTCCTCGTAGTAGGCGATCGCCTGGCGCAGGCCCGCGAGCTCCTCCTCGATCTTGTCGCGCTCGAGGCCGGTGAGGCGGCGCAGGCGCATCTCGAGGATGGCCTGGGTCTGCTCGGGCGAGAACCCGAAGCGCTCGATCAGGCGCTGCGAGGCCTCGGTGTCGGTCTGCGAGGAGCGGATGATGTGGATGACCTCGTCGATGTTGTCGAGCGCCAGGAGGTAGCCCTCGAGGATGTGGGCGCGGGCCTGGGCCTTCTTGAGGTCGTGGCGGGTGCGGCGGGTGACGACGTCGACCTGATGGTCAACGTAGTGGCGCAGGATCTCGGGCAGCGAGAGGCACTTGGGCACGCCGTCCACGAGCGCGAGGTTGTTCACGCCGAAGGTGGTCTGCAGCGCGGTGAACTTGTAGAGGTTGTTGAGGACGACCTCCGGCACCACGCCCTTCTTGAGCTCGATGACGAGGCGGATGCCCTTCTGCGTGGACTCGTCGCGCATGTCGGAGATGCCGTCGATGCGCTTCTCGTTGACGAGCTGGGCGATCTTCTCCTGCAGCGTGCCCTTGCTCACCTGGTAGGGGATCTCGGTGAAGACGAGGCGGCTGCGGCCGGTCTTGGTGGACTCGACGTGCGCCTTGGCACGGATCGTGATGGAGCCGCGGCCGGTCTCATAGGCCTGGCGGATGCCGTCGGAGCCCATGATGACGGCGCCCGTCGGGAAGTCGGGGCCGGGCATGACCTGCATGAGCTCGTCGACCGTGATGTCGGGGTTGTCGATGAAGGCGCAGGTGGCCTCGACGGTCTCGGCGAGGTTGTGCGGCGGGATGTTGGTGGCCATGCCGACGGCGATGCCGGAGGAGCCGTTGACCAGCAGGTTGGGGAAGCGCGCCGGCAGGACCACGGGCTCGGCGAGGGACTCGTCGTAGTTGGGCTGCCAGTCGACGGTGTCCTTCTGGAGGTCGCGCAGGAGCTCCATGGCGGGCTTAGCCAGGCGGCTCTCGGTGTAACGCATGGCCGCGGCGCCGTCGCCGTCGACGTTGCCGAAGTTGCCGTGACCGTCGATCAGCGGCGTGCGCATGGAGAACCACTGGGCGAGACGAACCATCGTGTCGTAGACCGCAGAGTCTCCGTGCGGGTGGTACTTGCCGATGACCTCGCCGACCGTCCACGCGCTCTTCTTGTGCGGGCGGTTGGGGAAGATGCCGGACTCGTTCATCGCGTAGAGGATGCGGCGGTGGACAGGCTTCAGGCCGTCGCGCACGTCCGGCAGGGCGCGCGCGGTGATGACGGACATGGAGTACTCGATGAAGGACTGCTTCATCTCGTGGCCGAACTCGCTGACCTGGAGCTGGCCGCCGTTGATGTCCGTCTCGCCGGCGGCGGTGCCGCGGGAGTTGGCGCCGAAGCTCTCCTCGAGCTCGTCGTCGTCGACGTCCTCCTCGTCGTCGGAGTCATCCTCGACGTAGACGTCGGAGCCCTCGTCGGACTCGGCGCGGGCGAGCAGCCGGCGCAGGTCCTCGGGCATATCAGCGCTGTTGTTCTTCTCGTCTGCCACGTGTGGCCTTTCTCTCTGGTGTCCCAAAGGGGCAGATTACGCGTCGAGGAAGCGGGCGTCGTGGGCGTGCTTCTCGATGTAGTCGCGGCGGTACTCGACCTGGTTGCCCATGAGCTCATGGACGGCGCGGTCGGCCATGGCAGCGTCCTCGATGCTCACGCGCTGGAGGATGCGGGTCTTGGGGTCCATGGTCGTGGAGGCCAGCTGCTTGGGGTCCATCTCGCCCAGGCCCTTGTAGCGTTGGACGGAGTAGCCCTTGCGACGACGCCCCGAGCCCTTGATCGCGGCCTGGGACTTGGCATCGGACTCGTCCTCCTCGTTGGGGTTGAGGCCGAGCTCACGGATGGAGCGGTTCAAGATCTCGTCCTCGGGCGTCTTGCCGTCCGGATAGACGTAGTGAATCTTGTTGCGCACCTTGATGCCGAAGATCGGCGGCGTGGCGATGTAGACGTAGCCGGCGTCGATGAGCGGGCGCATGTACTTGTAGAAGAAGGTCATCAGCAGGATGCGGATGTGCGCGCCGTCGACGTCGGCGTCCGTCATGATGATGATCTTGTGGTAGCGGGCCTTGGAGATGTCGAAGTCGCCGCCCTCGCCGGACCCGGTGGTCACACCGGTTCCGATGGCGGTGATGAGCGCCTGGATGGTGTCGGAGGAGAAGGCGCGGTGGTCCTGCACGCGCTCGACGTTCAGAATCTTGCCGCGCAGGGGCAGGATGGCCTGGATATCGCGGCGACGGCCGTCCTTGGCCGACCCGCCTGCGGAGTCGCCCTCCACGATGAAGAGCTCGGTCATCTCGGGGTCGCGCACGGAGCAGTCGGCCAGCTTGCCGGGTAGCGCGGCGCTCTCGAGCAGGCTCTTGCGGCGCGTCGCCTGGCGCGCCTTCTGCGCGGCGAGACGGCCCTTGGCGGCCTGGGAGGCCTTCTTGAGGATCTCCTTGGCCTGGTTGGGGTGCTCCTCGAGGTACTCGGCCATGCCCTGGGACACCACGCGGTTCACGAGCGTGCGCATGTAGGAGCTGCCGAGCTTGGCCTTGGTCTGGCCCTCGAACTGCGGGTCGGGCAGCTTGACGGAGATGACCGCCGTGAGGCCCTCGCGGATGTCGTCACCGGTGAGGTTGGCATCCTTCTCCTTGATGACGTTCTTGGCGCGACCGTAGTCGTTGATCACCTTGGTGAGGGCCGTGCGGAAGCCCTCGAGGTGCATGCCGCCCTCCTCGGTGTAGATGTCGTTGGCGAAGGAGAGCGTGTGCTCCGAGTAGCCGGTGTTCCACTGCATGGACACCTCGACCTCGCCGGTCTGCGACTCGGGGGCGTCCGCGGCGGAGCGGCCCTCGATGTAAATCGGGCGGGAGAGGCCGGGCAGGATGTCCTTCTCGGCGTTGAGGAACTTCACGAAGTCGATGATGCCGCCGGCGTAGCAGAACTCGTCCGTGCGCGGGGTGAGCTCGCGCTCGTCGACCAGCGCGATCTTGAGGTTCTTGTTGAGGAACGCCGTCTCCTGCAGGTGGTCGTGCAGGGTGTCGTAGCTGTAGGTGGTGGTCTCGAAAATCTCCTCGTCGGGCCAGAACGTGATGGAGGTGCCCGTGGCCTTGGAGCTGCCCACGACCTTCATCCTCTGCACGGTCTTGCCGCGCTCGAAGACCATCTCGTAGATCTTGCCGTCGCGCTTGACCTGGGCGACGAGCTTCTTGGAGAGGGCGTTGACGACGGAGACGCCGACGCCGTGTAGGCCGCCGGAGACCTTGTAGGCGTTGTTGTCGAACTTGCCGCCGGCGTGCAGGATCGTGAGGACGACCTCGAGCGTCGGGATCTTCTTGACGGGGTGCTTCTCCACGGGGATGCCGCGGCCGTTGTCCTCGACGGTGATGGAGTTGTCCGGGTGGACGGTCACCTTGATCTTGGAGCAGAAGCCGGCCATGGCCTCGTCGACGGAGTTGTCCACAATCTCCCACACGAGGTGGTGCAGGCCGGACGCGGACGTCGTGCCGATGTACATGCCGGGGCGCTTGCGCACCGCCTCGAGACCCTCGAGAATCTTGATGGAATCCCCGCCGTAGTCGTTCTTCTTTGCCACGCTCACATCCTCTCGCCGATGGTTTGTCCCAAAAGGCGTCTGTCTTGCTCGGGCTGATGCCAAAACAGGCATAACCCAATCAATGATAGCGGTTGTGAGGCTGTGAGAGGGCTTCTAAGGCCCTTCTCAACAAATTAGCTATGTTCTTGCTTCTGTGCTTGGTAGGACACTCTCATCGCCCGAGAGACGCTGTCGCGCAGCTGCTCGGGAAGTCCCGCGCAGAGCTCTTCCACACGACGCTCCTCCTCCGCGGTGAGCTCCGGGAGGGGTCGGGGCGCCTTCGGGGACGGCGCCGGCCGCGGCGCGTCCGCGCGGCGGTCCAGGTAACGCTGCTTGGAGAGCTTGAAGCGGACCTCCGAGAAGCGCAGGCCGCAGGTCGCGAGCCGCGCGGGATAGATCTCGCGTCGGGCCATGAGGTCGACCTCGCTCGCCTTGCTGTCCACGTAGACCACGAGCACCGGGTCGACGCCGGGGCGGCGGTCGTCGACGTAGGTCCCCACGGTGTGGGCGCGCTCGTAGTCCCCGTTGACCGAGAACCACGCCCTGCCGACGTTCCACGTGGAGCGGAGGCCATCTCCCATGTCCCCGGCCGCGGAGACGTCGCCGAGCAGGTCGGCGAGGCTCTCCGCGGCGCACTCGCGCCGGACGGTCTCTCGCTCTATCTCGCTTCTCGCCACGCGGGCGTCTTGGTCTCTCTCACTCACCGAACCTCACCACCTCGGCGGCGTCGAGAAGCTCGGGCGAGAAGTACCCGAGGTTCGTCGTCGTTATCAGCGTCTGTATGCCGCCCCCCACGAACTCGACCACCGCGGCACGCCGATGCTCGTCGAGCTCGCTCATGACGTCGTCGAGCAGCAGCACGGGCCGGCTCCCCAGGATCTCCCCGGCGAGCTCCACCTCCGCCATCTTGAGCGCCAGCACCACGGAGCGCTGCTGTCCCTGCGAGGCGTAGGTCCGCGCGTCGCGGCCACCCACCGTGAAGGTGACGTCATCCCGGTGCGGCCCGACGCAGGTCTGCTGGCGCCGCAGGTCCTCGGTCCTGTTCGCGGCCAGCCGCTCGAGGAGCAGCTCGCGCAGCTCCTCTCGGCCCATACCCTCGCAGCCCTCCCCGAAGGTGCATCGGTAGGAGCACGAGAGACTCTCCCCGCCGGCGATCGCCTCGTAGGCGCGCGAGACCTTCCCCGCGAGGCGGGTGAACATCCTCAGTCGCGCCGCCAGCAACGTCGCGCCGCCCAGGGACACCGACGCGTCCCAGGCGTCGAGCAGGGAGGGGTCAGGATACTCGTCCCTCAGCAGGCGGTTCCTCTGCTCGACGGAGCGCTGGTAGGCGGCGAGCACGTTGGCGTAGCCGCGGTTGGCCTGGCGCCCGAAGGCGTCCAGCTCGTCTCGCCTCAGGCGCGCCGAGCCCTTGACCAGGGACAGGTCGTCCGGCGAGAAGAGCACCGACATGAGGTCGCCCGGCATGTCCGCACCCTGGCACCGCTTGCCGTTGCGCGAGAAGCGCCGCGCGGAGGGCTCGGTCGTCACGTCGCAGCGGAGCTCTATGACGCGTCCGTCGCCCTCGAGGCGCGCGTCCAGGCGCGCCGAGCGCTCGCCCTCTCGCACGAGCTCGCGCGGCGACGGCCGGCGGAAGGACGTGCCCGCGGTGAGGAGCTGCAGCGCCTCGACCGTGTTGGTCTTGCCCACGGCATTGTGCCCCACGAGCACGGTCACGGTCGGCGACGGCTCGAGTTCCAGGCGCTCGAAGTTCCTGAAGTCCGCGAGGGACAGATGCGTGACGAGAAGCCCCATCGAACACCTAGAGGCGCATAGGCATGAGCAGGTAGAGGTAGTTGATCTTGCCGTTGCACTTGAAGATGCTCGGCTGGTTGGCACTCTGGAGCTCCAGGCGAACCCCGCTTGCGTCGGAGACGGCATTCACGCAGTCGAAGACGTAGTGGTAGTTGAGGCCAATCGAGAGCGTCTGCCCCTCAACCTCGCACGAGATCGTCTCGGAGGAGTCCCCCTGGTCGGGAGAGCTCGCGGAGAGGCGAATGAGGCCCCCGTCGGCGTCGACGTCGAAGCGGATCGTCGCCTTCTGCTGGGCGATGACGGAGACGCGCTTGAGCGCCGAGGAGAACTCCTCGACGTTGAGGCTCGCCGCGGTCGCACAGGACTGGGGAAGGAGCTGGCGGTAGGAGGGGAAGTTACCCTCGAGCTGGCGCGTCACGAACGTCGTCGTCCCGAAGGTGAAGACGACCTGGTTCTCGCTCGTCCCGATTGACAGGGTGTCGGTCATGGAGGGCATGGCGAGGACGTCGTGGAAGACGGCGCCGTTGATGACCGAGCAGAAAGGGTCCTCAGGCGCCGCCTCGACGGAGGAGTCGCAGACCGCCAGGCGGAAGGAGTCGGTGGCCACGAGCCGGATCGTGTTGTCCTCGACCGTGAGCTGAATTCCCTGCAGGTACTGCCGCGTCGGCTCCTTCGAGGTGACGCGGTAGACCTTGTCGACCATGCGCGCGAGCAGCTCGCTCGGCAGCTCGATCGTGCGCTGGGCCTCGACCTCGGGGAAGGAGGACCAGTCGGCCGCCGAGAGCGTGTTGAGGCGGAACGTGGACTTCACGCAGGAGATCGTGACCATGCGACCCTCGGTCTCGAAGGTCACGGCGGCGTCCGGAAGCGTCTTGGCGATGTTGAGGAGCACCTTGCCGGAGACCACGGTCTCACCCTCCTCCTCCACGTTGGCCGGGACGAGGTGGCGGATGGAGATCGTGAGGTTGTTCGTCTGGAGCTCGAGGGTCCCCTCGGCCGCGCGGAGGTAGATACCGGAGAGTATGGGCAGCGTCGAGTTGGTCCCCATGCCCTTCGACACGACGGTGAGGGCCTTCATCAGGGAGGACTGGCTGACTGTGAACTTCATCGGGCGCCCCTTCTTCTAGGTACTTATTAGAAAGAATAAGAACAGTAGTAGTAAAAGAGTCTGCAGAAAAGAAGAAAAGTCGAGAACCACGAGGTCAGAGGTAGTTCTTCTCGTCATGGGACGGGTTCTGGAAATCAACATCCCCCGACATTTCCGAGACGGCGAGAAAAACGCTCGACATCGGCTCCCTCCTTTTCACCCCCTTTCTACAACGTTCCCACAGACGGTCTACAACGTCAGACGTTTCCGGTGATCGACTCGCGGATCTGCATGAGTCGGTCGTAGAAGGTCTTGTCCTCCCGCTTGGCCTCGTCGACGACGCTGATGCTGTGCATGACGGTGGCGTGGCTGCGCCCGCCGAAGTGCTTGCCTATGTCCGCGAGCGTGCGGTCGCAGAGCTCGCGCGAGAGCCAGATGGCCACGTGGCGGGCCTCCATGAGACCCTTGTGGCGCTTGTTGCCCACGAGGCTCGGGTGGTCGATGTCATAGAACTTCTCGACCGCCCTCTGCACGTCCTCAATCGAGACGGACCGGCCGGAGCTGGGCCAGCACTCCTTGGCCACGGCCTCGATCTCCTCCTTCGTTATGGAGGAGCCCCTGCGCTCCGCGGCCGTGGCGGCGAAGAGGCAGCGCTGGCAGAAGCCCTCGATCACGCGGATGTTGCTGCCCGCTCGCTCGGCCATGTAGCTGCGGGCCTCGGGCGGGACGCTACCCGTCAGGCCGGCCACGTTCTCGCGCACGGCGTCATCGCGCATGCGCTCGCAGAAGGTCTCGATGAGGCGGAGCTTGAGCTCGTAGCTTGGGACCTGGATGGGTGTGGTGAAGCCGGCGGAGAGGCGGCTCGTGATGCGCTCGTCGAACCCGTCCTTGCCCATGCCGAGCTGCGCGGGGGTCCGGTCGGCGGCGAGCACGATCTGCTTACCATTGGCGATGAGCTCGTTGAAGGTGTCGAAGAAGAAGCCGAGCGTGCCGGCCTTGCCCGACATCTTCTGGACGTCGTCGATGATAAGGACGTCGACGTCTGCGTAGCTCTGTCGCAGCGCCGAGGCCGCCGAGCGCTCGGAGTGGCGCATGGCCTCGGTGTAGTCCGTTATGAAGGAGGATGCGTCGCGGTAGACGCACAGGCGAGACGGGTCGTTTTTGGCCACGTAGTTCTGGATGGCGCGCAGCAGGTGGGTCTTGCCGAGGCCGCTCTTGCCGTAGATGAACAGCGGGTTGTAGGTGCTGTTCATGCCGTTGGCCACCTGGAGCGCGCCCTGGTAGGCGATGTCGTTCTCCTCGCCGCGGACGAAGCGGGCGAAGGTGAGCTTGGAGGTCGTCTGGGAGATGTCCTCGACGAGCGGGTTGTTCCTGCGGCGCTTCGCCGCGGCGCGGGCCTCGTCGCCGCTGTTCTCCTCCCAGGTGTCCTCGGCTATGACGCGCGTGGTCGGGCCGCTCCAGGTGGCGATGTGGTCGCCGCCGGTGGCGGCCGCCCAGCTGTCCGCCTCCTCGCGGGACATGGAGGAGGTTGAGGCCGCGGCAGGACGCGCCTGAGTGGGAGCGAACTCGAGGTCGAGGTGCATGGGCTCGAAGGCGGCCTGCGAGAGACACTCCTCGATGACGGAGGCGTTCCTAGAGACGGTCTTGAGCACGAGCCTCATCGGGGTCTCGAGGCGCAGCGTGCCCCCCTCCATGCTCGTGGGGGTGCAGTTCCTGAGCATGGCGAGTGTCGACTCGGGGAGGTCCCGCGCGGCGAGCAGGTCAAGGGTGTCCTGCCACAGGGCCTCGGCGTCTGATTCCAGAGAGAGTTCCATATGCGTCACATTCCGATTGTTGAAAACAGCGACGCATAGTATAGCGATTGTAGATAACTTGGCTCAGAGAACCTAGACGAGCGTGCGTCCAATCCCGGTGAGCTGATACTTCTGCCCGACCTTGGTCACGATGCCCTGCGCGGCGAGGTTGGAGAGCACCCTCGACCACGTGGGGCCAGACGAGCCGAACGCGCGCGTGAGGTCGGACGGGCCGCCGCTGCCGCGCTCGGCGATGAGGGAGACAGCGTTGGACGAGCGCTCGTCGAGCTCGATCGCGGGCATCTGCGGCGCCGCAGGGGCGGGCGCGTACGTCGGCTGCTGCGGGGCCGCCGTGGGCCAGGGGCGAGGCGAAGCCGTCACGGGCCAGGCCTGCTGCTGCGCGGGAACCCAGCAGGTCTGTGAGGGCATGCCCTGCCACGCGGGTGCGGGCGTCTCCTGCGCAGGGGTTCGCTCGGCGCCGGATATGTCGCGGGCCTCGTCGAGAGCGTGACGACGGTGCCGCCGGCTATGTTGTCCTCGACCTCGAGGCTCCCACCCTTGTCCTCCATGTACTGCTGGACGTAGGGAAGGCCGCTCCCCACCCCGCGGATGTAGCGCTTCATCTCCTCGGTCGCCGAGGAGGTGCCGAACTCGAGGGCGACGCCCTTCTCGCGTATCCCCGGGCCCTGGTCGGAGAAGCGGATGGTGTTGCCGTTGTCGAGGATCGAGATCGTGGGGGCCTGGAAGTAGGCGTGGATGAAGTTCTCCACGATCTCGCGTATGACCATGAAGGGTATGGTGCCGCCCTGCTCACGGGCGAGCCTGGTCACGGTCGCCGTGATCTCCTCGAGATAGGAACGCACGTCCTGGGGCTCTATGACGACCACGCGCGGCGCCGCCGAGGCGTCGTCGTAGACGGCCACGCGCGCGGGATGCTCGACCTGGATGGAGCTTGCGCGCTCGTCCGTGACGTCCGCCCCGCCGTTCTCGACGAATGGATAGAAGTCCTGCGGCACCGCTGACCTTTCGACAACCGTTCGTCATCTGTAGAAAACTTTTCGCTGAGAATTCTATTCGAATGAAACTTTTCAACAGGTGACAAAAACTTGTTTATAACTAGTATGACACGGGTGAGAATTCTGAAAAATCATAGCATTGAAACGACGTGGTTTCTCTATTTGGAAGAATGAATCCATTCTTCGGCTTCGTGAATTTGGTATTTGCGGACGACCGAGAAGTGCCGCACGGGCCTTCCTGTGCCCTCTACCTGCGGAGCAATCGTGAAGATATTCTGTTGTGAAAATTGACAGCGCCTGCGCGAGACCTTTACAATCTGTGAGCTTATTGCTCTATCTGGACGTTCATACCCAATCGGGAGGAATAGAAATGAAGCGTACGTATCAGCCCAACAAGCGCAAGCGCGCCACCACCCACGGCTTCCGTGCCCGCATGGCCACCAAGGGCGGCCGCGCGGTCCTCGCCCGCCGTCGTGCGAAGGGTCGCAAGCGCCTCACCGTCTAGTGCCGTGAAGGGGACCATCAAGTCCAGGGGGGACTTCGAGCGGGTCTTCTCGCGGGGGGGACGGTCGGGAGACCGCCTCGTCCGCGTCCGCTCGGTCGCGACGGGGGACGACGGACCCGGCAGGGTCGCCTTCGTCGCAGCCAAGCGGCTCGGCAACGCGGTGTACCGCAACAGGTGCAAGCGCGTGCTGCGCGAGGCCGCTCGGCTGGAGGGTCTTCCCATCGCAGGCCGCGACGTGATTCTCTTCTCCACGAACGAGACGCACGACAGCAACCCGCAGGAGATCGCCGCCTCCTTGAGGAAGCTCCTCAAGGAGGGCGACGCATAGATGGTTCCCGGCACTCTGGGCGCGCTCCCCGCACGGGGTGCCCGCGCCCTGATTCGTTTCTATCAGAGGCGAATCTCCCCGCAGCTTCCCGCACGGTGCATCTACTCGCCCACGTGCTCCGAGTATGCCTACCGTGCCATCGAGAAGTACGGGCTTGTTCGAGGGGGAGCGCTCGCGTTTCGCAGGATTCTCAGGTGCCACCCCCTTCACGCCGGAGGTTATGACCCCGTCCCCTAAGGGAGACGGGCCACGGAGGAACCATGTGGGAATGGTTTATTAGCTTTCTTACGTCCGTCCTCTCGGGCATCGAGGGGTTCGTCGGGGACTGGGGCCTTGCGGTCATCGTCCTGACGGTGATCATCCGCCTCGTCCTCACGCCGCTCATGGCCCACTCCACGAAGTCCACGGCGCGCATGCAGGTCATGCAGCCCAAGCTGAAGGAGATCCAGGAGCGCTACGCGGACGACCCGACCCGCCAGGCCGAGGAGATGCGCAAGGCCTACGCCGACATGAAGTTCAACCCGCTCGGCGGCTGCCTCCCCATCATCCTGCAGATGCCCGTCTTCTTCGGCCTATTCTCGGTCGCCCGTGACATCTCCCAGCTCGACGCCAACGCGAGCTTCTTCAGCATCCTCCCGTCCATCTCGGTCTCCTGCTCCCAGATGGTGGAGTCCGTGAACTGGGTGGCCGCGGCGCCCTACCTCATCCTCGTCGCCCTCTTCGGCGTCCTGACCTTCATCCCCATGGTGCTCAACACCTCCCTGCAGGACGCCTCCCAGCGCTCCCAGACCATGACGATGGGTGCGGTCATGTCCGTCATGATGCTCGTCTTTGGCTGGGGCGTTCCCGCCGCCGTCCTCCTCTACTACGTGACCTCCTCCCTCTGGCAGGTCGTCCAGCAGAAGCTGATCACGCAGCGCGTCGTCGAGAAGGCGAAGGCGGAGGCGGAGGCCGAGGCGGCCGGCAGTCCGATCGAGATCGACGTCGTGCGTCGCGAGAAGAAGCCCCGACCGCACAAGAAGAACTAGCGACAACAGATCGATAGCTGTTATGATAGTAAATTTTTAATTCACTGATTTATCTGTTTTCACAGGAGGCGGACATGGCCGATGACACAGAGACCCAGATCCTTGAGGAGACGGAGGGGCAGAGCGCCCCTACCGCCGTCGAGGATGACTTCTCTGACATCCGCAGCCGATTCGAGGCTGGCGAGGAGCTGAGCGACGACGAGATGGATCGCATCGCGGACCTTGCCGTAGGTTACCTCAAGGGGATCCTCTCCCTCTTTGGTGAGGACTCCTGCTCCATCGACGAGTACGACGGCGAGAACGGCGAGCTCATCCTTGACGTGAACGGCGGTGACCTCGCAGTCCTCATTGGTCGTCACGGCCGAACGCTCGACGCGCTTCAGATGGTGCTGACATCTCTTATGAGCAGTCGCATCAAGTTCTACTATCCCATCGTCGTCGACATCGAGGGCTACAAGTCCCGGCGTCGCAAGAAGCTCGAGGACATGGCGCGCAGCTCCGCCGCCCGTGCCAAGGAACGTGGCGGGAAGGTCACGCTGTCTCCCATGAACGCCTACGAGCGACGCATCATCCACCTGACGCTCGTCGGTGACGAGGGCGTGACCACGCACTCTGAGGGTGAGGAGCCTGAGCGCAGGATCGTCATCACTGCGGTTCGCTAACCTCGCATCTGTATATGAACTGATGGGGAGGGCATGTTGAGTGCCCTCCCCATTTCTGTGACAATTCCTTTTGAGACACTAGTTTCTGTCAGAGAGTGTGGACGACATGAATCTTGTTCAGCAACTGCGTGACGAGCTCGTTGCCTATGGCATCCCCTGTTCTGAGGAGCAGGGTGGTCTGCTCGTGTCCTATCTCAACTTGGTCATCGAGAAGAACAAGGTTGTCAACCTGACACGCATCTCTGACCCTGTCGAGGCTGTGACGTTGCACCTCGTTGACTCTCTGTTGCCCCTTGCCTGTGAGGAGGTGACCATCAGACCCGATGACAGCTTCCTCGACATGGGTACCGGTGCCGGCTTTCCTGGTGCGCCCGTCGCGCTGCTCACAGGTGCCCAGGCACTTCTCGTTGACTCGGTCGGAAAGAAGGTTGCTGCGGTCGATGAGTTTGCCCAGCAGCTCGGCCTGATACGAGTTACGACGAAGCACGCACGACTTGAGGATCTCGCCCGTACGATTCCCGGCACGCAGGACTACGTCTTTGCACGTGCTGTTGCTCAGACGAATGTGCTCATCGAATATGCTACGCCCTTCCTGAAGCAAAATGGCATCCTTGTTGTCGAGAAGGGCCGTCCTGAGGACAGAGAGCTGTTTGAAGCTGAGCGCGCCGCAGAGATCTGTGGGCTTGTCCCTGTTTCACGTGAAACCTTCGAACTCCCACGGGATTTGGGACATCGTGAGATCCTCCTGTATCGACGTGTCAGGAAGAGTAGGATTAAACTGCCGCGCAAAGTCGGCATGGCTAAGAGTAACCCTCTTGGCCAGAAGTAGTTTCACGTGAAACAGCGCGGTTTGACACAAAGCTAGACGCAAAATAGAAATTGAGAAAAGAAGTGGATGTTTCACGTGGAACATTCTCGTATCATGCTGACTAAAGCTTGGCTGTGAAACGGAGGTCAAATGAGCTACAAAGATACCAAGCGAGGACTTCCCCAGCGCGACAGCAAGGTCATAGCTGTCATCAACCAGAAGGGTGGCGTTGGAAAATCGACGACGGTCATCAATCTCTCTGCGACGCTAGGAGAGAACAAGAAGAAGGTGCTTGTTGTCGACTTTGACCCCCAGGGGAATTCGACAAGTGGCTACGGCATCGAGAAGGAAGAGCTCGAGCACGATATCTATGATGTGATTCTGCATGATCAGCCCATCGAGGATGTGATTTTGGAGACCTGTGAGCCCAACGTCTTCATCGTCCCGGCAACCATTCAGCTGGCAACGGCAGAAATCGAGCTTGTGACCGAGATGGCTCGCGAGTCGGTCCTCAAAGACGCCCTTGCGAAGGTGAAGGACGAGTTCGACTACGTATTCATCGACTGTCCCCCCTCGCTTGGACTTCTAACCATCAACGCACTTATCGCAGCAAACTCGATGCTCATTCCCATCCAGTGCGAGTACTACGCACTAGAAGGCGTTGCCAAGCTCCTTGAGTCGATGGAGATTGTGAAGCGTCGTATGAACCCCGACCTGGAGATCTTCGGTGTGCTCATGACGATGTACGACAGCAGAACGACGCTCTCGAACCAGGTGGTCGAGGAGGTCAAGGGATATTTCGGAAAGAAGATGTTCAAGACGATCATCCCGAGGAACGTGAAGCTGGCCGAGGCGCCGAGCCACGGTCTTCCCGTCGTGAAGTACGCGCGTGTGAGCAAGGGATCTCTGGCATATATGAAGCTGGCGAAAGAGGTGGTAGCTCGTGGCTAAGAAAACAGGGCTCGGCAAGGGGCTCGGCCTTCTCGTCGGCGAGGCCGACGCTGAGACAGCAGGCATGCGTCCTGATTCGACGCTTCCGATCGATCGTATCAAGCCGAACAAGGGACAGCCGAGAAAGCGCTTTAAGCCGGAGGACCTTGCAGAGCTGACTGATTCCATCAAGCAGAACGGCATCCTGCAGCCCATCCTCGTTCGTAAAAAGGGAACCGAATATGAGATCGTCGCCGGTGAGCGCAGGTACCAGGCAGCTCGAGCCGCCGGGCTGACGGAGGTGCCAGTCGTCATTCGCGACATCTCTGACGAGGACGTCTTCAAGCTCGCTCTTATCGAGAACCTCCAGCGTTCCGACCTCACGCCGCTCGAGGAGGCACGGGGCTATCGACAGCTGATCAAGGAGAAGGGCCTGACCCAGGAGGAACTTGCAAAGGTCCTGTCCAAGTCCCGCTCGGCGATCACCAACACCATTCGCCTCCTCGACCTCCCCAAGGAGGTGCAGGTGCTCGTTGACGAAGGGAGCCTGTCCGCAGGGCATGCTCGGGCGATTCTTGCCGTGCCGAGCGAAGACGGCCGCATCAGGCTTGCGAAGAAGGTCGTCGAGGAGCGTCTGTCGGTCCGTCAGACAGAAAGTCTCGCTCCGCTGTTTTCTGTCAGCGAGCACACAGAGCGCGCCGTGCGCACGCCCCTGCCCCAGTCGTTCAAGCGCGCCGCCCGTCAGATGCGCCTTGCCCTGGACACCAACGTGAAGGTCAGGAGCGTCCGCGGCAAGAACAAGGTCGAGATCGAGTTCAGCGACGAGGAGGAGCTCGCGCACATCGTGGAGCTGCTCGCCGGCCCGAGGTCGTGGTCCGACTGATGAGGAGGGTCGGGGGAGCACTTCTGCTCACAGCCGTCGCCGCGGCGGCTGGTGCGGCTGCCTATAGGTTCCTGCTCTCGAACGCGGCGAAGGAGTCGCTCAGGGACTGCGCGGCCGGCGTCCGGGATGCCGCGAACAAGGTGGGCAAGGCAATCGACCGTGACCAGCTCGTGGTCGATGACGGCCTTCCCAACCGGGAGAGAACCATCGCCGACTGGGAGCTGCTCGGATACTAGAACATATGTTCTAGTCAAGAAAGACACGAAAACGCCCCGGGCTCCATGCGATCCGGGGCGTCTTCATGTCAGGGATGTCTCAGGGGCTACCTGCCGCGCTCGGCGCGCTGCTTGAGCTGGCCACAGGCGGCGTCAATGTCGGCCCCGCGGGAGTTCCTCACCGTGGCCTCCACGCCGACCGAGGCGAGGCGCCGCACGAAGTCCTCGGCGCGGGCGGGCGTGCTCGGGCGCAGCTTGGACCCCTCGATCTCGTTCAGCTGGATGAGGTTCACGTGGGCGAGCGTCCCCTCGCAGAAGTCGCAGAGCGCCTGGAGCTCGGCGTCGGTGTCGTTCACGCCGCCGATGAGCGCGTACTCGTAGGTCGGGCGGCGACCGGTCTTGTCGACGTACTCGCCCATGGCGTTGTAGAGGTTCACGAGCGAGTACTTGCGGACGCCGGGCATGAGGGCGTTTCTCGTCTTCTGGACGGCGGAGTGAAGGGAGACGGCGAGCGTGAACTGCTCGGGCTCGTTTGCGAAGCGCATGATCTGGGGGATCACGCCGCAGGTGGAGACCGTGAGGTGGCGCGCGCCGATGCCGGCGCCCTCGGGGGAGTTCAGGCGCCTCAGGGCGGCCAGCGTGGCGTCGTAGTTCATGAAGGGCTCGCCCTGGCCCATGAGGACCACGCTCGTGACGCGCTCGCCGAAGTCGTCGCGTACGTGCATGACCTGCTCGTAGATCTCGGCGTCGGTGAGAGAGCGCGTGAGCCCCGCGCCTCCCGTCGCGCAGAAGGCGCAGCCCATGGCACAGCCCGCCTGCGTGGAGGCGCAGACGGCGAGGCGGCTGCCGCTCGGCATGCCCACGCACTCGACGCACACGCCGTCGGAGAGGCGAAGCAGGTACTTGCGGCTGCCGTCCGACGAGGCCTGGCGGGCGACCTCCTCGACGGCGCCCAGGGTGAGTCGCTCGGCGAGCTGCTCGCGCAGGGCCTTGGGGAGGTTGGTCATCTCGTCCCAGGAGCGGGCGTTCTTGGACCACACCCACTCCTCGACCTGCTTGGCGCGAAAGCCCGGCTGGTCGAGCCCGGCGAGGAGCTCCGTGAGCTCGCCGCGCGTGAGGGAGCGGACGTCTCTTCTCGCGTCCTTCTCGGTGCCTGCGTTGGTGCCCATCTCTGCCCCTGTCCTCTGCGACGCATCCGTTGGAGTATCCTCTTCGGGTGAACACTCAGAGAGTCTAGCGCATGCGCGCCGGGGCGAAGGGACACCGATGGACAGAGAGCAGCTGTTGGGCAAGCGCGTCGTGGTCATTGGCGGCGGTTGGTCGGACGAGCGGGAAATCTCGCTGAGCTCCGCCACGGAGTGCCAGGCAGCCCTCCGCGAGGCCGGATTCCAGAGCGTCGACCTTCTCGACCTCGCCGCGCACGACTTCGTGGCGCGCCTCGTCGCGGGGTCCTACGACGTCGCGTTCGTGGCGCTGCACGGCGTCTACGGAGAGGACGGCTGCGTCCAGGGGCTCCTGGAGGTCCTGCACATCCCGTACACCTTCTCCGGCGTCGCTGCCTCTGCCGTCGCCTCGGAGAAGCAGCTCGCCAAGGCGGTGTTCCAGGATGCCGGCATCCCCGTCCCCGAGGGCGTCGACCTGCCCGGCGACGAGCCGCTGAGCGAGAAGGCCGCTGACGCGCTCGTCGAGCGCCTGGGGCTGCCGCTCTTCGTGAAGCCCGCCGCCAACGGGTCGAGCTATGGCATCACCCGCGTCACCGAGCGCGGCCAGCTCGCCGATGCCGTGCGGCTCGCCGCCGGCGCCGGTGGCCGCGTGCTGGTGGAGAGCTGCGTCGAGGGCACGGAGATCACCGTGCCCGTCCTCGGCAACGGCGAGGAGGCCCACGCCCTCCCCATCGTGGAGATCGTGACGGGCTCCGAGTTCTACGACCTCAAGGTCAAGTACGAGCCCCCCGCGATGCACCACGTCACCCCCGCGCGCCTGGAGCCCGGTGTCTACAAGCGCGCCCAGGAGCTCGCCGTGCGCGCGCACCGCGCGCTGGGCTGCCGCGGCTGCTCGCGCAGCGACTTCATCGTCCGCGCGGACGGCACGCCCGTGGTTCTGGAGACCAACACCATCCCCGGCATGACGGCCGAGAGTCTGCTGCCGGACTCCGCCCGCCACGGCGGCATCGAGTTCCCCGAGCTCTGCGCGCGCTTCGTCGAGTACGCGCTCGAGGGCGCCGAGAGGCGCGGCTAGCGCATGGCAGAGGGCAGCGCCGCCACGGTGGGCGAGCTCCTCCTGCCCGGCACGCCCGCCGACGTCCGCGACCGCTACCTGAGCCTCGCCGAGCGTGCCCGGGGTCTCGACTTCGGGCCGCTCGAGGAGGACGTGGTGGTGCTCGACACGGAGACCACGGGCCTCTCGTTCAGGGACTGCGAGCTCATCGAGATCTCCGCCGGGCGCCTCTGCGGGCGCGAGGTGGTCGGCCGCTTCCAGACCTTCGTCGACCCGGGGACGCCGATTCCCAAGGAGATCGAGCGGCTCACGGGCATACGCAGCGTGGACGTGGCCGGGGCTCCGGACGCCCGCGAGGCCGTCGCCGCGCTCGCGAAGTTCGTCTCCGGCAGTCCCGTGCTCGCGCACAACGCGACCTTCGACCGCACGTTCATCGAGGCGGTCCCGGGCGGGGCGCGGGTGAGCGACACCTGGGTCGACACCCTCGCGCTCTCGCGCATCGCCCTGCCGCGGCTGGCGTCGCACCGCCTCGCGGACATGGCCGAGGCCTTCGGGTGCGCCTCCGTGACGCACCGCGCCGAGGACGACGTCGATGCACTCTGCGGCATGTGGCGCATCCTGCTGACCGCTCTCTCGGACCTGCCGGCCGGTCTTCTCGCCCGCCTGGCGTCGATGCACCCCGAGGTGGACTGGCCGTTCCGACCGGTGCTCTCGTACCTCTCCGGGGCTGGTGCCGCCGAGGTCGACCCCGCGCCCTTCTCGCTGCGCGCCCACCGCGCCGACCTCGTGCGGGGCCTGGGGCGGGACGCCCGGGCGGACGCGGCCCAGCTCGACCGGCTGGAGGCGCCCTCGGCGGACGAGGTTGCGGCCGAGTTCGGCCGCGGGGGTGTGGTCTCGCGCATGTACGAGCACGCCGAGCACCGGCCGGAGCAGGCGGCGATGGCGGCCGAGGTCACCGAGGCGCTCGCGACGTCGACCCACCGCGCCATAGAGGCGGGGACCGGCGTGGGCAAGTCCGTGGCGTACCTGCTGCCCGAGGTCCTGTTCGCGCAGCGCAACCACGTGAGCGTGGGCGTGGCGACCAAGACGAACGCCCTGACCGACCAGCTCGTGAGCCACGAGCTCCCGGCCCTCGCCGAGGCGCTGCCCGGTGGCCTCACGTTCACGAGCCTGAAGGGCTACGACCACTATCCCTGCCTGCGGCGGCTCGACCGCGCGGCGACCGAGGAGCTCCCGCTCGGGGCGGTCCCGCACGACGGCCGCTCCGACAACGCCGTGGGCTGCGACATGCTCACGGCCATAGCCGTGACCTACGCGTTCGCCTGCCAGTCGCCGGAGGGCGACCTCGACGCCCTGGGCATCCGCTGGCGCTACGTCCCGCGCGAGATGCTCACCACCACCTCGGGAGAGTGCCAGCGCGGGCGCTGCCCGTACTACCCCGGAACCTGCCTGCTGCACGGCGCCCGCCGCCGCGCCTCCTGCTCCGACGTGGTCGTGACGAACCACTCCCTGCTCCTGCGCGACGTGGAGGCCGAGGGGCGCATCCTGCCCCCGATCCGCCACTGGGTGGTCGACGAGGCCCACGCCTTCGAGGCCGAGGCGCGCCGCCAGTGGGCGGTCGAGGTGTCGGGCAGCGAGGCCAAGGCCGTGTTCGAGGCGCTCGGCGGCACGCGCTCCGGAGCCCTGCACGCCGCCCTGACTCAGGCGATGCCGCTCGAGGGTTCGACGCTGATGGTGGGGCTGCTCACCAAGGCGGCCGCCTCGGTGGCGCGCTCGTCGGTGGCCGTCGCCGACCTGTTCGAGGCCGTGCACGCCCTCGCGGGCGAGGTCCGGGGCGACGGGGACTACGACACGCTGACGCTTTGGATCGACGCGCGCGTGCGCGAGGGGGCCGGGTGGGCCGCCGTGCGGGACGCCGCGTCAGTGGCGACCGACGCGCTGGACGAGTCCGTGCGCGCCCTCGTCGACGCGGAGGGGGCGCTGGAGCCGCAGGCCCCGCAGGCGGCGGGCGACCTTGCCGAGAGGACTCGCTACCTGCGCGACCTTCTCGCCGGCATACGGCTCGTCTGCGACGGTACCGACGAGAGCTACGTCTACTCCGCGCAGCTCTCCAAGTCCCGCAAGCGAATCGCCTCCGAGCGGCTGGTGGCCGAGAAGCTCGACGTGGGCACCGAGATCGCGCGGCGCTGGCTGCCCGAGACGCAGAGCGTGGTCTTCACGTCGGCGACCATAGCCGTCGGGGACGACTTCTCGCACTTCGACCGCGCCGTAGGCCTCGCCGAGCTGCCGGAGGGCGCGCATCGCGACGTGCGACTGGACTCGAGCTTCGACTACGACGCTCACATGTCCGTGGTGGTGGCGCGCGACCTGCCCGCGCCGAGCGAGCGAGGCTACCTCGAGGCCCTGGAGGACCTGCTCTTCGACGTCCACGTGGCCATGGGCGGCTCGGTGCTCACGCTGTTCACCAACAGGCGCGAGATGGAGCGCGTCTACGAGGGCCTGCGCGGGCGGCTCGCCGCCGAGGGGCTGGAGCTCGCCTGCCAGGAGCGCGGGTCCTCGCCGCGGAGGCTGCGCACGCGCTTCATGGCCGAGAAGACCCTCTCGCTCATGGCGCTCCGCTCGTTCTGGGAGGGCTTCGACGCGGCGGGGGACACCCTGCGCTACGTGGTGATCCCCAAGCTGCCGTTCGCGAGCCCCACCGAGCCGCTCGTCCGCGAGCGCGACCTGCGTGAGGAGCGCGCCTGGTGGCGCTACTCGCTGCCCGAGGCCGTGATCTCGGTGAAGCAGGCTGCCGGCCGCCTGATCCGCAGCGCGTCGGACACCGGCGTCCTGGTGCTGGCGGACTCCCGCGTGGCCACCAAGCGCTACGGGAGCCTCTTCGTGAGGTCGCTGCCGTCGGGCAACGTCTCGCAGCTCGAGTCCGGCAACGTCGGGCGCTACCTGAGGATGTGGCGCGCGAGCCACGAGTAGCGACCCGGTGCGCGGCGAGAAGGTCGGGCACCGCTAGGAGAGCTGCTCGCGCGCGTACTTCTCGACCAGGGCCTCGAGCGCGGGGTCGTCGCTGCGCGCGGTGCCTCCGCAGGCCGCCAGCATCCTCACGAGCCACTCCCCGCCGTAGTAGGGCGTCTCGGCAACCACGGGCCGCGCGCCCGGGGCGCTCGTCACCCGAAGGTCGTGCCAGGGCAGCAGGGTGAGGTAGCGGGGATCCGAGAACGACAGCGTTACCGTGCGCGGCCCCTCGGACGGGGCCGCGGCGGGCGGCTCGACGCGCTCGACGAGCTCCGCGTCCGCCATCCGGTCGACGCGGAAGGTCCTCGCGTCGTCGTGGTCGAGGTCGAACGCGTCGAGGTACCAGGATCCGTCCTCGCTCCGAATGCCAGTCACGAGCACGCGCCGCCGCTCGGCCTGCGCGCCGGCGGCCTTCCGGTACGAGAAGAGCAGGGCCCTTCTCGCCGCGCGCGCCCGGGCGCAGGCCTCGAGCGTGTCGGCGACGTCGTCCCCTCCGCCCTCGCCGGCCATGAGGCGTCGCACCAGGCCCTCGTCCACGGGTTCGGCGGAGAGCGACGACTCGAGCCGGGCGCGGAGCGGGTCGTCCCCAGGGACGCCCAGGCGCTCGAGCGCGGCTGCGAGGGCGAGCGTCTCGTCGCGGGTGAGGCGCAGGCGCCTGCCGCGCACCCCGCCGGAGTCGACGAGGGTGAGCGCGCCCCCCTCGTCGGCGAGGGGCAGGCCCGTCCCGCCCACGAGCGTCGAGGAGAGGACGAGCCCCACGAGCTTCTCGGCGTGCTCCGCGTCCGTGCCCAGCCTCTCGGCGACCGCGTCCGCGCTCAGGGCGTCGCCGGCCTCCGAGAGGCTGGCGACAAGAGCGACGAGCTCGCGCGCCTCGTCGAGCGCGCCGGGGCGGCCGGCGCCCTCACGTCTAGCTGCCATCGCGCATCGCCCCCTCCAGGACGCGCCTCCACGCGCCCACGAGCTCCTCGGGCCCGGTCGGGCGGACCCCCATGGCCACGGCCCAGCTCGCCCCGGCTTCCACGTCGCTTCCCGGGGCGAGAAGGACCAGGCCCTCGTCACGCCGCTCAAGACGACCCTGGCGGCCGACCGCGCGACGCACGTCCTCCTCGCGCCCGGCCTCGACGCGGAAGACGGCCTCGAAGGTCGTCGGCCCCAGCTGGAAGGGGAGGCGCCGCCAGTCGTCGACGGAGAAGTCGGCGGGCAGCTCGAAGGAGGTGCCGGGCTCCTCGCGCACGCGGCGGAACCGGTCGACGCGGTAGGTGCGGACGTGGTTCGCCACCTCGGCGCCGTTCTCGTCGAGAAGGCCGGCAACGAGGTAGAGGGCGCCGCGGAGACCGAAGAAGGCGTAGGGGGCGATGAGGCGCTCCGACTCGTGCCCGCTCACGTCCACGTAGATGACGCGGGCGGCACGGCGCCCCGTCAGGCAGCCGCGCAGGGTCGCGACCTCCCGCCGCGCGCCCGCCCCCGCCGCGTCGCCGACCGCCAGGGTCTCCGCGAAGGCGCGCGCGACCTTGGCCAGCGCCAGGCGCAGCTCCCGCGCCGGCGGGAAGGAGGGGTCCTGCGCGAGGGGGCGGCAGGCGAGCTCGAGCGCGGCGGCGTCCGCCGGCGCAAGCTCGGCGCCCTGGGCGAACGAGCGCTCGACGTCCGCCTCCCAGAGGGCCTCGCCGCCGCCCTGCCGCCGCTCGACGAGCGAGACCCCGCAGGCCTCGAGCATGGCGCGGTCGCGCGAGAAGGCCTTGCGGAAGGCGTCCTCCCGCAGGTCGGGGTAGTGGGCGCGGGCGATCGCCGAGGTGGGGAGCGGCGAGCGTGCGTTCATGAAGTCGAGTGCGAGCGAGCAGATCCTCCTCGCCCGCTCGTCGTCGTGCGTGAGCTTCACGAAACCTCCCACCCGTCAGACGTTCCCGTTCATTGAGCCTTTGTTGTCTTTCCTGCGCAACGCGAGGACAAGACGTATACTCTTCTAATTGTATGCAGGCCTCGCGGCGATGTTCGCGGAACTTGTCAGAAGGATGCTTCGCATGGCCATGACGCACGACTATCTTGACTTCCTGAACAGCAGGATCGACATCTCCCCCGCAAACAGCCAGGAGGAGCTCCAGGCCGCCGAGGTCATCTCCGACCTCATGGCCCAGCATGACGTCGAGGTGAGCACGGAGGAGTTCGACGAGCCCGTGGTCTCCGGCCTCACGCCGGCGATTCTCGCCATCGCGTCGCTCGTCGGCATCGTGCTCGTGGGGGTGGGTGTCCTCCCGCTCACGCTGATTGGGCTCCTCCTCGCCATCGCCCCGGCGGCCGTCTCCGTCGCCCGCCTCTTCGGGCACCGCTTCTCGATCTCCTTCGGCCCCCGCGCCCAGAGCCAGAACGTCGTGGCCGTCCATCGCGCCACGGGCCCGCTCGTGACCAAGGGGAGCAGGACCATCGTCGTTGTGGCCCACTACGACACCCCGCACGAGAACCCCCTCTACACGTCCCCCCTCGCCCCGTACCTCACGCTCGCGAGCCGCCTCACGGTCCCGTGCGCGCTGGGCGTGGCGGCCTGCGCCTTCATCCAGATCCTCGGTTTCCTGCCGGGCGCGTTCCGCGTCCTCTTCTGGGTCGTGGGCATCCTCGCGGCGGTCCCCGCGGCCGTGCTCGCGGTGGGCTCGATCGCGGAGCGCATGGCTCCCTGCACCGAGGGCGCCAACGACAACAAGTCCGGCGTGGCGGCCCTTCTCGGCATCCTCGAGAACGTGCGCCCGAGCGGCGCCGAGCCCCGTGCGCGCGAGGTCGCGAAGCCCGAGCAGCCGGAGGCCGACGAGGACGGTGCGCCGTCCGAGGAGGCCGGTGCCGTCGAGACGGACGCCTCCGCGCCTGTCGTCGCCCCTGCCGCCGAGCCCGTGCTGGGCACCCGCCACGGTGAGGAGGTGCTTCGCTCACTCGGCATCCTGCCCGAGAGCTGCGAGATCGAGTACGTCATCCCCGCCGCCCCGGAGCCGCCCGCGCCTGCCGCCACGATGGCGTTCGACGTCGCCGCCGACGCGGGGACCACGCGCGAGGACCTGATGTCGACCGGTCGCCTCTCGGCCATGGACGAGGGCGGCGAGGGCGTCGGTCCCAAGGATGACGCCGGCCTCTCCGAACTGGTCGAGGACTTCGATTCCGACGCCACGCGCCCCACCGCGCCCATCGAGCGCCCCGACGCCCCGAGCGACCCCGAGTGGGGCAAGACCAGCTATCGCCCGCAGCTCTCGAGCGTCGCCCGCCGCGCCTCGCTCTTCGACCTCCCCGACCCGTCCGAGAACGAGGCCGACCCCTTCGCCACCGACCCCCAGGCCACGCGCGTCCAGGCCTCGGGGGAAGTTGCGAACGCCGCAGCGGCCGAACCGGCCGAGGCCCCTGCCCCCGCCGCTCCCATTGACACGATCACGCCCGAGGACGTCGCCCGCGCGGGCGAGAAGCCCAAGCGCGGCCTCCGCTCCCTCCTCGGCAAGCTGCGCCGCAGGCCGTCCTCCGAGGTCGAGACGGACGACGACGTCCCCGAGGACGACGGCACCTGGCGCGGCGGCGCCGCCGCGCGCGCAGGCCTGCGCCTCGTCGAGGACGACGAGCCCGTCGCCGACGAGCAGCCCGCCGAGGACGAGCCGAGCGAGGAGGAGCTGCGCGACGCCGTCCTCACCCTCGGCGACGACGCGCTCCTCGCGCACGACATCTGGTTCGCCGCCTTGGGAGGCTCCTCTCTCGGCAATGCCGGCATGCGCGCGTTCCTCGCGCGCCACCGCTCCGACATCAGGGGCTGCTTCGTGGTCAACCTCTCCTGCGTGGGCGCCGGCCACCTCACCGCCCTCAAGACCGAGGGTCTCGAGGAGACCCGCCGTGCCGACCGCAGGATGGTCCGCCTCCTCTCCGGTGTCGCCTCCGACCTCCACGTGGAGCTCGCCCAGGAGCCCCACGACTGGGAGGACACGGACGCCACGCCCGCCATGCGCTCCTCGCTGCGCTCCGTGACGCTCATGGGCCTCGGCCCCAACGGCCTGCCCGCGCTCTCGCGTACCGCGGACGACGTCGAGGACAACGTCAACGGCGACAAGGCCGCCCAGGTCGCGTCGCTCGTCACGGAGATGATCCGCCGCTCGTAGCGCCCCTAGGCGACGGCCGCGCGCCAGGGCCGTCGCGCGCGCCCGGCGTGTCCCACCGCGGGGTTGTTCCGCCCGCGGGGCAGGTCGCCTCCCCTCGGGGAGGAGCGCGGGGACCCCGTTCTTCTCGCCGTGCGCGCCGCTGCGCCGAGCACCCTCTCTGACATCAGGCCTCCTGTCCTCTCGGGGATGGGAGGCCTCACGTTACGCGGCGCGGCTTCCCCCACTGTGACGCTCGCTTGCCGCTCGCTGTCACGAAGCTGCCCGCGGCGTCCCGTGCGGGCGCGTCGCTGCTGGCAGGGGGTCCGGACGGAAATCGACGCCGGACCGCCCGCCCGTCGTTGGGACCGACCGCCGCCATGGACTCTCCACGTCGTCCCGCCGCCCGCCGCGTGTGCTTTCGACGCGCCTTGCCCGCCGGCGTCGCGGCAGGGTATACTTCTCCATGCGCCGGAGCGTCTGGCGTTTGATCGCGGGCATCGCCAAGTGGTAAGGCATCAGCTTCCCAAGCTGACATTCGCGGGTTCGAGTCCCGTTGCCCGCTCCAGAACAGCCGGGGCCCCACGCCGGGGCCCTTTTTTGTTGCCGCCGCCCGCCCGCGGGCCGAGGAAGGAAGACCATGGCAGACATCCCCATGACCGACGAGGAGTGCCGCATCGCCACGGAGCGGCTCTCCGAGCAACTCGACCTCTACGCCGCCCTGCTCGTCCGCAAGGGCGTGGCCCTGCAGCGCGGCCAGGAGCTCGTGCTCGAGGCGCCCGTCGAGCGCGCCGACTTCGCCCGTCGCGTGGTGCGCGCCGCGTACCGCAACGGAGCTGCGCACGTGACCGTGATCTGGGCGGACGACGAGGTCACGCGCCTGACCTACGAGAACTGTCCGCTCGAGGCCTTCGAGCACACCCCGTCCTGGAAGGTCGAGCAGCTCAACTCGCTCGCCGAGGCCGGTGCGGCGTTCCTATTCCTGGAGGGCCAGGACCCCTCCATCCTGCGCGGCATCGACCCCGCCAAGCCGGCGGCCGCGTCGCGCGCCCGCAACACCGAGTGCCGCTCGTTCCGCGACGGCATGGACTTCGGCCGCAACGCCTGGTGCATCGCCGGTGTGCCGGTCCAGGCGTGGGCGAGCGAGGTGTTCCCCGAGCTCTCCCCGGCCGAGGCACTCTACCGCCTGTGGCTCATCATTCTCGAGGTCTCCCGCGCGGACGGCGAGGACCCGGAGAGCGCCTGGGAGACGCACAACGCCTCCTTCGAGAAGACCAAGCGCTTCCTCAACGAGCACCGCTTCGACGCGCTGCGTTACGAGGCCTCCAACGGCACCGACCTCACCGTCGGCCTGAACGAGGGCCACATCTGGGACGGCGGCGCGGGTCGCACGCAGGACGGCGTGACCTTCTTCCCCAACATCCCCACCGAGGAGGTCTTCACCTCCCCGGATCGCCTGCGCGCCGACGGCGTGGTGCACTCCGCGCTGCCGCTCGTCCGCGCCGGCCAGGTCGTGCGCGACTTCTGGCTGCGCTTCGAGGGCGGCGAGGTGGTTGACTTCGGCGCGGAGCAGGGGCGCGAGGTCCTGCGCCACATCATCGAGACGGACGAGGGGTCGCGCCGCCTCGGCGAGTGCGCGCTCGTCTCCAAGAACACGCCCATCCGCCAGAGCGACACCCTCTTCTATGACACCCTCTACGACGAGAACGCGAGCTGCCACCTGGCGCTGGGCATGGGGTTTCCCGAGTGCGTCGCCGGCGGCGTGAAGATGGACAAGGAGACGCTGCTCGCGCACGGCGTCAACCAGGGCGCGGCGCACGTCGACTTCATGATCGGCACCGACGACATGACCATCACCGGCATCTGCGCCGACGGCACTGAGGTCCCTGTGTTCGTGAACGGGCAGTGGGCCTGGGAGTAGTAAAATAGACCCGCGCGCCCTTAGCTCAGCTGGCAGAGCAGGGGACTTTTAATCCCAAGGTCCAGGGTTCGAACCCCTGAGGGCGCACCATCGCACGGCCCGGGCCGGACGTCCCTCTCGACGTCCGGCCCTCTCCTTTGCCGCCCGTTCCCGGGCCGCCGAGGGTTTGGGTTCACGATTGCCGGCGGGGCTGACAGGCCGCCTAAGAATACGCAGGTAGACGAGTAGTTCAAAAGAATATGTGACTGATTGTCCGAGAATTCGAACCCAAACCCGAAAACGGTTTGGGTTCAGAAAACACCCCCGTGCGCTGGTATAAAAACTCGCACGACGCAGCTAGCTGGGAAAATATAGGATTTAATAGAACCATTGCCCGTCCATCGAACCCAAACCCTCCAAAGAGAGGCCGAGAAGCCCGAGACGCGCCTGTCCCGCCAATGTTTCAAGACGAAGTCGCTTCTCGCCGCCCTCACGCCCAGGACCTACACTCAGCACGTCAGACAGCCGCGGGCCAATAGCCCGCGCCCGCTCAACTACTGAGGAGGCCAACGTTGAAGAACGTTTCCAGCGCACCTGCGTGTGCCGCCCTCCTCGCATCCCGACGCCAGAACCGACGAATCACGCCCTAGATGTCGCGCGTCGCTCAAGCATGCCGGTTCTTGTCACCAGCCAGCCCAGCGCCCCGCGACGTCGGGGCTTTTTCGTAGGCAGCACACCCAGCAGGTAACCCACCCACAGAAAGGGAGCATCATGGCAGAGAAGGAAAAGGTCGTCCTCGCGTACTCCGGCGGACTGGACACGTCCGTCATCGTCAAGTGGCTGCAGGTCGAGAAGAACCTCGACGTTATCGCCATCTGCGGCAACGTCGGCCAGGACGAGAAGGACCTCTCCTGGATCAAGCAGAAGGCGCTGGACATGGGTGCCATCGCCTCCGAGGCTATCGACATGCGCGCCGAGTACGCCAAGAAGATCCTCTCCAAGGCGATCTGGGCCAACGGCAAGTACGAAGGCGTCTACCCGCTGCTCTCCGCGCTGTCCCGCCCGCTGATCTCCAAGCATCTCGTGGACATCGCGCACCAGTACGGCGCCAAGTACATCGCCCACGGCTGCACGGGCAAGGGCAACGACCAGGTCCGCTTTGAGACCTGCATCCGCGCGCTCGACCCCGAGCTGGAGATCATCGCGCCCGTGCGCGTGTGGGACCTCACCACGCGCGACTCCGAGATGGAGTGGGCCGAGGCCAACGGCGTGCCCGTGCCCACCACCAAGAAGAAGCCCTACTCCATCGACGATAACCTCTGGGGCCGCGCGATCGAGTGCGGCGTGCTCGAGGACACCTGGAACAAGCCGCCCGCGGACATCTGGACGATGACCAACAACCTCGAGGACTGCCCTGCGGAGCCGGAGGAGGTCGTGATCTCCTTCGATGAGGGCATCCCCACCGCGCTCAACGGCGAGAAGATGGACCTGCTCTCCCTCATCATCAAGGCGAACGAGATCGCCGGCCGCAACGGCTTCGGCCGTATCGACATGATCGAGGACCGCGTCGTGGGCATCAAGAGCCGCGAGTGCTACGAGTGCCCGGCGGCGCTGCTGCTGATCCAGGCTCACCAGACGCTCGAGCAGCTCTGCCTCGACGCCGAGACGCTCAAGCAGAAGGCCAAGATGGACGTCGAGTGGGCCTCGACCGTGTATCGCGGCCTGTGGTTCAGCCAGAACCGCATGGCCATCGACGCCTACAACGCCTATACGCAGAAGTTCGTCACCGGCGACGTCCGCATCATCCTGTGCAAGGGCGGCCTGTTTGTCGACGGCGTGCGCAGCCCTTACAGCCTCTACGACTACAACCTCGCGACCTACGACGAGGGCGACTCCTTCGACCACACCGCCGCCCGCGGCTTCATCGAGCTCCATGGCCTGCAGTCCAAGACCTGGTCCAAGGTCCAGGGCCCCGGCTCCGGCCTCCAGCCCGTCCACTAGGCGCGCGGCACGTTTCACGAGAAACGGCCGGCCGCGAGGACTCCCGGCCGGCCGTCGCGCTGAGCGGGGGTAAATCTGAGCTGACCTGCCTTGAAAACCGATTTCTGAACACTTTTGCACCGCAAAGGACACGAGACCACCTTTTGCGGATAGCGTTTACGCAGTTGGACGGCGACGCGAAAGCTCTACGGTGGCAACCGCGAGCGGAAAACCACTCACAAGTCGGTTTTCAAGGCGGATTCTTTCGTTCTGGCCGACCCGCGAGGCCGTGCGATAAGCTTATCGAGAGAGGTCTGCGAGGAAGGAGCCACGATGGCGCTGTGGGGCGGCAGGTTCGAGAAGGGCGTGGACCAGTTCACGCAGGAGTTCGGCGCGAGCCTCGAGGTCGACAAGAACATGGCGGCCCACGACATCGTCGGCAGCCGCGCGCATGCCCGCATGCTCGCCGAGCAGGGCATCATCTCTGCCGAGGACCAGGCCGCGATCGACGCGGGCCTCGCCGACATCGCCGCGCAGATCGACGCCGACACCTTCGCCTGGGACGTCAACGACGAGGACGTCCACATGGCGGTGGAAGGCGCGCTCACCCGCGCGATTGGCGCCGCCGGCGGGCGCCTGCACACCGGGCGCTCCCGCAACGACCAGGTCGCCACCGACATCCGCCTGCTCGCCAAGGACCTCTGCGAGGAGCTCATGGCCGGCAACGTCGAGCTGCGCCGCGTCCTTCTCGACGCGGCCGACAAGAACCTCGACGTCGTGATGCCCGGCTACACGCATCTCCAGCACGCGCAGCCGGTGCTGCTCTCCCACCACCTGCTCGCGTACTTCTGGATGTTCGCGCGCGACCACACGCGCCTCGTCGCCGCGCGCGACGCCGCGGACGCCAACCCGCTCGGAGCCGCCGCGCTCGCCGGGACCACCTACCCGCTGAACCGTGAGCGCACCACGGAGCTCCTGGGCTTCTCGCGCACGATCCCCAACTCGCTCGACGCCGTCTCCGACCGCGACTACCTGCTCGACCTCGAGTACGCCTGCGCCGTGAGCATGATGCACCTCTCGCGCCTCTGCGAGGAGATCGTGCTGTGGAGCTCCACGGAGTTCGGCTTCATCACGCTCTCGGACGAGTACTCCACCGGCTCCTCGATCATGCCGCAGAAGAAGAACCCCGACTTCGCCGAGCTCACGCGCGGCAAGTGCGGTCGCGTCTACGGTGACCTGATGGCGCTGCTCACCACCATGAAGTCGCTCCCGCTGGCGTACAACAAGGACCTCCAGGAGTGCAAGGAGGGCCCGCTCGACGCGGCTCGCACGCTCTCCGACTGCATGGAGATCGCCGCGGGCATGGTGGAGACCTGGACCGTCAACGCGGGCGCCATGCTCGCCCAGGCGGGCACGGGCTTCTCGGCGGCCACGGACGTGGCCGACTACCTGGCCAAGAAGGGAATGCCCTTCCGCGAGGCGCACCGCGTGGTGGGCGAGCTCGTGCTCTATTGCGAGAAGCACGGCAAGGGCCTCGAGGACCTCACGACCGAGGAGTTCGCCGCGGCGAGCCCGCTCTTCGAGGCGGACATCGCGCGGGACCTGGACCCGGCCGGCATCGCCAACGCCCGCGCGGCCTACGGCGGCACCGGTCACGACGCGGTTGTCGTGCAGATGGGCGAGGCACGCGCCGCGCTCGAGAAGGACGAGGGCGCCCTGCGGTAGAATCGAGGGGTCAGCCGCGCAACCGCCGAGGAGGCCCCGCATGATCGACCGCTACACCCGTCCCGAGATGGGCCACATCTTCTCCCTGGAGAACAAGTACCGCATCTGGCAGGAGATCGAGGTGCTGGCCTGCGAGGCGCACGCCGAGATGGGCAAGATCGGCATCACGCGCGAGGAGGCCGCCTGGATCCGCGAGCACGCGGACTTCAACAAGGACGAGGTCGACGCCATCGAGGCCGTGACCAACCACGACGTTATCGCCTTCCTCACCAACATGGGCGAGTACATCGACCGCGACGTCCCCGAGGGAGAGCCCAGGCCGTCGCGCTGGGTCCACTTTGGCATGACGTCCTCCGACCTCGGCGACACCGCCCTCTGCTACCAGCTCGTCCAGGCCACCGACATCCTCATCGAGGACTGCAGGAAGCTCGGCGAGATCTGCAGGCGCCGCGCCTTCGAGGAGCGCGACACCCTCTGCGTGGGCCGCACCCACGGCATCCACGCCGAGCCCATGACCTTCGGCATGAAGTTCGGCAGCTGGGCCTGGGAGCTCAAGCGCGACTACGACCGCCTCAAGGACGCCCGCGCCAACGTGGCCTTCGGCGCCATCTCCGGCGCGGTGGGCACCTACTCCTCCATCGACCCGTTCGTCGAGGAGTACGTCTGCGAGCACCTGGGCCTCGTCCACGACCCGCTGTCCACGCAGGTCATCTCCCGCGACCACCACGCCTGCCTCGCCGGCGTCCTGGCCACCACCGCCGCCACCTGCGAGCGCATCGCCACGGAGATCCGCAACCTCCAGAAGACCGACACCCTCGAGGCCGAGGAGCCGTTCCGCAAGGGTCAAAAGGGCAGCTCGGCCATGCCGCACAAGCGCAACCCCATCACGGTGGAGAAGGTCTGCGGCCTCTCCCGCGTGGTGAAGGCCAACGCGCAGGTGGCCTTCGACAACGTGGCGCTCTGGCACGAGCGCGACATCAGCCACAGCTCCTCCGAGCGCGTGGCGCAGGCCGACAGCTTCATCGCCCTCGACCACATGTTCCAGTGCCTCACGCGCATCGTGGACGGCCTCATCCTCTACCCTGCGCAGATGCTCGCCAACCTCAACAAGACGCGCGGCCTGATCTTCTCGTCCAAGGTCCTTCTCGCCCTCGTGGAGACGGGCATCACCCGCGAGGAGGCCTACGCCATCGTGCAGGAGAACGCCATGGCCACGTGGCGCGAGGTCCAGCAGTGCGCCGGCGGCACCACGTTCCGCGAGAAGCTCGAGGCAGACCCGCGCTGCACCGTCCCGGCCGCGGAGCTGGACGCCTTCTTCGACCCGCGCGCCTTCCTCACGCGCGCCGGCGTGGTCTTCGACCGCCTGGAGCAGCTGAGCTTCGACTAACCGCGCGCCGCGCACCGTGCAAAAGGGACAGTCGCTTTTGCACATCGGCGACAGGTATCAGAGAGCGTGCAAGAGTGACTGTCCCCTTTGCACGGGAGGAGAAGAACGATGCACTTTGACTACACCCCGCGCGGCGTCTGCTCGCGTGCCATCCACATCGACCTTTCCGATGACGGCAGGACCATCGAGCAGGTCTCCTTCGAGGGCGGCTGCAACGGCAACCTCAAGGCCGTGAGCAAGCTCGTGGCCGGCCACACCGTCGACGAGATCTCGGGCATCCTCGCGGGCAACACCTGCGGACCTCGCCCCACCTCCTGCGCCGACCAGCTCGCGCGCGCCCTCACCGAGGCCGCCGCGCAGGCCACCGCCTAGCCATGCGCCTGCCACGCCCCAAGCCCACGAGGCGCTCGTTCCTCAAGGCCGCCGCGGCCGGCTCCGCCGTCGCCGTGGTGGCCGCGGGGGCGCTCTCGGGCTGTTCGCACACGGGGGACGAGATCAACTCCGACCCCGTGGTCGTCGACGAGGACTCCGCCGAGGACATCCTCGAGTCGTTCGAGTCCGTCGACGCCGAGCTCGTGGAGGAGGCGTCCTGGAGGCTGCCGCTCTCCAACGTGCTGCACCCCGCGGAGGGCACCTGGATCCCCGTGACCACGGCCGGGGCCTCCGCCACGCCTATGGTGGTCGCCTCGGCGCTCTCGCTCGCCTCGGGCGCGCTCAGCGAGGTCGTCTCCGAGCCGGTCGGACATGAAACCACGACCGTCATCTACGACGTTCGCTGCTCCGACTACCTCTACGCCTGGACGGAGCTTGACCTCCAGACCCGCGCGTGGACGCTCTACGCCGCGCCCTTCTCGGGCGGGGCGCTCACCTCGTCGCCCACCGCGCTCTGGGAGGGGGACGCCGACTTCGACCCCGCGCCCTTCGCCGTGACCGGCCGCTCGGTCATCTGGCAGGTGCAGCCCTCGACCGGGGGGTCGAGAACCACGGAGAGCTCGTTCTGCTACCTCTGGCACGAGGGCGGCGCCGAGGCGCAGCCCGTCGTCGAGTCCCCGGGCCGGTTCGCCACCGCGCCCACCGTCTCGGGCGACGCCGTCGTCCTCACGCCGCGCGTCCGCGCCGACGAGGGCGTGTTCTACGGGGTGACGGCCTACTCCCTCTCGGACGACCTGGAGACCCGTCTCGACCAGCTCGTCATGCCCCAGAACGTGCGGCCGTTCCGCGCCACCCGCGTGGGCGAGCGGTTTCTCGTCTCGGTTGAGGCGAGCTACAGCACGGGCGGCCTCCTCGGCCAGATGGGCACCTACATCGGCACGGCGGACGGCGGCTTCTTCCGCCTCAACCGCGAGCCGTCGGAGGGGGGCTGCGGCAAGGGCGACGTGGTCGTGATCAGGGGGACGTCCTCGTACTTCGTGATTGACCTAGCCAAACGGCAGTACTCGGTGCTCTCCGCCTCGGACCGCTCCGTCGACTACGGCGAGTTCCCCGCCCGTGCCGGCGAATGCGACACGTTCGTGACCTTCGCGACCATCAAGGACGCGGACACAGGCTACCCCGCTTCCGTCGCCGTCCGCACCTTCCGCCTGTAAGGTCGCAACGTTTCTCCCCGCGTGGGGTACACTAATGACACTTACGAGCCCGATTTGGCAACTCGAGAGCAGATCAGGGAGGCCCCACGATGGCTTCGGACGAGAAGAAAATCCTGTTGGTCGAGGACGAGAAGGCGATCCGTGACGCCGTCGCCGCCTACCTCGAGCGCGAGAACTACATCGTGCGCGGCGTCGGCGACGGGCAGAGCGCGGTCGAGGAGTTCGAGAAGCACGCCTTCGATCTCGTCATCCTCGACCTGATGCTCCCCAAGCTTTCCGGCGAGCGCGTGTGCCGCGCCATCCGCGAGACCTCCAACGTGCCCATCATCATGCTCACCGCCAAGGGCGAGGTCGAGGACCGCATCATCGGCCTGGAGCTCGGCGCCGACGACTACCTGATCAAGCCCTTCTCGCCGCGCGAGCTCGTGGCCCGCGTCCGCGCGCTGCTGCGCCGCGCCCACACCGAGGCAGAGCCCGCGCTCGAGACGCTGGACTTCGGCGACCTCGTGATCGACGTCTCCGGCCACAAGGTGCTCGTGGAGGGCAAGGAGGTCGACCTCACCGCCTCCGAGTTCAAGCTGCTCACCACCCTCGCGCGCTATCCGGGCCGCGTCTACACCCGCATGGAGCTGGTGGAGAAGGTCCTCGGCTACGACTTCGAGGGCTACGAGCGCACGATCGACTCCCACGTGAAGAACCTCCGTGCCAAGCTCGGCGACGACCCGCGCAACCCGCGCTGGCTCTATACCGTCCACGGCGTGGGCTATCGCTTCGAGGCGCCCGAGAAGCCCGCCGAGTAGGCCGGTCCCGCCATGTCGGCACGCTTCGTCACCGGCGAGCGGGCCCGCCACGAGGACTCGCCCTCGCCAGCCTCGTCGTCGGCCTCCTGGAACACCATAAAGCCGCGTCCCAAGCGGGGCCGCCCCTATGCGACGCGCCTCACCTTCGCCTTCGCGCTCACCGCCATCATGACGGCCGCCGTGCTCGCGATCGTCCTCGCCGTCGTGTGGGAGGGCCAGTTCATGGCCTACACGCGGCAGAACATGCAGGCCGTGGCGGACTCGACTGCCGGCGTCATCTCCGACGCGTACGCGCGCACGGGCGAGCTGGACGAGGAGGTCGCCTCCGTCGCCGGCTCCGCGTCCGCCATCTCGTCGGAGATCGTGGTCCAGGTGGTCACCGTCGACGGGGACGCCCTCTATGACGACGCGTGGGCGGCCTCGACCGCCCATGCCATAGACGGGCGCGTCGCCCCGCAGACCCCTGCGACGGCACCCGCGTCCGAGGGCGCGATGGTGAGCGCGGACATCACCTCCCCGTCGGGCGACGTCGTGGGCTACGTGCGCCTCTGGGCGCTCGGCTCGGAGGCCCTGCTCACCAAGGCGGACGCGGCGTTTCGCGCCAACTCCTACGGCGCCATCGCCACCGCCGCCGCCATCGCGGCCATTCTCGCCTGCGTGATCGGCTACTTCGTCTCGCGTTCCGTCGCCCATCCCATCCAGCGCATCACCTCCACCGCCAAGCAGATCAGAAACGGCGACCTCACCGCGCGCTCCGGCGTGACGGGCACCGACGAGGTGGGCCAGCTCGGCGAGACGTTCGACGACATGGCGGGCACGATCGAGCGCGACCTCAAGCTCGAGCACCGCCTCACCGGCGACGTCGCCCACGAGCTGCGCACGCCGCTCATGGCGATGCAGGCCACCGTCGAGGCGATGCAGGACGGCGTGCTCCCCGCCGACGACGAGCATCTCGAGGTCGTCGCGGGCGAGGTTCGGCGTCTCTCGCGGCTGATCGACGCGATGCTCAAGCTCTCGCGGCTGGAGAACGGCACGACGGAGCTCAAGGTAGAGCGCACCGACCTGGTCTACCTCGTGAAGAGCCTCGTCTCCTCCCAGCACCAGCTCTTCCACGAGCACGGTCTCCACCTGCGCTTCGTTGACGAGACGCCCCATCACGAGCTCTACGCCGACGTCGATTCCGACCTTCTGCGCGAGGCCATCGTGAACCTCATGAGCAACGCCCTGCGCTACACCAACGCCGACGGCTGGGTGAAGGTCTCGCTGCGACAGGACCGCTCCGACTTCCTCGTGGGCGTCCAGGACACGGGCATCGGCATCGCCAAGGAGGACATACCGCAGACCTTCGCGCGCTTCTGGCGCTCTGACGTCAGCCGCGAGCGCGTCTCCGGCGGCCTCGGCGTGGGTCTTGCGATCACCAAGGAGATCGTGGACCGGCACAACGGCACGATCCTCGTCGAGTCCGAGCTCGGTCGCGGCACCACCTTCACGCTGCGCATCCCCCTGCGAGCCCAGCGCAAGCAGCAGGACCGGTAGCCGCGCGAGGATGTCGCCCCTCGGTGACGTATACTAGGAGATTGAGTGAAACGCCTAGGAAAGGTGGCCGAAATGGCTGAGATGGAGCTCCGTCCGGACTCGCACGGCAAGGTGCGCGACATCTACGACTGCGGCGACAGCCTGCTCATGGTCGCGTCGGACCGCATCAGCGCCTACGACTTCATCCTCCCCGACGAGATCCCGCACAAGGGCGAGATCCTCACGCGCATCTCCGCGTTCTGGTTCGAGCGCTTTGCCGACCTCATCCCCAACCACATGATCTCCTGCGACGTGGCCGGCCTGCCCGAGGGGTTCAAGCCCTATGCCGACTACCTCGCCGGCCGTTCCATGCTGGTCAAGAAGGCCCAGACCGTGCCCATCGAGTGCATCGTCCGCGGCTACCTCACCGGCTCCGGCAAGAAGACCTACGACGAGGACGGCACCGTCTGCGGCATCAAGCTGCCCGACGGCCTGACCGAAGCCTCCAAGCTCCCCGAGCCGATCTTCACCCCGTCCACCAAGGCAGAGCTCGGCGACCACGACGAGAACATCTCCTTCGAGCGCTGCTGCGAGATCGTGGGCGAGGACGTTGCGGCCCAGCTGCGCGACGCGTCCCTCTCGATCTACAAGGCCGCGGCCGACTACGCCGCCGAGCAGGGCGTCATCATCGCTGACACCAAGTTCGAGTTCGGCTTCATCGACGGCAGGCTCTCGCTGATCGACGAGTGCCTCACGCCCGATTCCAGCCGCTTCTGGCCCGCCGACTCCTACGAGGAGGGCAAGGTCCAGCCGAGCTACGACAAGCAGTACGTCCGCGACTGGCTGCGCGCCAACTGGGACATGACCGGCGAGCCGCCGCGCATCCCGGCCGAGGTCATCGAGGGTACCTCCAAGCGCTACCAAGAGGCCTATCAGATCATCACCGGCAGCGCCTTCGTGCCTGCCCGCACCAAGTAGGGAGCGTCATGTCACTGCGCGACACCATCGAGGGGGCCCGCCGCGAGGCCGAGGGCAACGCCGTCGGCCGGCCCAAGAAGGAGGCCGAGGCCGCCGCCGCCGAGAGCGACGAGAAGAAGGGCTTCTCGCGGAGCTCCGCCGCCAAGGCCAAACCCGCCCGCGAGGCCGCCGCGTCCGTCCGGACCGGCTCCGCCTCCTCGTCCAAGCCGAGCCTCTTCGGCGACAAGAACGAGTCCAAGGAGGAGAAGCGCGAGCGCAGGCGCAAGGAGCGCGAGGAGAGCGACCTTCGCAACCGCGCCTATGACCTCGTCCTTCGCAGCATGCCGGACTACCGTCGCACCGAGCGCGTCTTCTGGATCATGGTGGGCGTCGGCATGGCGCTCACCGTCATCTCGCTGGTGTGCGTCTACCTCTGCGGCGAGACCACCAACATGAGCATCTGGCAGGGCGCGCTCTCCATGGGCACCCTCGTCGGCGCCTACGCGTGCATCATCGCCGCCATCATCTACGACTTCGTCAAGCGTCGCCCGTTCCGCAAGCAGGTCCAGGCGCGCGTCAACGGCCTGACCGACAAGAAGCTCGCCGATCTCCTGGAGGAGGAGCGCGCCCGCCAGATCGCGGAGAGGGCGGCGAAGGACGCCCGCAAGGGCAAGAGGTAGCGCCGCGGCGTCGCGCGGCCCCGTGCCGCGCGTGCTAGAATGGCACCCATGCCTTCGTAGCTCAGGGGATAGAGCACCGCTCTCCTAAAGCGGGTGTCGGCCGTTCGAATCGGCCCGGGGGCACCATGATATTTTCGCAGGTCAGATGGTATAAAACCTCTGGCCTGTTTTCTTATGTTGGGGCATCTTAAACGCCCGGAAGGGTGAAAAAGGGGTGAAAGGAATTTCTATGGAGAGGAATCTCGCAGGATTTCACCTCTAGTCTGTGCCGGTTTTCAGCGCGTTCCACAGCCGGAGGGCCTTGAGTGACGTCCGTAGGCTGTGGGAAGGGTTGAAAACCGGCTGCTGGCTTACAATGGAGACGCTATTTCACGCTGCTGTTGAGGAGCCCCTATGGCGAAAAACTCATCACTCGAAAACGCGCGCAACGCCAAAAAGGATGAGTTCTACACTCAGCTTGCGGAGATCGAGAACGAGTTGAGGCACTACCGCCCGCACTTCAAGGGCAAGACAGTCCTCTGCAACTGCGATGACCCCTATGAGTCGAACTTCTTCAAGTACTTCGCGCTGAACTTCAATAAGCTCAAGCTCAGGAAGCTCATCGCGACCTGCTACTCCGGCTCGCCCATCACGGGCACTCAGCTTACGCCCTTCGGTGACGAATCGGACGAGGCGCGGCGCACCCCCTACAAGGCCGTCGTTACAACCGTGCATGACGCCGGTGGCGAGGGCGGTATAGACATGCTCGATGTCGCCGAGCTGTTCCGCACCGGCGAAAACAGCATCGAGCGGCTTGAGGGTGACGGTGACTTTCGTAGTGCCGAATGCCTTCAGCTGCTTGATGAGGCGGACATCGTTGTCACCAACCCTCCGTTCTCGCTCTTTCGCGAGTACGTTGCCACGCTCATTGAGCATTCGAAGAGCTTCATCATCATCGGCAACGTGAACGCCATCACCTACAAGGAAATCTTCCCCTTGCTGGCTTGCAACAAGATGTGGTTCGGCCCGAGCATCCATTCGGGGGACAGGAAGTTCAACGTCCCCGATTCGTATCCGCTGAACGCCTCCGGGTGCGGTATTGATCCAGACGGTCGGAAGTGGGTAAGGGTGAAGGGTGTGCGCTGGTTCACCAACCTTGATTTCAAGCAGCGCCATGAAGACCTCGTTCTCTTCCGGCGGTACAATCCGGACGATTACCCGAAGTACGTCAATTACGACGCCATCGAGGTGTCTAGGACGGCGGATATCCCTTGCGACTACCCCGGCCTGATGGGCGTTCCCATCACGTTTCTCGACAAGTACAACCCTGACCAGTTCGAGATAATCGGCCAGAGCAGGACGCTTGGGAGGCCGATGTCAGAAATCGCCGAGAAAGGTGAATATGCCAGCGGCGGTGTCCGCTTCTACCTGCGCGATAATGATTCCAAGCAAGCAA